>JAJPIX010000043.1 GCA_021324545.1 Alphaproteobacteria bacterium
AATTTAGCCGATAGGAAATCGCGCGCCAACCGCAACAGGTTCGTTTTGCGTGAGACCCGAAATCGGGTCTCACGCAAAACGAGTGCTGCGCGCGGCCTGCCTGGAAAAAGATTCGCTTTTGTCCCGCTGCGTTTGGTGGATTAACTAGATAGCGTCCGGGAAGCCCAAGCCTTCCGCCTGGTGGCTGGGCGAGATTGCGAAAAGAAACGCGATGTGAATCGGCCCGCTTGATCGCCGGGTTCGTTTCGCGATAGCCTTTCGGCCGGGGATGCAGGCTCCCCTTCAGACGATGGACGTCCAAGTTCTGCTCACGCGCCGCATGGCGCAGGGAGGAACCTATGGGCGCTTCAGCCAGAAAAACGCACAATTCCGGGGCCGTGGCCGTTCTTTGGCGCGGCGACCGGGCGCTGCGCGAAACGGCAACCGCAAGCAACAACCGGCTTCACAGGATTTTCGCCGCGCTTTCGGCCAATGGGCTTTCGCCAAGGCCCGTGATCTTCGCGGAAGAATTCATCGAAGACGTGCGCCAGGCGCTTCTGGAATGCGATGCGGCGCTTGTGTGGGTCGATCCGCTTTCGGACGGCCGGACGCGCACCGCACTCGATCCCCTGTTGCGCGAGGCCGCCGCGCACGGCGTTTGCGTGAGCGCCCATCCCGACACGATCCTGAAAATGGGCACCAAGGAAATCCTTTACCGGACGCGGCATCTCGGCTGGGGTGCAGACACGCGGATCTACCGCACGATGGAGGCATTGCGCGCGGAATTTCCCGCGCTGCTGGCGCAAGGGACCGCGCGCGTGCTGAAGCAGAACCGCGGCAACGGCGGACAGGGCGTCTGGAAAGTGGAGCCGCTTTCGGGCGGCCGCGTGCGCGTGCTGGAAGGGCGGCGTGGAAGCATGCCCGAAGAGCTGCGGCTCGATGTCTTCCTGGGGCGGTGTGCGGATTATTTCGCCGATGGCGGACTGATCGTCGATCAGCCGTTTCAGCCGCGCCTGCCCGAGGGCATGATCCGCTGCTATCTCAGCGCCGGCCGCGTGGCGGGTTTCGGGCAGCAGCTGATCAAGGCGCTGATCCCGCCGCCGCCGGAAGGCCCCGACTCGCCGCAGGCCCAGCCCGGGCCGCGCATCATGCATGCCGCATCCGCCCCGCAGTTTGCGGCGCTTCGCGCGAAGATGGAGCAAGAGTGGGTGCCGCAGATGATGGAGACCGTTGGGCTTTCGCGCGGCGATCTGCCGGTCATCTGGGATGCCGATTTTCTCTACGGACCGAAGGATGCGGCCGGCGCGGACACATACGTTCTGTGCGAGATCAACGTGAGTTCCGTCTTTCCGATCCCCGACGAGGCGCCGGCGGAAATGGCCGCAACGGTTGCGGCGCGGCTGCAATCCGGCGCGCAGGCGTGACGGGCCGGATCAATCGCCAAAAGGATCGGCGATGGCGCGCGCCTTGCGCCTGCCGCGCGTCCACATCACGCCGGGATAACCCTTGAGCGGCACCAGCCTTTCGTTGCGCCAGGCCCATTCCGGCGTCTCTTCGATCGCGATGTGATAGAGCGGTTCGCGGCCGGTGCGCCCATCGAACAGCGCGCGCGGAATGTTGATCATGGCGCGGGCGCGGGCGCGCTCATAAAACAGCGGGGTGCCGCAGCGCGCGCAGAAGCTGCGGATGGCGCGCGTGCCGGGCACTTCGAAACGCGCAATCCGCCTTGCGCCCTTCACGACGCGCACGCGACTTTTCCAGCAGCCGATATAGGTGGCATAGGCGCAGCCCTGCGCGCGCTGGGTGCTGCGGGAATGATCGTGCCAGGCCCAGAAGGCGGGCATGTCGATCTCGATTTCGACCGCCCCGCACAAGCAGGCGCCGCGGGCCTGCGCGCGCGAACGGGCCAGAGGCTTTGCGGGGGCCGTGGTTTTGCGCATAAGATGATCTCCCATGCCCTTCATTCTATCGCAGGCCGGACGTGCGGATGCGATACCGGAACAAGCGGAACTGCCATGAGCGTCGAACCGGTTCGCCCCATCACGCTGGACGAAATCCGCGACGCGCAAAAGCGCATCGCCGGCACGATCGTGCGCACGCCGCTTGTGAAGCTGGAGCTGGGCAAGGGCTTTCCCGACATCCGCCTGAAGCTTGAAAACCTGCAGCCGATCAACGCCTACAAGCTGCGCGGCGCGGCCAACGCGGTTGCGATGCTTTCCGATGCCGAACGCAGCAAGGGCGTGTGGACGATCAGCGCCGGTAACGCCGGCCAGGGCGTGGCCTATGCGGCGCGGGCGGCGGGCGTTCCCTGCCATGTGGTGGTGATCGACACAGCGCCCGAATCGAAGAAGGAACGGATGAAGGCGCTCGGGGCGAAGCTCATCCCGGTGCCGTTCGACGTGGCCTGGCAGGCGATGGACGAGCGGAAATATCCGGGCATGGACGGCACCTTCGTGCATCCGTTCGACGATCACAATTTCATCGCCGGAAACGCCACCATGGGCCTTGAGATTCTGGAAGATGCGCCGGAGGTGAAAGCGGTGATCGGCGGCATCGGCGGCGGCGGGCTGGTGACGGGGCTGGGCAGTTCCATCAAGGCGCTCAAGCCGCAGGTGAAAGTGTATGGCGCGGAGCCGGAAACGGCCGCGCCCGCGGCGCTTTCGCACAAGATGGGATCGCCGCAGACCTTCGCGCCGTGGAAACAGTCCTTCGTGGACGGCGCCGGCGGCAAGAGCGTGTTCCCGCGCATGTGGGAACGGATGAAGCCGCTGGTGGACGGCTATATCGTGGTGACGCTGGAGGAAACAAAGCGCGCCATGCGGCTGATGGCGGAAAAGGCGCGCGTGATTGCCGAAGGCGCGGGCGCCCTGCCGCTGGCCGCGGCGCTGACCGGCAAGGCCGGCGACGGCCCCATCGTCTGCATCGTGTCGGGCGGCAATATCGATCTGGAAAAATTCTGCGCGCTGATTTCCGGCTAGCCCCTTACGGCGCGTTCCAGTTCGGCGATGTCGAAGGGCTTGGGAAGATATTGGACATCCCGGAAGACCGGATCGCCGCTGCCCGATGCGCGCGAATAGCCGCTGGCGACCACGATGCGCAACGAAGGCCTCAGCGCACGGGCCTTTTCGATCAGCTCGCGGCCCGGCATTCCCGGAAGCCCCAGATCCGCCACCATGACGCCGATCGCAGGGTTTTTCGCGAGCGCGGCCAGCGCGCGATGGCCATCGCCCGCCTCGGCCACCGGATAGCCAAGCTGTTCCAGCATGGCGGCGGTCGCCACACGGACCAGCACGACATCCTCCACGATCAGGATGGTGGTTTTCACGGCGCCTATTCCCCCGGATGGCGAACGCGCAAGGCAGGACGGGCGTTCCGGCGGTGGTCGGAGAGAGAGGATTCGAACCTCCGGCCCCCACGTCCCGAACGTGGTGCTCTACCAGGCTGAGCTACTCTCCGAATGCCGGCGGGCCTTATAACGGCGCGGCCATCGCCCCGCAACTGGCCCGGTTCAGATGAAATCGTGCACGCTCAAATGGCTGAGGTTTGCGGCATTGTCGAGCAGTATGACGGCATCTTGGCCGACCTGATAGCCGGCTGTGCCCGTCGGATTCACGATGAGGAACAATTTGCCGGCCTGGTCGCCATGAGCGGCCGTGTAAAGCACGGCCGAATGGGCGCCGAGCCGGGACGCAGTGAGAACGTGCGAAAGGTCATGACCGAAGCTGGCCAGCGACAGGCTTCCGGTGTGCAGCCGCTGATCGATGGCACTGATTGCTTTCCAGACGTCGAACACATCCTGGCTGGCATCGAAAGCGACAACCGTGTCGAACTTCGTGCCGGTCGAGTCACCCGCGCCTGCATAAACGAAGCTGTCGCGGCCGGTGCCGCCGTTGATCCGGTCGGCGCCCTTCCCGCCTTCGATAAAGTCGCTTCCTCCGCCGCCATTCAGCACATTGTGCGCGTCGCTGCCGAAGATCGTATCGGACCCGCTGCCGCCCGTCGCATTTTCGATCGCGGTGAACGGGCCAAGCGCGACCGTGTCGTAGCTGACGGCGCCATCGCTGAAATGTATGGGCAGTCCGAGCTGGCTGAATGTCGCGTTGGACAGGTCGATGCGGCCACCCGTGGACGATTTGTAGAAAATCGTATCGTGGCCCGATACGTCGTTGATGGTCTGCCAGTAATGCTGCGTGCCGTAGAAAACATATTTCGTGTTCCCGGGATTGGCGCTGGGCGACTGGCCGTAAAGCGTTTCCATCGCCAAAAGGTCGTAATACTGCGGCGTGGTCGGGTAGAAATCGGCCGATACCGACGATACGGGCGTGTTCTCCTTCACGTCATAGCTCATGATCGTATAGAAGAAGCTGTCATGCGCCGCATCCAGCGTGACGGGTTTTTCGAACGGATGCTTCAGGCCCAGCGCGTGCCCAAGTTCATGCAGGATGGTCGTGAATGCATAGGTGCCGGGCGCCACGCTGCTCATGGCGTCGGAATTCCACTGGCTGCTGAACCAGACATCGCCCGCGTCGGGCGAGCTCCCCGGGTAATAGGCGTGCGCATAGAAGCCGCTGTTGCCGAGATCGGAGATGGCAAAGCGGATTTCGCCGCAGGTCGTGCTGTTGTCTGAAAGCTTCGAGAACGTGATGTTCGCCGAGTTGGCCCAGACCGTGAGGGCCTGCTGACAGGCGCTCCGTTCCACCGCATCCAGGACGCTCATGTTCGTGTATTCGTTGTCGCCGCTGTAGGACGTCGCCCAATAAGAATGTGCGGCGCTCGTGGGGAAGCTGTACGTGAGCGCCACGCCCGAGCCGAGGCCGCCCCCCCATTTCATGCCGGAAAGCAGAGCCTGGACCTGCTGCGAAAGCCCCGCCATGGATATGATGGTGTATGGGACCGAATTGCTCGTTGGCGACGCCATTTTGGCTCCTGTCAGTTTGCTGCTGACGGCGGTTCAGCGGGCCGCCGTTCCGGCGAATATCGGTTTGCCCGTCAGGTGAAATTGCCGGACGCCAGGCTTGAGAGACTGGTTCCGGCGGCAAGCTCGATCACAAGATCGGCGCCGGCCTGATAGCCGGGCGTTCCGTTTGCATCCACCACCAGAAACGTCTTGCCCGCATAGTCGCCGGCCGATGGCGTGAACAGGTCGAAATGGTGGGCGCCAAGCTTGCCGGAAAGGTCGGACGCCAGATCGCTGTCGAACGTCGCCTTCGAGAGGCTTCCGGACGAATAGGTGTGCAGCGCGCCGGAAACCGAAAACCACAGGTCGAATGTGTCAACCGTGGCGTTGAATTTCGAGACAATATCGAAATGCGAACTGGTCGACTGGCCGGCCGCGGCGTAAACGAGAACATCGTGACCCGCACCCGCCGTCAATTTGTCGGCGCCGAGCCCGCCCGTGATATGGTCGCCGTCCTTGTTGGCCGTGACCGTGTCGTTCCCCTTGCCGCCCACGAAGCTGTCGATCTTCGTGCCCGTCGCGATGCAGATGTTGTTTTTCTGTCCGTTGCAGCTGGAAAAGGTGCCCGCGTTCAGATTGATCCTGGAGGCGGCTGCAAAGCCCGAAAGGTCGAGCGTATTGCCCGTGCCCGAATCCCAGATGGTCACGACCGGGTTCACGTTCAGGGTGAAATCGTAGAACGGAACATTCGAGGGCAGATTCGTGTGGAAGCCGAAGATGTCCCCGCCGTTGAAGACGGTGGCCGCGGGCTTGCCGTAAAGCGCCTGCGCCGCGAGGATATCGAGCATCATCGGCGTGGTGGGATTGTTGTTCCAGATCTGCGCGCCCTGCGTCACCGTTCCCCAGTCCGTTCCCTTCACGGGATAGCTTGAAAAGAATTTCGCACCCGAATCGGAAGGGTCGATGTACGACATCAGCGTCCAGAGCCGGGAGTCATAGGGGCTGTATTGCGCCTGGAGCGGGTCAACGCTCGATCCTTCGTCATAAGGCCCGCCATGACCAAGCCCGATCGCATGGCCAAGCTCATGCAGGATGGTCGTCCAGGGATAACCGCCGTCCTTCGTGAAATCCTTGGTGATCGGCCCGAAGCCCGGGACGCTGGTGTCAATCGAGAGCGTCGAGCCGGTGGTCGTCCACAGAACCGAACCGCCTGCCTTTCCCGCGTTGGGGTTGCTCGAGGTGAAGCTCGATTGATCGAATGCCCCGCTGTGGCCGCGCGTGATGAGGAGATCTGCGGCGCCCTTGCTTGAGGCCAGGGCGAATTTGATGTTGGCAAAATCCGACCACAGTTTCAGGCAGTCCGTGAACACGGCCTTTTCCGTGGCGGTCCAGGAGGAGGCCGCGTCAAAGAAGTATTTTATCGTGCCGCCCGAGGTGCCCGGCGTGGCAGAACCCCATTTCGCGGCCAGGGTCGAGTTCGTGTACGTGGCGGGAAACGAGGGCTCGTTCCACGCCGCGAAACTGGGATTTGCGATCTTGCCCGCACCCGTGATGGCCGAAATGTAGGTGATTTCGTCCGCCATCGTCGGCGTGGAGAGCGTTGTTCCGCCGTTCAGGGCGTGCAGGCGCGCCGCGGGAAGAAAGCCCGATTGCGCGGCGCCGTTTCCGCCGAAGTGAAAGCTGTCTTCGTCAGCGCCAAACCATGGCGATGCGTGTGGTACATGCTGCGCGGCCATGGCTCCGTCTCCACCCCGAAAAGGCCATCGCAACTATCGCACAGATGCGGGCGTGATTCATCATGGCATTTGCAAAGAGTCGTTTACGGCAAATTTCAAGCAAAGCCGCGCGCGCCGCAAAGCCGGGCCGGTTGAAACCCCGGGGGGCGGCCAGTATGGTCCGCCGCCCGGCAAATTGGGGCGTCGCCAAGCGGTAAGGCACCGGATTTTGATTCCGGCATTCGGAGGTTCGAATCCTCCCGCCCCAGCCATTCCCTATTTGAACAGAAGTCCGATGGTTTCGGCCACGCAGGCCGGCCGCGGCTGGCCTTCGACTTCGATGGCGAACTCGCTCGTCACCTGAAGCCCGCCGCCGCGCGGTTCCACCGCAAGCACCTTCTGGCGGGCGCGAAGCCGGCTGCCCACGGGCACCATGCTGGTGAAACGCACCTTGTTGGAGCCGTAGTTGATGCCGCGCGAAATGCCGGTCACGCGCAGGATCTGCTGCCCGAAAAAGGGAATGAGCGAAAGCGTCAGATAGCCGTGCGCGATGGTCTTTCCGCCGGGCATGCCCGTCTTGGCGCGCTCGACATCCACATGAATCCATTGGTGGTCGTTTGTGGCGTCGGCGAATTTGTTGATGCGGTCCTGGTCGATCACGATCCAATCGGATACGCCGACCTCCTGCCCTGCCAGTTGCGGCAGGTCTTCGTAGCTGACGGTTTTCATGGCCCCTTCTTTCTAGACGATGCGTGAATTCCGTTTGCCCCAGTAACGGTCGCGGATCAGGCGCTTGTAAAGCTTGCCGGTGGGATGGCGCGGCAGTTCGCGCTCGAAATCCACCGAACGGGGGCATTTGATGGGCGAAAGCCGCGCGCGGGCAAACGCGATGAGCTCTTCGGCCAGCGCCGGCGTTGCGTCACGCCAGTCGGCCGGCTGCACCACGGCCTTCACTTCCTCGCCGAATTCCTCGTTGGGCACGCCGATCACCGCCACGTCGGCCACCTTGGGATGGGCGATGAGGACGTTCTCGGCCTCCTGCGGATAGATATTCACGCCGCCGGAGATGATCATGAACGCCTTGCGGTCGGTGAGATAAAGAAAGCCATCGGCATCGAGCCGGCCCACATCGCCCAGCGTGGACCAATCCGGATGCGCGGGATGGCGCGACTCGGCGGTCTTCTTCGGGTCGTTGTGATAGTGGAACGTGGTCGCGCCGGCGAAATAGATGACGCCTTCCTCGCCCACCGGCAGTTCCTCGCCGTTTTCGCCGCAGATATGGATTTCGCCGAGTAGCGATTTTCCGACGGTTCCGGGATGCTTCAGCCAATCGGCGCTGTTCGCATAGCAGAAGCCGTTGCCTTCGGTTCCCGCGTAATATTCGTGGATCACGGGCCCCCACCACTCGATCATCCTGCGCTTGACTTCGACCGGGCACGGCGCCGCCGCGTGAATGGCGGCCTTCATGGACGAAACATCGTAACGCGCGCGCACCGCATCGGGCAGCTTCAGCATGCGCACGAACATGGTGGGCACCCATTGGCTGGCGTTGGCCTTGTACTGCTCAATATATTTGAGCGCGAGCTCCGGATCGAAATGCTCCATCGCCACCACCGTGCCGCCAAGGCGATGCACCGTCATGCAATAGCGCAGCGGCGCGGCGTGATAGAACGGCGCGGGCGAAAGATAGACCGTATCGCCGTTGAATCCGAACAGCATCGCCACTAGCGCCGTGAGCGGATTGGGCGAATCGATCGGCGCGCCGTCGAGCTCATGCCGCACGCCCTTGGGCCGCCCGGTCGTTCCCGAAGAATAAAGCATGTCGGCGCCGGCCGACTGATCTGCGATGGGCACGGCCGGCATTTTGCCGGCTTCTGCTTCATATGAGCCGAAGCCTGCGATTTCGCCGCCGACGGAAAGGCATTTCAGCCGCGGCAGCGCGCCGGGAATTTCGCGCGCCACGTTTGCCAAGGCGTGAGAGGCGATGAACAGCTTCGCGCCGCAATCCCTGAGAATGTATTCGACTTCGCCCGCCGTCAGCCGCGAGGAGATGCAGGTGTAGTAAAGGCCGGCGCGCTGCGCGCCCCAGCAGATTTCGAAATAGCGGATGTTGTTGTCCATGAAGATCGCAACGACATCGCCCCGGCCAAGACCACAGGCGCGAAAAAGCTGCGCGGCCTGGTTCGAGCGTTCGTCGAGTTCGCGATAGGTGAGCAGTTCGCCGCTGCCGGCCATGATGACGGCCGGCTTTCCGGGCGCAGTATTGGCGTGATGGGAGGGATGCACGGGCGTTTCCAAGATGGCGTTTGCCCGATGATTCCCGGAAAATGATGCAAGCGCAAAGGCTGCCTAAGGGGAAAGCCGCGCCGCCAGGCGGCCGAGCAGCTCCCGTTCCGGCAGGCCGAGCGCGGCGAGCCGGCCCGCGCGGGCCAGAACCGCAAGGCCGGACAGGGCTGCCGCGACCAGCACGGCATCGAGCTGGCCCTCGCGCGTTGCGGCATTGAGCCCGGCGGAATCGGAAATGTGTTTGAGCGCGGCGATCAGCCGGCCGTTGAAAACGCGCTCGGCCTCGCCGCCGGCATCGCCGGAAGTGAGCGCCGCCACCGCGGCGGCCAGGCTTTCGCTGCCGGACAGCGCCTCGAGCATCGCCGCCAGCGCGTCCGGGAACGGGGCCGCATGGCCGCGCGCGGCGCGAACCAGCGCAGCCAGATCGTCGGCTGCCAGCGCCAGCAGCAATTCATCCTTGTTGCGGAAATAGCCGTAGAGCGCGGCCGGCGCGAAGCCGGCTTCCGCGGCAACCGCGCGCAGCGAAAGCTCCCGCGCGCCATCGCGAACGGCGACGCGCCGGGCGGATTCCAGAATGGCGGCGCGCGAAAGCTTCTGTTCGCGCGCACGCCGTTCTTTCCGCCTGGCTTCGACGATCGCCATGGCGGCATGTTACGCGATTCGCAAGATGCCGTTACTGGCCGGGATGTTTTGATTTGTAGGCGATGATCGCCGCATTCAGTTCCGCGCCGAGTCTTTCCTTCAGCTTCTGATTGGCGTCGATCCTGGCATCCACGCCAGCCGCAACGGAAGGATCCAGCGGCTTGGGATCCTTGGCCTTGGCGGCCGCGAGCTGTTGCGCCTTCAGATCGGCCAGGAGGCAGCTCTGGTAATCATCGGACGCCTGCTGAAACGTCTTGAAATCGGCAATGGCGTCTTTCATCTGCTGCTCGGTCGCCGTATTGCCGTTGATGCTTGCCGGCGGAATCGGCTCGACGCAACGGCTGCTGTCGGCCAGCGCCGGCGTTGCCGCAAGCAGGAACGCGGCGGCGGCAATCATTCTTCCCAACATACCCGACCCTCTCCCAACGTCTGTCCGCGGCGATAGAAGCATAGCGCCCCGCCCATGATAAGAGGCGCAGACGCTACACTTCCGCAAAATAGGGTGGAGCGGGATCATACTCCATGCCGCGCTGCACGGCGCGGGCGAACGCGGGATCGTGCAACTGGCCCACAAGCCAGAGCGCCATATCGATCCCCGCGGAAACGCCTGCCGCGGTAACCACATTTCCATCGCGCACATAACGGATGTTTTCCAGAACTTCGGCGGCTTCCTTGCGGCCCCTTAATGTTTCGACAAAGTTCCAGTGCGTGGTGACCCGCCGCCCGCGCGCAGGCCCCGCGGCCGTCAGCAGCAAGGCGCCTGTACACACGCTTGTGACCCATTGGCAGCCGGCAGACGTTCGGGAGATCCATTCAAGCAGCGGCCGGTTTTCGACTTCGCGCCGGGTGCCCTGCCCGCCCGGGACCAGCAGAACATCGAGCGGCGGACATTTGGCCGTGGTCACATCCGGCAGCACGCGCATGCCTTTGGCACAGCGCACCGCCGCATCGCGCTCGGCCACCAGCATTACTTCGTGCGGCGGCGCCTTTCCCGCGCGCTTGCGAAGCTCGTTGGCCATGGTGAAAACTTCCCAGGGGCCGACAAAATCCAGCTCCTCCGCGCCGTCGAATACGAGAATGCCAATGGCGCCCGCCATGTTGTGCTCCCTCATGAGGCCGCACACATCCTACGCGCCGGCAAACCCGAATCGGCCTGCCTAATTTGCAATCCGGCCCGTGCGCGCAAGCGCGGCCGCAAGGCCCGGGACCGGTTCCCCCGCTTCGGTGCGCGGAACGCAATCCAGCAATCCGCATATATCCATGCCGTTATCGGCGGCAAGCCCGCGCAAATACGCTTGCGAATGCCGCCAGCGCCGCCTGGGCCCGAGTTCGAACCCCTCGCCCTTCTTCTTTTCCACCGTGAACAGGAAATGGCCGCCGGGCTTCAGGCTGCGCGCGACGCCGGCAAAGGCCGGGCCGAGATCGCCCAGATAGACAAGCGTATCGGCGGCCAGCACCAGATCGTATTCGCCCGACCCGCCGGCCAGCGCCGTTTCGATATCGGCCTGCGCGAGGGAATCGTAGATGCCGCGGTTCTGCGCCTTTTCAATCATGCGCGGGCTGAGGTCGATGCCATCCAGCCGCGATGCCATGCTCCGGAACGCCGCGCCCGAAAGACCCGTGCCGCAACCGAGATCCAGAACGGCAAGATCGCGCTGCCGCGGCAGCACCAGCGCCGCCAGATGGCGCAGGATGCGGGGCGCGCTGTAGCCGAGCTGGCCCAGCATGCGCGCATCGTAATCGGCCGAGAATTGATCAAAGAGGTGGCGCACATAGTTCGGATCGGACCGTTTGGCCTTCTTCATCGCCTCGGCAGCGGAAATCTTTTCCGGCAATCCCGCAGGCGCGCGCGCCGCGTCGATGTGCGCGAAGGCATCGAGCGCCCGGTCGGGTTCCCCCGCTTCGAGCCATGCGCAGCCGACGCCGTAACGCGCGTCCGCCAGATCGGGATCGAGCCTGAGCGCGCGCTGGAATTCCGCAATTGCGGTGGGCAGATGCCCGGCCGCCAGCAGCGCTTCGCCCAGCGCAAGCGCAACCGCCGCAATGCCCGGATAAAGATGTGAGGTCTCGCGCGCGATCGCCACGGCGCTTTCGGCCCTGCCCTGCCCGATCAGCGCACGCACCGCGGCAAGCCGCGAAGGAAGCGTATCATTCACGCAGGACACACTTGCCGTTGTTGAGGACGACGACATCGCGCTCCTTCGCTTTCGAGCGGTAGGAAACAACCGGACCGTCCACCCACATTTCGGTGGAAATGGTTTCGCCCGGAAACACCGGCGCCGAAAAGCGCACATCGAAGCCCGCGATCTTTGCCGGATCGTATTTGCAGATCGTGGAAATGATGGCGCGGCACGCCGTGCCATAGGTGCAGAGGCCGTGCAGAATGGGGCGCGGGAAGCCCGCCATCTTCGCCACCTTGGGGTCGCGGTGGAGCGGATTGCGGTCGCCGGACAGCGCATAGATAAACGCCTGATCGGGGCGCGTGTCGCAATCGTGCACGAGGTCTGGCGCGCGCGACGGAACGGGATGCGGCTCGGGCGCCCCATCCTTCGGGCCGCCGAAGCCGCCATCGCCGCGCGCGAAGGTGGTGTTGACCATGGTGCAGATTTTCTCGCCGGATTTTTTCTCGCGGATCACCTTTTCGGTCAGAATGATCGCGCCCTTCTCCTTGCCCTTGTCGAAGGCGCCGATCACGCGTTCGTCGGCCACGATTTCCGCCGCGGGCGGCAAGGGCTTGTGCATGGTGAGCCGCTGCTCGCCATGCACGACCATCAGGTAGTTGATGCCGGAGCGGCCGAGCGTGCGCGTGGCCCAGGCGATGACGGTGGACATGGTGGGAACGGCCTTGAGACCGTTCTCATAGACAAAGGGAAGCTCGGCTTCGTTCATCGGATCGCGGCCGAACCCGATGCCCAGCGCATAGAGCATGGTTTCCCGGTCACCGTAGGAAAAGGACTGCCCCTCCGATTTCAGCTGCATGATCTCGTCGTAATTGATGGGCATGGCGGCCTCCGGAAATGTCTTTCGGCGCGGAGTGAAACGCGAAAATGTGCCAGCCGCAATGGCGCGTTCTCCCGGCCGGGGCGGCGATCTGCTAGAGTGTTTCCGGGATGCCGGAGGGCCACCGATGAGCGATACGCCGAAGAAAGCGGGTTGGAGTCGCGGATTTCTGTGGGGCTGCCTGACGCCGATCATCGCGGTGGGCGTCATCGTGATCGCACTGGCCGGATATGCGGGCTATTACGCCTTCTTCGCCTACAAGAGCGACCGCGGGTATCAGGTTGCGATGGCGAGCGTTCAGTCAAGCGCGACCGCGCGCCAGATTCTGGGCGACGGCATCGCGCTTTCGGGATTTCCCGGCTACAGCTACAGCTATTCGACGGAGACGGGCCATACCGCGAGCTATCACTTCACGGTCAAAGGCACGAAGGCGGAAGGAACCGTGCAGGCCGAGCTTGTGTATCATGGCGAAGAGCCGGTCCTGCGCTCGCTTGTCCTGACCGCGCCGGACGGGCTGAAATACGACCTTATAACGAACAAGCAGGGCAATCTGATCCGCGCCGGCCGCTTCGGCGCGTGGCGGCCCGCCGCAGCCTTTGCAATCTGAACGGAAGAACCGATGACCTATCGCTGCTTCGACGTCGAGACCGAAAACAAAATCGCCCACATCCGGCTGAAGCGCGGCGACGACATGAACACGATGGTGCCCGAGTTCTGGCGCGAGCTGCCGGAGATCGTGCGCGACATTGACGACAACGCCCGGGCGCGCGTGATCGTGATTTCCTCCACCGGCAAGCATTTCTCCGCCGGCATGGACCTTTCGGTTTTCACCGGCGGCACATCGGTGGGCACATCGGCCGCGCGCGACGGGCATGAACGGGGGCGGGTGCGCGCGAACCTGCGGCGCGCGGTTTTGGACATCCAGGAGAGTTTCAACGTGCTCGACCGCGCGCGCATGCCGGTGCTGGCGGCCATCCAGGGCGGATGCGTGGGCGGCGCGGTGGATATGGTGAGCGCCTGCGACTGCCGCTATGCCACCGAAGATGCCTTCTTCGTCATCCAGGAGATCAATCTGGGCATGACGGCCGATGTGGGCACCTTCCCGCGCTTGTGCGGATTGATGCCGCAAGGCGCGGTGCGCGAGCTTGCCTATTCCGGGCGGCGGCTGCCGGCGCGGCGCGCCAGGGAACTGGGGCTGGTGAACGAGGTGTTCGCCACACAGGATGCGATGCTGAAGCATGTTCTGGAACTTGCGCGGGAAATTGCGGAGAAATCGCCGCTGGCCGTGCACGGTTCGAAAGTGATGATCAATTATGCGCGCGATCATTCCATCGCGGACGGGCTGGACTACATCGCCACCTGGCAGGCCGGCATGTACAACCCCGAGACCGATATGCGCGAGAGCTTTGTTGCGAAGCAGGAAAAGCGCGCGCCCAAATTCGACGATCTGCTGCCGGTGAAGAAGCCGATGGGGTGACGTCCAATCCGGCCTGAGCCGGATCGGGGCTAAACCGCTTCCTTGTGCTCGAGGTGCTCGACCGGCATGGCCGGGCCTTCCGCCCAGACATTCGTCAGCGGCACGCCCTTTTTCTCGATCATGCTGACGGCGTGCTGATAGCCTTCGGCGATGGCGCGATCGAACAGGTTCCAGTCGCGCAGGCCCACGCCCTCGAGCGGCGGCTCAAACAGGTAATCGGCCTGCTCGCGCACCAGCTTGCGCTGCGCTTCCGAACCGACCGTGCCGGAGCGCATCAGGATCGAAATGATGGACGGAGTGCCGCGCATCCGCTGCCAGATCAGCGACCAGACGGACCTTTCGCCATATTCGGGATCGGTCACGCGCAGGTCGAGTTCGCCCGTCACGTCCGAGGCGATGATGGGCCCGTGCGCGTGCTCTGCCATCACGTCCACGGGCAGGTTGTTCATCACGCCGCCATCCACCAGAAGATGACCATGATGCGTCACCGGCGGAAGAATTCCCGGCAGCGCCACACTCGCGCGCAACGCCCGCCAGACCGGCCCCGCGCGATGGACATGGATGCGGCCCGAGGTCAGATCGGAGGAGACGCAGAAGAACGGCTTGGGCAGCTCACCGATGCGCACATCGCCGAAATTCTGGCGCAGGAGTTTGGTCACCTTGCGGCCCTTGACCAGCGCAATCAGCGGCAGCGTGTAATCGGACAGCGGGTTCGTCTGCACGAAGGCCGCACGCATGCGGTCGGTCAGCTCTTCGAGGCCCCATTCCGCGGCCAGGCCGGCCGCGATGATGGCGCCCATGCTTGTGCCGCCCAGATAGTCGAAGGGCACGCCCGCTTCCATCAGCGCCTTGATCACGCCGATATGCGCAAAGCCGCGCGCGCCGCCGCCTGCCAGCACGAAGCCCACCGCGCGTCCCGAGATGAAACGCGCAAGCCGGCAGATGTCGTCATGCTTGCCTTCGCGAATGTGGTGATGGGATTCGAACAGGCCGCTCTTCAGCGCGAAGTGTTCGGGAAGGCCGTGCAGCCTGTCTTCCGGATGCAGCAGCAGAAGCTCGGGCAGGCCGGCGGCCCGCTCCTTGAAGAAGGGGATGTCGAGCGGCCTGAGCGGCAACGGATGATCGGCGCGCGCCAGAAGGAACACGCGATCGGACTGGCGCACGCATTGGTGCGTCCAGGCGCTGTCGGGCCTGTCGCCGCGATAGAACACGATGTCGTGCGCCGATTCGAAATTGTTGAACCAGTCCGCCGTGCGGTCTTCGAAGGCGGCATCCAGCACTGCCGCATTGGAGCCCATGTCGGCGAGCGCCCCGACCAGGCGGCGCGCGATCGGCTCGTTCTCCAGCCC
The DNA here is from genome assembly GCA_021324545.1 of Alphaproteobacteria bacterium. Taxonomy (GTDB): domain Bacteria; phylum Pseudomonadota; class Alphaproteobacteria; order Micropepsales; family Micropepsaceae; genus Rhizomicrobium. The sequence continues at coordinate 15,346 of JAJPIX010000043.1, forward strand.
GTCATGTAGTGGAATGATGGCGAACGTCTTGGGCTTGGCGCCATCCACCGGGCGGCGCGTCGTATCGTGCAGGCGGCGGATGAGCAGCCGCATGAGGTTGAACATCACCCGCGGATGGCGCGCGATAAGCGAATCGAACGCATGCGGGCTGACGCGCAGAAGCTCCGTATCGCGCAGCGCGACCAGCTGGGCCGAATGCGGCTCGCCCGAGATGAGCGACATCTCGCCAACCGTTTCGCCGGCCGGAATGTGGGCCACAAGCCGGCGGCCAATCTTGCCGTCATCCACGAACACGCCCAGCGAGCCGGTGATGACCAGAAAGAGCGCCTGATTGTTTTCGCCATCGCGGGGCAACATCGTGCCGCCGGGAAGGCCGAACCAGTTCGCCTCGGACAGCAGGCGGACAAGCGCCGCATCTCCCAGGTCCGCAAGCAGGGGAAAGCTGCGAAGACGCGCGCGCAGCGATTCCGGATAAACTGTTTCCCGCCCCGACCGGAATGAGGAGATGAAGGCCATGTTCATGACACCTGCCCTCTTTTAACTCACCAGGCCGTCCAGCCGCCATCCGCAATGAGCGTGGCGCCGGTTACAAAACTGGACGCGGGGCTGGCAAGGAAGAGCAGCGGCCCGGCGATTTCGGCCGCAGCTCCGGTGCGGCCGAGCATAGTGCGGGCGGCCAGGCGCGCGGCGAATTCCGGATCGCGCCCGGTCACTTCCTCGCGCGGAAAGGGCCCCGGGACGAGCGCGTTGACGCGGATTTTTTCCGGGCCAAGTTCGGCGGCCAGATGCCGGGTGAGCTGAAGCAGCGCGGCCTTGGCGGGGCCATAATGCAGCGGGCTTGCCTGGCCCGGATCGGAATAGATGCGGCTGTCTGGCGCGACCGCGCCGTACATGGACGAAATGTTGACAACGCTCGCCTCGCCCGCGTCGCGCACGGCGGCGCGCAGGGCGGGCAGCGCGCTTCGTACGATTTCGAACGCGGCCGTAACCGCGCTGCGATAGACGGATTCGAAGTCGGACGCGCCGAGCGCGGCCATGCTTCCAGGAGTCATGGTGACGGCGTTGTTGACGATGACATCGAGCCTTCCATAACGCGACAGGGATTGGCGCAGTTGCGCGCTGTCCATCACATCGAAGGGCGCGCATTCCGCCGACAGGCCGGACGCCTTCATCTCGCCCGCAAGATCGCGCAGCCTGGATTCGTTGCGTCCATTCAGAACGACATGTGCGCCGGCTTCGGCCAGAGCGCGCGACATCACGCGCCCCAGGTGCCCGGCCGCGCCGGTTACGAGCGCCACCCGGCCATCCAGACGGAAAAGCGCAAGACCGTTCACGCGCGCGGCCATACGGCAGGGTTGAGGAGCGCCGCGGGCACGCGCGGCACCAGCGCTTCGATTTTCGCGCAATCTTCGGCGGCGAGCGGCGGCTTGAGGAACAGGCGAAGGTTGGCATCGAGCTGGTCTTCGTTTTCCATGCCGATCACGACGCCATCAATCCAGTGCTGGCCGCGGACATAGGCCACGCACAGGTCCGCCGCGCTTTCGCGCCCGAAAGCCTTCGCCAATGCGCCAATCTGCGCCATGATTTCCTGCGGGTTGACGCCTTCGACCGTAGGCCAGACGGAGGGATCATCGGCCGCGAGAATGCCTTGCAGGAAGACGCTGCGGGCATGAACCGTGACATGCGAGCGGGCGCGCAGCCGATCCACCACGCCCGCATCGCGCCAGCGCCAGTCGAGAAGATTGCAGGGCAGCTGGAGATGCTGGATATCGGGCCGCGCGAGCGCCTCCAGCGCTTCCGCGGGCGACTGGACCGACACGCCAAGCGAAAGAATGAGCCCGTCTTCGATATGCTCGATCAGACGGTCCCACACGGCGCCGTTGAAGGCCGTCATATGCTCGGCGCGATGCAGCAGGAGACAATCGAGCCTGTCACGGCGCAGCGCGGCCAATGACTCGGCAATGCTGTCGTCAACGGCGGCGCGAACCGCCTCGCGCGGCGCATCGGCGGGAAGATCGGCCAGCGGGCTCAGCTTGGTGATGGTGCGCGCACGCTTTCCCTCCAGCGCCTCGCCCAGCCGCTGTTCGCTGTCGCCATAGGCCCGTGCGGTGTCGAATTCGAGAATCCCGGCGCTCGCGGCGCGGCGCACAAGCCGCAGGGCGGCCGCGCGCCCGGGCTTTCCCGTGCGGTTTGCCGCGCCATAGTCCAGCCCCAACTGAACGGCTCCGAGCACCAAGGCGGCCGGCTGTTCACCCCGCATCGCCGCATTCTCCTGCAGAGATAAAGAGAGTGGCACCGCATGGTAAACAAGCGGTTACCCTTTCATCCGGCGTTCAGGAGCTTCCAGATGCTGTTTGCCGTCATGATGATGTCGCCGGCGACGGCAAAATCGCCGCGCATGAAGACCAGCGAACGCGTGCGGCGGACCATCTGCGGCGCGACCTCGACGAGATTGCCCGCGCGCGCGGATTTCAGAAATTGGGTCTGCATGTTGAGTGTGACGCAAGGGGCGTTACCGGTTGCATCCCAGACCGCGGCGCCGAGCGCAAGATCGGCGAAGGTCATGAGCATGCCGCCATGCAGCACCCCGCGCATGTTGACGTGACGATCGTCCACCACGAAGGCGAAACGGCGCTGGCCGTTCTCCCGGCGCTCGAAAACAGGTCCGACGAAGATTTCGAACGGATCAACCAGGCTGGTTTCCGAAAATCCGGCGGGCGCTTTCACAACACGATCTTCCACAGGCCGGTCGCGTTCATCAGCGGCCGGTCGCCGGCCAGGATCTCGCCGGACATGAACACGAAGGAGCGCGAGGCGCGCACGACCCGAACGCGCGCCTCGACAAGATCGCCGAGCCGGCCCGGGCCGACGAAATCACAGGACATGGAAACCGTGCTGAGCGACCTCGCGCCCGCCGCAAGCCGCGTGGTGCGGCTCATGGCGACGTCCATGAATGTCATCAGCATGCCGCCATGCACACTGCCGGCGGCGTTCATGTGGCGCTCTGCGGCAATGAAGGCATAGCGATACGTGCCGCCCGGCCCGGAATCGCCAAGCTTGTAGATCGGCCCCACAAAGCGGTTGAAACCGCCCCGCGAAATTTCTTCGGCATCGGGGGGCAAGGCGGAAGAAGCGGTCGTCATCTCGCGAATTTGCTTGAAAAATTGTGGCCGCGCTGCGGCGCAATATGACGCGATCCGCCCCATTTGGAAACATGAACGGGGACCTCTAAAGTCGCGGCACATCATGCGGAGGGGTGCGGCGCGCTGCCCGAGTGGCCGTCGCCAACGGAAGAAAGAGGATTGGATATGTTGAGACAGTTGATACGCGGAGCCGCTTGCATCGTGGCATTGACCATCGGCGCGGCCCAGGCCGTGGCGGCGGAAAACGTGACCCCGGACGTGGGCAAGGCGCTGAACGCCGCGATCGCCGCCATCCAGCAGAAAGACTACAACACGGCGCTCACGCATGTGCAGGAAGCGCAGGCCGTTCCCAACCGCACGCCCTTCGACGATTACCGGATCAATCAGATCCTGACCAATGTCGCATTCAGCATGCAGAATCTTCCGCTGGCGGATCAGGCCGCGGAAGCCGCAGCGGATTCACCCGCCATTCCGCCCGAAGACAAGGCGGGCATCCTGAAGAACGCGCTGCTGCTGAGCGCCGAACAGAAGCATTGGGCCAAGGCCGTGACATACGGCCAGCAGCTCGACGCCAGCAACGCGCTCGATGACACGACCGCAGCCGATTACGCGGTTGCGCTCTACAACGCCGGCGACCAGGCCAAAGCGCTGCAATACGCGCAGAAATCCATGGACATGGCGAAGGCCGCCGGCAAGCAGCCCGACCCGGCCGCCCAGCAGATCGTGATGAACAGCCAGGCCAAGAGCAATCCGGAAGCGGCTGCACAGATGCTGGAAAACATCGTTGCGCAAACCAATTCCCCCAACGACTGGGGCCGGCTTATCGATTACAATTTCGGCGCCACAGGCATGAATGACGTCTTTGCGATGGACCTTTACCGCCTGAAACTCGTGACCCATTCGCTGCATGGCGACGATGCCACACTCGCGGGCCGCCTTGCCAACCAGCTTGGCTATTTCGGCGATGCCGAAAAAATCATGGAAGCGGGCGGCGTGGGCGGCGGCGCCCTTTCCACGGCCCGCTCCGGCGCGGCGCGCGACCAGGCGTCCATGAGTTCGCAGATCGCGGAAGCCAAGCGCAGCTCCGGCGAAGTGGCCGTCAAGGTGGCCGAGGGACTTTACGGATACGGCCGCTACGCCGAGGCCGAAGAGATCGCGCGTTATGCGATGGGAAAAGGAGGCCTCAAATATCCCGCCGAAGCTCCGCTGCTTGTGGGCATGTCACAGGTCGGGCAAGGCAAGAACGCCGACGCCGTGCGGATGTTTAACGGCGTCACCGGCAACGCGGCTTCGACGAAGACCGCCCATCTGTGGGCGATCTATGCGCAGCATCAGGCGGGAGGAACGGCGCCCGCCCAGCCCGCGCAGTAACTTTCAACCGGCGAAGGCCGCCCGACACGGCGGCCTTCGCGCCCGGGATCCGCCATGGCCATAGTGCTCGGTTTTGCACCGCTCATCGTGTTCGCCATCGTGCAGGAAATTTCCCTGAGCCTGGCGCTGTGGGTGGCGTTCGCCCTGGCATTCGGGATCGGCACCTACAGCTTCCTGCACACCCGCCAGCTGCGAATCCTGGACGCGGGCAACACGGTCATTTTCGGCCTGCTCGCACTGTATGACGGGTTTATCCAGCCGGGCCTCGCGATCGAGATCGTGAAATTCGTGGTGGATTCGGGGCTGCTGGTTTTGGCCCTGATTTCACTGGCGGCGCGACAGCCTTTGACCTTGCACTACGCCCGCGAACAGGTGCCATGGCAGCGTTGGGGCGATCCTGCTTTCGTGCGCACCAACTACGTCCTGACGTTTGCCTGGACGGCCGCCTTCGCGGTGATGGCCGGGGCTGACGCGGCGGCCGTTTTCGGCCGCATCATCCCGGTTTCGCTGGACATGGCGGCGGGGCTTTGCACGCTGGCCATCGCGATTGTCTTTACCGCGCGCTATCCGGTCTTTCTTCGCCAGCGCCGCGGCGTAAGCCGCCCATAGCCTGGACCGCGTCCAGCGGCACCTCCGTCGAATATTTGATCTGCTCCATCGCGAAGGTGGACGAGACATCGTTCAACTTCACCGATTTGATCAGCCGCTTGTAGAACCGGTCATACCCGCCGATATCGGACGTGACGACCTTCATCAGGTAATCCACCTCGCCGCTCATGCGGTAAAGCTCGATGACTTCGGGCATGCGCGAAACGGCCGCGGCAAATTCATTGAGCCATTTTTCATCGTGCTGACTGGTGCGGATGCTGACGAACACCGTGACCGGAAGGCCGACCTTCGCGCGGTTGAGAATGGCAACCTTGCGCTCGATATATCCTTCGTCTTCGAGCCGCTTCACGCGCTTCCAGCAGGGCGTCGTCGAAAGCCCGACCCGCTCGCTGAGCTGGGCCACCGTCAAGGTCGCATCCTGCTGCAAAAGCGCCAGCAGCCGGCGGTCGAGGTCATCAATCATTTTCCATGCATCGCCTAAAATGTAGAATAATATTCTATTCCGATCGTCGTTCAAAGCAAGTTCGATAATGAATTTTCTACCGTGGCGGGGCGATATTGCGCAGGCGCTCGGACACAAGGGGGCGGCCATGGCGAGCTTGCAGGGGCTTTTCTGCGATCATCCCCATTCGGTCGGCGAAACCTACGCCCAGCACATGCATTCGGCGGCCTATTTCGGCACGCGGATGATTGCGGCGGGGCTGTGCTGCTGCATCCACGGCATATTTCCGTTCCTCTTCGTGAAGACGGGCAGCCGGACGGTGGCGCATCTGAACGAGGTGATGATCCGGTCGCGCGTGCGCACGGCCAGGCAGGGCGCCTTCCTCGAGATCGGCGCAAATATCTGAACCGCCATTTCCCTCCGGGCTTTCGCGGATTCGCGCGGCGGGCTAGGTTTGCCTTAGTCAGCCAACGGAGGACATCATGAGAGAAGCCGTCATCGTTTCGACCGCGCGCACCGGGCTCGCCAAATCCGTTCGCGGCGGCTTCAACATGACTCACGGCGCGGTGATGGCGGGCAGCGCCATCAAGGCGGCCATCGCGCGCGCCAGGATCGATCCCGCCGAGGTTGAAGATGTCTATCTGGGTTGCGGCAATCCCGAAGGCGCGACCGGCATGAACATCGCGCGGATTTCGGCCATCTGGGCGGGCTGCCCGGTTTCGACCGGCGGCGTCACGATCAACCGCTTCTGCTCCTCGGGGCTTCAGGCGATCGCCATGGCGGCCCATCAGGTGATCAACGAAGGATCCCCGATCGTGGTGGGCGGCGGCGTGGAATCCATCTCGCTTGTGCAGATGGGCGGCATGAACACCAAGAACATCACCGAAGAACACCTGATGCAGGTCAAGCCCGCGCTCTGGATGTCGATGATCGAGACGGCGGAGGTGGTGGCGGCCCGCTATGACATCAGCCGCGAGCGGCAGGACCAATACGCCTATACCAGCCAGATGCGGACGGCGGCCGCGCAAAAGGCCGGCAAGTTCAACGACGAGATCATTCCGGTCAAAACGAAAATGAAGAAGGTGGACAAGGCGACCGGCCAGGAATCCATCGTGGACTACACGGTGGAACGCGATGAATGCAATCGCCCGGACACGACGCTGGAAGGGCTTGCGGCGCTCAAGCCTGTCTTCGCCGGAGGCCGCGAGATCAAGGAAGGCAAATTCATCACCGCCGGCAATGCGTCGCAATTCTCCGACGGCGCGGCCGCCGTGGTCGTGATGGATTCCAAAGTGGCCGAACAGAAGGGGCTGAAACCGCTCGGCATATTCCGCGGCTTCGCCACCTGCGGCGTGGAGCCCGACGAAATGGGCATTGGCCCGGCCAAGGCGGTCCCGCGTCTTCTGAAGCGGCATAACCTCAGCACCGCCGATATCGACCTCTGGGAACTTAACGAAGCCTTCGCAAGCCAGGTGCTTTATTGCGTGGACAAGCTTGAAATCCCGCTCGACAGGCTGAATGTGAACGGCGGCGCCATCTCCATCGGGCATCCTTACGGCATGACGGGCGCACGGCTCACCGGTCACATCCTCCTCGAAGGGCGGCGGCGGAAGGCCAAGCTCGGAGTCGTTACCATGTGCATCGGCGGGGGCCAGGGCGCGGCGGGCCTGTTCGAGATCGTGAACTGAGCGCCGTCATTCGGGGGGCAGAAGCGTTGCGTATTGTTGCGTTTGCGTTGTTGCTTCTTGCCTGCGCTGCCTGCACCTCGGCGCCGCGTCCGGTGATCCATGCCGGTCCGCCGCCCAATCCGCAGACTTTGTCGGCGCTTGAAATCCGCATCTACGATCTCGTGCAGAACGAACGGCACAGGATCGATCCGGACGCGAAAGGGCTGATGCTCGATTCCGAACTGATCGGCGCGGCCCGCAAACACAGCCTCGACATGGCCGAGCGCAACTATCTGGGGCACGCCTCGCCCAGCGGCGAGACCACCGCCACCATCATCATGGACGAAGACGCGCAGTTTCAGGGCTTGCTGGGCGAGAACATCGCGCTTGTGCACTTCTCGCCGCAGGACGGAATCGATGTGGACGGCATGGCGCACCAGTTCGTGGCCCTCTGGCTCAAGAGCCCCAAGCACCGGGACAATCTTTCCGTCCCGGTCTATGACCGCACAGGCGTCGGCGCCGCCGCGAAAGGCGATGCGGTGTATGTGACCCAGCTGTTCGCCAGCGACATGGGCCTTCCGCCGCCGCCGTCCGGCGCGGCGGATGGGCGCAGCGGCAATGCCGATTCCGGCGCACAAGCCGGAATTCCGCAGACCGGGACGGCACCTGCGTCCGCAGTGCCCGTTCCGGTGGCCGCGCCGGGAAGATAAAATTCCGGCCATGTCCGAAAAGACATCGGCGAAGATCAAGACCTACCGGGAATTCTGGCCCTATTACCTGAAGGAGCACGCCAGAGCGGGCACGCGCGCGGTCCACTTCGCGGGAACATCGCTCGCCACGCTTTGCATTGCCGCGCTGATCTTCAGCGGGAACCTCTGGTTCATACCGGCGGCGCTGGTTTTGGGCTATGGGCCGGCCTGGATTGGGCATTTCTTCATCGAAAAGAACCGTCCGGCGACATTCACCTATCCCCTCTGGTCGCTCATCTCCGATTACCGCATGGCCTGGGCATGGATGATCGGACGTCTGCCCGAAGAGCTGGCGAAGGCCGGCGTGGGAACAGGCCGCTAACCTCCAATTAAGATTGCCGGGCAACTATGCTGTGCATGAACGGGCACGGCACGGCGGCTACACGCTTTTGGGCGCCCTGCCTTTCTTTACACAATATCTTGGCGCCGATACCTTCTTTTGGGGTACAGCGCGTAGCGAATCAGAATGCGGCCTGAACTTCCCTGGAACGTGGCGGGCATTCCGCCTGAGGCGCGCGAGGCTGCGCGAGCGGCTGCACGCCGCGAGGGGTTGTCGGTCGGCGAATGGCTGACCCGCCGGATCTTGCGCAGTTTTGCCGATGCCGGGGATCAGGGCGATCAGGCGCGCGGATACTGGCCGTCGTCCTCCGCCGACAGCCCGCAATCCAACGGGAACGACGACCCGGCGCCGGCGCGCCGCGACAGCGAGGCCATGCTGGCCCGCGTATCCCGCAGCGAAAACGACAGCCAGGATGCCTTCCGCCGCATTGAAGAACAGCTGCGCTCTCTTTCGCGCAGACTCGATGCCACCGAACGCAGCCAGGCCGAAAACAATCGCGCCATGAGCAAGGCCGCGACCGAAATCAACATTGCCGCGCGCGAACAGACGCAGGCCTTCGACCAGCTGGGCTCGCATGTGGTTGGTCTCAACGAACGGCTGGAGCGCGTGGAGCGGCAGGCCGAAAGCGGCAATACCAAAGAGGCGGTCAAGGCGCTGCAGCAGGGTCTGTCGCGGCTGGCCGACCAGATTTCCCAGACCGCCCACGAATCCACTGCCCAGATCGCCTCGCTCGCGGGCAATGTGGAATCGCTTGCAGCAAAATACCTCCAGACCAAGAACGAGACCGACCGGGCGTCCAACGCGCTGGAACAGCGCCTGCAGACGCTGGATGAGCGCATCCGGGCCGCAGAGAAGGCTTCGCAGGTTCTGGAAAAGGCGCTGGAGGCGCTCGACGCCAAGCAATCGTCCACGCCGGGAATCGAGCCGGAGCTGCAGCGCCAGGCGGCGGCAATGGCACAGCTCGGCGACACGCTGGACCGGCTGAACACCCGTCTTGCCACGACCGAGGCGCAAAACGCCGGCGCCATGGCGCGCGTGGAGGAAAGCATTGCGCGCCTGGAAAGCCGCGGCAGCGACAGCGGACTGGACCGGCGCCTGGCCGGAATCGAGCGCCTGCTCTCCGAAATTTCCGGCCGCCTGGACAAGACCGAGCAAGACACGGCAAGCGTGCGGAATTCCGCCGAAGAAGGCATCAGATCGGTCCATCTGCTGATCGAGGATTCGGAGCGAAAGAACCGCGAAGCCATCGCCGAATTGCGCAAGGCGCTGGATGGGGCGACGGCGCGCTTTCAGCCGACCGCATCCGCAAATGTCCACGCCGCCGGACCGCAGCCGGCGAATCTCGACCTGCCGCCTTTCGCGGCGGATACCACGCAGGCCTTTCAGCCGCCGCCCGCCGATCCCTTCGCCGCGCCGCCGCAATATCAGCCTCCACCGGCCGATCCCTTCGCGCCGCAGCCCACGCTCGACGCGCCGCATTTTGCCGGCGACCAACTGCCCCCGAACGCTCCGCAGGATCCTTTCGCGGCGCCGCCGCAGCAGCAGGCCTTTGCCGGCCCAAACAGCGCCACTGAATCGTATCTTTCCGCCGCGCGCCGTGCAGCGCGGTCGGCGGCGATGCAAGCCGATGCCGAGCGCGCGCGCGGTCCGATGGGCGCATTCACCTGGGGCGCCCATCGTCCGATCGACGCGACGGAAAAGCAGAAACCCAAACGGTACGGCCTGATCGCGGGGCTTGCGTTCATCGCCATTCTGGCGGCGGTGGCCGGCGTCATGCTCAGTCAGCGGATGAACAGCGGCACCAGCACCACGCCCGAGCGTGGCCTTGGCGCGCTGTTTCACAGCAAGACCGCGCCGGCGCCGCAACCGGCGCCCGCGCCGGTGCAGGCAGCGCCTGCGCAATTGCCGACGACGTCTGTTCCGGGTTCGCCCGTCCTGCCATCGCAGGCTTCGACATCGCCGCCCAGCCAGACCGCCGTCAAGACGCCGCCGGACACAACCCCGCCCGTCAGCGCTTCTGCGCCGCATCCCGCCGCCGCTCCACCCAAGCCCGCACCCACCATCGTGCAGCAGACGGCCAAACCCGCATCGGCGCCCGCGCCTGCGCAGACCGCCTCGCTCTCGCCGCTGGCGCGGCTCAATGCGATGGCCGAGAAGGGCGACGCCAATGCCCAGACGCTTCTGGGCATGAAGTATCTCGACGGCGACGGCGTCCCGCAGAACGATGGCAACGCCGCCAAATGGTTCCAGAAGGCGGCGGCGCAGGGACAACCCGTGGCCGAATACCGGCTTGGCACGCTCTACGAGCGCGGCCGCGGCGTGCAGGGCGATGCCAGACAGGCCGCACACTGGTATCTGCAGGCGGCAACGCACGGCAACCGCAAGGCCATGCACAATCTGGCCGTGGCCTATGCGGAAGGCGCCGGCGTGAGCAAGAACTATTCCGAAGCCGCGCGCTGGTTTTCACGCGCGGCCAATCTGGGGCTTGCCGATTCGCAATTCAATCTCGCCGTGCTTTACGAGCGCGGGCTCGGCGTGCCGCAGAGCCTTGTGGATGCCTACAAGTGGTACGCGATCGCCGCGGCGCAGGGCGACACCGAATCGAAGAATCGCGTTGAAGCGCTGGGCACGCAGCTGACCGTCGACGAACGGGCGGCCGCGCAGAAGGCCGCCAGCGCATTTTCGCCGCAGCCGCTCATTCGCGCGGCCAATGTTCCGCCGGAGATGGGTTCGCAAGGCTGAACGCGCGCGGTTGACCGTGGCGCGCGCCCCGCGCAAAGTCTGCCGCGTCCGCGACGCAGCGTTTCAACCTGATCGGCGATCCTTCGATCGATGGATATCTATTTGCCTATCGCCGAGATGTCGGTGGCATGGCCGCTGCTTCTCGCCGTGGGCGCGCTGGTGGGGTTTCTGTCCGGTCTTCTGGGCGTCGGCGGCGGATTTCTGCTGACGCCGCTGCTGATTTTCTCCGGCATTCCGGCCGAGGTTGCCGTGGCGACGACAGCCAGCCATCTGACGGCTTCATCCATGGCCGGCGCCATCTCGCAATGGAGACGGCGTGCCGTGGATTTCAAGATGGCGGCAATCATGCTCGCTGGCGGGTTTCTGGGCACCGGCGGCGGCGTTTATCTTCTGAGACTTCTGCGCAGCGCCGGACAGACCGATCTGGCCGTATCCGGCGGCTATGTCGTGCTCCTGGGCTCGGTGGGCGCCCTGATGCTGAACGAAAGCGTGCGTACGCTTTACGCCGCGCAGCTGGGCCTGAGCCCGCCGCGGCCGCGGAAGCATCACCACAGCTGGATTCACGGCCTGCCCCTGAAAGCGCGCTTTCATCAATCCAAGCTCTATACCAGCGTCATTCCGCCGTTCGTGCTGGGGCTGATCGTGGGCATCCTGTCGGCGCTTCTGGGCGTGGGTGGCGGCTTCATTGTCGTGCCTGCGATGATCTACTTCCTGCGCGTGCCCACGAATGTGGTGATCGGCACGTCGCTGCTGCAAATCGTGGTGGTGACGGCCGCGACGACGGTGCTTCAGGCCGTCGGCAACTATACGGTGGATATCGTATTGGCGGCCTTTCTCATCATCGGCGGCGTGATCGGCGCACAGTTCGGCGTGCGGCTTTCCGCGCGCATGCGCGGCGAGCATCTGCGGCTGATCCTGTCGCTTGTCGTTCTGGCGGTGGCCGCGCGCTTGTTATGGGGCCTGATCGTCACGCCCGACGACCTGTTCAGCGTAACGGTGGGCACGCCATGACCCGCAGGTTGTTCCTTTCGGCGCTGTTGCTGCTGGCCTCGCCGGCCGCGGCGGACGATCTGGTTTCGGGGATCTCGCAGGACCAGATCGCCATCACTTCGAACTATGCCGGAACCGACATTGTGGTGTTCGGCGCGATCGAGAATGCGGCGCCTGCAGCCGCGGTTTCCGGGCGCGACATTGTCGTTGTCGTGCGCGGGCCCGACGAAGACTTTACCGTGCGCAAGCGCGTGCGGGTTGGCGGGATCTGGGTAAACAGCACGCGCATGGTGCTGCGCGGCATGCCGTCTTACTACTACATTGCCACGACGCGGCCGCTGAACGAAATTGCGTCGCCATCGGCGCTCAGGAACTACGATCTGGGCATCGACAATCTCCAGCCGGCCGAAGAGAGCACGAACAATCCGCGCAAGGCGGAGCCATATCGTCTGGCGATCATCCGCGAGCGCACACGCGACCATCTTTACGCCTCCCTGCCCGGCAGCGTGGAATTTTTGAGCCCCACCCTGTTTCGGGTCCGCATTCCGGTGCCTGCGACGGTGCCGCCGGGCCAGTACAGGGTCGAGGTTTCGCTGTTTCGCGACGGCACCATCATGGGCGCGCAATCCACGCCTTTCTTCGTGGACCAGGTGGGCCTCGAGCGGCGGCTGTTCGAGGCGGCCCACGCCAAGCCCTTCGCCTATGGCATTGCCACCGTCGTTCTTGGCGTTTTTCTGGGCTGGCTCTCTTCGGTTCTCTTCCGGCGCGCGACCTAGGCCGCTGCGGCATAGACGCGGCGGGCGCCGAGCAGATAGGCCCGCACCCGTTCGCCAAACAGCGAGCGGATGGCCGCTTCGCGAACATCGAGCCCGCCCGCATAGGCGCCGAACGCCGGCAAAACCAGGCGCCGGCCATCGGTCACGAAACAGCGGCGCCGGATCGAATGCCCGCGGCGCGTGATCGTGGCGCAGGGATGCAGGTGGCCCGCAATTTCACCGCGCGCGGACGCGGACGACGGTTCATGCCGGAACGTCAGCGCGCCGATGGAGATTTCGGAGGCGGCGCGCCCCGAAAGCCAGGACGGCGGCGCGGGATCGTGATTGCCTTTGATCCAGATCCATTCCGCCTGCCGGCCCATTTCAGCCAGACAATCCTTTTCGAAATCATCGAGGCGCGATGGGCCATATGGGTCGTGAAAGCTGTCGCCCAGCGCAATCACGCGCGCGGGCGCATGATGCGCCATCAGGGTCCGGATGCGCTTGAGCGCGCTGCGCGTATCGTAAGGCGGCAGGAACTGGCGGCCGCGGGCATAGGCCGAGCCCTTCTCGAAATGGATATCGGCCAGAACCAGCGTGCGCTGTGCCGGCCACCAGGCCGCACCCGCCGGCGTCAGCACCAGCGTTTCGCCGTTTACCGCGATCCCGGTTTCATCCAAGACGCATGGCCTCCCTCACCAGCGCATCCTCGTTCTCGCGCAGGAGATCGTCGCGCGCTTCGCCCGCCACCATCTCCTTGCTGATCTCCAAGAGCGCCGGAACCGCCAGCGGCGACACGCGCTCGAGCCTTTTGACCACGATTCGCCCCTTGATCCGCTTCAACATGCCGGTGAGGCGGCCGATATCCAACAGGCCCGTTGCCGCATCTTCGTAGGTGGCGCGCAGCAGAATGTGATCCGGCTCGTGCTCGCGCAGGACATCGTAGATCAGGTCGGAGGAAAACGTCACCTGCCGGCCGGTCTTTTCGCCCGACAGATGCCGCCGTTCGATCAACCCTGCGATGATCGCGCAGTTGCGGAAGGTGCGCTTGTAGAGCGCCGATTCCGCAAGCCACGCTTCCAGATCATCGCCCAGCATGTCTTCGTCGAAGAGCCTGTCCATGTCGGCTGCACCCATGTCGCGCAGGCCCCAGATGGCGAGCGCATATTCGTTGGCGACGAAGCCGAGCGGACGCAGCCGAAGCCTCTCCAGCCGGCGGGTCAGCAGCATGCCAAGCGTCTGGTGGGCAAGCCGCCCCTCAAACGGATAGCAGACGAGATATTCCTTGGAGCCGCGCGGAAATGTTTCGACCAGAAGCTGATCGGGCTTGGGTACAAGCGAAACATATTTCTGCACCCGCAGCCATTCGCCCACGGGATCGGGAAGAATGGCCCACTGCGCCGGATCGGCCAGCATTTCGCGCACGCGCCGGGCCAGAAATGTGGACAGCGGGAACTTGCCGCCCTGATAGGACGGAATCTGCGCTTCGGGATCGTGCGTGCGCGTGACATAGGCCGCATCCTCGCGGATGCCTTCGAAACGCAGCACTTCTCCGGAAAAAACGAATGTGTCGCCGGGCGAAAGGCCTTCGAGGAAGTATTCTTCCATCCGGCCGAGCACGCGGCCGCCAGCGCCCACCGGCCTTCCCTTTGCCTGAAGGCGCACATCCAGCATCGGGTCTTCGATGATGACGCCCGCGTTCAGCCGATACTGCTGCGCCACGCGCGGATGGGCGATGCGCCACAGGCCTTCCGGCGTCTTGCGCAGGCGCGCGTAGCGGTCATAACGCCTGAGCGCGTAACCGCCGGTGGCCACGAAGTCCACGACGCGGTCGAAATCCTCGCGCGCGAGGTGGCGGTATGGCGCCGCCGAGCGGATTTCAGCGAACAACGCATCGGCATCGAACGGTGCGGCGCAGGCCACGCACAGCACATGCTGGGCCAGAACGTCCAGCCCGCCCCTTTTTGGCTCATCGCCATCAAGCTCTCCCGCCAGCACCGCGTCGCGCGCGGCTTCGCATTCCAGAACTTCGAAGCGGTTTGCGGGCACGAGCAGCGCACGCGAGGGCTCATCCAGCCGGTGATTGGCGCGGCCGATGCGCTGCACGAGCCGGGCCGCGCCCTTGGGCGCGCCAAGGCAGATCACGCGATCCACGGCGCCCCAGTCTATGCCGAGATCGAGGGTCGAGGTGCACACGACCGCGCGCAGCGCCCCGCGCGCCATGGCCGCTTCCACCTTTCGCCGCTGCTCGGGCGCGAGGCTGCCGTGATGGAGCGCAATGGCGAGCCGATCCTCGTTGATGCGCCACAGTTCCTGGAACGTGCGTTCGGCCTGGCTGCGCGTATTGACGAAGACCAGCGCGGTTTTCGATGCGCGGATGGCGTTCATCACATCGCCCATGGCGTGGCGCGCCAGATGGCCCGCCCACGGCACGTACTCCTGCGATGCGCTGATGGCGATTTCGGGCGTTGCGCCGCCGATAGCCTTCACCAGCCGGGCCATCGCCTCGCCCTCTTGCGGTTGCGGCACCAGATAGCGTTGCAGATGCGCCGGATCGGCCACCGTGGCGGAAAGCCCGATCCGGCGATGACCCGGCGCGAGCGCCTGCAGGCGCGAAAGGCCGAGCGCCAGAAGATCGCCGCGCTTGCTGTTTGCCAGCGCATGCAATTCATCGAGCACCACGGCGCGCAAGCCCGCAAACATGCGCGGCGCAAACGGCGATGACAGCAGCAGCGAAAGCTGTTCCGGCGTGGTGAGCAGGATGTCCGGCGGCGCATGGCGCTGCCGAAGGCGCTTGGACGGTGAGGTGTCCCCGGTGCGCGTTTCAATGCGGACGGGAAGCTCCATCTCGCTGACGGGGATTTCGAGATTGCGCGCAACGTCCACCGCCAGCGCCTTCAGCGGCGAGATGTAGAGCGTGTGCAGCCGCTGCGCGCGGGCGCGCTTGGGCACCGAAGCAAGCTCGATCAGGCTGGGCAGAAATCCCGCCAGCGTCTTGCCGCCGCCGGTGGGCGCAACCAGAAGCACGCTTTCGCCACGCGCAGCGTGTTCGACCAGCTGAAGCTGGTGCGGCCGGGGCTGCCAGCCGCGCGCGGAAAACCACGCCGCAAATGGCGCGGGCAAGAGGGTCAGGGCGGGCTGGACGGCAAGGTTCATCCGCCGGACACTAGCAGGAACGAAACGGGAATGCCTTGGGCGAAAAGCCCGGCCGTGCCTTACTGCCGGCCGAAAGGCATTTTCCGGGGAGCGTTCATGGACGCGCTGATGTTTCGCGACGGTCTTTTGAAGGGCAAACGGATTCTGGTCACCGGCGGGGGCACCGGGCTTGGCGAAGTGATGGCGCAAGCCTATGCGCAGCTTGGCGCCACGGTTTACATCTGCGGCCGCAGGCTTGGCGTGCTGGAAGACACGGCCGGGCGCATTTCCGGAAAAACCGGCGCGGTCGTCAAACCCATCGCCTGCGACATCCGCGTGGCGGAAGCGGTTGAGGAGATGATCGCCACGATCTGGGCCGACGGCGGACCGCTCACCGGACTTGTGAACAACGCGGCGGGCAATTTCATCAGCCGCACGAAGGACCTCAGTCCGCGCGGCTTCAATGCCATCGCCGACATCGTGTTCCGCGGTTCGTTTTATGTCACGCTGGCCTGCGGCAAGCGCTGGATCGATGGCGGCGACAAGGCAAGCGTCATTTCGATCCTCACGACATGGATCTGGAACGGCGGCCCGTTCACCGTGCCGTCGGCGATGTCAAAGGCCGGCCTCAACATCATGACGAAATCCCTTGCCGCGGAATGGGGCCCGCACGGCATCCGCCTCAACGCCATTGCGCCGGGACCCTTTCCCACCAAGGGCGCGTGGGACCGGCTCAATCCCTCATCCTCCGGGCGCGAAGATTCCGCAGGCGCCATTCCGATGGGCCGCGTGGGACAGATGCATGAGCTCGCCAACCTTGCCGCGTTCCTGATGGCGGACGGCTGCGATTACCTCACGGGCCAGACGATTGCGATCGACGGCGCGATGCATCTGGCCTCCGGCGGCAATTTCTGGACTCTCGCGCGCCTGGGCGATGCGGACTGGCAGGCCATTCGCGACCAGATCAAGGCCGCAAATGAAAAAGACAAGGCGCAGCGCGCGCATTGGCAACATGGTTGACTCCTGCCTCAGCGGGGACGACACTTTCCCCGAACGTGCCGGGCCTAGAGCGCACGAGACTTCCGTGACGATGGAAGGAAGGGCCTCGGCTTCCGGCGCGAAAGCGCAAACCCTGCAGGGAGATTCCGCATGGAAGATACTCCGCCGGGCATAAGTTCGGGGCTCTGCCGCTGACGGAGCCGCGGCCGGACCTGACGAGCCCGGCCTTCGCCCTACAATCGAATCGGACTACGCGCGAGAGTTCGCTCTCGCAACAATCTTCGTATCGAGATGCGGGAAGCCACGCTTCCCCGAAAAAAAGAAACCCCGCCCGCACGGGCGGGGTTTTCTCTTGCACCCTCAGCTGAAGGCCTGAATGCCGGTTTGCGCGCGCCCCAGGATGAGCGCATGCACATCGTGGGTGCCTTCATAGGTGTTTACGGCTTCCAGATTGAGGACATGGCGGATAACGCCAAACTCGTCGGAAATGCCGTTGCCGCCGTGCATGTCGCGCGCTTCGCGTGCGATGGCGAGCGCCTTGCCGCAATTGTTGCGCTTCATCAGCGAGATCGCGGCGGGCGCGGCCTTGTGCTGATCCATCAGCCGGCCAAGCCTGAGCGCGCCCTGGAGCCCGAGCGCAATCTCCGTCTGCATGTCGGCGAGCTTCTTCTGGATGAGCTGGTTGGCGGCGAGCGGCCGGCCAAACTGCTTTCGGTCGAGCGTATATTGCCGCGCGGCATGCCAGCAGAACTCCGCCGCACCCATCGCGCCCCAGGCAATGCCGTAACGCGCGCGATTGAGGCAGCCGAACGGGCCGGAAAGCCCCTGCACATTCGGCAGCAGGTTCGCTTCCGGGAGCAGGCAATCCTGCAACACGATTTCGCCGGTGACGGAAGCGCGCAAGCTGAACTTGCCTTCGATCTTCGGCGTTGAAAAACCCTTGGTGCCGCGCTCCACGACGAAGCCGCGAATTTTGTCGTCGAGCTTCGCCCACACCACCGCGACATCGGCGATGGGCGAATTGGTGATCCACATCTTGGCGCCGTTCAGGCGATAGCCGCCGGGTTCTTTCACGGCGCGCGTCTTCATGCCGCCGGGATCGGAGCCGTGATCCGGCTCCGTCAGCCCGAAGCAGCCAACAAATTCGCCGCTGGCGAGCTTGGGCAGATATTTCCGGCGCTGCTCTTCGGTGCCGTAGGCGAAGATCGGATGCATCACCAGCGAATTCTGCACGCTCATCGCCGAGCGATAGCCGGAATCCACCCGTTCCACCTCGCGCGCCACAAGGCCGTAGGACACGTAGTTCATGCTGGCGCCGCCATATTCTTCCGGCAGCGTAATGCCGAGAAGTCCCGCCTCGCCCATTTCCGTCATGATCGCGCGGTCGAAGGTTTCATGGCGGAAGGCTTCGCGCACGCGCGGCATCAATTGGGCGTTGCAGAATGCGCGCGCGGAATCGCGCACCATGCGTTCATCCTCGCTCAGCTCTTCGTTCAGCAGCAGCGGATCGGCCCAATCGAAGGACGCTTCCTTTTCGGGCAACGGACCGGATTTGGGTTTGACGGCGCCGGACATGGTTTCATTCCGCGAAGAATTCGAGCACGGCCTTCTTATAGACCTTATCTCCCACCGTCAGCATGTGGTCGCGGCCGGGCACGGTCACGGCTCGCGCATGGCCCAGCGCTTCGGCCAGCGGACCCGGCGGGCCGGAAACCCTGTCTTCGCCGCCGCAGACCACGAGCGCGGGTGTCTTGATCGCGGCAAGCGTCTCGCGCGGCAGGGGATGGCGCGGGCTGCGCATGCAGGCGGATAGCGCCGCAGGATCTTTTCCCGGCTGATTGGCGAACGCCTGAAACAGGCGTTCCTCGACCGTTTTGAGCCCGGCATCGGGCGGCGCAAGAATGGCGTCGGCGATCATCACGCGCCATTCCATGCTGCGCCTGAAATAGACGTCGCCCACGCCGGCCACCACGGCGCGCGGGAAAAGCCGCGGGTGATCGTTCAGGAGGCGCAAGGTCATATAGCCGCCCATGGAGTAGCCCATGAGGAAGGCGGCGCTCAAGCCGGCTGCCTTCATCACGGTTACGACGTCGCCGGTCATTTTGCCTTCGTCATAAGCCGCGACATCGTGCGGTTTGCCGCTTTCGCCATGGCCGCGGCAATCCGGCGCGACCACGCGGAAGCCGGCATCGAGCAGCGTGTCGTACCAGCCCGGCGCTTTCCAGTTCTGCGCGCGGCTGGCGCCGAAGCCGTGAATGAGCACAACCGGCAGACCCTGCCCCAGATCGTCGTAGGCTATGCGGATGCCGTCGGGTGCGGCAGCAAACTGCGTCATGGCCGGACCTTCGCAAAGCCGTTGCCGCCTGTCTATGATGACAGCCCTCAGCCGACGAGGTGCGCCGATGGCTCCAGATTCCCTGAAGAAAGACGTGGCTTCCATCGTGGAGGGCATGCGCGCCGAATTGCTGGCGCTGAGCCATGCCATTCATGGCGAACCGGAGCTGGCGCTGGAGGAACACAAGGCCGCCGCGCGCCTTGTTTCCGCCGTTGAGGGCCAGAACATTCCCGTGCAGCGCGGCGCCTTCGGGCTGGAAACCGCCTATGCGGCCGAGTTCGGCAAAAAGGGCGCGCCGGCCATCGCGATCCTCTCCGAATATGACGCGCTGCCCGGCGTGGGCCATGCCTGCGGCCACAACATCATCGCCACATCCGGTTTGGGCGCGGCGTTTGCGCTCGCCAAGCTCGGAAGCAAGTTGCCCGGGCGCGTGCGCTATCTCGGCACGCCGGCGGAAGAACGCCACGGCGGCAAGGAACTGATGGCGCGCGAAGGCGCGTTCGACGGGGTGGATGCGGCGATGATGATGCATCCGTCGAATGTCAATCTCATCACCATGCCCTGCATCGCGATTTCGGAAGCGGAAGTGACCTATCATGGGCGCGCCGCGCATGCTTCGGCCATGCCCTATCGCGGATTGAATGCGCTGGACGCGGTGGTGACCGCCTATCAGGCGATCGCGCAGCTGCGCCAGCATATCAAGGGCACGGAGCGCATCCACGGCATCATCACCGACGGCGGCCTGGCGGCCAATATCGTGCCGGAGCGCGCAAGCTGCCGGTTCTACGTCCGCGCATCGGACATTCACGAGCTTGCCGCGCTGAAAGCGCGCGTGCAGGCGTGTTTTGAAGCGGGCGCGCTGGCCACCGGTTGCCGCGCCGACATCCGCTGGGGCAAGAGCGACTATCTCGATCTGAAGACCAACTGGCCCATGGCCGAGGCATTTCGCCAGAACGCGGAAAACCTTGGCCGCGAATTTTTCTCGCTGGAAGAGCTGCCACCGGGCTACGCGGGATCGACCGACATGGGCAATGTCAGCCATCGCGTGCCTTCCATCCACCCGATGCTGGCGGTCGCGCCCGCGGGCGTGATCATCCACAACGCGGAATTCGCGCGCTGGGCGGCTTCGGAGAAGGGCGATCAGGCGGTGATCGATGGGGCCAAGGCGCTTGCCATGACGGCGCTCGACCTGATGACCGATGAAAGCCTGATGCGATCCGTTCAGTCGGATTTCGAGGCCACCGCCGAAATCTCCAAAGCCGCGCTCGCCAAATCGCTGGAGGGCATCGGCCACGCGCACGCGCACGGCCATGCCCATGGCGGCTGCGGTTGCGCGTGAATTTCTGGCTTCTTACCGCGGCCATCAACGGCTTCGTGGCCGTCGCGGCCGGCGCGTTCGCCGCGCACGGACTTGAAGGCCGCATCGACAGCCACGCGCTGGACATTTTCGAAACCGGTGCCCGATACGAGATGTACCACGCCCTGGCGATCGCCATTGCGGCATTTGCCGCGCGCGGAGCTGCAACAGGTCCCGCCCGGGCGGCCGCGGCGCTTTTCCTGGGCGGCATTGCCCTGTTTTCCGGCTCGCTTTATCTGCTGGCGCTCACGAATATCCGCGCCTTGGGCTTCATCACGCCGTTCGGCGGGCTTTGCTTTCTGGCCGGCTGGGCCTTCCTTGGCTATGCCGCGCTGAAATTGAAGATCGGCTGAAAAGAAAGGCCCGCGCGGATCGCTCCGCGCGGGCCCAGAGCCGTCATTGCATGCTCAGAACTTGAAAATGGCCGGTCCGAACTGAATCGGCCAGGACACCGGCCCGCCGCGCTGACGGTCGGCCAGCGACTGTTCGCCGCTGCCGTTGCAATAGAATTTCAGCCCGACGAACCAGGTATCGAGATGGCCGCCGCCGCCCGAGAAGCTGCTGTAGGTGTAGCCGCCATAGATCGAAACTGGGACGCGCTGCGAGATCAGATACTCGCCGCGGGCGGTGTAATCGGTGTCATTGCCGGCATGGGACAGGTGCGTATAGTCCACCGCGCCGCTAAGGGCGAAACTGCCGCCGAGATAGCCGACAACCTGCCCACCGAGATAATAGCCGTCGGTGCTGCCGCTTCCGGAGAAACCGCCGGCCTTTCCGCCGAGCGTAAAGCCGGGGCCGGCGAACCATTCGCCATAGCCGCCGTAGTTGGTGACATGCGCGGAGCCGCCGCCGTTGAGATTGTTGTAACCGACAACGGCGCCGGCCCTGCCCATCGGAGCAAGCCACATCACCGAACCGTCAAGATTCCAGTCATCGACGCTGGCGCCGCTGCCGTTGATGTTGTGGTAGCCGCCATCGAATTGCGCCGCGAACGGGGCCGTGCCGAAGTTGAATTTTGCGGCGCCCGTGCCGCCCCAGCTGTCGGCGCTCCCGCCGCCATTGGCATGCAGATTGGCGTAATCGCCGCTCAACGTTCCCGAAAAGCCCGGCCAGCCGTCGGCGTGCGCGGCTGCCAGAGGCAGAAGGCCCAGTGCCAGAGCGCAGACTGAGCCGAGAAGTTTGTTTTGCATCTTGGTTCCCTTCGCAAGGGGCGATTCGCCCCGTGCCATTGCGTACAATTCGCCTATCTGTACTGTCGAGGCGAGCGCCCCGGTCCTTTTGCAAAATGACAGTAGTGTGACAGCGGCGCCACACATTAAAAGTCTGAAAAGAAACGACATTCAGCATCAGGAGCGACGCCATGGGCGAATTCCCGCAGCCGCATTTCGTGAAAACAAACGGCCTTGAGATGGCAGTCTACGAGGCCGGTCCGAAAGACGGTTTTCCCGTCGTGCTGTGCCATGGCTTTCCCGAGCTTGCCTATTCCTGGCGCCATCAGCTGCCGGCGCTGGCGGCCGCCGGCTATCGCGCGATTGCGCCGGACCAGCGCGGCTATGGCCGCACGACCCGGCCGGAGAAAATCGAAGACTACGACGTCAAACACCTGACGGGCGACCTTGTCGGGTTGCTCGATGCGCTCGGCCTTAAGAAGGCGGTGTTCGTGGGGCACGATTGGGGCGGAATCATCGTCTGGGCATTGCCGCTGCTTCATCCCGAACGGGTGGCCGGCGTGATCGGCGTGAATACGCCGTTCCTGCCGCGCCTTCCCATCGATCCCATCGCGGCCATGCGCGCGCGTTTCGGCGACAACATGTACATCGTCTATTTCCAGAAGCAGGGCGTTGCGGACGCCGTGCTGGCGAAGGATGTGCGCAAGACTTTCACCTTTTTCATGCGCAAGAATGTCGTGACGGCCAAGGAATTCGCCAGCCTGCCCGCCGAATTGAAAAACTTCGAGCTGGTGAAGGCGCTGAGCGCGCCGGATACCGCCATGCGCGGCGAGCTTCTGCTGAAGCCGGAGGAACTGGATTATTTCGTGACAACCTATGAACGCACCGGCTTCACCGGCGGCATCAACTGGTACCGCAATTTCGCCCGCAACTGGCACGAGATGGAAGGCGTGACCGAAAAAGTGAATGTGCCGGGCCTGATGATCATGGCCGAAGACGATGTGATCCTTTCGCCCGCCATGGCCGACGGCATGGAGCGCTATGTGCCCGACCTGGAGAAGGTGCTGATCCGGCAATGCGGCCACTGGACCCAGCAGGAACATCCCGAAGAAACCAACCGCGCCATGGTGGACTGGCTGAAGCGGCGCTTCCCGGTCTGAACGCCGTCTTCAAAAAGTCTTGCGGCCCTGTCATCTTCGGGAATCATGGGCGAAAGGCCAGCGGTGATCGAGACGTTCTCTTACGCCGCGCCGGACGATCCGGCGCTCAAGCGCTTCGTGATCCGCCTGATCGAACGGATGACGGGCCAGCCCTACCTGAAATCGCTCTATGACGATCACCGCGCCAATCCGGTGCCGGGCGAGAGCTTCTGGGATTCGGCGATCCGGCGCCTCAACCTGAGAATTGTCTGCAACGCGGATGCGCTGGCCCGCCTGCCGCGCACCGGCCCGCTCGTGGTGGTGGCAAACCATCCGTTCGGCGTGCTCGACGGGGTGATCATCAGCAATCTGGTTTCGAAGGTGCGCAGCGATTTTCGCGTGCTCACCAATGCGGTGCTTTACCGGGCGGAAGAAATCCGCCCGCATCTGCTGCCGGTGGATTTCACCGAGACACCCGAAGCGATGGAGACAAACCTGAAATCGCGCGCGGCCGCAAAGCACCACCTGATGAACGGCGGCTGCCTGATCGTGTTTCCGGCGGGGGGCGTTTCCACCACGCCCACCATCTGGCACAGGCGCGCGGTGGACGCGGAATGGAAAAACCTGACAGCGCGCCTGATCAGCCAGGCGAAAGCGCCTGTGGTGCCTGTTTACTTCGCCGGCCAGAACAGCCGGCTGTTCCAGCTTGCCAGCCATGTGAGCATGACCTTGCGGCTTTCGCTGCTGTTCAAGGAGGTGCATGACCGCATCGGAAGCGAGGTGCATGTGCGGATCGGCGAGGTGATCCCCTGGCAGGCGCTGGCGACGATCGCCGACCGGCAGACCTTCATGCAACGGCTGCGCGACGCGACCTATGCGCTGAGCGGGCACATGCCGAGGTTGCGCGGCGGGCGGCGCCTGCCCGGTTCGGCTCCGCGCACGGCATGAACTCATCGCGCCCCAAAGTCGGCCTGTTCGTCACCTGCCTTGTGGACCTGGTGCGGCCGCAGGTTGGCTTTGCGGCGGTGAAATTGCTGGAAGCCGCCGGTTGCGACGTGGAGGTGCCGCGCGCGCAGACCTGCTGCGGCCAGCCCGCCTGGAATTCCGGCGCCGACAGGCACGCGCGCGCCCTTGCGCGCCAGGTGATCGAAGCCTTCGAGCCGTTCGATTTCGTCGTGGCGCCGTCGGGATCCTGCGCCGGGACGTTGCGGCGTTACCCGGACATCCTGAAGGACGATGCGGCCTATGCGCCGCGCGCCGCGCGTCTGGCGGCAAAAAGCCATGAACTGATGTCGTTCCTGGTGCGCGAACGCGGGATGAAAAGCCTGTCCGCCAAATGCAACGCGAGCGCCTGTTATCACGATTCCTGTTCGTCCCTGCGCGATATGAATGTGAGGGCCGAGCCGCGCGCACTGCTTGCGGGCGTCGAAGGGTTGGAGCTGAAGGAGCTGTCGGAGCCCGAAGTCTGCTGCGGGTTCGGCGGGCTGTTTTCCGTCAAATATCCCGAGATTTCCGAACGCATGGCCGACGACAAGATTGCCGATATCGGGCGCACGGGCGCGCAAATGCTGCTCGGCGGCGATCTGGGCTGCCTCTTGCATCTGGCCGGCCGCATGGAGCGCAGGGGCCTGAAGATGCGCGTGCGTCACGCCGCGGAAGTGCTGGCGGGCATGCAGGACGAGCCGCCGCCCGGCGAGACCAAGCCATGAACGCCGATCCGCGCGATTTTCCGGCTGCCGCGCGCGAGGCGCTGAACGATCCCAAGCTCAGGCTCGCGCTGGGCCGGCTGAAGACGCATTTCCAGAAGGCGCGCGCGGATTCCTTTGCGCGCTTTGGCGACTACGAAGGCCTGCGCGAGGCGGGGCGCGCCATCCGCGATCACGCGCTCGCCAATCTCGACGCGCTGCTCGAAACATTCGAGCTGAATGTCATCGCGCACGGCGGCCAGGTGCATTGGGCGCGCAACAGGCGCGAGGCCAGTCAGGCCGTCTTGAAGATTCTGCGCGAAACGGGCGCCAGAAGCGTCACCAAGGGCAAGAGCATGGTGAGCGAGGAGATCGGGCTCAATCCCTTTCTCGAAGCCAACGGCATCCGGCCGGTCGAAACCGACCTGGGCGAATACATCATCCAGCTGCGCAACGAGCCGCCCAGCCACATCATCGCGCCCGCCTTTCACCTGAGCAAGGAAGACGTTTCGGCCGCGTTTCTGGAAGCGCACTCCGGGCTTGACCCCAAGCGGCCGCTGGACGATCGCGCGCGGCTGGTCACCGAAGCGCGGGCGATGCTGCGCGCGAAGTTCGAAGCGGCGGATGCCGGAATTACCGGCTGCAATTTTCTCGCGGCGGAAGAAGGCGCCTGCGTTCTGGTCACCAATGAAGGCAACGGCGATCTCACGCGCCTTCTGCCGCGCACGCATATCGTCGTCACCGGCATCGAAAAGGTCGTGCGCGACCTCAACGATGTGGCGGTGCTCCTGCGCCTTCTGCCGCGTTCGGCGACCGGGCAGGACATTTCAAGTTACGTCACGGTGATGCACGGCCCCCGGCGCGGGAACGAAAACGACGGGCCGCAGAACTTTCATGTGGTGCTCGTGGACGATGGCCGCTCCAGCCTGCTCGGGACCGAGGCGCAAGACGTCTTGCGCTGCATCCGCTGCGGCGCCTGCATGAATCACTGCCCGGTTTACAGCGCCGTCGGCGGCCATGCCTTCGGCACCACCTATCCCGGGCCGATCGGGGCGGCGCTCAATCCGGCGCTGATCGGACTGGCGGCCGCACATCACCATGCCAACGCCAGCACATTCTGCGGACGCTGCGCGGATGTCTGCCCGGTGAAGATTCCGCTGCCGCGGATCATGCGCTACTGGCGCGCGCGCGAGTACGCGCAAGGCCTTGCGCCGAAGGCGGCCGTGTTGGGAATTTCGCTGTGGGCCTTCGCCGCGCGGCGGCCCGCGCTTTACCGCCTCTGCGCACGCGTTGCAGCCCGCCTGCTGAAGCTGTTCGGCCGCAAGGGCCATGTCCGTTCGCTGCCCCTCATGCGCGGCTGGTTTGCGGCGCGCGATTTCCCCGCGCCGTGGGGCAAGACGTTCCAGGAATTGTGGAAGCCATGAACGCGCGTGACGACATTCTGAAAACCATCCGCGCACGCCGGCTGGAACGCGCGCCCGCTCCGGCGCCCTATGGTCCACCGGCGCTTCCCGCCGCCCATGTGGCGCTGTTCCGCGCACGCGCGCTTGCCGTTGCGGCGGATGTGCGCGAAATCGCGGACATTGGCGCGATTCCGGAAGCGGTTGCAGACTTGCTGCGCGCGAAAAATCTTCCGGCACGAATCCATTTGCCGCCCCATTCGCCCTTGCGCGGGCTGCCGTGGACAAGGGTTCCCGGACTGACGCTGCAAGACATGCCGCCTGGCCCCGATGAGGCCGCGATTGCGGCGGCGCAATTCGGCATCGCCGAAACCGGCACCCTTGTCTATGCGGCGGCACCCGACCGGCCGGCATCGTGGCATTACCGCCCGGGCTTCGAAATCGCGGTGTTGCGTGCGCGCGACATCGTGGGCCGTTTCGAAGATGTCATCTCTTCCATGAAGAGAAGCCCTGTGCGGCCGTCCACGGTCAATCTCGTGACGGGACCTTCCCGCACCGCCGACATCGAGCAGACGCTGGAACTCGGTGCGCACGGGCCGAAAGCGCTGGCGATATTGATCGTGCAGGACTAGCAGCGCAAAGCGCCGTCATCGTCCGCCTTGTGCGGGCGACCCAATTTTCCCGAAGAAAACGGGTTGCCCGGATGACGTTTGGAGGAGAAGGGACTAAGTCGAGCGATACGGCTCTAGGCCCGCAGCAGTTTCGATTGCCGCGCAAGCTTGGTCATCAGCCTGTCGAGCGCGGCGCGTTCCTGCGCATTGAGCACGGAAAGCAGCAACCCCTCCAGATGCAGCGCCAGCGGCGCGATCTCGTCATAGATCGCCCGGCCTCTTGCCGTGAGCGACAGATGCGCGCTGCGGCCGTCATGCGGATGCTGTTCGCGCTGCACACGGCGCGCGCGCACCAGGCTCTGCACCGCGCGGCTCACCTGCACCTTGTCCATTTCCGTGCGCTCGGCCACTTCGCGCGCCGTCAGCCCCGGCGCGCCGCCCAACACCGCCATCACGCGCCATTCGGGGACCGACAGATCGAACCGGGCGGAATATTGCCGCGCGATCGCACCGGAGATGCGGTTGGAAAGAATGGAGAGCCGGTACGGCAGAAAGCGGTCCAGCTCGAGCCTCGCATCCCGCGCGCGCGCCGGATTACTCGGCATCGGGCTGCTCCGCGGGTGCGGCGGCGGCAAAAGCCGGGTGCCTGAGGGCTGTTTCTTCGATGCGCACGAGCGTCGGATAGGGCGTGAGATCAAGGCCCACGCGCCTGGCATTGGCCATCTGCGGAATAAGGCAGATGTCGGCGAGCGTGGGATGGTCGCCATGGCAATAGCGGCCGGCCGGCCCGGATTCCACGAGCTTTTCAATGCTGGCAAAGCCCAGCCGCATCCAGTGCCGCTGCCATTCCAGCCGCTGAGCCTCGTCGGCTTCGAACTGATCGCGAAGCCGGAACAGCATGCGCAGATTGTTGAGCGGATGAATATCGCAGGCCACGACACAGGCGATCTGGCGCACGCGCGCGCGCGCAAGCGGGTCCTTCGGCAACAGCGGCGGTTCGGGCCGGATTTCGTCGAGATACTCCATGATGGCGAGCGACTGGCCGATTGCGTGGCCGTCATGGACGAGCGTGGGGATCAGCTCCTGCGGATTGACGGCCTTGTACGCCTCATCGTGCTGCCGGCCGCCGCCTTTCAGCAGGTGCACGAATTCGTAACGCGGCTTGACGCCCTTGAGGTTCAGCGCGATGCGCACGCGATAGGCGGCGGACGAACGGAAATAGGTGTAGAGCGTGAAGTCGTTGTTCATGGGCGGGCCACCTTCTGATCGATTGCGCCGAAGATCGAGCGGCCATCCAGATCGAGCATTTCGATCCGCACGCGGTCGCCGAATTTCATGAAAGGAGTCTTCGCCCCGCCCTGCTCGAGGGTTTCCAGCATTCGCCGCTCGGCGATGCAGGCGGAGCCGCGCGAGCGATCCCTGTTCGACACCGTGCCCGATCCGACGATCGAGCCGGCGCAAAGCGCGCGCGTCTTCGCGGCATGCGCGATCAGGTCGGCGAAGGAAAAGGTCATGTCCTCGCCCGCGTTGGGCGCGCCGAAACGCTGGCCGTTCAGGGAAACAAGAAGCGGCAAATGCACCTTGGAATCCTGCCAGGCCTGGCCCAGTTCATCCGGCGTCACGGCAACGGGGGAAAAGCTGCTCGCCGGCTTGGACTGGAAGAAGCCAAAGCCCTTGGCCAGCTCCGCCGGGATCAGGTTGCGCAACGAAACATCGTTCACGAGCATCAGAAGCCTGATGTGGTGCGCCGCCGTTCGGGCCGATACGCCCATCGGCACGTCATCGGTGATGGCCGCAATCTCGCCTTCGAAATCGATGCCCCACGCCTCGTCCGCCGCCACGATGTCGTCGGTGGGGCCGATGAACGAGTCCGAGCCGCCCTGATACATCAGGGGATCGGTCCAGAACGACGCCGGCATCTCGGCGCCGCGCGCCTTGCGCACCAGCTCCACATGCGTGACGTAGGCCGAGCCATCGGCCCATTGGTAGGCGCGCGGCAGGGGCGACGCACATTCCCGGGCGTCGAACGGCTTTTCGCCATCCACCGGGCCTTCGTTCAGAAGATCATAAATCCGCACCAGATGCGGCGCCACGCGCGCCCAATCGTCCATCGCCTGCTGCAACGTGTGCGCAATATGGGGAACCGGCACATGCCGCTTCAGATCGCGGCTGACGACGGAAAGCTGCCCGTCGCGGCCGCCCTTGAGCGAGGCAAGCTTCATTTCGGCTTCCAGCTGTCGGCATAGCCGCGGTCTTCCACCGCTTCGGCCGCCTTGCCCATGTCCAGCGGATCGCGCGCATCCACCATGACCGCCACTTCATCCGTCATGGTTTTTGCCGCCTTCGCGCCGGCGGCGAATGCCTTCGGATGCGGCCCGTGCGTGAAGCCGTTGGGATGCCAGGTCATCATGCCGGGCCTGATGTTGTCGCGGCTGAAGAATTCGCCGGCGTGATAGAAGATCACTTCGTCGTAATCGTCGTTCGAATGATAGAACGGCACTTTCAGCGCGCCGGGATCGCTTTCGATGGGGCGCGGCACGAAGGTGCAGACGACAAAGCGGTCTGCGACGAAGGTCGAATGAACGCTGGGCGGAATGTGGTAGCGGTGGCTCATCACCGGGCGGATGTCGCGCCAGTTGAGTTTCAGAACGCTCAGATTACCTTTCCAGCCCACGGCATCGAGCGGATTGAAGGGATAGGCAATCGTCGTGATCTCGCCGCGGCGTTTCACCTGGACCTTCCATTCGCCGTCGCGCTGCGACCGGAAGCGGTCGTCGAGATGCGGCGTTTCCAGCGCGGCCGGATCGAAGATGGCATGCGGGCCCAGAATGCCGCGCTCGGGAAGCTTGTAGCTGCCGTTTGTCGCCTCGATCAGCAGGGCCGTGGTCGGGGCTTTTGCTTCCAGCCGCCACATGGTGCCGCGCGGAATGAGCAGATAATCGCCTTCGCGATAGGGCATATGGCCGAAGTCGCAAAACAGATCGCCTTCGCCCGCATGCATGAACAAAAGAACGTCGCCATCGGCATTGCGCTGGAGATTCGGCATCGCGCCCGCCAGCCGCCACAACGCGATCCGGCAGCTCGCATTCGAAAGAAGAAGCGCCGCCCGGAACGGTTCTGCCGTCGCTTCCGCCGCCGCGGCCACGGCATTGAACGCCCGCGGGCGCAACGGACCGTCGAACGATGTCCAGCCTGTCGGCGGATGCCGGTGATAAATATGCGCGGCCGGGCCGAAGAAGCCATCGCGGCCGATTTCACGCTCATAAGTGCCGGCCGGAAGATCGGCATGGGCCTGCCGCGAGGTTTCACCCTCCACGCGCGGCAGCTCGATCCAGTGCTTGCTGCTCATCTGCGCGTGTCCTGCAGGACGCCGCGGCGGATCTGGTCGGCCTCGATGGATTCGAACAGCGCGCGGAAGTTGCCTTCCCCGAATCCTTCGTTGCCCTTGCGCTGGATGACTTCGAAAAAGATCGGGCCGATCGCGTTTTTCGTGAAGATCTGCAGCAGCAGCCCCTGCCCTTCCGCCGGCGCGCCATCCATCAGGATGCGGTCGCGTTTCAGCCGCGCCACATCTTCGCCGTGGCCCCTGATGCGATTGTCGAGCCGCTCGTAATAGGTGTCCGGCGTATCCTGGAACGCGACGCCGTTGCCCCGCAGCATTTCCACGCTTTCGTAAATGTTGTTCGTTCCGAGGGCGATGTGCTGGATCCCCTCGCCCCGGTACTCATGCAGGTATTCCTCGATCTGCGATTTGTCGTCCGAGGATTCGTTGATCGGAATGCGGATCTTGCCATCGGGGCTTGTCATGGCGCGCGATTTCAGGCCGGTGAGCTTGCCCTCGATGTCGAAATAGCGGATTTCGCGGAAATTGAAGAATTTTTCGTAGAAGCCGGCCCATTGATCGAGATGCCCGCGGAACACATTGTGCGTGACGTGATCGATATAGGTCAGCCCCGCCCCTTCATGTTGAAGGCCCCGCGACGGGTCGGTGGGGACGAAATCCACATCATAGATCGAATGATCGCCGTAGCGGTCCACCAGATAGATCACGCTGCCGCCGATGCCTTCGATGGCGGGAATGTTCAGTTCCATCGGCCCGACCTGATTGGCGAAGGGCTTTGCGCCGAGCGCGACCAGCTTCCTGTAGGCGGCCGGCGCATCCTTCACGCGGAAGGCCATGGCGCAAGCCGACGGCCCATGCGCCTGTGCGAAACGGCTGCCATGGCTTTGCGGCTCCGCATTGACGATGAAATTGACCTCGCCCTGCCGGTAAAGCGTCACCGCCTTCGAGCGATGATGCGCAACCGCGCGGAAGCCCATGCGTTCGAACAGCCCATGCAGCTGATTGACGTCGGGTGCGGTGTATTCGACGAATTCGAACCCGTCCGTTCCGACAGGGTTTTCCCAGAGGGCTGCCATATTTGCGCGTCCTTTCGCTCAGGCTCCGCCGGCCCGATATAGTTTCATTTGAAACTATGAGCAAGGCAAAAGCCGCCCGCGCAGGGCCGCACGCGCGAAAATCAGTGTGGATTGGTGGGCGGCCGCTCGGCCGATTTGTCAAGCACGCCCGGTTCGTCCCATTGGCCTTCCGGGCGGATAATCACCATGGGATCGCTGTCCATGGTGATCGCGTCGGGATGCGGCGCCAGCACGCCCCACATCTCGACATATTCGTGATCGGAGAAAACGACCTTTCGATTTTTCTGGAGCGGCTGGAAGCCGAACCGCTGCCAGAAGTGCACGAGATGTTTCTGCGCATGGCCATAGACCTTGCGGTAACCCTTGCGCCGGCAAAGATCGACCGCCTTTTCCACCACCTCGAGCGCAATCAGCGTGCGCCGGAACCGGGGCAGGACCGAAAGGCGCTCCAGCTTGGCAAAGTCGGCAAAGTAGCGCACGCGCATGGCCGCAGCCGGTTCGCCATCCACGGTCCCCAGGATATGGGTGCCGCAAAAATCGTTGCCGTCGAATTCTTCCGGATACGGACATTTCTGCTCGATCATGAAGACGGCGGCCCGCACGGCCAGCGCGCGCGAGACTTCGTCCTGCGTCGAGCAGGCAATGGCCTTCAAGGCAGCATGGGAGCGGCGGCCGGCGCGAACCTCCATATTGAGGCGGCGCGCCCGCGCGTCCGGCGTTTCGTCTATCCGCACGATGGAGCCGAGCTTCGGCAATTCGCCGTTGGTGAAACCGTTGTTCTGGATGGCGCGCGCGCCCGCCCATGTGCTGACGGTGCCGTAGTAGGGAACGCCTTTGTAAATTTCGTCGCCGAGCGCGTGAAACAGGAGATCGCCCGCCGCCATCATGCAGCCGGGCGCGACCACGGCCCAGATGTAGTTGCCCGCCGGACGCTCCTTCGGCCCGACGATCAGTGAAAGGTCCGGATCGGCGGCGTTCAGTTTTCCTTGCTGCAGCGCATCCACGCCGCGTTCGTTGAGCAGCAGCAGGCCGTAGTAACCAATCAGTTTCGCATTTTCGCGGCTGTCGCTCGGCGATCGCCAGATCGCCCAGAAAGAATCCGTATTGTGCCTATAAATTTTTTGCACCACCTCGAGCGGCGCCACGGGCCCAAGTTTCTGCCGCGTCAGCTCATGCAGAAAACCAAGTTCTTCGAGCGTCGGATTCTTGAGAAAAATGTAGCGGCCATGGCGGTTGTAAAATCCCGGCTCGAATGTCCGGCGGATTTTAACCAAGCCATTCTTGGCTGCTGTTTCGTTTAGCATTTTCGTTACCCAACTTTTTACTGCCCGATTGATTTCTTTTTGCGCTTCTTCTTAGGCTATTCGGGTTTGATTCGAGGCTAGCAAGGTAAATGGGCGTTAAGGAAGTCCCCTCAACTGTATTGCCCTATACGAAAAACGAAGAAGTTATCCCGGGAATCGACGTCGATTGGGACGATTTTCGGGTATTGCTGGCCGTGGTCCGCTACAAGAGCTTCAACCGGGCGGCGAACGTCTTGGGCCTTACTCAACCGACGGTTAGCCGCCGAATCGAGCGTCTGGAACACGTCTTCAAAACCCAGCTCGTGGAACGGACACGGAACGGCGCGGCCATAACCTATGAAGGCCAGCGGGTCGTGGAAGAAATTTCCCTGGCCCATGCCGCCCTGGCGCGCGCCATCACGAAGGGAAAGCCGACCAAGGTCGCCAACGATCCCGTGCGCATGTCGATCACCGACGGCATCGCGACCTACTGGATGTCGCGCTTCATGCCGCACATTTTCGACCAGAGCCCCGAGCTCGAGGTGCAGATTTTCACCAGCAACAGCTTTTTGAGCGAAGAGCGCAAGCTTCTGGACCTCTACATCCACTACACCACCCCGGCCGACTTTGAGAACATCAGCATCCGCCTGGGCACGTTGCACTTTCTTCCCTATGCGGCGCCCAGCTATCTGGAAGCTTTCGGCACGCCGCGCGTTCTGGCCGACCTCAACCGCCACCGTCTGCTCGATTTCTCGATGTACCTCGTGGACAAGGGATCGTGGGCCACGCGGCTGGCCGACCTGCCGGGCCTTGAGCAGACGCAGTTCTTCACAAATTCCAGCGCTGTCATGGGCGAGGCAATTCGCAAGGGCGTCGGCATCGGATTGCTGCCGACCTATGCCTCGGTCTTCGAGGAGGGAATTACGCCCATCGACATCGGCCTGCATTACGAGACGCCGGTCTGGCTGAGCTACCGGCGCGACGCGATCCGCCGCTGGCCGGTGCGCCAGGTGGTTCAGTATATGCGCGCCATGATCGACCGGAAGACGATGCCCTGGTTCGGGGACAAGTTCGTCCATCCCTCCCAGTTCAAGCCGATCGATCCCAAGACGATCATCGACAGTATCGATATCGTCGAGGCCATGCCGAAGGCGGCTGCTGCGCTGGCCTGAAGGATCGTCTATCTTCGCCGGCCGGAAGCAGAGAGGCTTGCGATGTCGTCCCGTTTCGCCAATGCCCGCACCGTGCGCGCGCCGCGCGGCGACCAGATCACTGCCAAAAGCTGGCTTACCGAAGCGCCCATGCGCATGCTGATGAACAACCTCGATCCCGAGGTGGCGGAAAAACCGCAGGAGCTCGTCGTCTATGGCGGCATCGGGCGGGCGGCGCGCGACTGGGCCTGCTTCGACGCAATTGTCGGCGCCTTGAAACGGCTGGAGGCCGATGAGACCCTGCTGGTCCAATCGGGAAAGCCGGTGGGCGTTTTCCGGACGCAACCGGACGCGCCGCGTGTGCTGATCGCCAATTCCAATCTGGTGCCGCACTGGGCCACCTGGGAACATTTCAACGAACTCGACCGCAAGGGCCTGATGATGTACGGCCAGATGACGGCCGGTTCGTGGATCTATATCGGCAGCCAGGGCATCGTTCAGGGCACGTACGAAACTTTCGTGGAGGCGGGCCGCCGGCATTTCGGCGGCGACCTTTCGGGCAAATGGATTTTGACGGCCGGCCTTGGCGGCATGGGCGGCGCCCAGCCGCTCGCGGCCACAATGGCGGGCGCTGCGATCCTTTGCGTGGAGCGGCGCGAAGACCGCATCCGTCGCAGGCTGGAAACGCGCTACCTGGACGAAACGGCGGCCACGCTGGATGAAGCGCTGGAGAAAATCTCGCGCGCCGCGAAAGCGAAGAAAGCGGTGTCCATCGGCCTGTGCGGCAACATGGCGGAAATCCTGCCGGAACTGGTGCGGCGCGGAATCAAGCCCGACATGCTGACCGACCAGACATCGGCCCACGACCCGGCGCACGGCTATTGCCCGAAAGGCTGGAGCGTCGAGGAATGGGACCGGCGCATGGAACGCGAGCCCGAAGCCGTGGCGAAAGCCGCACGCGCCTCCATTCGCGAACATGTTGCGGCCATGGTGGCGATGGCCAAAGCCG
Organism: Alphaproteobacteria bacterium; assembly: GCA_021324545.1. Classification (GTDB taxonomy): domain Bacteria; phylum Pseudomonadota; class Alphaproteobacteria; order Micropepsales; family Micropepsaceae; genus Rhizomicrobium. The sequence goes on from JAJPIX010000043.1 coordinate 49,846, forward strand.
GCGTGCCGACCTTCGACTACGGCAACAATATCCGGCAGGTGGCGAAGGATGAGGGCTTGCAGGAGGCCTTCATCTTTCCCGGCTTTGTACCCGCCTATATTCGCCCGCTGTTCTGCCGCGGCGTGGGACCGTTCCGCTGGGCCGCGCTCTCCGGCGATCCCGAGGACATCGCAAAGACCGACGCGAAGGTGAAGGATCTTTTGCCGAACGACAGGCATCTGCACAACTGGCTCGACATGGCGGGCAAGCGCATTGCGTTTCAGGGCCTTCCGGCGCGCATCTGCTGGGTGGGTTTGGGCGACCGCGACCGCATCGGCCTTGCCTTCAACGACATGGTTGCGAAGGGCGAACTGAAAGCGCCGGTCGTGATCGGGCGCGACCATCTGGATTCCGGATCGGTGGCCAGCCCCAATCGCGAAACCGAGGGCATGCGGGATGGAAGCGACGCGGTGTCCGACTGGCCCATGCTGAACGCGCTTCTGAATTGCGCCAGCGGCGCCACCTGGGTTTCGCTTCACCACGGCGGCGGCGTGGGCATGGGTTTTTCACAGCATGCCGGCATGGTGATCGTGTGCGATGGAACGCCTGAGGCCGCCAGACGCATCGCGCGCGTGCTGTGGAACGATCCGGCGAGCGGCGTCATGCGCCACGCCGATGCCGGGTACGAAGACGCGGTTGCCTGCGCGCGGAAATTCCATCTGAACCTGCCAATGATCGGATGATCGCCCTGTTCGAATTCGTAACCGGCGATGCGCCGCTGCTTGTGAGCTTTCCCCATTCGGGCACCTACCTGCCGCCCGAAATTTCCGCGCGGATGACGGAGAACGGGCACGCCATTCCCGATACCGACTGGCATGTGCCGATGCTTTACGATTTCCTGAACGAAATCGGAGCTTCGCGGATCGTTGCAACGCATTCGCGCTATGTGATCGATCTCAACCGGCCGCCGGACAGCGCAGCACTCTATCCGGGCCAGAAGAACACGGGTCTTGTTCCGGTCGAAACCTTCGCGGGGCAGCCGCTGTACCGGCCCGGCGCCGCACCGGACGAAGCGGAAAAGGCCGCGCGCCGCGCGCGCTACTTCGCGCCCTATCATGATGCGCTTCAGGCGGAACTTGATCGCATTCGCGCGCGCCACGGATATGCGCTGCTGTGGGACGCCCATTCCATCGCGAGCGAGGTGCCGGCGCTGTTCGACGGCCATCTTCCGGATCTGAATATCGGCACCAACGCCGACGGATCCGCGCCGCGGGAAATCGGCGAGGCGTTGCTGGCCGCGGGTCAGGCGTCCGGATATGGCTGCGTGTTGAACGGCCGGTTCAAGGGCGGCCATATCACGCGGCACTATGGCAAGGCGGATTCACGGGTCTTCGCGGTGCAGCTCGAAATGGCGCAAGCCATCTACATGAACGAGCGGCCGCCTTACGCCCTGAACGACAGGCGCGTCCCGCGCGTGCGGGACGCCGTCCGCAGGCTTGTCGAAACCTATCTCGAAACGGCCGCGCTCCACTTCAACCGCTGATTTTCTGCAGAACCCGCCGCCATTCGGACACGGCCTCTTCGTCCTGTTCGTGCCGGCGGTCTTTCACGACCCAGCGCCCTTCCACCATCACGTCCCGGACAGCGGCCTTGCCGGCAACGAACACATACGTATCGAGCACCTGCGCCGGATCCCGGCCGGCAAAGGACGGATGGCCGGCATCGAGCGCCACAAGATCGGCGCGCGCGCCGGGCCGGATCGCGCCCGTCTCGAAGCCAAGAACGCGGGCCCCGCCGAGGGCAGCGGCGGCCCAAAGACGCCTGGCCGTGTGGGGCTCTTTCAGCGTGGCAGCGACATTGCGGCGGCGCAGCGCCAGCCGTTGTACGTAATCCATCATCCGCAACTCTTCCGCCGGATCGACGCCGACATGCGAATCCCCGCCGATGGCGATGCGGCCATCGGCTTCGAGATATTCGGTCAGCGGAAAAAGGCCGTCGCCCAGGTTGGCTTCGGTCGTCGGGCAGAGCCCGGCCGCCGCGCCGCTTCGCGCCAGGCGCAACGTTACGTCCGGCGTCATATGCGTGGAGTGGACGAGGCACCATTTTTCGTTCACGGCAAAATTGTCGAGCAGATATGCGACCGGCCGCTTGCCGTAGGCCGCCACGCTTTCCGCCACTTCGCCCGACTGCTCGGCGGCATGGATGTGAATGGCGCTGTCGGGCGCCACGCCGGCAATTGCATCGCGCATCGCCTCCGGCGCCACGGCCCGCAGCGAATGGAGCGCAAGGCCGATGGATGCCACCCCCGCCTTGCCGCGCATCGCCTCGCGGATGGCGAGGAGTTCGTCCACCGTGCGGCCGAAGCGGCGCTGGCGCGCGGACAGGGGGCGGCCGTCGCAGCCGCCGCGCATGTAAAGCGTCGGCAGCAGACACAACGCCATGCCGGTTTCCGCCGCGGCTTCAGCGATGGCATCGGCCATCGCGGACGGCGGCGCATAGGATCGGCCGTCGGGCGCGTTGTGCAGGTAGTGAAATTCGCCGACCGCGGTGTAGCCCGCCTTCAGCATTTCGACATAAAGGAAGCGCGCGATGGCGCGCTGGTCGTCAGGTCCGACATTCTCGGCGAAGCGATACATCGCCTCGCGCCAGCTCCAGAAATTGTCCTTCCCGCCGGCATCCCATTCGGCAAGGCCCGCCATGGCGCGCTGAAACGCATGGCTGTGCACGTTGGGCATGCCCGGCAGAACCAGGCCCGCAATTTTCTCCTCATCCCCGGCGGCCGGCGCGCCGGGCGCGACATCGCAGATGCGGCCATCCTTTACCGCAAGGCGGACATCGCGGGCGATTCCGTCTGGCAAAAGGGCCGCATCGGCGCGATAGATGGGCATACGCGAGGGGCCTTCCATGTGGGACCAAGTGTGGATCAATGCGCGCCTTGCCACCATGCGCAAGGACCTTGGCCCCTATGGCGCCATATCGGATGGGGCGCTGGGAATCAAAGATGGGCGGATCGCCTTTGCCGGGCCGGCGGCCGGCCTGCCGGGCAACCCCGAGCGGCTGGCCGCCCGGGTGCATGATGCCGGAGGCCGCTGGATCACGCCGGGCCTGATCGATTGCCACACCCACATCGTCTTCGCGGGGGATCGCGCGGAGGAATTCGAGATGCGCGCGGGCGGCGCCCGCTACGAGGACATTCATCGCGCCGGCGGCGGAATCCAGTCCACCGTGCGCGCGACACGCGCGGCCGATGAAGACGATCTTGTCCGCCAGTCGCGCCCGCGGCTTCAGGCGCTGATGGCGGAAGGCGTGACAACCATTGAGATCAAGTCCGGTTACGGACTCGACATCGCGAATGAGACGAAGATGCTGCGCGCGGCGCGCCGGCTTGGCGAAGAACTGGGCCTGCGCGTGACTGCGACCTTTCTTGGCGCACATGCGCTGCCGCCGGAATTTTCGGGCCGGCAGAGCGCCTATGTCGCCGAGGTCTGCGAACGCATGATGCCTGCCGTTGCCAAGGCAAAGCTTGCCGATGCGGTGGATGCTTTCTGCGAAAAGATCGCGTTCACGCCGGAGGAGACGGCGCGCGTGTTTTCGGCGGCGGCGGCCAATGGCCTGCGCGTCAAGTTGCATGCCGACCAGCTTTCCGATCTGGGGGGAGCCGCGCTGGCCGCGCGGTTTCGGGCCCTTTCTGCCGATCATCTGGAATATGCGAATGAGGCGGGTATCGCCGCCATGGCCGCGGCGGGAACGGTCGCCGTGCTTCTGCCCGGCGCTTTCCTGATGACCCGGGAGAAAAAAACGCCGCCCGTCCGCGCGATGCGCGCCCATGGCGTTCGCATGGCTGTGGCCAGCGATTCCAATCCGGGCACCTCGCCGGCGCGTTCCTTGCTTGCCATGCTTCCGCTGGCGAGCGCGCTGTTCGGCCTCACGCCCGAGGAGGCGCTGGCGGGCGTCACGCGCGAAGCGGCCCATGCGCTGGGTCTGGCGGATGAGGCCGGGACGCTCGAAACGGGCAAGCGCGCGGACCTTTGCGTCTGGGACCTCGCACACCCGCGCGAGCTGGCCTACTGGCTTGGCGGCACCAGGCCCGCCGAAATTCACCGCAGCATCGGCTGAGCGCCGGGCACCCCATCGGCCGCAACCTGCGGCGCGCCGAGGCTGTGCAGAAAATCCTGGAATTCCTGACTGTCCTTCAACGCATCTTCGCCGCCACTGATCAGCGCATCCACCTGGTCGGGCGAAAGCGCAAGCGTGGTCGGCAGGCGGGCGAGCGGGCCGCCTTCGTCGGGCGGAAGCGTTTCGAAGGAAAGGCGCAGAACATGGAAATGGATATCCTTGCAATCCCAGCCGTCCAGCGAGCCGCGCAGGCGCAGGACTTCATCCTTGGGCAGGCTGCATCGCCAGGCCACAAGCTGGGCCTGCCACCGGTTCATCGTGTCGGTGAAGAGGTCGTAGCTGGCGCGCTTGGCGACGTTGATCATCGTCGTCGTGGTGGCTTCCGCAACCTGAATGCCGGATGGGCCCTGAACGGTCTTCACCCATTTCGCTTCCTCGGACTGCCCGGCATCGACCACCACGAACAGCAGATTGCGGATTTTGACCGCCTGCTCCGGCGTGTAGGGCGAATAGGGATGTGACGCCTGTTCGCGGCGCAGCACCAGGCCGGCAAGCCCGTAATTGTCGATGATGCCGCCGTCCAGCAGCTTCACATATTTCATCACCTCGGGATCATGATAGTTCCTGAGAGCGGCGGCATAGGCCTGAAGATTGGCGGGCGCCGCGGGATCGGACAGCGCCTTTTCCGCCCACGCCGGCAACACATATGTGCAGGCTTGCGGGAAGCTCTGCATCACAATCGGCGCGAAGGCCAGCGGCACGGCGGCAGAAGCCGCCACGGCTTCGGAGATGGGCAGCTTCGACAGGTCGCTGCACAGGGCGTGGAACGTCTGATGATCGAACACAAACGGCGTTCCGTTGTAGATGTCGGACGCGTTCAGCCAGATCGTCGGCTTGTCCGGCGTGCCAAGATCGGCAAATGTCGCGCCATGGAAGAGGTGCGCGTCCAGCCACGTCTGTACGCCGCGCCGGTCATTCACGCCGCCGGCGAGCGCGCGCAGAAGGTTTCCCAGCGTGATGCTGGTGTAGAGCGAGCCCTCGAGATCCTGAATGAGGAATTTCTCGCGGAAATCGTCAAGCGCTGCCGGCCCCCGATAACCGTAGTAGGCCGCCGTGATCGATCCCCCGGACACCCCGGAGATGAAATCCAGATGGTCAAGCAGCGTGGGCCCGCCCGCCTGCGCCGGCACCTGGGTGGCCGCGAACTGTTTCAGCACACCGAAGGAGAATGCGGCTGCCCGAGTTCCGCCGCCGGAAAATGCAACGCCGACAGCCAGGCTCTGGTCGGCGCGCGGAGAGGGCGGCTGCGGCACCGGTTCCGGCGCCGGACGACTCACAGGAACATTGATCGGGGCATTTTCGATGTCGACGGCGCAGCCGCCAAGCGACGCCAGCAAGGCCGCGAGCAGCGCCATTCGCGTGAGAGATCGAATCATTGTCACCCCCCGCTCCGGCGGCGATTTTGACGCCACCGGCCGCAAATATAAACTGGCCTGCAAATTTTTCTGGAATTTCAGGGCCATCCGTGTCGTCGCTCCGCCGACAATTCGACATCAGCATTCCAAGCCGGCGGCTGATCCGCGAGCGTTGGCGCGCGCGGACCGCCGTCGTCAATCCGCATCCGCTTTTCGTGTTCGGCAATCAGAAATCCGGCACAACCGCGCTTGCCGGGCTGCTCGCGGAGGCCACGGGCCGGACGGCGACGCTGGATTTCGCCGGCGCCTGGGGCCGGCGGGCGCAGGCCCTGATCGCCGGCCGGACTCCGGTTGCCGGCTTTGTTCGCCGAAATGCCTGGGCTTTCGCGGCCGACATCATCAAGGAGCCCAACCTCACCTTCGCCGCCCCGCAGCTGATGGCGCATTTCCCGGGCGCGCGCGCAATCTTCATGGTCCGCGATCCGTGCGCGAATATCCGCAGCATCTTGGTGCGCTTGCGACTGTCTGGCGATGCGCAGGAGATTGCGCCGAAAGACTGGCGGCGCATCGGCCCCAACTGGCGCATGATCCTGCGCGGGGACGACATCGGAGTCAGCGGCAAAGACCACATCGAAATCCTGGCGCGGCGGTGGCTCAAGGCGGCGGACATGCGCGACGGAATCAAGGCCCGCGTGCGTCTTGTTCGCTATGAGGATTTCAATGCCGACAAGCTGGGCGTGATTTCGGCGCTCGCAGGCGAGTTTGCGCTGCCGGTGACGGGCGATATCTCGCAATCGCTGAACCGGGACTTTCAGCCGCGTGCACCGGCGGAATGGTCGCCGCTCGAATTCTTCGGACGGCGCAATCTCGATTGCATTGCGCGGATCTGCGCGGCGCGCGCGACGGAATTCGGATACCGGATCGGGTGAGTTTCCAGAAATCCCGCGTTGCGCGGCCACATCCCGGCATGGTGGGTGATGCAGGAATCGAACCTGCGACCCGCTGATTAAGAGTCAGCTGCTCTACCGACTGAGCTAATCACCCGTAGGGCCGGAAGGAGCGCGGCTATAGCAGAGCGGCGCGGCCGGAGTCCAGAAACGGCCGTCAGATAAATCCGCCGGCCTGGCGCGGGATTTCCACCTGGCGGTGGACATGCACCGACATGAGCAGCCCGAAGCCGAACATCACGGTCAGCATGGCGCTGCCGCCATAGGAAAGGAGCGGCATGGGAATGCCCACCACCGGGATGAGCCCCATCACCATCAGCCCGTTGATCATGATGTAGAGGAAGAAGTTGATGGTCACGCCCGCGGCGACCAGCCGGCCAAAATGGCTGCGCGAGGCCATGGCAATGCGGATTCCGTACCCGATCACCACCGCATAGAGCAGAAGCAGGGCCATGCAGCCCACAAAACCGAACTCCTCCCCCAGGGCGGTGGCGATGAAATCCGTGGCCTTTTCCGGCAGGAAATTCAGCCGGCTCTGCGTGCCCTGCAGGAAGCCTTTGCCCGCAAGACCGCCCGAGCCCATCGTGATTTCGGCCTGCGTGATGTTCCAGCCGGCGCCCAGCGCATCGGACTGCGGATTGAGGAACGTCAGCACGCGCTGCTTCTGATAATCGTGCATGAAATGCCAGGCGACGGGCACGGCGCCCGCAACGCCGGCAAAGGCCGGAACAATCCACCACCATGACAGACCGGCAAGAAACAGCAGCGCAAATCCGTCGCACAGAATGATGATCGCAGTGCCGAGGTTGGCCTGCAACAGGACGAAAAGCGCAGGTACCGCAATCATCGCCAGCGGCACAAGAAGGCGCAGCGGCTTCGAAACGTCTTCGACGCTCAGGCCGTTCAGATAGCGCGCCAGCGCCAGGATCAGCGACAGCTTCATCGGCTCCGACGGCTGAAGCTGCAACGGCCCGATGGCAAGCCAGCGTTGCGCGCCAAGGCCGACATGGCCGGCGACCTCGACCGCCACAAGCAGCAGCAGCGAGAAGAAATATGCAGGATAGGCCATCCGCATCCAGACGCGGATGTCGGTAACGGCAACCAGGATCAGGATGATCAGGCCGGCCAGAAAATGCACGATCTGCGATCCGGCCCAGGGCGACAGCTGGCCGCCCGCGACGGAATAGAGCATCGCCAGGCCGATGCAGGCGATGACGCTGATCAGCAGAACCAGGCCCCAGTTGATCTCCAGCAGCTTGTCGGCGAGCGGCAGCGTGCGGCGCGCGGCGGCATACGGGCGCGCAATCATCTTCCACCCGCCTTTTCCAGCGACGCCGCCTGGACCGGATAGGCCGTCGGCAGGTTCAGAACGCCGCGTTGTTGCGCGTAGAGCAGAACATCGCGCGTGATCTGCACCTGCGGGTGGCCCAGCGCGCCATGCTCAACGATGCAGGCGCAGGCATAGCGCGGCGCTTCGACCGGCGCGAAGGCGATGAACAGGCCGTGATCGCGAAGATTCCACGGCAGCTCGGTATCCTTTTTCACGCCGTGCTCATGCTCGGCTTCGCTGATGACGCGAACCTGGGCCGTGCCGGTTTTGCCCGCCATTTCAAATCCCGGCTGCTCGATGCGCCAGCGCGACGCGGTGCCGCCTTCGTTGACCACGGCGTTCATGCCGCCCCGCACAATGTCGAATGCATCGTCGGCGAAGACCAGCGGTTCGGGCAGCAGCCGCGGTTGCGGCGTTGCCCCCACCGTGTGCACCAGACGCGGGCTGACCGCGCGGCCGCTTGCGATGCGCGCCGCAAGCGTGCAGAGCTGAAGCGGCGTCACCAGCACATAGCCCTGGCCGATGCCGGTGTTGAGCGTCTCGCCCTGCTGCCAGGGAACGCCGAATTTCGCCAGCTTCCAGGCGCGGCCGGGGATCACGCCGGCCAATTCCCCCGGCAATTCGATTCCGGTCCGCCGGCCCAGGCCCAGCTTGTGCGCCGTCTCCTCGATCTTGTCGATGCCCATCCGGCGCGCACATTCGTAGAAGAACACGTCGCAGGATTGCGCGATGGCCGAATGCAGATTCATGCGGCCATGGCCGCCCTTTTTCCAGCAATGGAACACGTGATTGCCGAGCGACAGCGATCCCGTGCAGACGACTTCGAGATCTTTCAGGCCCGCATCGACGGCGCCCATCGCGACGCAGGGCTTGAATGTCGAACCCGGGGGATAGGCGCCGCCGATCACCTTGTTGAGAAGAGGCTTGTGATCGTCGGTGGTCAGCGCCTTCCACTGCGCCTGCGTGATGCCGACGTTAAAGAGGTTGGGATCGAAACCCGGCGTCGAAGCCAGCGCCAGCACGTCGCCGGTCTGCACATCCATGATCGCGCAGGCCGCGCTTTCATCGCCCATCCGCTGGACCACATATTGCTGCAGGTCCTTGTCGATCGTGAGATACACATCCTCGCCCGGCGTGCCGGCATCGTGGCCGAGTTCGCGGATCACCCGGCCATACGCGTTGACCTCGACCCGGCTGACGCCCGCCTTGCCGCGCACCTGGCGGTCGAAGGTTTTTTCGATTCCACGCTTGCCGATGCGGAAGCCCGGCAGGTCGAGCAGCGGGTCGTTGTCGCCCTTCTTGTCGTCGGCAGACACGGCCGCGACATAACCGAGGACGTGGACGAACTGGTCGCCATAGGGATAGGCGCGCGTTTCGCCAACATCCGACTGGACGCCGGGCAGATAGGGCAGGTGCAGGTTGACGCGCGCGAATTCATCCCAGCTCAGGTTTTCCACCACGGTGACGGGCACGAACTTCTTGTTCTGGGCAATGTCATGCAGGATGCGCTCGCGCTGGTGATCGGTGATCTCGACCACCCGGCCGATCATGTCGAGCGTGTTCCTGATCCCGGCCGTCGCCTGCTCCGGAACCAGCAGCACGCGATAATTGCGCCTGTTGTTGGCAAGCTCGCGTGCGAAGCGGTCCATGATGCGGCCGCGCAAGGGTGCGATCAGCCGGTCGCTGACGCGATTTTGCTCCGCGGCGGTTCTGAACTGCTCGCCTTCGACAATCTGAAGCTCGTAGAGACGGCCGGCGAGAACCGCAAACACGGCGCCCATGCCGCCGCCCAGCATCAGGGAGCGGCGCGTGAAGCTCGCATAACGGCCCTTGTCCTTCCGGTCGAAGAGAGGCATCAGAAGTCGCTCCGCAACGGGCCGACGAAGCGGCGATGCACGAACCCCATGAAGCTCGCGCCCGGAATGTAGAGCAGCATGCTGACCGCGATCTGCATCAGAAGGACCGCAAGCGGCGGCAGCTGCCAATAATAAACCGAAATGATCGCATAGGCAGTTCCCGAGCACACAAGAAGCGCCACGCCGAAACCCAGAATGGCGGCGGCGCCCGAAAGCCCGGCGAAGGAATCCCGCTGGCGGTCCACGAATGCATAGGTGATGACAAAGGCAGCGCCCCAGATCCCGGGCGGACCGCCGGAAAACAGGTCCTCCAGAACGCCGATGATGAACGCCGTAAAGGGCCGCATCAGATCGGGCCGCACCAGGCACCAGAAATAGACGGGCATCAGGGCAAGCTGCGGCGCGGGCAGCAGGCCGCCGAAGACCGAGAGCGGAAGGTTGGCGATGAACACGCCCAGCACCGCGAGGGTGGCGGGAACCAGTGCCGCCACGAAATTGCCTGCTATCGGACCAATGCGGTCCATGGCCCTTGCACCCCCTTCAATGGTCCTCGTCGTCGGCCCCTTGCGGGGCGGATGCAGGCGGCGTGCCGGGCTTTGCGGGCATCGCGGGGTTGGCTCCGGGCACGGGCGCAGGGCCCGGCGCAGCCACGGCCGGCACAGAGGGTTGCGGAACAGCCGGCGGCAGGCCGGCAGAGACGGCCGGAAGATCGCCCGGCGAAACCGGCGGCGGGTTTTCGATCGGCCGCTGGTAATTGACGATATCCACGTCTTCGGCGTTGGCCGGGTCGGCCAGCAGGACAACGCGGAATTCCCCACCCCTCGAGACGACGGTGCCCACGGCCAGGCCCGGCGGCAAAAGCCCGCCGTCGCCCGAGGTTACAACCTGATCGCCGTCCTTCAGCTTCACGCCCTGCGACAGCGTTTCAATCACGGGCGCAAGTTCATTGTCGCCCGCCATGATGGCATGTGCGTGCGACGGTTCGATCATCACCGGTATCCGGCTGTTGAGATCGGTCAGCAACAGAACCCAGGATGTGTGTTCGCCGGTGAGAAAGATCCGGCCGACCATCCCGCGCGAATCGATCACGGCCTGCCCGGGCTTGATGCCGTCAGCCTTTCCGGCGTCGAGGATCATGGTCTGCTCGAACGGCTGGCTTGCGTGGCCGATCACATGCGCCATGCGCCACGACAGCGCCGGATCCGGCACCGCATGCAGAAGCCGGTTGTAGCGGTTGAGCCTGGCCTCAAGCACGACCGCGCGATTGCGCCATTGCATCAGGCGCGCGTTCTGCTGCTTCAGCTTCAGATTGTCTTCGTAGACGGTGAATATGCCGCCAAGGCCGCCCACCCAGTGGGCGACACCCGCGAAGGGCGCGCTGACGGCTTCGAGGGCGGGCCGCATCCAGTCCGTGACGCTCGTGCGCGCACGATCGAAGATCGAGCTCTGCGCCTTGCCAAGCAAAATCAGAACAATGGCCAGAACCGCCACAATCGCAAGCGGAAGATGGGCGCCATTGCGCCCCCGCGCGATCCTCCAGGTTCCGTTGGCCATAACCTACCCAGCCGTATCTGTACGCATACCCCTGACTAAAACGCCGTTGTCAGAACGTGACGCATCAGCTTCGTGTTCTCCAGCACCCGGCCCGTCCCCAACGCCACGCACGACAGCGGATCGTCGGCGATGGAAATCGGCAGCCCGGTCTCCTCGCGCAAGACCTGATCGAGATTGGCAAGCAGCGATCCGCCGCCCGTGAGCACAATTCCCTTGTCCACGATGTCGGCCGCAAGCTCCGGCGGGGTCGCTTCCAGCGCCACCTTCACGGCTTCGACGATTGCGCCGACAGGCTCTGCCAGCGCCTCGGCGATATGCCGCTGGGTGATGGTGATTTCCTTCGGCACGCCGTTCAAAAGGTCGCGGCCCTTGATTTCCATCGTGACGCCGTTGCCTTCGGCCGGCGGCGCGGCGGAACCGATTTCCTTCTTGATGCGCTCGGCGCTGGCCTCGCCGATCAGGAGATTCTGGTGCCGGCGGATATAGGCGATGATGGCTTCATCCATCTTGTCGCCGCCCACGCGCACCGAACGCGAATAGACAATGCCGCCAAGCGACAGCACCGCCACTTCCGTGGTCCCGCCGCCGATATCCACCACCATCGAGCCTGTCGGTTCCGAAACCGGAAGACCCGCACCGATGGCGGCCGCCATCGGTTCTTCGATCAGAAACACCCGGCGCGCGCCCGCGGACAGCGCCGATTCCTGAATCGCGCGGCGTTCCACCGCCGTCGAACCCGACGGCACGCACACAATGATCATCGGGTTGGCAAACGAGCGCCGATTGTGAACCTTGCGGATGAAGTGCTTGATCATCTCTTCCGCGATTTCGAAGTCGGCGATGACGCCGTCGCGCATCGGGCGGATCGCTTCGATGTTGCCGGGCGTGCGGCCGAGCATCATCTTCGCGTCGTTTCCGACCGCGCGCACCTGTTTCTTTCCGCTTTTGTTAATTGTGGCGACGACGGATGGCTCGTTCAGGACGATCCCGCGGCCCTTGACGTAAACAAGGGTGTTTGCGGTCCCGAGATCGATGGCCATATCGCTCGACAGCACGCCGAGAAGACTGCCGAACATTCGCTCCTGCCCTGTTCCTTTCCCGGCCGTTGTTGCAGCTTTCGTGCCCCGCAACACGAAGCCCCGGCGATGCCGCCAGGGCTTCATCACGATCGCGTTGCAAGCGCTTCAGCAGCCCGCTTCTGGCCTTGCGGCTAGATTTTCCTAGTACGAATTGCGCCCTGAGCTTTGCGCCGACACACAGCGCTTTCCTCAATCGGTTCAGGGACTTTTACGCCGATTTCACCGCCCCGCGCAATACGCCTGAGCCACGCATTTGCACGGGCGCGGCAGCCGTTCCAGCGCGACAATCGGCGCGACCCGTTCCGGCACAAATCCCTTCTGCCCGGCATTAGGAAATGGTTGTCTGCCGATCCGGTGCGCGCCTGGGGCGTTCGCCCTGCCAACATCGATTGCCTTTCCGGGGTCTGCCCGATGCGCTTTCTGCCGCCCATCGCTATCGAGGCACGTTACCTGCCCAGCCGGTGGGACGTTCTGGCAGCCGTACTGGTGTTTGGTTTCATTATCCTTTTCGGCGAGGCCAGCCGGATTCTGGGCGAGCCGCTGAAGCTTCTGACCATTTCCCCCATCTCGCTCGACCCGGCCTATCTGCCGGAATATGCGCTGCGGACGGCCTTCCGCATGCTCATTGCGATGGCCTTCTCCCTGGCTTTCACCTTCACCTATGCCACCCTGGCGGCGAAGAGCCGGAGGGCCGGCGCGCTCCTGATTCCGCTGCTCGACATCCTGCAGTCGGTTCCGATTCTGAGCTTCCTTTCGATCACGGTGGTCTTCTTCCTGTCGCTGTCGCCCGGGCGAATCTTCGGGGCAGAACTGGCGGCCGTGTTCGCAATCTTTACGAGCCAGGCGTGGAACATGGCCTTCAGCTTCTACCAGTCGCTGCGGACCGTCCCCGGCGAGCTGATCGAAGCCGGGCGGCTGTTCGGGCTGAACGGCTGGGCCCGCTTCTGGCGGATTGAGACGCCGTTCGCCCTCCCCGGCCTGATCTGGAACATGATGATGTCCATGTCCGGCGGCTGGTTTTTCGTGACGCTGTCCGAGGCGGTCTCCGTGGGGCACACCTCCTTCGCCCTTCCGGGGATCGGCTCCTACATTGCGATGGCCATCGCCCAGCGCGACCTCACCGCCATCTTCTGGGCCATCGGGGCGATGCTGATCGTGATCCTGATCTACGACCAGCTCATGTTCCGGCCGCTGGTCGCCTGGGCCGACCGCTTCCGCATCGACCAGGAGCCCGGCGAAGAGGTGGAAGAGACCTGGGCGCTGCGCATGTATCGCCGGGCCCGCCTGCTGGACCTCATGTCGGCGCCCTTCAACTGGTTCATGCGCTGGTCGTACCGGCTGACCCCGCCGACGTTCAACGTGGCGGGCCCGGTGGGCGGCCGCGCGATCAATCGCGCTGCCGATGGTCTGTGGTATGGCGTCCTTGCGGCGCTTGCCGCCTTTGCGCTGTCGCGGGTGTATCTGTTCGCAAAAAGCGGCGGCCTGACGGTCTCTGAAGTCCTGTCGGTCTGCGGACTCGGCTTTCTCACCTTTCTGCGCGTGGCCGTGCTGATTGCGCTGGCCAGCATCATCTGGACGCCCATCGGCATTTATGTCGGCCTGCGCCCGAAGCTGGCGCGGCTGGTCCAGCCCATCGCGCAGTTTCTGGCGGCGTTCCCGGCCAACCTCCTGTTTCCGGTGGTGGTGCTGGGGATCGTGACGTTCCGGCTCAGCCCGGACATCTGGCTGTCCCCGCTGATGGTTCTGGGCACGCAGTGGTACATCCTGTTCAACGTGATCGCGGGCGCATCGCTTCTGCCCAAGGAGCTGCGCGACGCCGGCACGAATTTCCGGGTCAGCGGCTGGCTGTGGTGGCGCAAGATCGCGCTGCCCAGCGTGTTTCCCTACTATGTGACGGGCGCGATCACGGCGTCCGGCGGCTCATGGAACGCCAGCATCGTGGCGGAGCTTGCCAATTGGGGCAGCGAAACGCTGCGCGCGCACGGGCTTGGCGCCTATATCCGCCAGGCGACGCTGGACGGCAATTTCCAGCATGTCGTGCTCGGCACCGCGATCATGAGCCTGTTCGTGGCGGTGATAAACCGGTTGTTCTGGCGGCCGCTCTACTGGTATGCGGAACGAAAGTTCCGTCTTGCATGAGGAGCGCCCGGTGGCAAATGGCGCGGCCCTTCTGGAAGTTCGCGATATTCGCCGCGCGTTTCCGCGCCCGGGCGGCGGCGAACTGCTTGTGCTGGAGGATGTGAACCTCTCCCTCAGGCAGGGCGAGATCGTGGGCCTGCTTGGCCGCTCCGGCTCGGGCAAGTCCACCCTTCTTCGCCTGATCGCCGGCCTGTCGGAACCGTCCGGCGGTTCAGTGAACTATCTGGGTGAGCCGGTGCTGGGACCGGCTCCCGGCATCGCGATGGTGTTCCAGAGTTTCGCCCTTTTTCCCTGGCTGACGGTTCTGGAGAACGTGCAGCTTGGCCTTGAGGCGCAGGGCCTGCCCGACAGCGAAACGCGCGCGCGGGCCCTGAAAGCCATCGACCTGATCGGGCTGGACGGCTACGAAAGCGCCTACCCGCGCGAACTTTCCGGCGGCATGCGGCAACGGGTGGGATTTGCGCGCGCGCTGGTCGTGAATCCGAACATCCTGCTGATGGACGAGCCGTTCTCGGCGCTGGACGTGCTCACGGCCGAAAACCTGCGCACCGACTTCCTGGAGCTGTGGAACGAAGGCGATCTGCCGATCAAGGGCGTCATTCTGGTCACGCACAACATCGAGGAAGCGGTGCAGATGTGCGACCGCATCCTTCTGTTCTCCACGAACCCCGGAAAGGTGGTCTCCGAGATCAAGGTGGAGTTGCGGCATCCGCGCGACCGCAACGATCCGGCCTTTCTTGCGCTGGTTGACCGCATTTATGTGGAGATGACGGCGCGGCGCGTGGAAAAACTTGCGCAGGGACCGCAGCGCGCCACGCTTGGCACGATGCTGCCGCGCGTTTCCGCCAACCTGATTTCCGGCCTGATCGAAGCGGTCGCCGCGCCGCCCTATAACGGGCAGGCCGACCTGCCGAAAATCGCCGACGACCTCCAGTTCGAGATCGACGAACTGTTTCCGGTCGCCGAAAGCCTGCAGCTCTTGCGCCTTGCCGATCTGGAAGGCGGCGACATCAAGTTGACCGAAACGGGCAAGCGCTTCGCCGCCGACGAGACCGACGAGCGCAAGCGCATTTTCGCGCGGCTTCTGATCCGGTATGTGCCGCTGGCGGCGCTGATCCGACGCGTGCTCGACGATCGCGAAAGCCACGCGGCCCCGAAAAGCCGGTTCCTGGACGAACTGGAAGATTACATGACGGAAGAAGCCGCCGAGGAAACCTTGCGCAGCGTGGTGAGCTGGGCGCGCTTTGCCGAACTGTTCTCCTACGACGACGACGAACAGATGTTCAGCCTGGAGAATCCGGCCTGATGCGCGTTGTCCGACCGGATTCAGGGGCGAACAGGCTTCACCAGCGATGCCGCTTCTTTTGCCCGCCGGCGCGCCTCTTCGATCGTCAGGCCGCGCGCCAGCGCCACGCCCATGCGCCGCTTCCTGAACGATTCCGGCTTGCCGAACAGCCGCAATTCGGTCTCGGGAACGGAAAGCGCCTCCGCCACGCCGTCGAACGCGATGCCTTTCGCATCCATGCCGCCATAGATGACGGCCGAGGCGCCGGGCGATTTGAGCGCGGTGGAAACGGGCAGGCCCAGGATGGCGCGGGCATGCAGCGCAAATTCGCTCTGATATTGCGAGACCAGCGTTGTCAGCCCGGTGTCATGGGGCCGCGGGCTGACCTCGGAGAACCAGACGTCGTCGCCCCTGACGAAAAGCTCCACGCCGAAAATGCCCCATCCGCCGAGCGCGTCGGTCACCGCCTTCGCAATCGCCCGCCCCTTTTCCCGCGCGGTTCCGGACATCGGTTGCGGCTGCCAGGATTCGACATAATCGCCATCCACCTGAAGGTGCCCGACCGGCTCGCAGAAATGCGTCGCAATTCCGCCTTTTCCGTCCGCCGCGCGCACCGTGAGCTGCGTGATCTCGTAGTCGAACCGGATTTCGCCCTCGACGATGACGCGCGCGGATTTCACGCGGCCGGCGGTGAGGGCCTTGTCCCAGGCCTTTCCCACGTCGTCCGGCGATTTGAGCCGCGATTGCCCCTTGCCCGACGACGACATCACCGGTTTCACAAAACAGGGATAACCGATCCGGTCCGCTGCAGCCTGCAATTCCTCGAGCGACGAAGCGAAGGCAAACGGCGAAACGGGCAGTTTCAGCTTTTCCGCCGCCAGCAGGCGGATGCGTTCGCGGTTCATGGTGGTATGCGCCGCAAAGGCTGTCGGGATGACGGTCGCCAACCCGGCCGCCTCGATGCGCTCGAGCTCGCCGGTTGCAATGGCCTCGATTTCCGGCACGATCAGATGCGGCCGTTCGCGGTCAACCAGCGCGCGCAGCGCCTTCGCATCGGTCATGTCGATCACATGGGACCGATGGGCCACCTGTTGGCCGGGCGAATCCGGATAGCGGTCAACCGCGATGGTTTCCACGCCCAGCCGCTGCAATTCGATGATGACTTCTTTCCCGAGCTCGCCGGCGCCGAGCAGCATTGCCTTTACGGCAGTGGGCGATAGCGGCGTCCCGAAGCGCATGACGGTTCCCGTGAGCAGTTTCGCTGCCTATGCTATGCTTGTTGCGAAGCCTTGGGGCAATCGCCATGAAAACACTGGGTGCCGTATTCCTGTGCATAGCGCTTTCCGCGGGTCCGGCGTTCGCCGCCGGCGACATGAGCTGGAACGGTACCTGGGTGGGCAAATGGAAGACGGGCGAAGTGGCGCAGCTGGTCTTCGCCGGCAACACTTTCGTGAGTTTATACTGGAACGGCGAATATACCGATGCCAACGGCACCGTTTCCAATGACGCGAAAACCGTGTCGATCGTCTGGACGGGCGGGGACGCGTTGGCGACGCGCGACGGCGAGGATACCGCGCACATCTCCATCGATGACATCGGCCGGCGCAATGTGATCGTCTCGCTGAAGCGGGAGAAATAGCCCCTAGCGTTTGAGCCAGGGCATCAGGCGGCGCAGGCGCTCCCCCACGCTCTCGATCGGATGGGCGGCCGCAATTTCGCGCATCTTCCGGAATTGCGTCTGGCCGCGCGCGTTTTCGTCCATCCATTCCTTCGCGAATTTTCCGGACCGGATGTCGGCCAGCACGCGTTTCATCTCTTCGCGCACATGGGAATCGATCACGCGCGGGCCGGTCCGGTAGGCGCCATATTCCGCCGTGTTGGAAATTGCCTTGTACATTCCTGCAGGCCCGCGCGTGTGCATCAGGTCCACCAGCAGCTTGAGTTGATGGAGGCACTCGAAATAGGCCAGCTCCGGCGCATAGCCGGCCTCCACAAGCGTGTCGAAGGCCGCGCGCGCAAGCTCCGCCGAACCGCCGCAGAGCACCGTCTGCTCGCCGAAAAGGTCGGTTTCGGTTTCCTCGGCGAATGTGGTCTCGATAAGCCCCGCGCCGCAACCGATCGCGGCGCCATAGGACAGCGCGAGCTTTTTTGCCGTGCCGGTCACATCGCGCTGCACGGCGAAGAGGCCGATATAGCCGTCGCCGTTCACATAATTCTCGCGCAGCGCCCGGCCCGGCCCCGCGGGCGCGACCATGATCACGTCCAGATCCTCGCGCGGCCGAATGAAGCCAAAATGCAGCGCAAAGCCGTGGATGAAAACGAGCGCCGCATTCTTGAGCATGCCGGGCGCGAGATCGGCCGCATAAATCCCAGGCATTGTCTCATCGGGAAGGCCAAGCACGACGATATCGGCATGCTGCACGGCTTCGGCGTTGGACAGGACCGGAAAACCGTCGGCCTGCGCCTTGTCCCGGCTCGCGCCCGGCCGGGAGCCGATCACGACGTGCTTTGCGCCGCTGTCGCGCAGGTTCAGCGCGTGCGCATGGCCCTGATTGCCGTAGCCGATGATGGCGATGCGCTTGCTGCGGACAAAATCCGGATCGGCGTCCTTTGCGGTATATATCGTCATGCGCCTACCCTAGCAGCAATCGCGCCCGCATCGGGCATTTCCATCCATGTCCAGTCGCGCATGCGCTGGCGAAACCATGTCGTCTGCCGCTTGGCATACTGGCGGGTGGCGGCCTGCGCGCGGCCGGTGGCCTCCTGAAGCGTCAGCGTTCCCGCATGGACGGCGGCCAGTTCGCGCAGGCCCAGGATCTTCGCGGCGGGCAGCGAAGGATCCAGGAACCTGAGCGCCGCGGCTTCTTCCAGCCCGCCCTCAGCCACCATGCGGTCGAAGCGCGCCGCGATGCGGCGATGAAGCTCCGCGCGATCCGGCGCAATCACAAACCGCGCAACCTTCATGTCCTTCAGCACCGGCGCGCCCATCCGCTTTTGCCAGAATGACAGCGGCTCGCCTGTCGCTTCATACACCTCGAACGCACGCAAGTTGCGCTGGGTGTCCGACGGGCGCAAGCGCGCGGCGGTTTCCGGATCGCGCTTGCGCAGTTCGGCATGGAATTTCTCCGCGCCCCATGTGCGGCGCAATTCCTCCGTGCGCCGTCGCGTGGGTGGCGGAACGACGGGAATTTCGGCAATGCCGTCGCTGAGCACCGTGAAATACATGCCGGTGCCGCCGACGAAGATCGGGGTGCGCCCCGATGCGCGCACCGCCTTCAGCGCGGCGGCGGCATCTTCCCGATACTGGCCGGCCGAATACCGGTCGCGCACGCTCTTGTGGCCGTAGAGCAGATGGGGCGCGCGCCGTTCGTCCTCGGCGGCCGGCCGCGCGGTCAGAATGCGCGCCTCCGCATAGACCTGCATGGAGTCGGTATTGATGATCGTGCCGCCAATCGCCTGCGCCAGCGCCAACGCGACGCCCGACTTGCCGCTCGCGGTCGGCCCTGCGATAAGCACGGCATCAACGGACATGGGCGTCACTCTTGGCCGAAGCGCTGGTCATCAACATCATAGCGGCGGAACCGGGCGCGCGCATACACGAGGCGGCGCGCAAAATCACGCGCGAGTTTTCCGACGCGGGACTGGTGGAAGAACCGGTGTGGCTTTCTCCCGACAAGGCCTGCGACATCGGCGTCCAGATTGCCTGGCCGGAGCTGGCGGTCGCCATTCCCCGCGGTGTCCTGCACATGGGCGAAGGGCTGGACGTGAACATTCTGGCCGCCGCCAACCGCCGCAAGAAATTGCTGGTGGCGGACATGGACTCGACAATTGTCGGTTGCGAATGCGTGGACGAACTTGCCGCCCTCGCGCGCCTGAAGCCGCAGGTGGCCGCGATCACAGATCGCGCCATGAACGGAGACATCCCGTTCGAAGAGGCCTTGCGCGAGCGTGTGGCGCTGCTGAAAGGCCTTTCGCTGGATGCGCTGGAGCGGACCTACAGGGATCGCGTGCGCCTCAATCCCGGCGCGGTGACGCTGGTTTCCACCATGAAGGCGCACGGCGCGCGGACGTGTCTTGTTTCGGGCGGCTTTACCTTTTTTACGGAACGCGTCGCGAAGGCGGCCGGGTTCGACGGCCATCAGGCGAATGTATTGCTGGATGACGGCAGCCGTCTGACCGGCGCGGTGCGCGAGCCAATTCTGGGACGCGAAGCCAAGCTGAACGCGTTGCGGAACGAAATGGCCGCGCTCGGCATTTCCGCCGCCGATGCGCTGGCAGTGGGCGACGGCGCCAACGATCTGGCCATGATTGAGCATGCCGGCCTCGGCGTTGCCTATCACGCCAAGCCCGTCCTGGCGGACGCGGCCGATGCGGGCATCCGCTATGGCGACCTGACGGCGCTTCTGTTCCTGCAGGGATATCGCGCGGACGAGTTCGTCAGCTCTGCGCCAGCCTGAGCGCCACGAACGTCAGGTCGCCGCCGCGATTGACAAGCAGCAATTCCACCTTGCGGCCGGCCTTGATGTCGGCCTGAACGCGCTTGGTAACGTCATCGGGCGTCTTCACCGGCTGGTTCTGCACCTCGACAATCACATCGCCCGGACGCAGGTTCCGGTCGCCCGCGGGGCTGTCGGGATTGACGTCGGTCACCACCACGCCCTGCACGTCGTTGCCGATGTGGTAGCGGTTGCGCGCATCGCTATCCAGGGCCGCCAGCGTAAGCCCCAGATCGGCAAACTTGGCCCCGCCGGGCTTTGAAGGCGCCGCCGGCGGCTTTGCGGGCGTGCCGTCATCCTGAAGGCGCGCGATGGTGATGTGAAGCGTCTGCTTCTGTCCCTTGCGCAGGATATCGATGTTCACGGTCTTGCCGATTGGCGCGTCGGCCACGATCCGCGGCAGCGTGCGGGAATCGGTGATGGTCTTGCCGTCAAAGGCCACGATCAGATCGCCGTTCTGGATCCCGGCCTTGGCGGACGGCCCGCCCGGCACAACGCCGGCCACGAGCGCCCCGGTGGCATGCGGAAGGTTCAGGCTTTCGGCAATGTCATCGCTCACGGCCTGAACGCGCACGCCGATCCAGCCGCGCCGCGTCTGGCCATATTTGCGGAGCTGGCCGATCACATCCTGCGCCAGGTTGGACGGAATGGAAAAGCCGATGCCCACCGAGCCGCCCGAAGGCGAAAAGATCGCCGAGTTCACGCCCACGACATTGCCGTTCATGTCGAACAAGGGGCCGCCGGAATTGCCGCGGTTGATCGGCGCATCGGTCTGGATGAACTGGTCGTAGGGTCCGGCATTGATATCGCGGTTGCGGGCCGAAACGATGCCGGCCGTCACGGTGGAGCCCAGCCCGAACGGATTTCCGATCGCCATCACCCAATCGCCGACGCGCGCCTTGTCGCTGTCGCCCCAATGCGCCGCCGGCAGCGGCCTGGACGGCTTGACCCGAAGGAGCGCCAGATCGGTCTTGTCGTCACGGCCGATCAGCTTCGCCGGAAGCGTTGTGCCGTCGTTGAGGGTGACCGTGATCTGGTCGGCATCCTCGATCACATGGTTGTTGGTGACGATCAGGCCGGACGGATCGATCACGAAACCGGAGCCGAGCGAGGTGACATGCCGCGGCAGCGTGTTCTGCTTGAGGAAATCCTTGAACAGGTCGGCCAGCGGCGAATCCGGCGGGATGTCGGGCATCGCAACCTGCGCGGAATTGGCCTTGAGCGTCTGGGTGGTAGAGATGTTCACCACCGTCGGCAGGAGCTGGGCCGCCAGATCGGCGAACGAATCGGGCGCCGGCCGGGCAAAGGCCGCGTGCGGTGCAACAATCCCGGGAGCCACGAGCGCAACGCCGGCGAACGCGCGCACGACCCAGGAAAACCTGAGGAATTTCAAGAACGAACGCATCATGGCTCGAACCCTGGGCGGGGCAAAGGAACAGGGCATGTCCACCCCGGCGCGCCTGTTCCCGCGACCACCATTATGCAGCAAATAGGGCGGATTTGCTGTCCCGGCAACGTCATGGCCGTGGCGCCGGTGCCGCAGGCCGCCCGCAAAATCACTCACGAATTTGCGAGGCTTTCTGCGCAAATGCCGCGCTATCCGCCGCCAGGTGCATTGTGAATCGGAAAAAAGCCGGTCAGTGCCGGGTGGCCCCTCCGGCGGCGGGCTGGCCGAAGTAGCGGAAGAATTCACCGTTGGGCGAAAGCACATAGGTCGTGTTCGCCGGGGGCAAGGCGTCCTGATAGGCCTGCATGGACCGGTAAAAGGCGAAGAAGTCCGGATCCTGCCCATAAGCCTCGCCAAGGATCCGCGTCTTCTCCGCATCGCCCTGCCCGCGCAGGATTTGCGCCTCGCGATTGGCCTCGGCGGTCAGAACCGTCACCTCGCGGTCGGCGCGCGCCTTGATCCGCTGCGAAATCTCCTCGCCTTCGGCACGGAACTCGTTGGCC
Organism: Alphaproteobacteria bacterium; assembly: GCA_021324545.1. Classification (GTDB taxonomy): domain Bacteria; phylum Pseudomonadota; class Alphaproteobacteria; order Micropepsales; family Micropepsaceae; genus Rhizomicrobium. Next base: position 71,992 of record JAJPIX010000043.1, read on the forward strand.
TCGCGCTTGCGCTCCTGTTGCATGCGCTTGTAGATCGCCTCGCTGTTCTGCAGCGGCAAGTCGGCATGGCGGATACGCACGTCGACGATCTGAACTCCGAAGCGGCCGGATTGCTGATTCATGTCGTCGCGGATGTCGTGCATCA
>JAJPIX010000042.1 GCA_021324545.1 Alphaproteobacteria bacterium
CCGTGCGCAGCCATGCCCGCTCATGCAGGTGCTTTGCTTCGCTTAAGGTGACCATCCCGCCCCGATAACCCAGCGCCCTCCCCCCGCCATATAGCATAAGTCCGCGGGTTGGCTTGTTTTTATTGCGATCCTCGTTTAGCCGATTCCGGAATGAGCACCCCGGAATCCACCCGAAAAGCAGCCTGGCCCGCCATGTCCATCGCCGAGGCGCACAGGCTGCTCACCGCGCCCGGCCAGCCGTTCGAGATGGAGACCATCGCCATCCGCGGCGTTGCGACGCGCGTGTGGAAGAATGCGCCGGCGACCTTGCGGGACGTGTTCCTCCAGGGACGGACATTCGGGCCGCGCACATTTCTTGTTTATGAAAACGACCGCGCGACCTTCGAAGGCTTTGCCCGCGCCACGCTGACGCTGGCCCAGGCCTTCATCGCCGAGGGCGTGACCAAGGGCGACCGTGTCGCCATCATCATGCGCAACCTGCCGGAATGGCCGGTAGCGTTTTATGCCGCCGCGCTTGTGGGCGCGATCGTTACGCCGCTGAACGCCTGGTGGACGGGACCGGAACTGGAATACGGGCTTTCCGATTCCGGCGCCAGGATCGCCGTGGTGGACTCCGAACGGCTGGAGCGCATTTCCGAGCACATGCACAATTGTCCGGCGCTCACGCGCGTGTTCGTGAGCCGGCATGACGAGAAAATCGCAAACCCGATCGTCCGCAAGCTTGAAAGCGTTATCGGCGCGGTGAACGATTGGGAAAAGCTGGCAGACCGGCCGATGCCGGCGGTGCCGCTGCACCCCGAAGACGACGCCTGGATTCTCTATACGTCGGGCACGACGGGCAAGCCCAAGGGCGCGCTCGGCACGCACCGCAACATGAACTGCAACATCTTTGCCTCGGCCTCGGTTGCGGCGCGCAGCTTTCTCAGGCGCGGGGAAATGCCGCCCGCGCCCGACCCCAACCTGCAGCGCTGCGGCCTGCTTTCGGTGCCGTTCTTTCACGCCACCGGCTGCTTTGCGGTGATGAACCCCACGCTTTTCAGCGGCGGAAAGCTTGTGCTCATGCGCAAATGGGATCCCGAGCTTGCGATGCAGCTGATCGAGCGCGAGAAGGTGACATTGGCCGGCGGCGTGCCCACCATCGCCTGGCAGCTGATCGAACATCCTAACCGCCACAAATACGATCTCTCCTCGCTCGAAAACGTGTCCTATGGCGGCGCGCCCTCGGCGCCGGAACTTGTGCGCCGCATCAAGCAGGTGTTTCCCAAGTCGCTGCCGGGCAACGGCTGGGGCATGACGGAAACGTCGGCCACCTGCACCAGCAACCAGGCCGAGGATTACGAGCATCATCCCGATTCCTGCGGACCGCCGATTGCCGTGTGCGACCTGAAGATCATGTCGGTGGACGGCACACGCGAGTTGCCGGTGGGCGAAGTCGGCGAGCTGTGGGCGCGCGGGCCCAACATCGTCAAAGGCTACTGGAACAAGCCCGAAGCGACCGCCCAGACCTTTGTGGACGGCTGGGTGAAAACGGGCGATCTGGCGCGGCTGGACGAAGAGGGATTCTGCTTCATCATCGACCGCGCCAAGGACATGCTGATCCGCGGCGGCGAAAACATCTACTGCATCGAGGTCGAGAATGTCCTTTACGATCATCCCGCGGTGATGGACGCCGCCCTTGTTCCGGTTCCGCACAAGACGCTGGGCGAAGAGCCGGGCGCCGTGGTGACGCTGAAGCCGGGCGCCAAAGCGAGCGAAGACGAATTGCGCGCGTTCGTGGCCGAACGGCTGGCCGCCTTCAAGGTGCCGGTAAAAATCGTGTTCTGGCCGGAGGCGTTGCCGCGCAACGCCAACGGCAAGATCATGAAAAACGAGCTGAAGAAGATCTTCGCCTGAATTGCGAAATTTGCGGTCCCGCAAGACACACGTCGCCCGCCGACCGAATCGGCTTTTTTTCGCTCTTGGAGCGAAGGCGGAGTCCGGGCGCCGCCCGGACGGATTTCTGCAAAAAGCTCCATGCGCCGCCCCGAAGGGCTAGCGGAAAATAGGCCTGTTCATCGGATGATTCCCGTTTGTCCCTGCGCCATGAGCAGGCAAGTACCTGTTTCGGCACGATTTTTCCGCCGAACGACGCCTAGGGCACATTTCCAGATATGGGAATAATGTAACGGATGACGGGCCCCATGTCAAGACATAAAGGGTTTTTTCGCCCGGCGCCGCACGGCTCTTGTACAGGCTCCTAGAGCGGGGCCTGGCCTTCGGCGGCTTCGGCTGCGAGCCGGCGCAGGTTTTCCTCGTGCACCTCGCGGGTGATCGGGAAATAGCTGATGACCAGCGTGGCAAGCAGATAGATCCCGGAAATCGCCACGACATAGACGATCGCCAGATTGCGCACGACCGCGGGATCCACATGGCCCGGCAGGGCATTCTGCGGAAAATGCACCAGCGCCAGCACAACGCCTGAGGCAAACACGCCAAGGCCCGTGACCGCCTTCTGCATGAAGCTGTTGCCGGCAAAGAACAGGCCTTCCGAGCGCCGCCCTGTCTTGCGTTCGCTGTCTTCCACCACGTCGGCCAGCATGGATACGAGCAGGATCGAGCTTCCGATCTGGAGCGACGCGGACACGGCGGTGAAGCCGAACAGAAGCGGCATCAGCGCGGGCGCCCCGTTTGCCGGAAACATTCCAAGAAGCCGCAGCACCACCGGAACGGCCGAGATGGCCGTGCCGATCACGAACAGCACGACGGCGGCCCTGCGCTTGCCATAGCGCCGCGAGAGCGGCAAGGCGATGGAAAAGGCGACCGCGACCGCAATGAAGGCGGACAGCGCCAGCACGAATATCTGCACGTTCGACAGCTCCCAGAAATAGGTGAGCAGATAGATGTTCAGCGCAAACAGAAGCCCCGTCGCAAGATTGAACAGCACGCCCGCAAGCATGAGAATCAGGAAGGCGCGATTGGCGAGCGTGGAAAATATCCGGCGGACGTTCTGGAACACCGATACCCGTTCGGCCGGGGGCTTGCGCAGCCAGGGAATGAATTTGTGGGTGCCGAGCGCCGAAATCAGGATGGCGCCAAACATGATGACCGCCGCCGTGACGCCGTAATGGCTGTAGCCCGTGGCATTGAGCTGCCCCACCTTGTGGGCGGCGTCGGGCGTGAGAAACACCATGAAGGCCAGCGAATACATCGTCATGCCGCCATACCAGGCGAAAAACACGCGGTAGCCGAGGAACGAGGTGCGCTGGTCGTAATCCTGGGTCAGTTCCGGCGCGAGCGCCGAGCTGGGGATTTCATAGAAGGTGATGAAGGTGCGCACGACGATCGCCACAATCAGGAGATAAAGAAACAGCGCGCCCTGGCCCCAATGCGGCGGGTTCCACAGAAGCAGATAGGAAATGGCCACCGGCAACGCCGCCGCATACATCAGGGGATGGCGCCGGCCCCATTTGGTGCGCAGATTGTCGGAAAACTGGCCGACGACCGGATCCAGAAACGCATCCACGAAAAGCGCAATCGCGATGGCCCCGCCCACCCATTGTCCGGGAAGGCCCACGACCTGGTTGTAGAAAAGAAGCAGGATGGTCTGAAAGCCGTTGTCCTTGATGCCGAAGGCGACCGAGCCGAAGCCGTAAAACAGTTTGGTGCGCAGGCTGATGAGCTGGCGCTTTGCTTCGGCATCGTTCATGACCGCCCCAATTCCGTTCCCGCGCCGCGCAGCAGGGCGGCATAGAAACGATCCCCGATGTTGCGGGGCTTGTCCAATCCCATCCGCGCAAGGCGGGCGGCCGACGCGCGGTCCCGCGGCGCCGAGAACGCCCCCCTGAGCGCGGCGCCGAGCAGGCGCAGGGGCGAGGCGCCTTCAAGCGCGCCCAGAACCGCAAGCAGCTCCTGTTCCACTTCGGTGAAATCGCTGCCGAAGGGAAACGGCGGCAGATGCCCGCGGAAGGGGGACAGCGCGGCTGAAATCTTTTCCGGCACATTGTCGCGGAAGCGGGCCGGAATTTCGTGATTGCGCGGCAGCTTGCCCGCATCCTTTGCGGCGCGCAGCAGCTCCGGCTGGAAGCGGGAGTCCGCGATGTTCAGCATGGCGGCAATCACGCCAGCGTCGGATTTGCCGCGCAGGTCGGCCACGCCATATTCGCTGATCACGATGTCGCGCAGATGGCGCGGGATGGTTTCGTGGCCGTAGGTCCAGCGGATGTTGGAGGTGAGCCGGCCGGAGGCCCGCCGCGTGGATTTCACCGTGAGAATGGAGCGGGCATCGGGCAGCGCGAAGGCCTGCTCGACGAAGTTGTACTGGCCGCCGACGCCGGACACCACGCGCCCGTCTTCCAGCTGATCGGAAACGGCCGCGCCCAGAAGCGTCGCCATCATCGTGCTGTTCACAAATCGCGCGCCCGCGCGCGCCTTCGCCCTGGCCGCTTCGTCGCCGTAAAGCTGATTGGTGAAGGACACCGCCACCATCTGCAGCTTCTCCAGCTTTTCCGCCGGCATGGCCCGCAGGCGTTCGTAAAACGCATTGGGCCCCAGGAAGAAGCCGCCGTGCAGGACGGCGCCATTCACCTCGCGCTTGAGGATTTGCGCATCCATCAGCGCGAGAAATCCGTCCACGAACATTTCGGTGCAGCCGTAAAGGCCGCGCGTGAACGGCGCGTCTTCGTGGAACGGCTCCTTTTGCGCCTCCGGCGCAAGGCGCGCCACCGCATCGCGGAAAACGTCATTCTTCGTCTGCCGCAGAATCAGGGACTGAACCGTGGCATCGCCTTCCTTGCCGATGCCGATCTGAAGCGTGCCGCCATCGGGAATGAGGCGCGCGACATGAAGACCGGCGGCATAATCGGACAGCGACAGCGGCTCCTTGGGCGGCGCGAACAGCGGAAAATCCGTTTCGCGGCTTTCGAGCAGATAATCGAATTCGCTTTCCGGCAAATCGCCCTCGCCCGGCATGAAAGGCAGCGCGGAATTGACCTGCCCGGCAACCACGAATTTCGCGGCGCCGGCCTTCCGCGCTTTCAGCAGATCCACCGTGATGTCGGTGTTGCAGGACAGGCTGAAGCGGTTGTTGCGCCTGGCCACCAGCTGGCCGATCACGTTCACCCCGCGCTCCAGCACATAGCGGAAGGCATGGGTGTAGTTGGCGGAGATGTAGCTCTGCTGCGCGGCCGGATTGTTCAGCCAGCGCCCGGCCAGAAAAAAGAATTCATTGACCTCGATGTTGGGCGGCAGCGCGTTGGCGCGCAGCGCCTTCACATAGGCAAGCTCGGGATAGCCGCCCATCAGCCGCTCGGCGACGGGCGCCATGAAGCGGCGCTCAAGCTCGCTTTTGGCATGCGGCTTTTCCAGCGTGAGCGCGGTGAAGATGCGAAGCTCGATGGACGGATCGGCCGCGGCGCGGGCAAACAGCGCATTTGCCACATGACAGGGCTTGCCCAGACCCAGCGGCATGGCCAGCACGATGCGCTTGCCGACATCGCGCAAGATGGTCTCAGCAAGTGTTTCCGGATCGGAAAAGGTTTGCATTCGCCCGATTCGCTAGAGCGCGGCGAGAATAGCATCCGCCGCGCGTTGCGAAATGGCGGGCGAGGTCTGGATGCCGTAGCCGCCCTGCCCCGCGAGCCAGAAGAAGCCGGGCGCGGCCGCATCGAACTCGAAGATGGGCGTGCGGTTTGGCGTGAAGGTGCGAAGGCCCGCCCAGCGGCGGCGGATTCGCTTCACGTTGAGGTGCGTGGCTTCTTCCAGCCGCCAGGCGATGGTGGCGACATCGATCTCTTCGGGCTGCGCATCGCAGGGCGGCGAGGGCGTTTCGTCGGCGAGCGATGCCAGAATCCGGCCCGCGTCGGGCTTGAAATAGAACTGTTCGCCCGCATCGTTGACGAAGAGCCAGCCCGAAACATCGGTGTTTTCCGGCGCGTCGATCATGATGGCGGTGCGGCGCATGGGCTGGATGCCGCGATTGCCCAGGCCCGCCATTTCGCCGACCACGCCCGCCCAGGCGCCGGCGGCGTTCACCACGACAGGCGCCCGGTAGCGTTCGCCGCCGGCCACCACCGCCCAGCGCGCGCCGCGTTCAAGCGCGGCGACCTCGGCATTGGTGACGATCGCCGCACCCTGATGCAGCGCCAGGCGGCGGAAGCCATCGAACAGCGCGTGGACATCGATATCGGCGGAGCCGGGTTCGAGCGCGGCAGCGGCGAAATATCCGCGCTTCAGGACGGGCATGCGGCGCACGGCCTCGTCGGGCGCCAGCCATTCGACCATGCCCGGATTTTCGCCGACGAATTTTTCGATCCGCGCGTGATCTTCGGCGCGGGCGATGAACAGCGAGGCGCGCGGGTGAAGCAAGGGATGACCGGTGAAGCCCTCAGGCGGTCGCTCGAAAAAATCGCGGCTGGCGCGGGTGAGCTCGCGCACGGCGGCATTGCCATAGGTTTCGGTAAATACCGCGGCCGAGCGGCCGGTGGTGTGCGCGGCCAGCATGCTCTCGCGTTCCAGCAGGATCACGCGCGCGCGATCGCCGATGCGCGCGGCAAGCGACACGCCCGCGATCCCGCCGCCGATGATGACAACATCTGCGTCTTTCATTCAGGAAACCGTAAAGCCGCGCCACAGGGGATCGCGGTCGTCCACGAAGATGGTGTTGAAGCCGGTGACGCGCGCCCAGCCCTTCACGCTGGGGACGACGGCCGGAAAATTTCCCACGCGCGCTTCGGCTTCCACCCGGCCGTCGAACAGCGTGCCGATGATGCTTTCGTGGATGAATTCGTCGCCGGGCCTGAGCCTGCCCTTGGCGGCGAGCTGGGCCATGCGCGCGCTCGTGCCGGTGCCGCAAGGCGACCGGTCGATCGCCTTTTCGCCATAGAACACGGCATTGCGGGCATGGGCGCGGGGATTTTTCGGCTCGCCCGTCCACATCAGGTGGCTCACGCCGCGCACCGTGGGATTTTCCGGGTGCACGGGTTCGATTTTTTCGCGCAGCAATTTGCGCACGAGCGGGCTCAGCTGGACGATCCTGTCCGCGGGAAAACCGTCAAGGCCGGGATAATTCTTCTGCGGCTCGATGATGCCGTAATAGTTGCCGCCATAGGCAATGTCGGCGGAAAGCCGGCCAAGCCCCGGCACGTCGATCTCTATGCCTTCCGCCGCGAGATAGCCCGGCACATTCCTGATGCGCACGCCCTCCACGAAGGGGCCGTTCCATTCGACCTGCGCCTCCACAAGGCCGGCCGGCGCTTCAAGCCGCACATGTTCGGGGTTGCGCGCATGCAGCACGCCCTGCTCCAGCCCGATGGTGACCGCGCCGATGGTGCCGTGGCCGCACATGGGCAGCGCGCCGCTGGTTTCGATGAAGAGGATGCCCGCGTCGTTCGCCGGATCGCAGGGCGGATAGAAGAAGGCGCCGGACATCATGTCGTGCCCGCGCGGTTCGAACATCAGCGACGTTCTGATCCAGTCATATTCGCGGCGGAAATGCTCGCGCCTCTCGCTCATGTTGCGGCCTTCAAGCGGCGGATGGCCGCCCGTGACAAGCCGCACCGGATTGCCGCAGGTATGGCCGTCAATGCAGGGAAAGACGTAACGCATGATCAGCTTTTGCGCGGCCGGGTGCGGATCGCTTTTTTCACCAGCGCCAGCACTTCTTCGCGGCGGCTGCCCGCAAGCGGATAACGCGGCGGGCGCACGCGTTCGCTGCCGTGCCCGAGCGTCGCCTGCGCGAGCTTGATGCACTGGACAAGATCATGGCCGGCATCGAGATGCAGGACCGGCATGAACCAGCGATAGAGAGCGCGCGCTTCGTTCCATTTGCCGGCGGCCATCAGGTCGTAGAGCCGGACGGATTCTTCGGCAAAGGCGTCGCTCAGGCCCGAGACCCAGCCGGAGGCGCCCAGCGCCAGACCTTCGAAGGCAAGATCGTCCAGCCCCGCGAACAGGATGTAGCGGTCGCCGAAGGCGTTCATGATGTCGGTAAAGCGGCGCGTGTCTTCCGCCGACTCCTTGATGGCGACGATGTTGGGTTCGGCCGCCAGATCCTCCAGCGTGTTCAGGCCGATGTTCACGCGATAGGCGGCGGGGTTGTTGTAGAGCATGACCGGCAGGTCGGTGGCCCGCGCGACCGCCTGGAAATGCGCGCGCAATTCTTCCGGCTTGGGAACATAGACCATGGCGGGCAACGCCATGAGCCCGCTTACGCCGATGCGCCTGGCATCGCGCGCGTAATCACACGCCGTCTGCGTGGTGAATTCGGTCACGCCCGCCACGACCGGCACGCGGCCCCTGGTCACTTCCACCAGGGCCGACAGCACGCGGCGCTTTTCATCCGCATTGAGCGAGGCATTCTCGCCGCAGGTGCCCAGCGCCACGATGCCGTGAATGCCGGCCCGGATCATGCGGTCTGCATGTTCCTGCGTGGCGGCCAGATCCACCGACAGATCTTCGGCAAACTGCGTGGTGGCGGCGGGGAATACGCCTTTCCAGTCCGGTTTCATGGCTGCCTCGCTATGCGCCGCCATCATAGCCGCTCACGGGGCCCATGCCACAGGAGACAAATTGACGTGCGGCGGCGTCGCGGTTTAGCGTTGCCATCAACGCGCGAGGTTTAGGGAACGCGGTCCAATTCCGCGGCTGTCCCCGCAACTGTAGCCGGCGAGCCTGACCCACATGCCACTGCGCAGATGCGCGGGAAGGCGGGTTCAGGCGCCAGAGCCGGAAGCCAGGAGACCTGCCTTGCGCCGTCGTCCTTGCCTCGGCCGGGTGAGCCAGGGCTTGCGGGGTGAACCGCCGTGACGACAAGGGGAGTCGTTGCGGGAGAATTTTTGAGAACCCATCCGAAATTGCCATTCGCACCGGCTTCCGGATCTGCAACCGGGAGAACCTTATGCGTCACATTCTTCTTTGCGGCGGAATGATCGCCGCGCTGATCGCCACATCCGCGTCCGCGCAGACGGATGCGGGAATCGAAAACGTCGTCGTTACCGCCACGCGCACGCCGCAGCCTGCGGCGGTTACGGGCGAATCGGTATCCGTCATCACCGATCAGGACCTGAAAGCGCTGCAGAGCGTGGTGCTGAGCGACGCGCTGTCGCTTGCGCCGGGAACGACCATCGTGCGCAACGGGCCGGTGGGCGGAACCACGACCATCAGCCTGCGCGGGGCCGAAGTGGGCCAGACCGAGGTGCTGATCGATGGCGTCAGGCTGAACGATCCGGGCAGCGTGGACGGCGAAGCCGAACTGGGCGACCTTCTGGTCAATGGCATCGCGCGCGTGGAAATCCTGCGCGGGCCGCAATCCACCCTTTACGGCAGCGACGCCATCGGCGGGGTGGTGAACATCATCACCAGGCGCGGCGGCGA
>JAJPIX010000046.1 GCA_021324545.1 Alphaproteobacteria bacterium
CGGCGAGAAGCGACTCCAGCGGCGTGGGCTTCCCGCGCGCGGCAGCGCTCATTCGTCGCCGCGCAGAAGGCTGCGCGCAATGACGAGCTGCTGGATTTGCGAGGTGCCCTCATAGATGCGAAAGATGCGCACGTCGCGATAGAAACGCTCGATGCCGTAATCGGCCACATAGCCCGCGCCGCCGAAAATCTGCACCGCGCGGTCGGCCACACGGCCCACCATCTCCGATGCAAAATATTTCGACGCGGCGGCCTCCGCGGTGACGTTTTCGCCGGCGTCGCGCTTGCGGGCGGCATCCAGAACCATGCAGCGCGCGGCATAGGCCTCGGTCCTGGAATCGGCCAGCATGGCCTGGATGAGCTGGAACTCGCCGATCTTCTGGCCGAACTGCTCGCGTTCGCGCGCGTACCTGACACATTCGCGGATCAGCCGTTCGGCCACGCCCACGCAGACCGCCGAAATGTGAAGCCTGCCGCGGTCGAGCACGCGCATGGCGACCTTGAAGCCCTCCCCTTCCGCGCCCAGCCTGAGCCGCGCCGGCACGCGCGCGTTTTCAAAAATGACGTCGCAGATGTGGGCGCCCTGCTGCCCCATCTTGCGTTCGGGCTTGCCGATCGAAATGCCTTTTGTCGTTGCCGGCACAATGAAGGCGGAAATGCCGGAAGCGCCCTTCCGCGACGGATCGGTGCGCGCCATCAGCGTGAACATGCCCGCGCGGTTGGCATTGGTGATGAAGCGTTTGGTGCCGTTGACGACGTAATCGTCGCCGTCGCGGATGGCGGTGGTGCGGACCGATGCCGCATCCGAACCGGCATTGGGCTCCGTGAGGGCGAAGCTTGCGATCACTTCGCCGCTCGCGAGCCTGGGCAGCCACTCGCGCTTCTGTTCTTCGGTCCCGAACATCACCACGCCCTGCGAACCGATGCCGACATTCGTGCCGATCACCGAGCGGAACGCGGGCGACGTTTGCCCCAGCTCGAAGGCGACGAGAACCTCTTCTTCCATCGAAAGGCCGAGCCCGCCGTAGGCTTCGGGAATCGAAAGGCCGAACAGGCCCAGGCTGCGCATCCCCGCGATCACATCGCCGGGCACGCTATCATCCTCCGCGATCCTGGCTTCGAGCGGCACGCAGGTTTCGCGCACAAAGCGGCGCACCTGTTCGATCAGTTGTGCGCGGGTGTCGGCATCGAGCGCCATCGGCCTCTCCGGAAACGGAGCGGCAGATATAAAGCGCAGGCCGATGGGCCGCCAGCCTTCTAATGCAGGCCGTTGAAATGACGCGCGTAGACGGCGCCGATCAGGACGTGATCGACGGTCCTGTCGTCCGGGCCGAGCGGCAGGAGGACGGATTCGTGAAAGAAGGAATGCTTGTCGGCCTGGCGCTCATACCAGCCGCGATAGGCACGCGGCCGGCGGTTCTTGCAAATGTCGCCATAGAGCCTGGCGAGGGCCGAGCCGTAACCGGGCAGGACCAGATCGATCTGGCGCGTGGTCATGCCGTGAAATGTGGCGCCCTGCGCCTGCACGATGGCATCGCCCACCAGCCGAATCTGGAATTCCTCGCCGCCGTCGAGCACGCGCACGAGCGCGATGTTGCGCAGAAGCTCGGGCATCCTGCGCGGCGTGATATCCTCGCGGCGCGGAAAGGACCGTGAACCGCGGAGCTGTTGCCAGAGCTCGTAAACGCGGCGCACGACCGGATTCTGGATGTCGTGCAACTCGATCTGCTGCCCGTTGGACGATGTTGGCGCTGTATGGGCTTGGGCGGGCATCGGCCTATCCGCTGAGACGGCGCGATCATTGGCAGCCAATGGTTAAGGCGATGCAAATGTGAATAGATTGCGTCCATGAGGCTTTCGGTTCTGGATCAATCGCCCATACGCGAGGGCGGCACGGCGGCGGACGCCATTGGCGAGACAATCATGCTCGCCAGGGCGGCGGAGCGGCTTGGCTATCACCGCTATTGGGTGGCGGAACATCACAACACCAAATCATTTGCGGGGTCCGCACCCGAAATCCTGGTTGCACGGCTTGCCGCCGAAACCCGCAAGATCCGCATTGGAACAGGCGGGGTGATGTTGCCGCATTACAGTCCGTTGAAAGTGGCCGAACAGTTCCGGGTGCTGGAAACGCTGGCCCCCGGGCGCATCGACCTGGGCCTTGGCCGCGCACCGGGCACCGACCAGCGTACCTCCCAGGCCCTTCAGGCCGGACCGCAGGCCTGGAGCATCGAGGCCTACCCCAGCCAGATCGTGCTGTTGCGCCAGTTTCTCGACGATGCGGCCGATGGGCCCCCGATTTCTGGCGATCATCCCTTTCGCGGCGTGCACGCCATGCCGCGCGGCGAAGGCCGGCCGGAGATCTGGCTGCTCGGTTCCGGCGTGCACAGCGCAATCTATGCCGCCGAACTGGGCCTGCCCTACAGCCACGCGCATTTCATCAATACCGAAGGCAGCGAAGAGGCCTGCGCCGCCTATCGCGAACGGTTCAAGCCGAGCAGCTGGTGCGCGCAGCCTGTGGTCTCGCTGGGAGTGGCGGCGCTGGCGGCGGACACGGAAGAGGAAGCCAGGCGGCTTTCGGCCACGCGCGACCTGTGGGTGGTGCGGCTGATGACCGGCCGCTTTTCCGCCTTTCCATCGCCCGAAGAGGCGCTTTCCTGTTCCTATGACGAGCGCGAGCAGGCAATCCTGCGCGCGGCGCGCACGCGCTCGACGGTTGGAACGCCGCAACAGGTTCACGGGCGGCTTCTGGAACTCGCGCAGCGGCATGGCGCCGAAGAGCTTGTGGTGGTGACGATCACCTATGACTTCGAGCCGCGGCTCAGGTCCTACGAATTGCTGGCGAAGGAATTCGGGCTGGCCGGTTAGAAAAACAGAAGCCAGCCGAAGAGCAGCACATACTCGACAACATTGCTGACGTTGTGGCCCACGATGGGCGCCACGATGCTTTTCGATTTCTCCAGCCAGTAGGCATAGAGCACGCCCAGCGCGAAGGCGTAGAACTGCTGGCCCAGGGCTTGCGGCCATGCCCGGAGTTGGAAATTCGTGGCGTGCAGGAGCGCGAAGATGACGGCCACGACAATGCCCGCCCAATTCATGTTGAACCGGCCGATGCGCAGCTTTCCGGGCATGGTGGCGGCGAGATACGTCACCAGCAGGGCGCGGATCGGTATCTCCTCCGTGGGACCGACATAGACCCCTTCGAGGAAAAGCCAGCCCCAGATGTTTCCCGGCGTCAGCGGGAATCCGGGATCGGGCCTGGTGTGCGCCAGCAGATGCGGCGCGTAATCCACCACCGTCATCAGGACGCCGAAGAACACGCCCCACAGAACCGCCGGCCGGATATAGGTCTTTTCGCGCGGCAAATGCAGGCCGTAATCGGCCGGCACAAAAAATCGCATCACCGCAATTGCGATGAGGCCGAGCGCGAGCTGAAAGGCATGATGGATGTAGAGCCACGGCAGCGTCGGGCCCATTGGCGATGGGGTATGGAAGTAGATGCTGCAGTAATAGGCGGCGTAGGCGGCCCCATAGGGGATGGCATATCCCAGCGCCGCAGTGACAATCAGGGGAACGACCTTCAGACGGAAAGGCCGCGGGTCGCCGGCAGCCAGCATCGTGCTCATCGGCCCATTCAACCGGCCTGCGCACGCTCCGTCTTGAACGGAATTGACCTGCGCCACCGGGCCGGCGGCGCGCCCGTGAGCAGGCGGACGGCGCGGGTCATGTGTGCCTGATCGGCGAAGCCCGTTTCCGCTGCAACCGCCGCAAGCGGCAATGAGGTTTCGACAATCCGGAGATAGGCGCGGCGCGCGCGGGCTTCTGCACGGAACGCAGCCGGTGTCATTTCGAAGACCTTGCGGAATCCGCGAGAAACCGTCTCCTCCGCCAGTCCGTGCTGCGAAGCCCACTCGTCCAGCCGCCGGTTGGGTTCGTCCGCAAGATCGGCGGCCAGACGATCCGGCCAATCCGCCGGCCCGTTTTCATATTCGTGGAGCTGTGCGCAAAGCATTTCACAGGCCGCTGCCGGATCGCGTTCGGCGGCCCGGGCGATTTCATCGGCGTTTGACACGCTGGCGATACCGAACGGGACGCGGATGCGCGCGGACAACGGGAAATTCACGATTTCCGCCCCTTGCCGGGCAAAGCGGTCCAGATGCGCGTCGAAAGCGTCGTGGAGCAGCACATTGCCTGCGCCGGCCCGGAGCCTGCCCTTGCTGCCGCACTCCTCATAGGCGCCGCGCAACACCAGCGCCGCATAACCCTGCGCATGGCGATGGCGAGGCACAAAGGCACCGCCCTGCCATGTTTCACAGATCTTCATGGTCCCTTGAGCCCCCTCACGATACCGGAAATATGCCTGTTCCGGCCGCCGTCAAGGAGCCTGCCGCGCCTTCCAGGAGCGCCGCGCGCGCAAGGCGCGTGACATTGGCGGCTTGCCGCGACAGTCTGGCAGCGCGGGGGATTCGCGGACGCATCATGACCGCCGGGAGAAAGACGGGGCAAATCCGCGCGCTGATGGGCGCGCGCGCGCTGCCGCCATTGTTGCTTGTTCTCTACCACTACCACGAAGGGCACGGCTATCAGCATTGGCGGCTGTTCGATGTGTTCATCGCCAAGGGCTATCTCTGGGTTGAATTCTTTTTCGCGCTTTCCGGATTCATTCTGGTGCATGTCTATGGCCCGAGGCTTTCCGCATTGTGGACGCGCGCCGGCTGGCTGGAGTTCCTGAAAACGCGCCTGGCGCGGCTTTATCCGCTGCATCTGGCGACGCTGCTCATCATGCTCGGCATGATGATTGTGGCGAACGCGTTTGCGTCCTGGGGCGGCTACTATTCGTTCTACAACAACCCGGCTTATCACCCCTACGCCACGTTCTGGAGTTTCATCGCCAATCTGTTCCTGGTGCAGGCCTGGCATCTGTTTCCCAGGCTTTCGTGGAACGGCGTTTCCTGGTTTGTGAGCGTGGAATTTTTCCTGTGCCTGATCTTTCCGATCTACCTCTGGATCGCATCGGGGCGCGCTTGGCGGGCGATCCTTCTGTTCGCGGCCGGTTTCGCGACACTCTATTTTCTTGCGCTCACGTCCCATCACGGGCTCGACATCACTTTCGATTTCGGCATCGTTCGCGGCATGGCCGATTTTGCCGTCGGCGTGGGGCTTGCGATGCTCTATCGGAGCTTGCGCGTGCGCGGCGCGGACGACTGGCCGGATGTGTATTTCACCGCGGCGCAAATCGTTGTGACGGCGCTCTTTCTTTATGCCGTTTACAACACGGGCTGGTCGCACCGCGTGGCGGATTTCTGGATCGTGCCGCCGCTCCTGCTGCTGATCCTGACGGTTGCATTCGACAAGGGTTTGCTGGCGCACGGCCTTCAGACGAGGCCGTTGATGGCCCTGGGCGAATGGTCGTTTGCGATCTATATGGGCCAGACCACCTGGCTGCAGATGCTGCACATTCTGGAATTGCGCGCCTATCCCAGCCCTGCGCCGCAGTGGGAGCATGCCATTCACCTGATCGAGCCCGCAGCGCTTGTTATTGTGTGCACGGCATGGGGCTGGCTGCTTTACCGGTTCATCGAACACCCGGCCAATGCATGGCTGCGCCAGCGGATTTCAAAGCGGCGGCCGGTATCTGCCTGACCGGGGGATTGCCAGAGGGCTTTCGGAGATTTAAGCGAAAGCCACCGAAATCCGGAGATTTGCCATGCCCATTCGCTTCGACAACAAGGTCGTCATTGTCACGGGTGCGGGCGGCGGCCTGGGCCGTTGCCATGCGCTGGAATTCGCCAGGCGCGGCGCGAAGGTCGTCGTGAACGATCTGGGCGGCGCGGTGGATGGCACCGGCGGTTCTTCCGAAGCGGCCAAAAAGGTGGTCGAGGAGATCAAGGCCGCCGGCGGCACGGCGATTGCCAACGGCGCGTCGGTGACCGACGACGCCGGCGTCGCGCACCTGATCAAGGAAACGATGGATACGTTCGGCCGCATCGATGTGATCATCGCCAACGCCGGCGTGTTGCGCGACAAGAGCTTCTCCAAGATGGAGATGAAGGATTTCGAATTTGTCGTGAACGTGCACCTGATGGGATCGGTGAAGCCCATCAAGGCGGCCTGGCAGATCATGAAGGACCAGCAATACGGCCGCATCGTGGTGACGACATCCTCGACCGGCCTTTACGGCAATTTCGGGCAGACCAATTACGGCGCGGCGAAGCTGGGGCTTGTCGGATTCATGAACACGCTGAAGCTGGAAGGCGCCAAGGACAACATCAAGGTCAACGCCATCTGCCCGGTGGCGGCCACGCGCATGACCGAAAACCTGATGCCGCCGCAGGTTCTGGAGCAGCTGAAGCCGGAATATGTGACGCCGGGCGTGGTGTTTCTGGCGAGCGAGGACGCCCCCACCGGCTTCATCCTTTCGGCCGGCGCCGGGGTGTTTTCCGCCGCCCAGATCGTGGAAAGCACGGGCATGAATCTGGGCCACGGCGCGGACGCCGACACCGTGGCGGCGAACTTCGCCAGGATTTCCGATTTCACCGGGGCCAAGCATTTCACCATGGGCAACGAGCACGGCGCGCACATCTTCGAGCGCCTGCGCGACAAGCCGGTGAAGCCGTAAGCCCGTGGCGCGTTAAGCAGCGGTAAACGCGGCGGTTTCAAGGGCTCCTTAACAGAAATGCCCGAATATCGCGCGATGTTCGGGCCGCCTGCCGCCGGGTTGTTGCCGCCGCCTGCGCGCGATCGCGAAGGCAAGCTGGCGCTCGACCAGCTGGCGCTGGCGCTGAAAAACCTGCGTCCCAACCACTGGCTGATGCCGGTGTTCGCATTGATCCTGTGCGCGATGTACCGCCAGTGGATCCCGCTTTACCAGCTGGCGGGCTGGTTTGCGGCGGTTTCGCTCAGCGTGCTTCCGCTCGCCATCGTGTCCCATCTGTTTCTGCGCCGCGAACAGGCGCCGGCCGAGGCGCACAAATGGATCGTCCTCGCGACCGCCGCCTACAGCGTCTTCGCGGCGACCTGGGCGGCGATGGGCATTTTTCTGTGGGCGCCGCACAGCGATCTCAATCACCTGCTCATCATCATGATTCTGGCCTGCACGATTGCCGGCAACATGGCGCTGGTCGGCGCCTGCGGGCCGCTGGTCACCGCATGCTTTGCGATTTACGGCCTGGGAATCATCTTCACGCCGCTCCGCGAGGGCGGGATCATCTACAACGGCATCTCGCTGATGGCGTTCTTCTTCATCGGCTATCTCATCTACATGGCGCGCCAGATCCACCTGACGGCCCGCGACATGTTCCTGCTCAGGGAAGACAAGAACGATCTCATCGCCGCCCTTGCCAGATCAAAGACCGAATCCGACATCGCGCGGGAAAAGGCCGAGGCCGCCAGCCGCGCCAAATCGGAATTCCTGGCCAACATGAGCCACGAACTGCGGACCCCGCTGAACGCCATTCTGGGCTTTTCCGAGATGATCCATTCGGAGATGTTCGACCTGAAATCGAAAAAGCACGTGGAATATGCGCGCAACATTCACGATTCGGGACATCTGCTGCTCGCGCTCATCAACGACATTCTCGATCTCGCCAAAATCGAAGCCGGCGGGCTGATGCTGCACGAAAAGGAGCTGGACATCGGAACGCTGGTTTCGGATTGCGTGCGCCTGATCGGGGCCAAGGCGCATGCGGGCGGCCTTGCGTTGCATGTGCGGGTGGAAGCGGGGCTGCCTCCCGTGAAAGCCGATGAAAGGGCGCTGAAGCAGATTCTGCTAAACCTGCTTTCCAACGCCGTGAAGTTCACGGCGGCCGGCGGCGCCGTGACGGTTTTCGCGCGGGAGGACGCCCAGGGAAACCTGCTGCTGGGCGTGGCGGACACCGGCATCGGCATTGCGCCGGAGGACCAGGATCGCGTGTTCCAGAATTTCGGACAGGGCCGCCACGACGTGGTGACGTCCGACAAGGGCACGGGCCTTGGCCTGCCCATCGTGAAAGGGCTTGCCGAAGCCCATGGCGGACGCGTGATTCTGGAAAGTGCGCCCGGCGAAGGGACATGCGTGACCGTTCTGCTGCCGGCCGCGCGCATGGGCGCAAGGCCGCCGGCCCGCGCAGCATCCTGACTACGAGCCTTTGAAGACCGGCGGCCGCTTTTCGAAAAAGGCCGCGAGCGCTTCGGCGTGATCGCCGGTCTTGTGCGCGAGCGCCTGCATGGCGGCCGACATTTCCATGATCGCATCAAAGCCCGCGGCCTGGGCTTCGCGCATCAGGCGCTTGGTCATGCGCAGCGCCTGCGGCGGCTGCCGGCAGATGCGCGTGGCCAGCGCGCGCGCTTCGTCCATCAGCTGCGCGGCGGGAACAACGTTCGACACAAGGCCCCAGCGCAGGGCGGTTTGCGCGTCAATCGTGTCGGCGGTGAAGAAAAGCTCTGCGGCGCGCGCCTGGCCGATGACGCGCGGCAGGATCCATGCCCCGCCGTCGCCCGGCACCAGGCCGATCTTGAGGAACGTGGCTCCGAAGATCGCGCTGTCGGCGGCAATCCGGAGATCGGCGAGACAGGCCACGTCGTTGCCGAGGCCGATGGCAGGCCCGTTGATTGCCGCGATCAGCGGCACCTCGATGTTCCAGATCGCGCGCACCATGCGGTGAATTCCTGTGCGGTAGCCTTCGCGAATGTCGGCGGCAGAGCCCGAAAAGGCGCCGGCTTTCTCGCGCATGGTTTTCAGGTTGCCTCCCGCCGAGAAGGCCGGGCCGGCGCCGGTGAGAATGGCGCAGCGGATTCCCCGATCGGCATTGATGCGGCCGGCGGCCTCTTCGAACAGTTCCGCATCGCCCGCTTCGCCCAGCGGATTGCGGGCCTGCGGGCGATTGATCGTGAGGGTGGCGATGGGGCCGTTCTTTTCAAACAGAAGTGGGGACAAGAGCTTCCTCCGCGCAGTGCCGGTCAACGATCTGTTTACCATCGCAGCCCGCGAAAAAGAAAAGCTCCGTTAATCGCGCGCAGTGCATTCTGGATGGCGGGGGAAAGCCCGGAACGAGGCCGAATTTGGCGGACCAACGCGCCCAGTCAGCCCTGCACATGCAGCGTGACGACCGGCCGGCCGGACGGCGTCTGGCCGTGGCCCTGCGCGTGGCCAGGCGCTGGACATTGCGCAGCGTGAAGGCCTATCGCAAATCGCTCTATCCGGAAACGAATCTGGAAGCTCAGCTGGTCGGCGCGCAGCTGAAGATGATCCGCACCGCCACGAAGCCGATGACGTGGATTCTTCCGCCCGCGGCGCTGCTGATCGCGTGGGCCAACACGCAATGGGCTCCGGCCGAACGCGCCGGACTCTGGTTTGCGCTCATCAGCGGCAGCGTGATTCTTCTCGATCTGGTTTACCGGCGCGTCGAGCGGCGGACCGGCAACGACGCCGGCGGCGTCGGCCGCCGGGCGCGCGTGTTCTTTGCGATCACGATGGTCCAGGCGGCGGTCTGGTCCACCATGGCGTTCATGTTGTGGGCGCCGCATGAGCCCGTGAACCACATGCTGCTCATTCTCATACTGGCGAGCACGATCTCGGGCTGGAGCGCGATCGGATCGGTTCACCTCGCCATCGGGCGCGCGCCAATCCTCTGCTATGCCGCGGGAATGATCGTTCCGGCGCTTCTTGCGCCCGATACGCTCGATCATGCGCTGGCCGGCATGTGCTTTGCCTTCGCGCTGGTCATGACCATCTACGCGCGGACGACCTTTGAGACCACGCGCAAGATGCTGAGCCTGCAGTTCGAGCGGACCGGGCTGATCGCCAACCTCAAGCGCGCCAAGCGGGATTCGGACGACGCGCGCCGGCGGGCGGAAAATGCAAGCCTCGCCAAATCGCAGTTCCTGGCCAACATGAGCCACGAGCTGCGCACGCCGATGAACGCCATCCTGGGCTTTTCGGAGATCATCGCGAGCAAGGCGCTGGGCGCGGCCATCGACAAATATGCCGAATACGGCGAACTGATCCACAATTCCGGACAGCATCTGCTCGCGCTGATCAACGACATTCTCGATCTTGCCAAGATCGAGGCCGGCCGCCTGGAGCTGCGCGAGGAAGACGTGGACTTCCATTCGCTGGCCCTGGATGCCGTGCGCATGCTGGCGCCGAAGGCCGGGCAGACCGGCCTTGTGCTGGACGCGCAGATCGCGCCGGGCCTTCCGCTGATCCATGCCGACGAACGCGCGCTGCGGCAGATTCTGATGAATCTTCTGTCCAACGCCATAAAGTTCACGCCCGCGGGCGGGCGCGTGACCGTGTTCGCCCAGCTTGCGGGCGACGGGCTGATGTTCGGCGTCGAAGACACCGGCGTGGGCATCGCGGAGGAAGACCTGGAACGGGTGTTCGAGAGCTTCGGCCAGGGCCGCCACGACATCACGACATTCGAGAAGGGAACCGGACTTGGCCTTCCCATCGTGAAGGGGCTTGCCGAGGCGCATGGCGGCAAGGTGGCGCTGGCGAGCCACAAGAACGAGGGCACGCGCGTGATGGTGCATCTGCCGGGCGCGCGCCTTGTGATGCGCCCCAAACCCAAGCTCATTTCGACCGGCCTGCCCTCGGTGATGTCGCGCGGCGGCTGGGGCGCCTAGAGCGCGACGCGCTGTCAGCAAATAAGGCGGGCAACCGGCCAATCCGGAGGCCCAACGCCCACGGAAACCTGGAGGCATGCCCGCCCCGGTCACGATGCGCCTGGCCGGCGCGCCGAAGCGCCATTTCAGAAGCAATGACGCGCACCTTCGCATTCTACTACCCCGGCTGCCGCGCATCCGATCCATCCTTGAGGAGGGGCCGATCGCTTCTTTCCCGGGGATCCGTGTACGGGTCCGCGTTGAGCCAATCGCCTTGTCTCTGTCATCAGAGGGATGTCCCGGCCGCGGGATGCCCACGGGATTGCACCCATCAGCCTGTCTGTTCCCGTGACCAATTCACGTCATGTCATCTGCGCTTTTCCCTTATCGGAGCCTGTCTGCGCCGGAACATATAAAGAACGATTCGGGAAATTGCAAGTGAAAAAATAGGATAAAATTGCTGACTAATTTCAAATGGATAGTGAATTACCGGGATTTTTCATAAAGCGCCCGCGTTCAACATTTGTGACAATAGTCCGCGAGCCGGCGCTCGCGCCGGCGTGTAAGACGCCTTACATTCTTACCGGATGAACGCGCCCATCTCCCGGCTGACCTCGAAGGCCCAAACCGTGATTCCCAAGGCGCCGTTCGCTCTGACGTGGCGCTTCATCCGTTCGATCTTGTCGTGGTGCCGTTCCCATATGCCGGCCGGCTCGCCGAAAAGCGGCGCCCCGCCGTCGTGATCAGCGCCGGCGCCGTGAGCGCGCGCTACAAGCTGGTGTTGCTGGCGATGGTGACAAGCGCGATGAATCCGCGCTGGGATTGCGATGTGGACATCACCGACCTGAAGGCAAGCGGGCTGCCCGCGCCTTCGCGCATCTGCCCGGTGAAGATTGCCACGGCCGATGTGAGCCGCATCCTGCGGACCATCGGCAAATTATCCGCCGCAGATCGCAACGCCCTGCGCAAGGCGCTGCTGCCTTTCTTTCCCGGTTGAGACCGGGCAGAGGCGTTCAAGCCCGTCTCAAACAGGTTTCAGCGATGCCGGCGCGCCGCGCAAAAAGCTGCCTGGCGGGATAACGATCGCGCTTGACGCTTTCAGCCCAGTGCCGCGTAGCGGCGCAGATGATGATCGACATTGCCGAATTGGGCATCGATCATCGAAAGCCGCGCAAAATAATGGCCGACGCTCAGCTCCTCGGTCATGCCCATGCCGCCGTGAATCTGCACCGCGCTCTGGCCGACAAAGCGGCCGGCCTTGCCGATCTGCACCTTGGCGGCGGAGGCGGCCTTCTTGCGCGCGGCATCGCTTTCGCCCAGCTTCAGCGTGAGCATGTAGGTGATGGAGACGGACTGCTCATAGGCGGTGAACATGTCCACCATGCGGTGCTGCAGCACCTGGAACTTGCCGATGGGCACGCCGAACTGCTTGCGCGTCTTTGAATAATCCACGGTCGCATCCACCAGCGCCTTCATCGCGCCGCAGGCTTCGGCGCAGGTTGCGGCGATGGCTTCGTCGGTCACCTGCTCGACCAGCGGCAGGCCGTTGTCGGGCTCGCCGATCACGTTCGCGGCGGGCACTTCCACATTCTCGAACGCGATTTCGGAGGCGCGCAATTCGTCAACGGTGGGATAATCGCGCGCGGAGATTCCTTTCGACTTCCTGTCCACCAGGAATACGGTGACGCCTTTTTCATTCCGCGGCCCGCCCGCCGTGCGCGCGGTGACGATCAGCTGATCGGCCCATGGGCCGGCGAGCACGACCGCCTTCCGGCCGTTCAGCACGTAATTGGGGCCCTGCTTCTTCGCCACGGTCGCAAGCTCGGCCAGATTGTAGCGGCCATTCGGCTCGGCATAGGCGAAAGCGAATATCGCCTCGCCGCCGGCGATTTTCGGAAGCCACTGCTGCTGCAGGGCGGCCGAGGCGCGTTTCAGGAATCCGCCGCCGATGACCACGGTGGGCACGAAGGGCTCGACAACGATCTTCTTGCCGAATTCCTCCATCACGATCAGGACATCCACCGGGCCGCCGCCAAGCCCGCCATGCGCTTCCGGCAGCGGCGCCGCAAGAAGGCCAAGCTCGGCAAACTGCTTCCAGTATTCCGGCTGCCAGCCCAGATCGCTCTTCACGATCTTCCGGCGCGTCTCGAAGCCGTAATTGCCGGCCAGGAATTTCGCGATGGAATTGCGCAGCAGTTCCTGTTCTTCGGTGAATGAGAAGTCCATTGGCGATCCTTAGAGCGTTGCGGTGTTCCTTCCCCGCTTACGGGGGAGGAAAGTGGGGATGCGCCCCGCAAACGGGGGAGAAACAATCGCACATCACAATCAAAGACCCAGCACCATCTTCGCGATGATGTTGCGCTGGATTTCGTTGGAGCCGCCGTAGATCGACGCCTTGCGCATGTTGAGATAGTGCGAAGACTGCCCCAGCGCGTAATCCGGGCCCACCGGATATTCGTTGTCGTTGAAGGCGTGATAATCGGGAAAGCCGTAATAGCCCACCGCTTCCAGCGTCAGTTCGGTAATGCGCTGCTGGATTTCCGTGCCCTTGATCTTGAGGATGGAGCTTTCGGGGCCGGCCATGCGGCCCTTCGATTCCTGGGCCAGGGTGCGCAGCTCGGTGAATTCCAGCGCGGACAACTCGATTTCGACCTCGCTGATCTTGCGGGCAAACTCCTCGGTGTCGACGAGCGGGGTGCCGTCCACCTTTTCGGCTTCGCCGATCTGCCGCAGCCGCTCGATCGCCTTCTTGGACCGCGCAACGCCCGCAATGCCCGAGCGTTCGTGCACCAGGAGGAATTTCGCGTAGGTCCAGCCCTTGTTCTCTTCGCCGATGCGGTTTTCGACCGGCACCTTCACGTTGTCGAAAAAGACCTCGTTCACCTCATGCACGCCGCCAAGCACGATGATGGGCTTGACCGTGATGCCGGGCGTGTTCATGTCGATCAGAAGAAAGCTGATGCCTTCCTGCTGCTTGGCATCGGGATCGGTGCGCACGAGGCAGAAAATCCAGTTTGCGTATTGCGCAAGCGTGGTCCAGGTCTTCTGGCCGTTGACGATGTAATGGCCGCCCTCGCGCACTGCGCGCGTCTTGAGGCTGGCGAGATCGGATCCCGCCCCCGGCTCGGAATAGCCCTGGCACCACCAGTCGTCGCCCGAAAGGATGCGCGGCAGGAATTTCTTTTTCTGCTCGTCGTTGCCGAAGGTATAAATGACCGGCCCCACCATCGCGATGCCGAAGGGCAGCACCAGCGGCGTTTCGGCTTCGGCACATTCTTCGTTGAAGATGTAACGCTGCGTCACGCTCCAGCCCGGGCCGCCATATTCCCTGGGCCAGGCAGGCGCCACCCAGCCCTTCTTTGCGAGAATTTTGTGCCAGCGGACGAAATCGTCCTTGCTTGTCATGTCGCGGCGCGAGCGGCCCTTGAGGTCGGGCGGCAGATTTTCCGCGATGAAGCTGCGGACCTCCCGGCGAAAGGCTTCTTCCTGCGGCGAAAATGTGAGGTCCATGGGTCTGCCCCGACAAATTGTCAGGGCATGATACCGGGCAATGCCAAGCCTGCAAGCGGCACGTTGCGCGCTCTTTACGCAGCGTCATGAAAGATCACGCCTAGCGTGAACCGCCGGCCCGAGAGGAGCCGGCTCACGCCATGACGCATCCTCACCCGGTAAGGCCCCCTGGCGCCCATCACCGGCCGTTCGTTCACCGGAAAGATGACCCCATCGCCCTGCGAGAGCGGCACAACCTCGACGCGCGACTGCATGCGCGGCCGCTGTTCGGCGAGCACGAATGCCCCGCCCTCAAACTCCGCTTCCGGCCGCGACAGAAGGAAGGCGACCTGCAGCGGAAAGACATGCGCGCCGTAGAGATCCTGATGCAGGCAATTGTAGTCGCCCTGGCCATAGCGCAGCAGAAGCGGCGTCGGCCTGGTCTGTCCGGCATCGTGGCAGCGCTTCAGGAATGCTTCGAGCGAGGGTGGATAGCGCGTGTCGTTTCCCAGCGCGGCGTTCCATGCGTTGGCGATCCCCGCAAGCGGCGGATAAAGCGCTTCGCGCAATTGCGCCACCAGCGGCGGCAGCGGATAGGCAAAATACCTGTACTCGCCGCGGCCGAAGCCATGGCGCGCCATCACGATGCGGCTGCGGAAATGCGCATCGTGATCGTATAGCGCGCGCACGCCATCGCATTGGGCGCGCGAGAGGATGCCGGGCAGAACCGCATAGCCCTGCTCGTCCAGAGCGGCCCGCAGGGCGGACCAATCGGCCGCGGCAAGGCGAGAGGCAGATATGGGCGAAGGGCCATGCATGGCCATGACCCTAAAGAAGGATGCGCCCGGGCAACTCCCATTTCAGACTTTGCAATGGGAAAACCCGGTTTTGCGGCGCGCCTGGCGGGGCCGGACAACACGGGCCAGCGCAATTTGTTCCGCCGCGCGCGCGGAAAAGTGGCGGCGCCGCGCCGGGAACCTTACGGCCGGCGCAATCATTTCCCATTCCGCAAACGAGGGAACATCCGCCCCATGCTCGGCACGATCCTTATCGTCATTCTCATCCTGCTGCTGGTCGGCGCGCTTCCATCCTGGCCCTACAGCGCCTCATGGGGATATTACCCGAGCGGCGGATTGGGACTGCTTCTGATCATCGTGCTTGTTCTGGTCCTGATCGGGCGTTTCTAGCGCGCCATCAGCGCGCCGGCGCCTTCGCCGCCCTCTGCGTTGCGGCCGGCAATGAGCCCGGCATCCGGTTCGCGGTAATCGCCGATCGCGGCAAGCACATCGGGCTTGAGCAGCGTGACAACCGAACCGGCGATGGAAATCAGTCCCTCGCGCTTGAGCTGCTGCACCGTGCGGTTCACATGCACGATGCTCAGGCCAAGCCCGTCGCCCAGCGCTTCTTGCGTGAGCGGCATGTGGAAGCGGTAATCGCCGGCGATGCCCGCACGGGAAAGGCGGCTGTAAAATTCCAGCATCAGGTTCGCGAAGCGCTCATAGGCCGTCTGCCGGCCGATGCGCGCGATCTGCGCCAGCAGGTAGTATTCCTCGAGCGTCCGGACATTCTCCAGCGCCGCAACCAGATGCGGCGCGCGCGCCGACTGGTGGGCGCTGCCAACAATGTCGGCCGCGGAGGCGGTTTCCAGACGCGTCAGCGCGCCGTAGGCGCCGAGCGCGACCGCGTTGGGGCGGGCCGAATAGCCGACAAGATCGCCCGGCAGATAAAACGCCAGAATCTGGCGCCGGCCATCCGACAGGGTTCGCGTCCGGCATCCCCAGCCGGCAATGACGAAGCGCGGATGACCGAGCGGCGCGCCTTCGGAGACGATCTGGCTGCCGGCGCGGAAATGCTCGATCCGGCCCAGCAGGCCCGACAGGTAATTTTTTTCCTCGTCGGAAAACGGCGCGAGCGCCGCAAGGCCGGCGAAGGGGACGAAAGATACCGGAGCTTTCCTGGATTGCAGCGCGCCACCCGCCGCGCTGTGGCCCCGCATGCGTTCCGGCGACAGCATGTTTGCCGTTTTGCCGGAACGCGAATCGCTTTCCCTACCCATCTCGCCGCCTAGGGGCCGCTGCATCCGCGCATCCTCCACATGGCCGTTTTTCTGATCTCCCGGTGGAGCGCCAATTCGGGTGCGTCCCGCACATGGCGGGCTCTGCGCAACGCACCATGCTGGGATAAAGCGTTTGCGGCCAATAAGTTCCTGACCGTTGTCCCAGCAATCGCCGGCCTCTGGGCCATCCAGTCCTATCTTCGGGCCTGGGGGCGCGCCGCAGCGGGCCGGCGCTCACGGCTGCCAGCCTTCTTCGGCGAGCGCCGCGCGCACGCAGGCCAGCCACTGCGCCGGTGTCATGCCCCAATTGTGCTGCTCGTAAAGCAGATCGCCGCCGTTGGGCAAAACCGAAAAATCGTAACGTGGCGCCAGACGGAACTGTTCGCTTTCAAGAGAAAAGGCGCAAAGCGCCTCCTTTTGCGTTTCATAGGCATCCCTCATCCGCTGCTTCAGCGCGCGTTCATCGGGATTGAGCGCAACGGCGACCGGATGGCCCGCCTCCCACGCCACGAAGGACTGGCGCAATTCCCCGTTGCCGCCGGCGCGATAGAACGGCATCTCGACAATCGTCACCGGATTTGACGAGCGCGCGGCCGCGCGGTGCACGCCAAACGCGGCCGCATCGTGGTCGGGGTGGCCGCCCTCATAGGCATGGGTGATTGCGATGCGCGTTCCGCGCGTGGCGAACAGCTGAAGCAGGCGGCGCGTGATTTCGCCCAGGCGCATGGCCGCCTGCTGATCCGGAATGTTCAGCTGAACGAGCGAATGCAGCGAAACGCCCGCCAGTTGCATCGCCCGTTTCAGTTCCCTGGTGCGCGTGGCGGCATAACCGGGCACCGTCGAACAACCGTGGCGTTGCGCCTCATGCAGGTTTTGCGGCGAACCGTCCGTCACGATCACCACGACGGCGCCCTTCAGGCGCCTGAGCAAAGCGCCGCAGCCGACGGTTTCATCATCAGGATGCGCGACGATAACCGCCACATCGCGCGCGGCGATCGGCGGCCGCGCCGGATCCTGAAGCAAAGCAACAAACTCCGCCGCCCGGCTGTCGTGTTCCCGCACCACCGGCATGGCGTTTCAACGCATCGAAATGCGCCGCCGTTCCGCAACGAACCGGGCCGGACGCGCGGCCCGGATCGCCTGCCGACTGAAACAAAAGATAAAGCGGCAATCCCGCGGGGCCGCTCCTCCTGCCCCCGGAGCCGGCCGGGCGGCGCGGGGTTGCATCCGCCGCGTGCCGGAACGCGGCCGCGTTGAACCGGCGGGCGGGCCGGTGTATCGAGCCCGAATGAGCGGCCCCGGCCACAAATTCTGCATTGCACCCATGATGGACTGGACGGACCGGCATTGCCGCGTCCTGCACCGGCTGCTGACGCGCCATGCGCTGCTCTATACGGAAATGCTGACGGCGGAGGCGGTGCTGCGTGGCGACCGCGGTCGGCTGCTCGGCTTTGACGCAAGGGAGCATCCGGTCGCCCTGCAGCTCGGCGGATCGGAGCCTTCGCGGCTGGCCGAAGCCGCAAGGATCGGCGCCGATTGCGGCTATGACGAAATCAATCTCAATGCCGGCTGCCCATCGGATCGCGTCCAGTCGGGGCGTTTTGGCGCCTGCCTGATGCGCGAGCCCGAGCTTGTGGCCGATTGCGTTGCCGCCATGCGCGCGGCGGTCCGGGTTCCCGTGACCGTAAAATGCCGGACGGGCGTGGACGATCAGGACCCGGAAATTTCGCTGCGCGCCATGATTGCGGCCTGCGCTGCGGCCGGGGCGACGACATTCATCGTGCACGCGCGCAAGGCGTGGCTCGACGGCCTTTCGCCGAAGGAAAACCGCGATGTGCCGCCGCTTGATCACGACCTCGTCTATCGCGTGAAGCGGGAGAATCCGGCCCTCACAATTGTCATTAACGGCGGCATCCATGCGCTCGACGACTGCGCGAAACATCTTGCGCATGTGGATGGCGTGATGCTGGGCCGTGCGGCCTATCAGTCGCCCGGCCTGCTGGCCGATGTGGACCGGCGCTTTTTCGGCGCTTCCGAAACGGCCGATCTCGATATGGCGGTCGCAGCTTATGTTTCCTATGTGGAAGGGAAGCTCGCCCAAGGCGTGCCGCTGCACGCCATGACCCGGCACATGCTGGGCCTGTTCAACGGACGGCCGGGAGCGCGCGCCTTCCGCCGGCATCTGAGCGAAAACGCCACCCGCCGCGGCGCCGGCATCGTGGTGCTGCGCGAGGCGCTGGCGCATGTGCAATGCGGCCAGATGCGCGCCGCGGCCTGATTCAAAACGTTCCGTCCGCCTTGAAGCCGGCCATCTTGTGGCTGCCGTCGCAGAACGGCTTGTCGTTGGAATGACCGCAGCGGCAGAAAAAGAATTCCGTGTCGCGATTGATCGTGCGGCCGCTGGCGGAGCAGACCTCAAGCGCGCCCTTCACGCAGAGAGGACCATCCTTGATCGGCTTTACCTCCAGCGGCCCGTTGCGCACGGCAAGCGGCGCGGAGTTCTGGCTTTCGGGCTCGCCCGTCGCCTTGAAGCCCGCCTTGATGTGCATCCCGTCGCAATAGGGCTTGTGGAAGGACTTGCCGCACCGGCACAGCGTGGCGCGGAAGCTTGTTTTGTCGCCCGCGATGTCGAGCTCGGCATGGAATGCGAGCGGGCCGTTTTCCCACACGCGAACCGTGTTGACCGTGGGCGGAGGTTCCCTTGCGTCGGCCGCCTCGAACTGGAGCGCGCCCGACGGGCACTTCGCGACCACCGCCATCACCGCCTCGCGCGCTGCGGCATCGGGATCGATCCAGGGCCCGTCAACATTGGGCTTGAACACCGAGCTGAGGTTCAGCACGCAATAGCGCGAATGAATGCAGCGATTGGCCACGTTCTTCACGGTGACGTGCGCGCCCCTGTATTCGTCGATGTCGGCCATGTGTTCTCTCCCGCGCGCAGTCTAACCATTTTGAAGCGGGGTTTGTCATCCCGGATGGTGCGCAGGCAGCGATCCGGGAGCCAGCTACAGCGCCGCTGCCGGCCCGATCAGATTTTCTGGTCGTATTCGCCGACTTCGGGGTGCTTCTTCAGGCGGGCATCGATGTCGGCAAACATGGCGCGCATGTTGGCCTCCGACACCGGGCTTTCCACGACGACAACCAGCGAGGGCTTGTTCGACGATGCGCGGACAAGGCCCCAGGTGCCATCTTCCAGCGTGATCCGCACGCCGTTGACGGTGATGACCTTTGCGATCTTCTGGCCCAGGATTTTACCGCCCTCGCGGGCAAGAGCTTCATATTCCTGCGTGATGGCATCCACGACCTTGTACTTCCGGTCGTCGGGGCAGAAGGGCGCCATAGTGGGCGATCCCCAGGTTCTGGGGAGCTCCTGAACGAGCTGGGACATCTTTCTGCCGCCGGCGCGGTCGAGCATTTCCAGCACGGCGATGCCCGCCGCGATGCCATCGTCATAGCCGCGGCCGAGCGGCGGGTTGAAGAAGTAGTGCCCGCTCTTTTCGAAGCCCGCGAGCGCGCCAAGCTCATGCGTGCGGCGCTTCATGTAGGAATGGCCGGTTTTCCAGTAATCGGTGACGGCGCCATTGGCCTTCAGCACCGGATCGATCTGGAAGATGCCGGTGGATTTCACATCGGCCACGAATTTCGCGTTCCTGTGGCGGGCGGAAAAATCGCGCGCCAGCAGGACGCCGACCTTGTCGGCGAAGATCTCTTCGCCGCGATCGTCCACCACGCCGCAACGATCGCCATCGGCATCGAAGCCGAGCGCAATCTCCGCCCGGCTTTCGCGCAGCGCCTGCGCCATGGCATGCAGCATGTGCAGATCTTCGGTGTTGGGGTTGTAGCGCGGGAAGGTGTAATCGGGATTGCAATCCACCTCGACCACATCGGCGCCGATGCGCCGCATCGCTTCGGGCGCCACAAGCCCCGCTGTGCCGTTGCCGCAGGCAACGGCGACGCGGATCGGACGCGAAAGCCGATGGCCCTTCGCCAACTCGTCCAGATAGGGCGCGCGGAAATTTTCCACAAATGCATAGCTGCCGCCGGGACGGGGCTTGCCGAGCGCGCCGAGCACGATCTCCTTCAGCCGGCCGATCTCGTCCGGCCCGAAGGTGAGCGGCCGTTTCGCGCCCATCTTGACGCCGGTCCAGCCATTTTCGTTGTGGCTGGCGGTGACCGCGGCGACGCAGGGGCAATCCAGCGCGAATTGGGCGAAATACACCATCGGCGTGGTGGAGAGGCCGATGTCCACCACCTCGCAGCCCGCATTCATCAGGCCGACGATCAGCGCCTGCTTGATGGAAAGAGAATAGGACCGGTAGTCGTGCCCGGTGGCGATTTTGGGCCTGACGCCGAGTTCGTGAAGATAGGTGCCAAGGCCGAGCCCCAGCGCCTGAACCCCCGTGAGATTGATCTCGCGGCCGAACAGCCAGCGCGCATCATATTCGCGAAAACCGTTTGCCGTGACGAGCGGCTCGTTTTCGTATTCGAATGTGTTCGGCTTGAGGTCGGCGCGGGGGCGTTCGGACATTCAAAACCCGGATGGCGGACAGCGCGCCGTTATACCCGACCTGTGCGCCGAGTATAGTGCGCCCCGGACCGCGGCGGCTTGCCTAATGGCCGCGGCGCTTGCGCGTGCGGGCAGCCTTCTTTGCGGCCCGCGACCGCTTGCGCAGCTCCGCACCGTGGGTCTTGTGGCGCCGGGAACGCGCGCCCATGCGGCCCTCGCGCTCCTGTTGCGCGGTCTCGCCCCGGCGCTCCTTGCGTTCGGTCCGCCGACGATTGCGCCGGTTCTTCCGCCGGCTGCTGTATTTGGAGGCCCCGGCCTCGTTGAGCGCGATGGCAATGGCCTGCCGGCGGCCCTTCACCTTGCCGCCCCGGCCGCGCTTGCTTCGCTTCAATTCGCCGTGCTTGTACTCGTGCATGACGCGGCCGATGGTCTTGCGCTGCCGCCGCGATGTTTTTGCCGCCATGGATTTGTTCCTCCAGATCGCCGCGTCAGGGCTGCCGAAGCGGCGGTTGCGCAGGTCAAACGCCCCCGTCACGCATCCGTTCCGGCGACGGGCGTGCCTTGCCCAGCCGGGCCAGCCGTTCCGCGAGCCCGGACATCACGGCGGTGCGTTCGGCGGCAGTGAAGGACCCTCAGCGCGCAATCTCATCGAGCGTGCGCCCGCAACCGGCGCAGATGCCATGCACCGGATCCATCTCGCAGACGCGGATGCAGGGGGTTTCGACGGTCATCCCATCTTGAAGACGCAGAGCTTGTTGCCGTCCATGTCGCGGAAATAGGCGCCATAGAAGGTGTCGCCGCGCAAGCCGGGCGCGCCCTCATCCCTGGCTCCGTGCCGGATGGCATCGGCATAAACCCTGTCCACGGCCTCGCGCGACGGCGCGGCGAGCGCCACCATTGTGCCGTTGCCGGACGTCGCAGGCTTTCCGTCGTAGGGCCTGGCAACCGCAAACATCACCGGCGAGGTTCCGTTGCCATAACCCTGCAGGCGATTGTCGAACTCCATCGTGCGCTTGCCGCCGAGGC
This sequence comes from Alphaproteobacteria bacterium, assembly GCA_021324545.1. Taxonomy (GTDB): domain Bacteria; phylum Pseudomonadota; class Alphaproteobacteria; order Micropepsales; family Micropepsaceae; genus Rhizomicrobium. Next base: position 21,662 of record JAJPIX010000046.1, read on the forward strand.
CGGCCAGCACCGCGTCGTAGAATTTCCTGGCGCGCTCGTAATCGTTGGTTCCGATTGTGACGTATCCGATCATGCTGTTCCTCCGATTATCGTCCGGTTGGCAATTTGTTGAAGGGAATGTCCTTGTCCACGCGCACATCCTGCGGCAGGCCCAGCACGCGTTCGGCGATGATGTTGCGCAAGATCTCGTCGGTTCCGCCGGCGATGCGCAGGCCCGGCGCGGACAGCCAGCCCATCTGGAAGGCGCCATGCATGGGGGCGTCGCCGCCCTTGAGAGCCCCGGCCTCGCCTTCCAGTTCCATCGCAAAGGCGGAAAGATCCTGCAGCTTGCTTGCCACCACCACCTTGGCGATGGACGCTTCCGGCCCCGGCTGCTGGCCTTTGCTGAGCGCCGTCATGGTGCGGTAGGTCGTGTATTTCAGGCCGGCGGAGCGCACATACCAATCCGCAATTCGCTCGCGGACGGCGGCATTGCGGATGGCCGGCCCGTCTTCCAGCTCCAGCGTGCGCGCAAGCTGAAGCAGCTCCTTCACGTCGATGGCCCCGCCCTGCCCGCCGCCGACGGCAAGACGTTCGTGCATGAGCGTGGTGAGCGCGACCTGCCAGCCCTGGCCCACCTCGCCCAGACGCTGCGAATCCGGAATCTTCACGCCGGTGAAGAACACTTCGTTGAAGCCGGAGGCGCCCGAAGCCTGCCTGATCGGCCTCACCTCCACGCCGGGCGATTTCATGGACAGAAAGAACATGGTGAGACCCTTGTGCTTGGGCACATTGGGGTCGGTGCGCGTCAGAAGGATGCCGAAATCGGAAATCTGCGCGCCGGTTGTCCAGATTTTCTGGCCGTTGACGACCCAGTGATCGCCCTGACGTTCCGCGCGCGTGCGCAGGCCCGCCACATCCGAACCGGCCGCCGGCTCGGAGAACAGCTGGCACCAGATTTCCTCGCCGTAGAGCGCGGGCTTCACGTAGCGGGCCACGGCTTCTTTCGATCCATAGGCCATCAGCGTGGGGATGCACATGCCCAGCCCGATGGCGAACGGCGTGTTCGCGCCAAGGCCGAATTTCGCTTCTTCCTGGTTGAAGATCACCTGCTGGATGGGCGTGCCGCCCAGGCCGCCCACCTCTTTGGGCCAGGTGATCCGCGCGTAGCCGGCTTTGGCCTTTTTGGCCTGCCATGCCCGCGCCTCGGCGAGCGCATCGCGCGTCAGCCGGTCGCCCAATTCGTCGCCATCGCTTTCCTCGCGGCCGCGCGGGGCGTTTTCCTCCAGCCATTTGCGGACCTGCGCGCGAAATGCGGCTTCCGCCGGAGTGTCTTCGAAATCCATCCTGCTCTCCTAAGGCGTATCGAAACTGAGCGTGAGCGAGCCGCCGGCCGGCGTTTCGCGCCAGAGCCGGTCGAGACGCGCCATTTCGGCGCGAATGGCGAGAATGTCGGTTTCGCTCACGGGATAAGGCGCCACGCCGCGCGCTTCGCAGGTGACGCGGTACATGTCGATGAGATCCGCCGGCGGCGGAAAACCGCCGTTTGCATCGGCCTGCATCACCTCGACCAGCCGCTCCATCTGGTCGGATTCGACGCCAGGCGCCATGCGGAAGGCCGCCTTCTCCCCTTCCGCCACGCGGCGCATGAAGCCGCTTCTGCCCATGACGTTCTCGACGGCAAAATGCACCATGTCGTGGGGAATCCCGCCGACCTTGGGACAGGCGACCTCTTCCGTCTGGCCGCCGCGCTCCACGCGCAGGCGGTCATATTTTCCCTCGCGCAGCTTTTCAAAGATGAATTGCGGGCTGCTCATGCGTTGCTTGCTTCCAGCTGCGAAACAAGACGATCCTTCCAGCTGCGTTGCGGCCCAAGAGACAGCGCCAGCTCGCGGGAGCGCTTGTAGAAAAGATGAGGATCGGCCTCCCATGTGAAGCCGATGCCGCCGTGGGTCTGGACATTCTCCTTTGCGGCATAGTCGAAAGCCTGGGTGGCGGAGATGCGCGCCGCCGCGGCGGCAAGCGGCAACTCGCGCGCATTGGTGGACAGCGCCCAGGCGCCGTAATAGGCGTTGGAACGCGCAAGCTCGGTGTTCACATACATGTCGGCAAGCTTGTGCTTGATCGCCTGATAGGAGGCGATCGGCCGGCCAAAGGCATGGCGCGTCAATGCGTATTCCTTTGCCATGGCAAGGCAGGCATCGGCGCCGCCCACCTGTTCAAACGCCACCAGCACCGCGGCGCGATCGAGCACGCTGTTGGCGATGCTCCAGCCTTCGCCGGGCCTGCCAAGCGGCTCGGCCGGCGCATTGTCGAATGAAATTTCCGCATGCTTGCGCGACGGATCGATGGATTCCTCATGCCGGCGCGACACGCCCGGCCCCTTCAGGTCCGCAATCGCCAGGCAGAGTCCGCGCTCGCCCGGCTCGTCGTTGGCGCGCGCCAGCACGACGGCAAAATCCGCATCCATGCCATCGGCCACGGCGATCTTCTTTCCCGAAAGGCGGTTGCCCCGGAAGGCCGTGCGGATGGATTTGGGCGTCACCGCGCCTGCGGCCTCGGCGCGCGCGAATGTGCCGATCAGCCGGCCGGTTGCGATTTTCGGCAGGCAGGCTTTTTTCTGTTCTTCGCTGCCCGCAAGAAGCACGGCTTCGGCGAACAGATAGACGGTGGAAGAGAACGGCAAAGGAGCCAGCGCCCGCCCCAATTCTTCCGCGATCACGCAAAGCTCCAGATGGCCGAGCCCAAGGCCGCCGAAACTTTCGGGGATGGCGGTGCCAAGCCATCCCATTTCCGCAATCGCCATCCAGAGGTCGCGGTCATATCCGTGATCGCCTTCGAACACCTTGCGCACGGTCTTGAGGGAGCATTTTCCGGAAAGAAACCGGCGGGCCTGATCGCGCAGCAGCTTCTGATCCTCGGAGAAGTCGAAATTCATGGGAAATCCGTGAAAATGGCGGGTTCCCCGGAAGGATAATCATGTGCGCGCCCCTCCGCCAACGCCCTTTATTAACTGCGGCTTAAGCGCAGCCTGCAATCCTTCCGCAGCGGAATGGGGTCTTCTGCTGATGGCCAAAGCACAGTTTCACAAGAGCCAGCGGGTTTACGTAAAGCCGGTCGGCACATGGGCGCTGGTCGAGCGCGTGGTGCCGCATTGGGCCAAGGGGCTGGATGAGCCCATTCGCGTCTATTACGACGTGGGGCTTGGCCGCGAATTCGCCGCCGAAGAGCTTCAGGCCGAGGAGCCGAATGCGGACAAGCACAAGGTCAACGGTCATGAAAACTGGCGCGTGATCCGCGCGCGCAACAAATGGCAGCCGGCGGAAGATTGCGCGCGGCATCCGGTTCCCGGCACCTACCCGATCGTCGTGACCGGCGAGGCGGAATGGGGCGGCTGGCGCGTTCCCGGCGCGGAATACGATCTTGATCCGAACCGCATCGAATATCAGGCGCGTCTGATCGCCAACGCGCCGAAGCTTGCGGCCTTTGCAAGCAATCTCGTGGAATGGGCGCGGAAATCCGGCGAGGACATGCCGAACGAACTGGTGCAGCTTGCGCATGACGCCCAGGACATTCTGGCCCAGCTCGACAGCGACGGCTGACACGCCTTCCGGTTGGCTTTGTTAGGGTCTATACCGGCGGCTGCTCATCACCAGCCCAGGGTTCAGCCATGCGTACCGAAGAGCCGCGCACGATCCGCCTGTCAGACTATCGCGCGCCGGACTACCGGATATCCGACGTCGCGCTGAATTTTGCGCTCGATCCGGTGGCCACGCGCGTCACCGCGACATCGCAGGTGACGCGAACCGGATCGCCGGGCGCGCCGCTTGTGCTCAATGGCGAGCATCTGAAGCTGATATCGGTCGCGGTGGACGGAAAGCCGCCGGCGGCAAGCGATTGCAAGGCCGATCGCGAAACGCTCACCCTGTCGAACCTGCCGGCCAGGTTCACGCTCGAGATTGTGACCGAAATCGAACCGGCGAAGAATACCGCGCTCGAGGGGCTTTATCTGTCGAAGGGAATCTTCTGTACCCAGTGCGAGGCCGAAGGATTCCGCCGCATCACATATTATCTCGACCGCCCGGACAACCTTGCGGTGTTCACGACGCGCATCGAGGCGCCGAAAGACAGGTTTCCCGTGCTGCTCTCGAACGGCAACCCCGTGCAGAAGGGAGATCTTCCCGGCGGACGGCATTTCGTGACCTGGAAAGATCCGTTCCGCAAGCCCTGCTATCTTTTTGCGCTGGTCGCCGGCGATCTGGGCGTGTTGCGCGACACATATACGACGCTCACGGGCCGCAAGATCGATCTGGCGATTTATGTCGAGCATGGCAACGAACCCAGGGTCACCTATGCCATGGACTCGCTCAAACGCGCCATGCGCTGGGACGAGGAGAAATACGGGCGCGAATACGATCTGGACATCTTCATGATCGTGGCCGTCAGCGCCTTCAATTTCGGCGCGATGGAGAACAAGGGCCTCAACATCTTCAACGACAGGCTGCTGCTCGCTTCGCCGGAAACCGCAACCGACGCCGATTACGAACGCATCGAAAGCGTGGTCGCGCACGAATACTTCCACAACTGGACCGGCGACCGCGTCACCTGCCGCGACTGGTTCCAGCTTTCGCTGAAGGAAGGGCTGACCGTTTTCCGCGACCAGAGCTTTTCGGAAGACATGCGCTCGGCGCCTGTCAAGCGCATAGACGACGTGAAGACGCTGCGCATGCGCCAGTTCGCGGAGGACGCCGGGCCCCTGGCCCATCCGGTGCAGCCGCAGAGCTATATCACGATCGACAATTTCTATACGGCGACGGTCTATGAAAAGGGCGCGGAAGTCATCCGCATGCTCAGGACGCTTGTGGGCGACGAAGGATACCGGAAGGCAACCGACCTCTATTTCGCCCGCCACGACGGCCAGGCCGTGACCATCGAAGACTGGGTGAAATGCTTCGAAGACGCCTGCGGCCGCGACCTTTCCCAGTTCCGGCTGTGGTACCGGCAGGCCGGAACACCGGTCGTGGACGCCAGCGGCGAATATGATGCGCAGAAGAAGACCTATGCGCTCACGCTGAAGCAATCGCTCGGCGCTACGCCGGGGCAGCCGGAGAAGAAGCCGATGACCATTCCCGTGCGGCTGGGGCTGCACACGGCGGGCGGCCGCGCCTTGCCGCTGACGCTGGAGGGCGAGAATGCGGTGGGCCCCGAGGAACGCGTGCTCGAGCTGACAAAGGCGGAAGAACGCTTCGTGTTCGTGAATGTCGCCGAGCCGCCGCTTCTGTCGCTCGGCCGGCATTTCTCGGCGCCGGCCATTTTCCGGACGCCGCTTTCGCGGAAGGACCGCGCGGCGCTGATGCGCCACGATGCCGATCCGTTCAACCGCTGGGAAGCGGGCCAGACGCTGGCGACCGAAATCCTGCTGGAAATGGCCGATGGCGCAAAAGCCGGCGCGCCCAGGGCGGATGAAACCTATATCGAGGCAATGGGCGAGGTTCTGGCGCGCGCCGGAGACGACCGGGCCTTCGCCGCCCAGATGCTCATGCCGCCGAGCGAGGGCGAGCTTGCCATGGCGCGGTCGCCGGCCGACCCCGACGCCATTCATCTGGCGCGCACCGCCCTGATCCGCGCCGTGGCGCGCGCGCATGAAGACAGGATCCGCGCACTTTATGAATCGCTGCAAAGCAGCGCTGCGTTCGCCCCCGATGCCGCATCGGCCGGACGGCGCGCGCTGCGCAACGCGCTGCTGCGCTACCTGACGGCGGCGGACGACGAAGCCGCGGCCGCGCTGGCGGACAATCATTACCGCACGGCCACGAACATGACCGACATGGTGGCAGGGCTTGCCGCGCTTTCGCGCATGGCATCGCCCAAAAGCGCCGCGGCGTTTGCGCATTTTCACGACCGCTTCAGGAACGATGCGCTTGTGCTGGACAAATGGATGGCGCTGCAGGCGGGTTCGCCCCTGCCCGACACGGCGCAGCGCGTGCGCAAGCTCACCCAAAATCCGGCCTTCGATATCAAGAATCCGAACCGGGTGCGTTCGCTGATCGGGGCGTTTGCCGGAAATCATGTGCGCTTTCATGACCGCGACGGATCGGGCTATGCGCTTGTGGGCGAAACATTGCGCGCGCTCGACGGGATCAATCCGCAGGTTGCGGCGCGCATGGCGGGCGCCTTCGAGAACTGGCGCCGTTATGACGGGCACCGGCAGGCGCTGATGCGCGCCGAGCTGGACAAGGCGCTCAAGATGCCCGGCGTCTCGCCCAACATGTTCGAAGTCGTCACCAAGATGCTCGGCTGATTCGGCCGCTTAACTTTTCTTTCACGGATGGGTGACAGCGAGTCGCGCGATTCGCATAATCACGATTCGCGAATCACAGAGCTTCGCGAGCGGGGGCAAGCGGGCGCTGATGGCCCAACGGATAGCGATACGGCCGTTCGCCGACACGGGCCAGGCGATTGCGCGGGCGGCAGCTTCCGTGACGGGCAACATCCGCCTGACCGTGCTGCTTTCGGTGGTGCTGATCTGCGGAAGTTTCGCATCGGCGGCCTTCATGCAGATCAGGCTTGACCGCATGCGCGCGGAACAGCAGGCCGGCGCTTTCCAGGTGCAACGCGCGCAGACCGTTGCCGCAAGCCTGAAGGATACGCTCGATCACTACGCGGCGCTGGCTGAGGCTTATGCCGATGCTCCGATGTCGCCGGGCACGGCCCGGGCGCTGGCCGCCGCCGGCCGCCCCGTGCTGCAGAACGTGGCCGTGCTTGATCTGCAAGGTAGCGTCATATCCACGCTGCGCAACCGGCCCATGCCTTCCCTTGCCGGCAGCCGCACGGCGCTTGCGGGCGCGGCGAACCGGGCGATCCTTCTGCGGGCGCCCGATCAATCGGCGTTTGCCATCGTGTTTGCGCATGCCGGATCGCTGATTGCGATGGAGATGGCGCCAGCAGCCCTTATGCCGCGCGGCGCCGATCATCTGGCGTTGCTCGCGCCGGACGGCAGCACGCTGGCCGCCAGCGACGGCGCCCGCGAAAACGCCTATATCGCCACAGCGGCCGTGCCCGGCTGGCCTGTCCGCCTGAGCGCGGGCCTTGGGACAGATGCCGCGCGCGAAGCCTGGCTTGCATCGCTTCCCCTTTATCTTTTCGTGATCTTCGGGCCCGCGCTGGCGGGCGCTGGTCTTGCCTTTGTCTTCGTGCGCGAATTCGAAAAGCGGTCCAAGACCAACAGGGCCGTGAAAGCCCTGCGCGCCACCCGGCCCGCCGAAGCGCAGCTTCTGGTGCGGCTGGCCGATGCCGAACGCCGCGCGTCGGAAGCCGAGCGCACGAAATCGGAATTTCTTGCGCATATGAGCCACGAACTGCGCACGCCGCTGAACGCCATCATCGGCTTTTCAGAGGTGATCGAGCGCGGCCTGTTCGGCCCGGCCGGGCACAGGAAATATGTCGAATATGCCCGCGACATCGGCGCGGCCGGCCGCGGCCTTCACGCGCGGATCGGGGACATCCTGGAATTTGCGAGCATCGAAGCGGGCCGCTATCCGCTCGTCATCGGCGATACCGATATCGTGCCGATCGCGCGCGCCTGCGTCGAAGAGATCGCCGGACAGACTTTTTCGCGGCGCGTGAAGCTGCAGGTCTCGCTGCCCACATCGGCGCATGCGCGGGCCGATGGCGCCGCACTGAAGCGGGTGCTGATCAATCTCTTGTCCAACGCGGCGCGCTACACGCCCGAAGCCGGCACGATCCGCGTGGAGGCGCAGAAAGAGGCCGGTTCGGTGTGCCTGCGCGTGCGCGACTCCGGCACCGGATTTCAGCCCGAGGAGCGGTCGTTCATGGGCCGGCCTTTCGCGCGGTTTGCGCGATCCGGCGGCGAAACGCCGGGGCTTGGCCTTGGCCTTGCGGTTTCCATGGCGCTGACGCGGCGCATGGGCGGGGCGCTCGTCATCCGCAGCGTGCCCGGCGAAGGCACGGTGGCGGAGCTCAGGCTCACACGGGCCTGAAGAGGGCCATGGCAATCCGGCCGTTTGCGGATACTCTCCGGCCCGGAGCGCTTGCGGCCTGCCTTGGCCGCTGAGGGGAGGATTCGCATGCGCATTCCTGCGGTTCTGGCCGCGGCGGTTTTCGGCTGTCTGGCCCAGCCGATCCAGGCCGCCGACAAGCCCGCCACCCACGCGCTTCTGGACGCTATCGCGGGTGCCGTCAGCGCCGCCGAGCTGAAGGCCGACATCCTCGCGCTGACCGGCTTTGGCACGCGCCACACGCTTTCGGACACAAATTCCGCCACAAGAGGCATTGGCGCGGCGCGCCGCTGGGTCAGAGACCGGTTCGAGGCGATCAGCCATGATTGCGACGGCTGCCTCCAGGTGGAGACGCCGGAGCAGACCTTCACGGGCGAACGCCTGACCGGGCCCACGGCGATCGTGGATGTGCTTGCGATCCAGCGTGGAACGGGCGATCCCGGACGCGTCATCGTGATTTCCGGCCACATCGACTCGCGCGTCAGCGACGTCATGAATGCGACAAGCGATGCGCCGGGCGCCGACGACGACGGTTCGGGCACGGCGGCCGTGATCGAGGCGGCGCGCGTGCTTTCGCATTACAGATTTCCCGCCACGCTGGTGTATGCGGTGCTTTCCGGCGAGGAGCAGGGACTCTATGGCGGCAAGCTGCTTGCGCAATATGCCGGACAGCAGAACTGGCGCGTGGAGGCCGACCTGAACAACGACATCATTGGCAATACGCACGGCGCCAACGGCATGACCGAAAGCGGTTATGTGCGCGTGTTCTCGGAAGGCACGCGCTCGACCGAAACGCCCGAAGAAGCCGTGCGCCGCCGCTACAACGGAGGCGAAGTGGACAGCCCGTCGCGCAATCTGGCGCGGTTTGTGAGCGTGCTGGCCGGCCGCCATCTCCACGGATTTTCGGCGCGGATGATCTATCGCACCGACCGCTACAGCCGCGGCGGCGATCAGGTGCCGATGCTGGCCGCCGGATATCCGGCCATCCGCTTCACGGAAGCGATCGAGAACTACAACCGCGAACACCAGGACGTTCGCGTGGAAAACGGCGTTCATTACGGCGATACGGCCGACGGAATCGATTTTCCGTATCTCGCCAATGTCACGCGGCTGAACGCCATCGCCATGGCCGCGCTGGCCATGGCGCCAGCGCCGCCGCCATCGGTGAGCATCGCAGGCGCGGTCAGCCTGGACACGACGGTCAGCTGGACGCCGGCCGCCGGCGCCGCCGGTTACCGCGTCTGGTGGCGCGACACCACAGCGCCGCTCTGGACCAACAGCCGCAAGGCGCCTGCGGGCGCTACGTCGCTTGTGCTCAAGAACGTCAATATCGACGACTGGTTCTTCGGCGTCTCATCCGTTTCCGCCGACGGCTATGAAAGCCCGGTGGAGTTTCCGGGCCCGGCCGGATCATTTGCCACGGAAGCCGAAGCGCCCGCGCAGGCCCGCCACTGACTTACTTGCGCCTATTCGGCCGCGCGGGAAAGCGGCCTTTCGCGCGCGGTTTCGCTTTTGGCCTGGCTGAAGACGATGACGATCTTCAGGCCGGGATGATTGTCCGACACTATGATTTTCGCATCGTGCAGGTTGGCGATGGCGGCCACCAGGCTCAGACCCAGCCCGCTTCCGGCCGTGGAGCGGCTGCGCTCAAGCCGGTAGAAGCGCCGGAAAATGCGTTCGCGCTCGCCGGCGGGAATGCCCGGGCCGTCATCGGCGACGGAAAATTCCGCGCCCGCCGGACCATTGCGCAGGCCAATGACGATCGCCGCGCCATCGCGGCTGTGGCGGATGGCGTTCTCGATCAGGTTGACCATCATCTGGGTCAGAAGCTCCGCGTCGCCTTCCAGCACAAGGCCCGGCGCGATGGAGGCTGAAAGGCTCTTGCCCCCGTCTTCGGCCACCGGCGCAAAGGAATGGACGAGCGATTCCGCAAGCCCGCTCAGATCAAGCCGCCGGAAGCCGGAACGCCGGGTGCCGGCTTCGATCTGCGCAATCCGCAGAATCGCGGAAAAGGTTTCCAGGATCGAATCGATCTCGCGGATCGCCCGTTCGGTCGTCGCCTCGTATTCGGCGGGGGTGCGCGCGGAACGGCGGCCGTCTTCCAGCACCTGGCGCAACCGCGCCAGCGGCGTGCGCAGGTCATGGGCGATGTCGTTGGACACATGGCGCACCGATTCCACGAGCGAACCGATGCGGTCGAGCATGCGGTTGAGCGTGGTGGCGAGACGGTCGATATCGTCGTCGGCGCCGCGCAGGGGAATGCGCCTGGCCATGTCGCCCGCAATGATGGCTTCCGCCGTGCGCGTGATGGAATCGATGCGCCTGAGAAACGCAAGGCTGAGCGCGGCGCCGCCAATGACGCCCAGCGTTACGGCAAGCAGCAGGCCCCAGATGGACATGTCTTCGATCACATGGCCCAGCTCGCGGATGTGGCCGATGTCATCGCCCACCATCAGCCACAGGCCGTTGGACAGGGGCAGCCTGTAAACGAGCAGCTGCTCAAGCTGGCCGGGCGGTTCGTCGCCATCGGGCGGGCCGGAGGTATGCTTCCAGCCTTTCTCGAACGGCACCTTCGGGAGATTGCCGAAGAGGCGCGTTCCATCCCCGCGATAGACGGTGTAATCGAGCCCGCCCGCGATGCGGCCGCGCTGGCGTTCCCTGATGCCCGACAGAAGGGCGGGCAGCCCGCCCCTTTCGTATTCGCCGCGGAGCATGGAGGCTTCGGACTGGATCCGCGCGCGCTCCTGCGCGTCCAGCACGCGCACCGCGTTGAAATAGAAGACCGTCGCAAGCGCCGCCACGGACAGGCCGAACAGCAGCACATAAAGCGCCGTCAGCTTGAAGCTTGCGGTTTTAAGGAGCCGTTGCAGGTGCACGGATCGTATATCCCGAACCACGGATCGTCTGAATCAGCCCGGTCGCGCGGCCGCGATCGACCTTTGCGCGAAGGCGGCTGATGTGCGTTTCCACGATGTTGGTCTTGGGGTCGAAATGGAATTCCCACACCCCTTCCAGAAGCATCGTGCGCGTCACCACCTCGTCGGCATGGCGCATGAGATATTCCAGCAGCTGGAATTCGCGCGGCAGAAGATCGATCGCCGCCCCGCCGCGGGTGACGGTCCGCTTCAGGAGATCCATTTCCAGATCGCCCACGCGCAGGACGGTCTGCTGCGTCGAGACGGGCGCGCGCCGGGCCAGCGCATTGACGCGCGCGTAAAGCTCCGAAAATGCGAAGGGTTTGACGAGATAATCATCGCCGCCCGCTTCCAGACCCTCCACGCGGTCGTCGATGCCGCTCATGGTCGTGAGAAAGATGACGGGGGTCTGGATTTTTGCGCTGCGCAGGGCGCGCACGAGGCTCAAGCCGTCCATATGCGGCACCATGCGGTCAACGATGGCCACGGCATAGGCATTGTAGGTGGCCAGAAAAAATCCCTCGCGGCCATCGGGCGCATGATCGACCACATGACCGCGCTCGCGGAAGCCGTGGATCACGAACCCCGCCGTCTGGGCATCATCTTCAACAAGCAGCAGCTTCATGGATGTTCCAGGGGTCCGGCGCCGCTTCGGACAGCCAAACCGTTCCGCCGAAATATACAAATCTGCGCCGACGCCGCAGCGCAACCGGCGATTTCCGACAATTTTGCAATCTTTCTGAAGGAAGAAGCCGGCCGGCCCTTCATGGGCCCGGCGAAGCCTTTTATACACGGGCCGGCGGCGCGATTTCTGCGATCCGCCCGAGCTTGGTTAAGAGGTGTTGGCCGTGGCTTTGCCGCAAGGTTCCACCGATGTTGCCGCGAAGCGGCCGGCCGCCGCGCCGGCAGACGCAACGCCCGGCCACGCGGCCATGCCCTGGCCCGCGCTGGCCAAAATCTCCGCCCGCCAGAACGCAGCCAACCTGTGGCGTTATCTGAAGCGCGCGAGATTCGTGCTGCTGCCCAACCGCTATGGCAGCACCGGAATCCTGCGCGCGCGGTTCAACGATGCGGTGTTTGTTTCGCCCCGCGGCCGATACCTCTATGCGGCCAACGAGAAGGCGGCCAATTCCACCATGCGCGCCACGTTGCAGATGCTGGAATGCGGCGGACAGCTGCCGGTCCACTACAAGCCCTACAAGCGCTGGACCGGGCCGCTGCTTCAGCCGAGCGACGTTGCCGATTTCGAGGCGCTGCTTGCCGACCGCTCGATCTACAAATTCTGCGTGGTGCGCAATCCCTATGCGCGGCTGGTGTCATGCTATCGCAACAAGCTGGAGCGCGGCGGGCACCGGGCGTTTCGCCGCAAGGCGCGCGAGCTTGGGCTTGATCCCCGCCAGCCCATGCCATTCGACAGCTTCGTGCGCGCGCTGGCGCGGCAGGACCAGAAGAAGATGAATCCGCACTGGCGCATACAATACTACAACGTGTTCATGGACATGATCGCCTATGACGAGATCATCCGTTATGAGGACTTCAACAGCCGCTTCCCCGCGCTGGTGGCGAAACTTTATCCCGAAAGCGGCGACGCCATGGACGCCGTTGTTTCGCGCAACCGGCACGAGGTGAATTCCAACGAGCTGATCGGGCGCTATTTCACGCCCGAGCTGAAGGACATTGTGCGCAGCGTCTATCGCCTGGACTTCGAGACGTTCGGTTACGAGCGCTGAGCCGCAGCGTTGGCGCACAAACGGCCCGGGCCGGAAAAAGGCCCAGGCCGCGCGCTTGCGATGGTTGCGGGGACAGGATTTGAACCTGTGACCTTCAGGTTATGAGCC
>JAJPIX010000016.1 GCA_021324545.1 Alphaproteobacteria bacterium
AATATCGGCGTGTCGGTGCTGTGTCCGGGCTTTGTGCGCACGCACATCCACGAAAGCGGCCGCAACCGCCAGCAGAAATATGGCGGCGTGGCCGATGTGGACCCCGGGGTTGCGGCCACGCGCGAAGAGGCCGCAAAGGCTGTGCTGAGCGGTATCGATCCCGACATCGTGGGAAATCGCGTCTTCGAAGCGGTGCGCGACAACGAGCTCTATATTTTCACGCATCCCATGATGCGCCCGTTCGTGGAACAGCGCTTCCAGATGATCATGGGCGCCTTTGATGCGTCGGACAGGAGCCCCGCGCTGAAGAGCGTGCGCGAGCAGGCGGCGGTCTGGCCGCAGTCGCTGGCGAAGGAAACAAAATGAAGTTCGGCATCTTCTACGAACACCAGCTGCCGCGCCCCTGGGGTGAGGGACAGGAGCTCAAGCTCTTCCAGGATGCGCTCGATCAGGTGGAACTGGCCGACCGCCTCGGGATCGATCACGCGTGGGAAGTGGAGCATCATTTTCTGGAGGAATACTCGCACTCATCGGCGCCCGAAGTCTTTCTGGCGGCCTGCTCGCAGCGGACGAAGCATATCCGCCTCGGTCATGGCATCGTCCTCATGCCGCCGGGTTACAATCACCCCGCGCGCGTGGCCGAACGCATCGCCACGCTCGATCTCGTCTCCAACGGGCGCGTGGAATTCGGCACCGGCGAATCCTCCGCGGCGCTGGAGCTTGGCGGCTATCGCGTGCCGGTGGAGCAAAAGCGCGCCATGTGGCGCGAAACGACCGAGCAGTGCCTCAATATGCTCGCGATGGACCCTTATCCCGGATTCAAGGGCGAATTCTTCGAAATGCCCTGCCGCAACATCGTGCCGAAGCCCGTGCAGCGGCCGCATCCGCCGGTCTGGGTGGCATGCTCCAACCGCGAGACCATCAAGCTGGCCGCACGGCTCGGCATCGGCGCGCTCACCTTCGCCTTTGTGGACCCGGCGGAAGCAAAGCAATGGGTGGACGACTACTACCGCATCCTGAAAGAAGAATGTGTGCCGATCGGCCACGCCGTGAACGCCAACATCTGCATGGTGACCGGCTTTTCGGTTCATCGCGACGGCGAGGAAGCGCGCCGGCGCGGGCTCGATGGCTTCAAGTTCTTCGGCTATGCGCTGGGCCATCACTACATCTTCGGCGAGCACAAGCCCGGCCGCACCGACATCTGGAAAAATTTCGAGGCGATCAAGGATACCATGCCGGAAAACGCCGGCGCCGCCGGCATCGGCACGCCGGACCGCATGCGCAAGCATTTGCGGGGATTTGCGGACGCCGGCGTGGATCAGGTCGCGTTCATCCAGCAGGGCGGCCGCAACCGGCACGAACATATCTGCGAGGCGCTGGAATTGTTTGCATCCGATGTGATGCCCGAGTTCAAGGAACACGAAGCTGAACGCCGCAAGAAGAAAGCCGAGGAGCTTGCGCCCTTCATTGAAAAGGCGTTCGCGCGCAAACAGAAGATGAAGGAGCTGGCCGACAGCGAAATTCCCACCGTTGTTGCGCTCGGCCGTCAGATTACCCAGCCGCGCACACCGCAGGACGAGGCCAACGCCCGCCGCTGGTCGCAGACCAGTGCAGTGCCGCTTCAGGATCCGGCGAAGAAGAAGCAAACCGCCGCGGAATAGCTTGCGCCCCGCACAAATCTGCTGACAATCCCGTCGCGAGACCGACAGAAGCGGACACATGGCCAAAGAGCCGCCCGAAATGCCGGAGGGCGCAATTCCGGCCGTTCGCGCCTTTCAGAAGGAGCTCGCGCCGGCCTTTATCGACCACGCCTGCATCATGAACGGATACGCGCCGCCGCCGGGATCGCCGCTGGGCGAGGGCATGGGCGCGGGCTTCGCATGGTGCGAGCTGCATTGCGGTTCCGCCGTCACCGCCACGCTGTTGGCCGCGTCCAATCCGCCCGGAGATTTTCATGTGATCGATGCGCGCGGCCCGATGATCCGTTCAGGCCGCTCTCTCGCCGAAGACGGCGATGTCCGGAATATCACATTCCACGAAATGGGCATTGAACCGGCCCTGGATCATACCTTTCCCGGGTTCGACTATATTGTGGCCAACGGCACTTACACTTGGGTGCCATTGCGGGAACGGGCGCTGATCCTGGCTTTCGTGCGCAAGTTCCTGAAGCCCGGCGGCGCGCTTTATCTGAGCTACAACGCGCGGCCCGGCTGGAACAAGTTCGATCCGTTTCGCCGCATCTTTCGCGAAGCGCTGCGCGGCCATAGCGTAGATGTGCGCGAAGGCCTGCGAATAGCCCGCGAAATCTACGCGCAGTTTCACGCATCCAGGGCGCCGGAAATCCTGGGTGCCGGTGCGCCGCCGCCGATGCTGTCGTTTCTCGATGAGCTGCCGCCCGAGGTGCTCGTCGCCGATTACGCCAATGACTATGCCGAACCGCTGTATGTGACCGAAGTGGCGGCCGACTTCGCTTCGATTGATTGCGTGCTGGCAGGATCGGCCGACATGGCGGAGTCGCTGCCTGCGCTGATGACGCACGAGCCTTACAAATCGCTGCTGCCGCGGTTTCCGACGATGCCTGGCCGGGAATTGGCAAAGGATTTCCTGCGCGATACGGCCCTGCGGCGCGATGTATTTGTCCGGGGCGGCAAACGCATCGCCGCGGATTCAAGCGACATGATCCTGCGCGGGCTTGCCTTCGCATTGGAGCAGCCGGCATCCGCGGTGATCTACGAAAAGAAGCTGCCATTCGCCGAAATCCGGTTCGACAATCCGCAGGCGCGCGATCTTGTGGCGGCGCTGTCTGAGCGGCCGCGCACGCTCGGCGAGTTGATCGAAAAGCGGCGGGACAGTGCGCAAGATGCCCAATCCATCATTGCAGCGCTTCATTCCCTGCTTTTCAGCGGCCAGATTCGCCCCGTCTATCGGGGAAGCCGCGACGCAGCCGGTAAGGCCAGTGCCCTCGCAATGGCGATCCGGGCGCGGGCGGCTGTCCCGGAGAAGGCTGTCGGCTTTTTGCCTTCGCCCTTTGGCACCGCGTTTCCCGTGCCCATTGCCGATCAGCTATTCATGGGCATGCCGAAGACGATGAGCGCGGAAGCGCGGGCCAAGGAAGCGGCAAGCCATCTTTCGCAACGGAGAAGCGAAGCGCTGCTGGCGCGCGCCAGGGTTTATCCAAGGCTCGAAGACTTCTATCGGTCGCTCGGTCTGATCTGAACGGATACAACCATAAATTGTATTGCTGATCATTTGGAACGCTGGTAGAAGCCAAGACTAGCGCTGTATTCGCTCAGTATTGCGTTTCAAGATCAAATATGAATCTCCGAACAGCTCTTGCGGCTGTATGGAGAGTGCTGACTGTTGACCTTTCGGAGGGGGCTTTGAAAGGCACTTCTGAGTCAATGGCTGTCGCCACCTTTGGCGGCAGAAGGCCTAGACTGTATCGTCATTTGCCGACGCTCGGCCCGCATTGCGACGGTCAACTGGCCGATGCGCGCGATTTGCCGTTTTACCTGACGCATGCGGTTCTGCCCTGGTCCAGATCGGGCGATGTGCTGCTCTGTGCCAGTGCGTCCGGCGATGACGGATCGGCGAACGGGCTTCGGCTGCCACAAAACCAGAAGGCCTGGTTTGTTCCGGTCGGGCGTGCGGCCCTGCATGCGGCGATCGAGCGCCGGTTTCGAACACGGCTTGCACGCAATGCCGCTTTCGCGCTCGCCCGCGCGGAGCCGCGGCTTTCCGCCCAACGCGTGGTCCTGCCCGGTCAGGCGATGGCGTTTGCCGGCTGCGTGGCGGCGATTGGGATTGCCTCCGTTCTTTTTCCTTACGGCACGGCGATCGTGTTGACGATCCTGCTCGGGCTTGGGTTCGCGTCGAACATTGTATTTCGTGCGCTGCTTGTCTGGATCGGCGCGGCGGAATTTCCGCATCCCGAGGGCCGTCCCGACGCGGACGATTTGCCGCTCTATACGGTGCTCGTTCCCATGTATCGCGAAGCGAACATGGCGCGGCACATCGTGCGTTCGCTGAATGCCCTGGAATATCCGAGAACCAGGCTTCAGGTCATCTTTGCCGTCGAACGCGACGATGACGAAACCTACGGGGCGCTCGCCGAACAGAGGCTTCCGCCGCACTTCGAAATCATTCGCGTCCCGCCGGGCACGCCGCGCACCAAGCCGCGCGCCTGCAACTATGCGCTCAACTTCGTACGCGGCGAATTTCTGGTCATCTATGATGCCGAGGACCGGCCCGAACCGGACCAGCTGAAAAGGTCGGTTGCTGCATTCCGCGCGGCCCCTGATCGCGTCGCCTGTCTTCAGGCGCGGCTGAATTTCTACAACCGGCGCGGTTGGCTGGCCGTGATGTTCACGCTCGACTATTCGCTGTGGTTTGACTTCCTGCTCTCGGGGCTCGACCGCATCGGCGTTCCAATGCCGCTGGGCGGAACATCGAACCACCTCCGGACAAGCGTGGTGCGCGAAATCGGCGGTTGGGACCCCTTTAACGTCACCGAGGACGCCGACCTGGGCATCCGCCTGGCCGCGAAGGGCTATCGCGTCTCTGTTCTGGATTCCACGACATTCGAAGAAGCGGCGGACACGCTGCCAAATTGGCTGCGCCAGCGCTCGCGTTGGCTCAAGGGCTACATCCAGACCTGGCTCGTCCACATGCGCGATCCGCTGCGCCTGTTCCGCAACGTCGGCTGGAAGGGCTTTGTCGGCTTTCAGCTTTTTGTGGGCGGCACCTTTGTTTCGGCCATGCTCAATCCGCTGCTCTGGATGGTTTTTGTCGTCTCGGCCTTGTTCGGAGTGGAAATTTTCAGGGACGGAGATGCCCTCGTCGTCGCGCGCGTTTCGCTTGCCGGCCTGATCACGGGGAATGCGCTTTTCATCTATTTGGCCATGCTCGGTCTCGTGCGCCGCGGATGGCTGCATTTTGCCATCTACGCGCTGACGGCGCCGGTGTACTGGCTTCTGGTCTCGATCGCCGGTTATCGCGGCCTGCTGCAGCTTTTGCGGCGGCCATTCTATTGGGAGAAGACGCATCACGGCGCCTTGGCGGACCCGTGACGGCATATGTTCTGGCGCCGCTTGTCCTGACCCTGATCTGGATCCTGTTTTTCCGCATGTTGCGGTCGGCGGATTATCCGGTTCCCATGTCTTTGGCTGTTGCGTTTGTCTGCATTGCGCAGGCGGGTTTGTGGGTCAGCCCCCTGAGTGCAGCCGGCGGCCTATGGTTTGCCCTGGCAATGGCGCTTGCGGCCAGCAGCGCGCTGGCATTTGCGGAACGGCAGGATGACGCCCGCGCGATTTTCGCATTGGGGGGCTCGCTGGCGGCCATCCAGCTTGCCGATCCCTCCGGCGACATCGTCGCCGCGCTGGCCTTGCCGATGCTGGCGGGCCTTCCGCGCGCGCGGTTTTCGCGGAATGCCGGCCTGCTGCTTGTGCTCCTGTTCATTCCATGCCTGACCGCAATCGGCATGGCCTGGTTCACTACGCAAACCCATTTCAATTTCGCGCAATGGCTGGCGCGGAATTCACAGATAAGCGCCGCCTCCGGGTTCGTCGAAAGCCGCAGCCGCGCGTCATGGGTGCTGTTTCTCGCGCCGCTTCTGCCGGCGATTGTTCCCGTGGCCGCGGAATTCCGTTCGAGGCGCAGCTGGAGCGTGCTTGCCCTCGTCCTGTCTGTCGTGCTGGCGTCATTCGCGACGGTTCTGCTGCAGATCAGCCGCAGCCCCGTCATCTTCATGGCGGCGTTGGCGCCGGCGATCCCGGCCTCGCTTGCCGTCTGGCGGCCTGAAGACCGGCGGACCTTGCGGGTCCTTTTGCCGCCCATCGCATCGACCGTCCTGTCCTGGATTGTTGTGCTTGCCGAATTTGTCCCATCCGTCCGATAAGGCCGATGAAGCGGATCCTGGCGTGCCTGATCCTGCTGTGGCCCTGTGTGCCGGTCGCGGCGGATGCCGGCGCATGGACATTGCCCGGCGATGCGGCCCAAATCCTGGCCGGTGTCTTTGCAACTCGCGCATCGGAGCAGTTTGACAATCGCGGTCATCCGTCGCGGGCGATCGCTTTCACGAAAATCTACACGCAAATCTACGCGGAATATGGATGGACCGACGATCTCACGCTGATTGCGGCGCCGGAATTCGAAATGGCGAAGTGGCGTTCGCCCGGAAGCGCGCCAAGCGCCAAATGGGACGTCGCCCTGTCCGGCGGAATGCGCTACCGCCTTTTCTCGAGCTTCGGAACGCTATCGGTCGAAGGCAGCCTGAAAAACGCGGGCGCCTACGACGAAGCGGCGATTGTCGGCGGCAGCCTCTCCCATAGCCGCGAGATTGAGCTGCAGCTCCTGTACGGTACGAATTTTACGCTGGCCGGCTACGATGGATTTGCCGATGTGGAGGCCGGCCATCGGTGGATCACCAATAACGGCGCCAATCAGGTGCCGGCGGATATCACGCTGGGCGTTCATCTCACGCCAACGCTGTTGGTCCTCGTGCAGAGCTTCAACGTCGTTTCGACCCGTCCTGAGCCCGGCCTCGGCCGCTACCGTTCCCACAAGCTGGCGCTTTCGGTCGTTCAGGCCCTGGGCGACAGGTTGTCCCTCCAGGTCGGGGGCTTCTATGCTCCCTTTGGCCAAAACAGTTTGCAAGAACAAGGGGTTATGGCGTCCCTCTGGGCGCGCTTCTGACGCATCCGGCCATAGTTGAGAATGATTTGCAACTGGGCTATGGACAGGCTGGTTTGAATTTCACCAGAGTTCAACGTCATGAAAATCCTCGTGCTTGCCGCCCTGGCCGCCGTTCTCGTATCGCCCGCGTTTGCGGATGGCCCAATTGCCGTGACCCTGAAGGACCACAGGTTTTCGCCTTCGACGATCACGGTCAAAGCCAACACGCCGACCGTGCTTTCCATCACGAATGAAGATGCTTCGGCGGAGGAATTCGATTCCACTTCCCTGAAAGTCGAAAAGGTTATCACCGGAAACAGCCGGGGGGATGTGCACCTGCGGCCGCTCGCGCCCGGAAAATATCCGTTCATGGGCGAATATCATTCCGACACGGCCCAGGGCGTCGTGATCGCGCAGTAGCCTATGCTGGCCACACTCCTCATTGTATTTCGTGAAGTCATCGAAGCCGGCCTGATCGTCGGCATCGTGCTGGCCGCGACGAAGGGCGTTGCGCGCCGCGGGATCTGGGTGAGCTACGGCGTTGCGGCCGGCGTCATCGGGGCCTGCCTTGTTGCGACCTTTGCGGGCGAGATTGCGTCGTTCTTCCAGGGCGCAGGACAGGAAATCTTCGATGCCAGCGTCCTTGTTCTGGCCGTGTGCATGCTCGCCTGGCACAACGTCTGGATGGCAGGCCACGGCCGCGCCATGGCGCATGAGCTGAAAACCGTCGGCGCCGCGGTCAAGGCGGGCAACCGCTCGCTGATCGCGCTTGCGGTGGTGGTCGGAATTGCCGTGCTGCGCGAAGGTTCGGAAGTGGTGCTGTTTCTCTATGGCATTGCGAGCCAGGGCGGCACGTCGAATGTGGCCATGCTGGCCGGCGGCGCACTGGGCCTTGCAGCCGGCGCGGGCGTTACGGCGCTGATGTATTTCGGGCTTCTGACCATCCCGGCAGGCAAGCTATTTTCGGTTACATCGTGGCTGATCACACTGCTTGCGGCTGGCATGGCCGCGCAGGCGATCCTGTTTCTTCAGCAGGCCGGTTATCTGGAATATCTCACAGGCACCGTGTGGGACACCTCATGGCTTCTGTCGCAGGACAGCATCCTGGGCCGCCTCCTGCATACACTGATCGGCTACAACGATGCGCCGAACGGCGCCCAGCTTGCCGTCTATGCGGTCACGATTGCCGCAATCGTCGGCTTGACGCGGTGGGAACGCGCGCGCCATCCGCGCGGCGGCACGATTCCGAGCCCCGCATAGAAAAACCGCGCTCCGTTTCCGGAGCGCGGCCCAAATTGTCCGGCGAAATTATTGGGGCGATCCGCCGTAACCGGGAGGAGGCCCGTTCTGGTCACCCGGCGGAGGACCGTTCTGGTCGTCTGGCGCATTGTCGCCGTTGTCGTCGCCCTGGTCCTGGTCGTCGGGCCCGTTGCCATAACCCTGCGGCGGTCCCTGATCCTGATCGCCATAACCCGCCGGCGGACCGTTCTGGTCATTGTCGCCATAACCCGGTGGCGGACCATTCTCGTCATCCGGATTCTGGCCCTGATATCCGGCAGGCGGGCCGTTCTGGCCGTTGTCATATCCGGGCGGCGGTCCATTCTCGTCGTTGTCCGATGGCGCAGCGCCCATGTTCGGGCCGCCTTGCTCCGGCCCGGCTCCTGCCGGAACGGGCTGCCACGGCCCGTTGCAGGTTTGGACATAGGGATAGTAACCGCGCGGATCGTTGCACCAATACCAATAGGCGCCGCCGGAGGCCGGTTCCGCATCGTAATAGACGTCCGAAACATAGGCCGGGTAGGGATAGACGGGCACGTCGTAGAAATACCAGGCGCCGCCGGCCCACCACCACCATCCAAACCGGCCATGGTGCCAGCCGTGATGCCAGCGGCCATGCGTCCAGCGCCAGCGTTCTGCGGGCGCCAGCCGGACCACGACACGGTTGTGGAAGCGGAAAGGCGCCACGCGCACATTCACGTGGACGTTGCCGCGGTTCCAACGGGCATTGGGATGCGCCGGCGGCGGGGGATTGTGATGATGCTGGGCGGCTGCGGCCGCGGGGGTCGCGAGTGCGAGTGCGCTCCCGGCCAACAGCGCCATGATGAAGGGGGTATGTTTCATGGTTGCTCTTTCAAAGGGCCTGTGCAGGTCAATGGTTAGGCGCGGCCGGCTGAACCGTGAATGAATGGACAATTCATCGGTTTGCCGGCGGTTCCCGGAAGGTAAACGCAAACCCAGCCGCCGACGGCCGGATTTGTTTAAAAAGCCTGAAAAACGGCCCGGAATATTCAAGGCAAATCATCATGTTGGCACAATGTTAATGGCCCGGTGCCTATCCTTTGCCCCATGTCTGAAAAGGCTGCGGGGGCAAAACGGGAGCAGGGCCGCGCGTGGCAGCGCAACGCCACGCGCGCGAAGATCATTTCCGTCGCCCGCCGCATGGTGGAGCGCGACGGCCTCGAGCTGACATCGCTCAACCGGGTTGCCGAGGATGCCGGTTTTGCGCCGGTGACCGTTTACGCCTATTTCCCCAGCATCAACGATCTCTTCGTTTCCATCCTGGCGGACGATCTGGCCGCGATGGCGCGCTCCATGCGCGAAAGCTTTCCCTTCTCGCAAGGGCCGAAAGACGCCGCGCCGGCTGGCGAGTGCGAACCGGCACCGGCAGGCCGGGTCGACGCCGGAATGCAGGACGTCGGGCAGAACGCGGAAATCGTACCCATATCCTCTGCCGTGCAGGAACCGGCGTCCGCCGCGGATGCCCGCAAGGATCGCGCATCGCTCAGCCAGCGCATTCGTGCCGCGTTGCGCAAGGATCCGAACGAAAAATCCGAACCTGCCGGGATGCAGCGGGAGGCCGAGGAGGCTCCGCGCGTCGATGCATGGCTGGAGCGGCGCCTGCGCGTGTTCGAACGAAGCCTTGCGGATCTGGAAGCGCGCCTTGCAGAAACCGAACGCACAAGCCAGCGCGCCGCCGGCCTCGCACAAGACGGTCTTTCCACGCTGAACCGGCATTTTGAGGACTTGCGCAAGCATGACGGCGAGAAAAACGACACCCACGCCCAGCGCACCGACGAGCTCGAAAGGCGCCAGCGCGAAATGTTTGCGGAATTGCGGACGGCGCTGAAGGACACCACGGGCAGGCTCGAAGCTCTTGAGGCGCGCCTGCTCGGCGATGCGAGGCCGGCCGTTTACCTGCCGCCGGACGAACCCGCCCACGACATGCCGCAGGCGGCGGAGCTCCAAGCCGACAGCGCAGCTGCCGAACTGGAACCGTCCGATGAGCGGCGCGAACCGCAGCCCGCTGCATCCGAATCCGGCGAGTCCTTTCTGTCGGCGGCGCGCCGCGCCGCCAAAGCGGCCGCCACGCTGTCCGAGATCGAGGAGAAGGGGCGCAAACGCTTCGATTTCGGCGCAATCACCGGACGCACCCGGATGCTGTTGATGCTCGGCGCAGCCCTGCTGGCCATGTCGGCGGGCGCGGCGGCCGTGCTTCACAACTTGCCGGCCCGGCCTTCGCAACTGACGCTTGCCGCCATCACGCCGGCCCATGCCGGGATCGGATCGGGCACCACACGGATTCATCTGTCTGCGGCCGGCGCCCATGCGCGGGTTGCCGTGCTGGCATCGCAGGGGCTGGTGAAAGCGCAATTGCTGATGGGTCTGGACAGCCTGAACGGCGAGGGCACCGCGAAAGACGATGCGACCGCCGCGCAATGGCTGGCGCGGGCGGCCAAATCGGGCGATCCGATTGCCGAATATTGGCTCGGGCTGCTCTATGAAACCGGCCGCGGCGTCGCCAGGGATCCCGCCAGCGCCGTTCGTCTTTACGAGGCTTCGGCCACGCAGGGAAACCGCAAGGCCATGCACGCGCTCGCCATGGCCTATGCCACCGGCGAAGGCGTGCCGAAGGATTTTGCCGCGGCCGCGCGCTGGTTCTCGCAGGCCGCCGACCTGGGACTCGTCAATTCGCAGTTCAATCTGGCGGTCCTGTATGAACGCGGCGAGGGCGTGCCGCAAAGCCTGCTCAACGCCTACAAGTGGTATGCGATTGCAGCGGCGCAGGGCGACAGCGAATCCCAGTCGCGCGTGGATGCGCTGGCCACCCAGCTGTCGGCGGATGATCTAGCGGCCGCGAAGCAGGCGGTGGCCGACTTCAGGCCGCGCACGCCCGATGCGCGCGCGAATGTGGCGCCGCGCGCGAACATGCTGCCCGGCTGATTGATCCGCTTACGGATCAATTGCCCCTGTCCGTATCGTCCATCACGGCCAGCGCCTGCTGGAAATGTTTTGCGCTCAGCGCAAGCGGGCCGACGAACGGGTTGCTCAGCACCGCCATGATGAAAAGCAGAAGCCCGATCAGGCCGCCCATGAAGCTTGCCATCAGCACATGGGGTTCAACGCGTTCCATGTAAATCAGGAAGCTCATGCACACGATGATGATGCCGCCGCCCACCGCGCCCAGCCACATCACCCATGGAATCGTATCGCTCGCGCGCAGAAGTCTTTCGTTGCGGTCCATGACGATCGTCGACTTCAGGTCCAGGAATTTGTTGTCCACTTCGGCATCCGCGGCCTTGGTCGCACGATCCATGGTGGCAAAAAGCCGATCCATCTTTTCGAGCGCGCGGTGAGCTTTGTGGCTGCCAAGGGCGGACCTGCCCATTTGCGGCCATTCGTCGGTAATGACGGCTTGGGTGTATTGGCGGATCAGGGTGCGCAGTTGCGCGCCCTCCGTGGCTTCCATGCCGTAGGTCAGCCGGTAAAGGGGAACCAGCGTGGCCGCTTCCTCGCCCAGCGTGTGGTGCGCCGTGTCGTAGGCCTCCCACACGACGACCACGAGAAAGCCGAGCAGCACCGCATAGATCACCCCCGCGGCCGCAAACAGAGAAATCATGACCTCGTTGTGGGAGGCGCCGAGATAGCGCCGCACCAGCGGCCGGCCAATCACAACCCCGCCGGCGGTAAACACCACCGACCCGCCGATGATCAGGACGGCAAGCAAGCCCGCGCTCATGCAAATGAGTCCCCCCAAGGCCCCGCCCGAGTTTACACATTTTCGGCAAAAAGGCTCGGGAAACGGCCATTGCGCCGCCATCGTCCCCGGCGTATTTCCCCACGCAGGCCGGGTTAGCTCAGCTGGTAGAGCACCTGATTTGTAATCAGGGGGTCGCGGGTTCGATCCCTGCACCCGGCACCAGATGGCCGCGCTCAAGCCTTGGGTGCGATCGAAATGTGGTCCGGCGCGGTGGCGCCGCCCGAGATCACCATGCTCATCGCCTGATCCATGGTCATGTCGGTGGGGATGAGCTTTTCGATTTCGACAATGTTCAGATAGCCGGATGTCGGGTTCGGCGATGTCGGCACGAACACGGCCGCGAGCAGGTTGCCGGTGGCTGAATCGCGGAAGGTGCGCATCACAAGCCCCACGGCCTTGAGCCCCGGGTGCGGAAAGTCCACCAGCACAACGCCTGCGGTCCCCTCCGGCTTCTGCTGCACGACGCCCACCAGCTTCTTGGCCGCGGAATAGACCGATTGCACGACGGGTATGCGCGCGATCAGCTTTTCAAACAGCGCAATGATCCGCGCGCCAATCACCTGTTTCGCGATCGCGCCGATCGTATAGAGCACGAACAGCGCCACGATCACGGCGATGATGCCCTCAACCACCGGATCGGCGAGCCACGGCCGGGCCGACGGCAAATAGCCGCCGGCCGTTTCCACCAGCGCGGCGGCCAGCGGATTTCCCGCCTGTTCCAGCACATTGAGCAGGAACTGGAACACGATCCAGACCACGACAATGGGAATGATGGTCAGGATTCCGGCCAGCAGGTTTGCCTGTATGCTCAGGCTGAAGCGGCTTTTGGTCGGCGTCTGGTTTTGCATGCTCCCGGTGCCCAAGGCAGCGTGATAGACGGTTCGGCGCGTTTCGCTAGTCTCAGGACTTCTTTATACCGGTTCCACGGTCAGGAAACATGACACGCGTCCTTATCACCAGCGCATTGCCATATATCAACGGCGTCAAGCACTTGGGCAACCTTGTCGGTTCCATGCTGCCGGCCGATGTCTACGCGCGATTCGCCCGTTCGATGGGGCATGACGTGCTGGCAATCTGCGCCACCGATGAACATGGCACGCCCGCCGAGCTTGCGGCGCTCGAAGCGGGCCAGGACGTCGCAACCTATTGCGCCGAGCAGCACGCCATCCAGAAGCGGCTGGGCGACGGTTTCCATCTGGGCTGGGATTATTTTGGCCGCTCGTCGAGCCCCCAGAACCGGGAGCTGACCCAGGCCTTCGCGCGCGCATTATGGAAGAACGGCCACCTGGAAGTCCGCACGACCAAACAGGTCTATTCCAACGCCGAGAAGCGGTTTCTGCCGGACCGCTATGTCATCGGCACCTGCCCGCATTGCGGTTACGACCGCGCCCGCGGCGATCAGTGCGAAAACTGCACGCGGGTGCTTGACCCGACCGACCTTGTCAATCCGCGCTCGGCGCTGTCGGGCTCGACCGACATCGAAATCCGCGACAGCGCCCATCTCTTCCTGAAGCAGTCGCAATTTGTGCCCCGGCTGCGCCAGTGGATCGACAGCCACAGGTCCGAATGGCCCCACCTTGTCTATTCCATTGCCAACAAGTGGCTGGAGGAGGGCCTGCACGACCGCGGCATCACGCGCGATCTCAGCTGGGGTGTTCCGGTGCCGGACGATATCGGAGACGGCAAGCTGAAGGGCAAGGTGTTTTATGTCTGGTTCGACGCGCCCATCGAATATATCGGCGCGACGAAAGAATGGGCCGACGCGAACAACAAGGGCGAGCAGTGGCGCGACTGGTGGCAGGGCAAGGACGTCCGCTACATCGAGTTTCTCGGCAAGGACAACGTGCCTTTTCACACGGTCGGCTTTCCCGTCACCATCATGGGAGCCGACGAAGGATGGAAGCTTGTCGATCAGATCAAGGGCTTCAACTGGCTCAATTACTACGGCGGCAAGTTTTCCACCTCGCAGAAGCGCGGCATCTTCATGGATGCGGCGCTCGATCTGCTGCCGGCCGACTACTGGCGCTATTACCTGATGGCCAATGCGCCGGAGAGTGCCGACGCGTCGTTCACCTGGGAGCATTTTGCGTCCGTCGTGAACAAGGATCTGGCCGATGTGCTGGGCAATTTTGTCAACCGCATCACCAAATTCTGCGCCGCAAGGTTCGAGGGCAGGGTGCCGGGCGAGGGCGCCTATGGCGACGAGGAAAAAGCGCTGATCGCCGAGCTGGACAGGCGTGTGGCCGAGCTGCGCAACTTTTTCGAGGCGATGGAGTTCCGCAAGGCGCTGGCCGAACTGCGCGCCATCTGGGTTGCCGGCAACGAATATCTGACGCGCGCTGCGCCATGGACGCATATCAGGACCGATCGTGCGCGCGCGGCGGTGGCCGTGCGCATGGGGCTCAACCTTGTGCACACATTCGCGCATCTGTCGTGGCCCGTCATACCGGCAACGGCTGTGAAGATTCATGAAACCATCCAGCCGGTCGCAGGCGGCGGCCGCGCCGTGCCGTTCCCGACGGATCCCATGGCAAAGGAACTCGATCAGCTCGAAGGCGGCCAGCCGATCAGGGCTTCCGACGTTCTCTTTGCGAAAATTGCCGACGAGCAGGTCGCGGAATGGAAAGCGCGCTTCGGCGGCGACTGAAGACGCCTTGATCCGGAAACGCCTAAAGCGACAGGCGCACCCAGCCCTCGGCGCCAAGGGCCTCAAGCGGACGGAAGCGCGCCTTGTAATCCATCTTCTCGCTGCCGCGCACCCAATAGCCCAGGTACACATAGGGCAACCGGCGTTCGCGCGCCGCATTCACATGATCCAGGATCATGTAGGTGCCAAGGCTGCGGGCATCTTCGCCGGGATGATAAAAACTGTAGACCATCGAAAGTCCGTCGCGCAGAACGTCGGTCAGCGCGCTTGCCATCAACGCGCCCGTTGGGTGCTGGCGGTATTCCACGATGTGCGTGTTGACCGGCGTTTCCTCCACCATGGCCACGTAGTCGAACAGGCCCATGTCCGACATGCCGCCGCCCGCGTGGCGTGAATCGAGATAGGTGCGCAGAAGCGCAAATTGCTCGCGCGTGGCCTCCGCAGGGACCACGTTGCGCACGATGTCGGCATTGCGGCGGGCGATGCGCTTCTGGCCGCGCGAGATTTCGAAGTCGTTCACGACGATGCGCACCGAAACGCAGGCCGAGCAGGCGTCGCAGGCCGGCCGGTAGGCGATCATCTGGCTTCGGCGGAAACCGGAATGTGTGAGCGCCTCGTTGAGCGCCTGCGCGTAGCTGCCGTTGAGCCTTGCGAAGACTTTTCGCTCCACCCGCCCGGGCAGGTATGGGCAGGGTCCGCCCGGCGTCAGGAAAAATTGCGGAAGGCGCGACGTTCTCTGGTCGGTCACGGTCTTGAAGCGCCGGGGTTCACGGGCGCAATTATGGTCACGGAAATCGCGCCAGCGCCAGCGCTTATCGCGACGCTATGGTTTGGCGCCGGCCGGCGCGGGCGGCACGTCGCGCAGGAGCACGATGCTCAACCGGCGATTGGCCGCAGCGTCGGGATTCTCGGGCAGCAGCGGCTGGCTTCCGGCCTTGCCCACAACTTCGTAGATCCGGTCGCCGTCCACGCCTGCTCCGGTCAGGAGGGCTCGCGCGGCGTTGGCGCGTTCGGCCGATAGCTGCCAGTCGGTGCCGCTGGACGTTCCGCTGGTATGGCCGCTGATGGAGATGCGATTGGGCAGGCGGTCCACGATCCTGGCGATGGTCGCCAGCAATTGTCTTGCATAGGGCATGGGCTGGGCGCTGCCCGCCTCGAACATCGGCTTTCCATCCTGATCCACAAGCTGGATGCGCAGGCCCTCCGGTGTCTGATCCACCATGACCTGTCGCGACAGCGCGGCAATGTCGGGACTGTCCTGAATGGCCTGCCGGATCGATTCGGCCGCGCTTTCGAATTCGCCGGCCTGCGAAGAAGGCAGCGAGCGTTGCAGGCTGTCGTCGCTCTGAACCTGCGATTGCGGCGCCTGGCCTTCCGCATTGGTCGTGCCGCCGGTACGACTCTTGTTCTGCGCCTGGGTGGGATTTGAAGGCTGGGCCTCGTCCCTCTGGAAGACCGAAACGGCGCCGCCCGATTTCACATTCGTCTTGCCGATCACGATTCCGCCAAGCACGCCGCCCGCGCCGCTGGACGTCTGCGAGATGCTCTGCGGCGCAAAATAGTCGGCAATGCCGCGTTTCTGCTCCGGGGTCGTGGTATTGATCAGCCACATGAGCAGGAAGAAGGCCATCATCGCGGTCACGAAGTCGGCATACGCGACCTTCCAGGCCCCGCCATGATGCCCGTCATGGCCGCCCTTCTTGATGCGCTTGATGATGACGGCGTTTTCCCCCGCCATGACCCTCGATCCCATTGACCCGCCCGGGCCCGGCGGTTGTCCGCCATGGCCGCTATTGGGAAAAAGATGCCATATACCGCCTTAACCAACAGTTAGGACCATCGAATGAGCCTGGATAGCCGCGCCTTCCGCCGCGCCCTTGGCACATTTCCCACAGGCGTGGCTGTCGTGACCGCCGTGATGGAGGATGCAAAGCCCATGGGCATCACGGTGAATTCCTTCACCGCCGTGTCGCTCGATCCGCCGCTTGTGCTGTGGTGTCTCAACCGCTCATCGGACCGATTTGCGGTTTTTTCCGCCGCGCGACCTTTCGTGATCAACGTGCTCGGTGCGGTGCATGAGAGCGTTTCTGCGCGCCTTGCCAGGCCCGGCGCCCATGTCCTGGACGGCCTGGCTTTGACGCCGACGGCGCTGGGCCCGCCGGCGCTGGCCGACGCGCTGGCCGTATTCGAATGTGCGCAGGAAGCGGTTTATCCGGGCGGCGATCACGCCATTCTTGTGGGCCGTGTCGTGCGCTTTTCCAGCCGCGGCGACGGCGAGCCGCTGGTTTTCTATCGCGGCCGCTACGGCGCCCTGCCGGCATAGCCGGCAAAAAAAGTGCCGCCGGATTGCTCCGGCGGCAAAGAACAAGGGGTTTCAGTGATACGCGATTACCAGCGAAGCTGGCCGAACAGGCCCACTTCGTCGTAATGGCCGTTCGGATCCGGCGCCACTCCGCCGATCGGGCCGTTCTGATCGGTGAAGATGCCGTTCTTGCCTTCGTCATGCTTGTAAACGAGGGCGAGATTGACGATCGAGGTCGGCGTGTACTCGATGCCGATATTGTAGTAGTGGTTCGTGTACCCCGGCAGCAGCGTCTTTTCCGGCTTGGTGCTGTCATAGCGTCCGAAGACCGCCCATTGCGGATCGAACTGGTATGACGCAAAGGCCGACCAGCCGTCGCCATTGTCCGACACGGGCGCGGTAACGGCGTTCCAGTCGTGCTGGTGGAAATACTCCACGCCGACGCGGATGCCGTTGCCGACATAGGCGGCCATCGCATCGAAGCGCTGGGCTGTGTTGGTCGTCGTATTGGGCGTGAGTTCTTTGCCCAGCTTCCCGGTATAGCCGCCAACGCCAAGCACGAAATTGTCGTAGCGGACGTCGGCCCGGCCTTCGAAGTCCATGCCGCTGGCGCGATTGGTGCCCAGCCCGAACGCCGGCTTCTTGTAACCGGCGCCGTTCACGGCGGCGATCGAGTATTCGAACTTGAAGTCGTCGCCCACCGCGCCAAGGAAGAATGCGCCCCAGTCGGCCGAGTTGCCCATCTTGAAGCGGTCAACCAGCGTGTTCTCGACGTAACGATAGCCGTAGATGTCTTCCATGAACGGGATCCACGGCATGTCGGCCGAACCGGCGCGGAAGATCGCCCAGGGCGCAAGCTTCGCCTGCAGATAAGCCTTCTTGATGTAAACCTGCGAAGCCGACGACCCGGTGCTCGAGCAGGAAACGGAAACGATCTGTCCCGTGATCGGATCGGTCACGGTGGTGATGCCGTTGCATTGCGACGAATCGTAGGTGAAGTCGGTCGTCACGTCGGCCGAAAAGATGTCGTCGAACTGGTGGTCGATCGAGACATAGAAACGCTTGACGTCGAAGTGGAACCCTTCCTGCGGGTTGCTGATGCCGCTGTTCTTCGCGTTGATGTTGGTCAGGTCGAAATACATGCGCCCGCTGATCGAGGTGTTGTTCCACCAGCCGGTCTTGGCGGCGTTCACGGTGGAAGCCTGCTGCTCATAGACCTGGTTTTGCAGTGCCTCGAATTCCGCGGCCGTCACTTCCGGCTGCGGCGGCGGTGGGGGCGGCGAGGCCTCGGCCGAGGTCTCGCTCATGGCGGCGCCTCTCCGGCCGTGCTTGAGCGCCCGGATTTCGGCCTGCTGGGCCTGGATCTGGGCATCCTGCGCCTCGATGCGCTTCTCCATCCGGTCGAGCCTCTGTTCGACCGATTGGCTGTCCTGCGCATAGGCTGGAACCGCGAGGGCTGCGGCGGCTGCCGTGCCCAGCAAAAAACTCCGGAAAATCATGTCATTCCCCTCGATAGCGTGGGCCGCAACAAAGCGGCATTCGGCCTCGGAACACCCCCGATCGGGCCGCCGTCTGCTTACCGGGGGCCTTTGGCAGACGCGCAAAGCTTTGGTGACAGATTTGCGACGCCGCCGCGGCCTGGAGAGGGTATTGACGAATTGATAACGCTGCTTATGTTATGGTCGCTTAATGGTTGGTGCGATGCAGAATCTGAGCCGCGACCTCCTGATCCTTGTAAATGATGTGGCGCGTCAGTTGCGCACCCGGGCCGATCAGCTTGCGCGCACGCGGGGCATGACCCGCGCGCAATGGGTGATTCTGGCGCGCCTGGCGCGGCAACCGGGGCTTTCCCAGAACGAACTGGCCGCCGTCTGCGAGGTTGAGCCAATCACGATCGCCCGGCTGGTGGACCGGCTGGAAGCGCGCAAACTTGTCGAGCGCCGGCCCGATCCGTCCGACCGGAGGATCTGGCGCCTGCATCTGTTGCCTGCGGCAAAGCCGATCATCGGTGAAATCGATCGCTACAGGGCCGCGCTGAATGCGGAGTGCACGGCGGGGCTGGATGCGGAGACGAGGGACTTCCTCATCGATACGCTTTTGCACATCAAGAACAATTTGACTGCCGAAGCACAGAGGGCATCTGCGCTCGAGGCGGTGGAGGAGTAAGTTCGAAATGACCGTGTTGGGTTACGATGTTACCGCCGACGGGCTTCTGGGTGGCGCGCGGCGGGGTTGGGATCAGCTTCGCGATTATCTTGCGCGCGCCCGGGCCGACAGGACCGCGCTGCGCAAGCTTCTCATGTACGGCGGTGTCGCGCTCGTCGCAGCCGTTGCGGCAATCGCATGGCTGACCGGCGGCCGCTATGTCTCCAGCGACGATTCATATGTCCACGCCGCCAAGCTGATGGTTTCCACCGACGTCTCGGGTCTGGTGCAGGACATCGACGTACACGAGGGCCAGCATGTGAAGAAAGGGCAGGTGCTGTTCCGCCTGGACCCACATCAGTTCCAGATCGCGGTTGACAATGCCAAGGCTCAGCTCGCCGAAACCGCGATGAACATTGAGGCGATGAAGGCCGATTACCTGCGCATGCAGCATGAAATCGCCGCCCAGGAGGCGCAGGTCGGCCTTGCGCGCGTGACCACAGGCCGCAACGCAAGCCTCGCACGCGCCAATGCCGTTTCGCAGCAGGCCCTGGACCAGTCGCGCACGACTCTCACAAGCTCGCAGAGCCAGCTTGCGGCGCTGGAAGAACAGGCGCGCGAAACGCTGATCAAGCTCGGCGGCAGTCTGGATGTGCCGGTTGAGAAAAACCCCCAATACCTTGCCGCCAAGGCCCAGCTCGATGAAGCCGAGCGGCAGCTGAGGCACACCGTCGTGCGCGCGCCCTTCGATGGCGTGGTGACCGAGGTCGATTCCCTGCAGCCCGGCACGCTCGTCATTTCGGCGCTGTCCGCCTTCAGCACGACAAGCGCCGTCGGTCTGGTGTCCGACACCAATGTGTGGGTCGAGGGCAACTTCAAGGAAACCGATCTGACCTATGTGAAGAAGGGCGATCCCGTCAGCGTCGATATTGATACGTATCCAAACTGCACCTGGCGGGGCGTGGTGGATTCGATCAGCCCGGCCAGCGGCGCGGCCTTTTCGGTGTTGCCCGCCGAAAATTCCAGCGGCAACTGGGTGAAGGTCGTTCAGCGCATTCCCGTGCGGGTGAAGCTCGATCCGAATTCATGCCCGGGCTACACGCTGCGTGCGGGCATGAGCGCAAACGTGGAAATCGACACCGGCAAGCGCCGCTGGGACCGTATGCTCTTCGGCAATTGAGGCGACGTTGACCCGCTCCGCTGCCCATATCGGTCATTCGGCGTCCGCTTACGAAAGCCCCGTCCTGCTGCGCATCGTGATGCTGTGCTCGATGGCGGGCACGCTGATGCAGGCGCTGGATTCCACGATCGCCAACGTTGCCCTGCCGTACATGCAGGGCAACCTGTCGGCGTCGCGCGACCAGATCACATGGGTCCTGACGTCCTATATCATTGCGTCTGCGATCATGACGGCGCCGGTCGGCTGGATCGCCGCGCGCTTCGGCAAGAAGAACTTCGCGATGGTCAGCCTGGCGGGCTTTACCGTCGCGTCCATGCTCTGCGGCATGGCGCAGAATCTCGACCAGATCATCCTGTTCCGGCTGCTGCAGGGCGCGTTCGGCGCGGCGCTGTCGCCGCTGTCACAATCCATGATGCTGGATCTCTATCCGCCGGAAAAACGCGGGCAGGTGATGGCCATCTGGGGGATCGGCGTGATGGTCGGCCCCATCCTGGGCCCCACGCTCGGCGGCTACCTGACCGATGTGTCGAGCTGGCGCTGGGTATTCTATGTCAACGTGCCGTTTGGCATCGCTGCGGTCGCCGGCATCTGGTACGCCTACAAGGACACCGCCCGCGACGAGACCCTGAAATTCGACTGGACGGGCTTTGCCCTGATCGGCGTGGCGCTGGGCGCGTTCCAGCTGATGCTGGACCGGGGCACCGACAAGGACTGGTTCGGCTCGACGGAGATCGTCATCGAGGCGATGCTGGCCGGCCTCTTCTTCTATCTCTTCCTGGTGCATCTCTTTACGACGCGGCGCGCCTTCATACCGCGCGAAATTTTCAAGGACCGCAATCTCGTCTCATCGTTGATCATGATGTTTCTCGTGGGCTCGCTCCTGCTTGCGAGTTCGGCGCTGCTGCCGCCCTATCTGCAGAATCTCGGCGGCTATTCGGTCACCGAAACCGGCCTTCTGATGTCGCCGCGCGGCATCGGCACGATGGTGTCCATGATGATTGCCGGCCGCCTGCTCGCGAAAATGGATCCGCGCGGGCTCATGGTCTTCGGCGCGATGATCCTGACCTGGTCCATGTGGGAGATGTCCACCTGGACGCCTGACGTGTCGGCCACGACGATGATCTGGGTTACCGTCGTTCAGGGGTTTGGCATGGGCTTTGTCTTCATCCCGATGAACGTGTTCGCCTTCGCCACGCTGCCGCCGCAGTTCCGCACCGACGGCACGGCGGCCATGAACCTGATGCGCAACGTGGGCATGGCGATCGGCGTGTCGGTGACGACCACGTTCCTGGCCGACAGCGTGCAAATCAATCATGCGCAGCTGGCAGAGCATGTCTCGCCGTTCAACCGCGCGCTGACGGTGAACGCCCCCAGCATGATGTGGAACCCCCAGATGCCCTTCGGGCTGCAGCAGGTGAACGCCATCGTGAACCAGCAGGCGCAGATCATCGCCTATGCCAACGATTTTCTCCTGATGTTCTACATCAGCATTCCCGTTATTATCGTGATACTGCTGATGCGGAAGCCCAAGGTGCTGCCCGCACCGTCCCAGATCGAGGTTGCGGAATAATGAGGGTCTCATTCATCGGACTCGGCGTGATGGGTTATCCCATGGCCGGTCACCTGGCGCGCGCCGGCCATGACGTAACGGTGTTCAATCGCACGCAGGCCAGGGCCGAACAGTGGGCGAAGGAATATGGCGGCCGGCCGGCCCGCACGCCCGCGGCGGCCGCAGCAGAGTCCGAAATCGTCTTTGCCTGCGTGGGGCGGGATGCCGATGTGCGCGAGGTCGCCGTCGGGCCGGACGGCGCCTTCGCCGCCATGGAGCCGGGCGCGGTGTTTGTGGACCACACCACGGCGCCCGCCGGTCTTGCCCGCGCGCTGTCGGCGCAGGCGCGCGAAAAAGGCATCGGCTTCGTGGATGCGCCGGTCTCCGGCGGCGAGCAGGGAGCCAGAAACGGCCAGCTCACCATCATGTGCGGCGGCGCCGAAGCCGACTACGCAAAGGCGGAGCCGGTGATGAAGGTCTATGCCAAACAGTGCCGCCGCCTGGGCGATGCTGGCGCCGGCCAGCTGGCGAAGATGGTCAACCAGATCTGCATTGCGGGCATCGTGCAGGGCCTTTCGGAAGGCTTGAGCTTCGCGCGCGCCGCGGGCCTCGATCCCCAGGCTGTGGTTGATGTCATTTCAAAGGGCGCCGCGCAGAGCTGGCAGATGGAAAACCGGCACAAGACGATGCTGGCGGGTCAATACGATCACGGTTTTGCCGTTGAATGGATGCGCAAGGATCTCGGGATCTGCCTGGAGGAGGCGCGCCGCAACGGCGCGTCCCTGCCCGTGGCGGCGCTCGTGGACCAGTTCTATACCGAGATCGAGAACATGGGCGGCAAGCGCTGGGATACATCGAGCCTCTTCGCGCGCATGGAGCGCCTGCGCACAGGCAGGGAATGAGCCAGCCGCGCCGCAGGGCACAGCCTTATCACCACGGCGATCTCAAGAACGCGCTGCTGGAATCGGCCCGCGATATCCTGGAACAGAAGGGATTGAAGGCGCTCACATTGCGCGCCGTCGCCCGCAAGGCGCGCGTGAGCCACGCCGCACCCTATCGGCATTTCAGGAGTCTGGATTCGCTGCTGGCCGCGCTGGCGACCGAAGGGTTCGCCGAACTTCGCGCGCATGTTGCCGCCGCGGGCCAGGTCGACGGCGCCCCGGCCGACCGCATTACCCACATCGGCGCTGCCTACATGCGCTTTGTCGCCGGAAGGCCGGCGCTCGCGCGCCTGATGTTCGGCCCGCAGCTGCGCAAGCGCGAGCGGTTTCCCGAACTCGCATCGGCCGCCGACAGCATCGCGGCGGAAATCGGCAACGCGCTCAGCGATCCCGTGCTCGGCATCACCGTCTGGGCCGCCGTGCATGGGCTTGCCATGCTGACGCTGGAAAATGTGGTGGACCTGGGTCAGCGCGCGAGCGGCCCGGATGTCCTGCCCTCGCGCGCTGAAATCCTGTTGCGCAGTCTGCTCGCGCTCAGGTGACCCGGTATCAGCGGCGCTGGATTTCGCCCCTGAGCTGCAGATCGAAGATCGTCTTTTGCGTCAGCATGTGCCGCTGGCGCTCCCAGCCGGCGCGGTCGCGGCATTCCGTGATCGAGGTGAGAATGCCCTGATGGACGATGTGATGACACTCGATGCCGTCGTTACTTGAATAGCTGATCGCGGTCGGAACGCCGTTCTGCGCCGGCGCGTCGGCGGCATAGGCCGTCACGGAAAGGCCCAGAACAACGCTGGCGGCGATGGCGGAAAGACGAATGCGCATGGAAAACCCCTGTGCTTCAATTCGCAAAAAGTCTGTTCCCATCAGGGACGCCGGGCAAGTGCAGCCGGCGCAAAACCGCGCGAAGCGCCGTTCACTTCCCGTTGAGCGGCGCTCGCGGGTTCGTGATCATGCCGGATCAGCGACCGCCGAGCTCCGACCGGAGCTGCATCTGGATGATTGTCTGTTCGGTGATCAGGTGTCGCTGGCGTTCCCAGCCGGCCTTGTCGCGGCATTCGACGATGCGCGTGATCTCGCCTTCATGGACAAGCGCATGACATTCCATGCCGTCGTTGCTGGAGTAGCTGATGGGTGTCGGCAGGGCGCCGGCCGCCGATCCCGCGAACGCCGCGCTGCTCATGCCAAAGGCGATGCCCGTCACAAGAATGGATAGACATGCACGCATGAAAACCCCCTGTGCTTCGCTTCGCGGCAAATTGTCGTCCTCCGCGGGCCGGGCGGCAAGCAAAACCGGCCAACCGCCGGGGGAGGCGAAGATCACGTCCCGTTGAGCGGGGCGCCCCGCGAGGGCCGCCGGCCGCTAGGATTGGCGCAGGAGTTTCGCGGCGTCGCGGGCGAAATAGGTCAGCACGCCGCTGGCCCCGGCGCGCTTGAAGGCGGTCAGGCTTTCCAGAATCACGCGCTCGCGATCGAGCCAGCCGCGTTCGGCGGCGGCCAGAAGCATCGAATATTCGCCCGACACCTGATAGGCGAAGGTGGGCACGCCGAACGCGTCCTTCACGCGCCGCAGCACGTCCAGATACGGCATCCCCGGCTTCACCATCACCATGTCCGCCCCTTCGGCCAGATCGAGCGCCACTTCCCGCAGCGCTTCGTCGCCGTTCGCGGGATCCATCTGATAGGTGCGCTTGTCGCCTTTCAGCGCCTTGGCCGAACCCACGGCATCGCGGAAGGGGCCGTAGAACGCGCTCGCATATTTCGCCGCATAGGCCATGATGAGCGTGTTCTTGAATCCGTTTGCTTCCAGCGCGTTGCGGATCGCGCCCACGCGTCCGTCCATCATGTCCGAGGGCGCGATGATATCGCAGCCGGCCTCGGCCTGGACCAGCGCCTGCTTCACCAGAATGGCGACGGTCTCGTCGTTGGCGACGTCGTCGTCCACGATCACCCCGTCATGGCCATGATCCGTGTACGGATCGAGCGCCACATCGCACAGAACGCCGATCCCGGGCGCCGCCTTCTTGATCGCGCGCACGGCCCGGCAGACAAGGTTGTCCGGGTTCGTCGCCTCGCGCCCATCGGGCGTTTTCAGCGACGGGTCGGTATAGGGAAACAGCGCAACGACGGGAATGCCAAGCCTGGCGGCTTCTTCCGCGGCGCCTGCCGCCTGATCTACCGAGAGGCGCTCCACGCCCGGCATCGAGGCGACCGGCAGCCGCTTCTTCTCGCCTTCGACGATGAACAGCGGCCAGATGAAATCGGAGGCCGACAGCGTGCTTTCGGCAACAAGCTTGCGCGTCCATTGGTGGCGGCGCAACCGCCGCATGCGCGTGGCCGGGAAGGAGGAGGTCATGGCCGAGTGTCTTGCCAAGTTGCCCCGGCCTTCGCAAGAGACCGTTGCAAGAGCATAGGGTTAAGTGGATTCTGCGGGGCTGAATTGGGGGAGGCCGGATCATGACGCGCCTTGCGATCTTCGCCGCTGCCTGGCTGGTGCCGCTCGCGGCGCTGGCCGCGACCGACTACCAGACGTCGCCCATGACGCAGGCCGACATGGACCTCTATCTCTCCGTCATGCGCGCCGCCGCCGATCACAATTCACACCTCAGCGCCGCCGATCAGGCCGCGCTCAAATACATGCAGGACATCAGCAAACATCCGCCGCAGGAGCCAGACGGCATGCCCACGCAGGCCCAGCTGCAACAGATGGAAAAGAACGCGCAACTCGCCAGCCGCGCCACTGCGCTTGCCATGTATGACGACACGATCGCCCAGCAGCGCGGCGTGCAGGAACGATATGACGGAATCAAGGGCGTCGTGGAAGATCTGGTGATGTGGGGCGGGCCCACAGGCGGCGCCGATTGCGGCGGCTCCGATTGCGGCGGCGATGCGCAGCCGACGGCGGCGCAAATGGCGGAGGACCGCCGGCAACAGGCCGCGCGCAAGGCCGACTGGATTCTCATCCAGCCGCATGTCGCCGAAATCAGGCAGCTCAGGAAGAAAGTTGGCGACCTGCTCGCAAACCAGTAAGGACAGTCATGGATTTCCAGCTCACCGAAGATCAGCGCGCCGTCGAAGATGCGGCGCGGCGTTTCGCGAAGGAAAAACTCGCGCCGCATGCCGCCGAATGGGATGAAAGAGAGCACTTTCCCGTCGATGTCATGCGCGAGGCCGCAAAGCTCGGTTTCGCGAGCATCTATGTGAAATCCGACGTGGGCGGCTCGGAAATGAGCCGGCTGGATGCCGCGATCATCTTCGAGGAACTGTCCGCTGGCGATACCTCCACCGCAGCCTTCATCTCCATCCACAACATGGCGTCCTGGATGATCGACCGTTTCGGCGGCGATGAGCAGCGCAGGCGCTTTCTTCCCCGGCTTGTCACGATGGAGAATATCGCCAGCTATTGCCTGACCGAACCGGGGTCGGGTTCCGATGCCGCCTCGCTCAAGACGCGCGCGGTGAAGAACGGCGATCATTACGTGCTGAACGGGTCGAAGGCCTTCATCTCCGGCGCGGGCACCTCCGACATTTATGTCTGCATGGTGCGCACGGGCGAAGAGGGCCCCAAAGGCATTTCCTGCATCGTGGTCGAAAAGGGCACCGAGGGCCTGTCGTTCGGGAAGATGGAAAGAAAGATGGGCTGGAAAAGCCAGCCCACAGCCCAGGTGATCTTCGAGGATTGCCGCGTGCCCGTGGCCAATCGCATCGGCGCGGAAGGCGAGGGCTTCCGCATCGCCATGGCGGGGCTGGACGGCGGGCGCATCAATATCGGCGCCTGCTCGGTGGGCACCGCGCGCGCCGCGCTGGAAGAGGCGATGGCCTATGCGAAAGACCGCAAGCAGTTTGGCAAGCCGATTGCGGATTTCCAGGCCTCGCAATTCAGGCTGGCCGACATGGCGACCGAGCTGGAAGCCGCGCGCCTGATGATCCGCAACGCCGCCGACGCGCTGGACAAGAAACAGCCGCGCGCCACGATGCTGTGCGCCATGGCCAAGCGGTTTGCGTCCGATGTGGGCTTCAAGGTGGCCAACGACGCGCTTCAGCTTCACGGCGGCTACGGCTACCTCAAGGATTTCCCCGCCGAGCGGCACGTGCGCGACCTGCGCGTGCACCAGATCCTCGAAGGCACCAACGAAATCATGCGCGTGATCGTGTCGCGCGAAATGTTCCGGCAATGAGCCCGGCAAGCGTTTTCCTCCCCCGCGCAGCGGGGGAGGTGGATCGCGCAGCGCAAGCTGCGCGAGACGGAGGGGGCGGTAACCCAGCCCCCCTTCGCCTCACTTCGTTCGGCACCTCCCCCGTAAGCGGGGGAGGAAGGACGGCGGGCGTCGATGTCTGATCAACAGGACGTTCTTTTTGAGGTCCGTGGCGCGCTCGGGCTCATCACGCTCAACCGGCCCAAGGCGCTGAACGCGCTGACGCACGGCATGTGCCTTGCGATGAAGGCGCAGCTCGACACATGGGCGGGTGATGCCGCCGTCAAATGCGTTGTCATTCGCGGCGCTGGCGAGAAGGGGTTCTGCTCCGGCGGCGATATCCGCTCGCTGTACGAATCCGGTCTCGCCAAAACGCCCTATGCGCTGAATTTCTATCGCGACGAATACATCCTCAACCATGCGATCAAGCATTATCCCAAGCCCTATGTCGCGCTGATCCACGGCATCGTCATGGGCGGCGGGGTGGGTGTGTCGGTGCATGGCAGCCACCGCGTGGTCGGAGAAACCGTCACCTTCGCCATGCCCGAAACCGGCATCGGCCTGTTCCCCGATGTGGGCGGCAGTTATTTCCTGCCGCGCTGCCCCGGCGAGATAGGCATGTATCTGGCGCTGACGGGCGCACGCCTCAAGACCGCCGACATGCTCTATGCCGGCATCGCCACGCAATTCGTGCCGATGCAGGATTGGGAGCCGCTGATCGAATTGCTTGCCCGCGGCGATGATCCCGATGACGTGATGGGCATGATGGCCCAGGCGCCCGGCGCGCCCCCGCTTGCGGGCATCAGGCGCTCGATTGACGAATGTTTTTCCGGCGGCTCGGTCGGGGACATCCTGCAACGGCTTGATGCGCGCAGCGATGACTGGGCGCGCGATACGGCCAAGACGATCCGCACCAAATCGCCCACCAGCCTGAAAATCACCTACCGGCAGATCCGCGAAGGCCGGCTGCTTGATTTCGACGAGTGTCAGAAGATGGAATACCGCATGGTGCATCGCATCGTGGACGGCCATGATTTCTATGAAGGCGTGCGCGCGGTGATCATCGAGAAAGACAACGCGCCGAAATGGAAACCTGCGACGCTGGAGCAGGTTTCCGATGCCGACGTCGCGGCGTATTTCGCACCGGTCGCCAGGGAGCTTCGAACATGACCAACATTGCATTCATCGGCACGGGCAACATGGGCGGGCCCATGGCGCGCAACCTGCTGAAGGCGGGCCACGCGGTGACTGCCTTCGATCTCTCTGCGGCGGTGCTCGATCCCGTCATCAAGGCGGGCGCCGCAAAGGCATCCTCCGCCAACGAGGCCGTGAAGAATGCCGACGTGGTCGTCACTATGCTCCCGGCCGGCACGCATGTCCGCGCCGTCTATCTGGAGAACGGCATCCTCGGCGCGGCCAAGAAGGGCGCGCTGCTGATCGACTCGTCCACCATCGACATCGATTCCGCGCGCGCCGTTCACGCGGCCGCCGAAAAAGCCGGTTTCGATTTCCTCGATGCGCCGGTGTCGGGCGGCACGGGCGGCGCCGAAGCCGGCACGCTCACCTTCATGTGCGGTGGCAGCGACCGGGCGTTTTCGCGCGCGCAACCCGTGCTGGAAAAGATGGGCAGGAAGATCGTGCATGCGGGCGGCGCGGGCGCGGGCCAGGCGGCGAAGATCTGCAACAACATGCTGCTTGCCATTTCCATGATCGGAACCTGCGAGGCTTTCGTGCTCGCCGACAAGCTGGGTCTGGATCGCCAGAAGCTTTTCGACATCGCTTCCACATCGTCGGGCCAGTGCTGGTCGCTCACCACCTATTGTCCCGTTCCGGGACCGGTGCCCACCGCGCCGTCCAACCGCGATTATGCGGGCGGATTTGCCACCGCCCTGATGCTGAAAGACCTCAAGCTCGCCCAGGCTGCGGCGCAAAACGCGGGCGCCGCCACTCCGCTGGGCGCCGAAGCCATGCAGCTTTACGCTTTGTTTGCCGCAAAAGGTCACGGAAACGTGGATTTTTCCGGGATCATCAGGATGTTGCGCGGCGAGATGTAAGCGGTTTTACGCGCTTTTAATTACTGACGCTTAGTCTTTGCTTCAAATAACAGGTGGGCGCCCGAAAGCCGGGCGGGAAGTCGATGACGGCGTTGGCGACGAAGCCGCAG
>JAJPIX010000025.1 GCA_021324545.1 Alphaproteobacteria bacterium
CATGAAGCCGCGGGATACCGCAAGGTGCCGGCCGTCGCTGGCGATCTCGACGACGCGGCCAAGCATCAGCCGGTCTTCCCTGTGCGCGGACCCGGATCGGTCACCCTGCCGATTTCGTCGACGCCAACCTTGCGAAATCCTTTCTTTTTAAGGCTGCTCGCGCTTTCTTTGAAATATTTCAGTTCCTTGTCGCGCACACGCGCATCTACGTTCGACTCATTGTGGTCGATCAAATAGACATGTCCCTTCCCGCTTTCCGTGCTCAATTTACATACGCGCACAATCCGGCGCTCTTCATTTTGATAAATGGCGCATAGATCGTCTATCTGGATCCTGAACAACTTCTTCGCCGCCGGGTGCGGCCGCTCCGTCGCCGGGTTGTAGTCCGGCTGGTTCGCATCGAAACGCCGAATGATGACGGTCTTCCAGCTTCCGTCAGGCAGTTGGTAAATGTCGGCGAACGCGTTCCCGTCCGGCCTGTAAGCTTTGTATGGCTTGCCGGTTTTCCGTTCCTTGATCGGAACCACTCCAACGTCGTCGGTCACGCGCACGCGTCGCACTTTTACCTTTCGGCCATTCAACTGGACGCCTACTCTTGCGGCATGCTCGGCGAACAGGCCCGCAGCGTTTTTCTTTTTCCGGTTTGACTCTTCGAGAGGCTTTTCCGTTGCGGAAGGCTTTGCATTTTTGAATGTCTTCCATTCTGCGATCAGCGCTTCACGCAGGGCGTGATCTCGAACTCTTGGAAGCCAAGCATCCATGTCCTTCGGCGTCAGAAGGCTTGCAAGAGATTTGCGCCAAACGACGTTCCCGCTTCCATTTTTCCCCGGGGCGATCAGGCCATAGGCGGTATCGTTATGCAGCGATCCCGAAGTTTGGGATTTTCCTTTCGCGCTCTTCGTTTTTGCCATCCACGGGAAGGTGCCGTGATCGGGCTTATGCGAAACGATCAGGCGTTCCAGCTGCGGGCGCAGAATGTCGGGCGTGAAGCCCTCCCAGGGCGGCGGCATCTGGTCGATCAGGCGCTTGCGATCGGCATCGGAATTCATTGCCGAAATCCGCTGCAACAGCCGCTGGTCCGTCATGGCAATGACAAAAGCGTCGATGGCGTGATGGCGGTGATCGTCGCGGTTCTTGCGCGGGCGGTCGTCGCCGTCGCCGTCGCCACCCAACCGGTTGTGATCGGAAAGCAGCGCGTTCAGTCCCCATTTGCCGCGCAACATGGCCGTCAGCCTGCCGGGGATGGCGCGGACACGAAGGCGCTGTTCATCTTTCTCATTGTACAGATGCGACAGGTAAAACCGCGCTATTCGTGAAAGATACTTCGTCTCATTGAGTTGCCGATCGAGGAACTTTGCCTCATCCGCGAACTTCTCCATGGCATCGGGATAGAATCGCCAGCGTTTGTTCGGCGGCAAGGCATCCGCGCGCATCTTGATTTCTTCATAATTGTAGGTGCGCCCGCCGATGGTGGGATTGGCGTGAAACGCATCGTAGGGGGAGCGGTCTTTCTTGGCGCGATTGGCTTCGCGCAGGCACAGCACCTTGTTCGCCATCGAATCGTCGAGCGTTTTCGAGAAAGGCAGAATGTGCTCGATTTCGGTGCTCTCATTGATGGCCATTGAGAATGAAATTGGGCTGCCTGTGAAGGGGCATACATTCTCGGCCCCGTATTTCTGCTCCTCCCACAGGCGCAATTTGCGCAACAGATGCGGTGTCGGCGTTCCGCCGGCTGCGCGGATGTCTTTTTCGCGACGCTCGTTTGCCTCCTTATTCTTAAGATTTTTCTGGCGTTCCTTGTCCTTCTCCTCCTTGTTCATCTTGAGCTCGCGCGCGAGCTCGATAACGATCTCCTCCGGTTTTCCGTAGGTCTCGATCAGGCGGTTGACCAGGCGCCGAAGCTGGCCAAGTCCGATATGCACCGTGGGGTTGGCGAGGCGCCCATAATGGGCCACTTCATCTTCCTTCGGCTTCGTGGGATCGCCGCCGACGCACTGCCGTTCGAGAACAGCGCCGTAGTACGGCAGCCGGTCCAATGCCCTGCTGGAGCGAAAATCGGAGTGGGAGCCATATTCCGGAATCTCGGCCACAGCATCGGCGTAAACCAGTCCCTGTTCCTCCATCACAGGAAGCAGCTTGTTGATGGCCTTCTCGCTAAGCCGCGCATAGCCATCGGGCAGTCCCGTGTGTGAAAGCTTCTTCGCCGCAGTTTCATCCAGCCCCCATTCGTCCTGGGCAACCCGCTCGATTTCGTCCGGCTTCTCCGTTTCGATCAGTTTGCGCACGATTTCCGTCCGCTGCGCGACCGGCATGTCCAGCCAGCGTTTTCCGAAAATCTCTTTCATCCGCGCGGCAGTCTCGTCGCCTTTAAGGGCCTTGCGATTCTCGTCCAGCAAATTGATCCGCG
The DNA here is from genome assembly GCA_021324545.1 of Alphaproteobacteria bacterium. GTDB lineage: Bacteria > Pseudomonadota > Alphaproteobacteria > Micropepsales > Micropepsaceae > Rhizomicrobium. The sequence continues at coordinate 2,408 of JAJPIX010000025.1, forward strand.
CCCCGGATGGCAGCTTCAGAAGCTTCAGCAACGTATCCAGCTCCAATTTCTTTCGGGTGCGTAGCTCCTTCAACACCCTGTCGCGCTGTTCCCGTGTCAGCGGCTTTGCGGGTTCGCCCGGCGCAAGAATGCGAAGGTTGTTTGTTTCCTGCACCATTCGGAATTCCTGGGCGCAGGGCAGGGCGCGGTGGGCGCGCCGCTCGCCCTTTTCCAGGAGGCACCAGCCGGGATCGACGGGCCTCAGGTTGCGCTGAAAAAAGATGATTTTGCGCAGCTCATCCCACTGTTCCGGCCGCAGCGTCTGGTGTGGCGCCTGAACCTCGCGGATTTTGTCGAACTCGTGTTCATAGAGGCTGCGGTCGGTATAGAAGCCGGCTTCAGGCCGCGCACGCACCATCTTTCCCCTGCGCCGGCGATTCCAGAGATACTCGCCGAGCGTTTTCGCGCCGCTCCGTTCGATCCGCTGCTTCAGTTCGATAATGCGCGGCTGAATCTTGCTCTTGTCGTCCGGCTCGTCAGTCTTGCGATTGGATTTGAAGCCCCGCCGCTGGTTCAGGTGGAATAGTGCCCGGCCGAGTTCATGGGGCTTGGCAGCACCGTTCACGGCTTTCGCCCGCAGCTCGTATGGATCCAGACGAACCAGTGCCTGCCGCTCTGCTTCGTCCGCCGGCATCAGTCCGGTGGCGATCAGCGCATCCATCAGGTCGGAACGGCGAGCGAGATACCGATCGCGCCGACGGCGCATCGCGCGCGGGGTCCGGCGCTGGATGGCCAGCGACTCTCCGTCTTTCGGATTGCGGCCGTCGCTAAAAACGCGCGCGCCTCCGCCTATGGAAGCGGCAGGGGCGCCATCGGCGTCCAGACCCACACACCACCAGCCAATCGAGTTTGTCCCGACGTCAAGACCCAGCCTGTATTTCATTTGCCCCTCCCGGTCCCAATACTATTGCAGTCAAGCCGGACCCGCGCTATTCTTGACATGCGCAAATCGAATATTTAGCCGATAGGAGATCGCGCGCCGTTCCCAAGGCCTCCGGGCCGAGGAACCGTTAACAAGGATAAATGTCCACAAAATCGGAAGGCGGGCTACGGCCCGCCTTCCTGCTTTCAGGTCAACGCGTTGCGTCTTGCAATCTCGCCCAGCCACCAGGCGGAGGGCTTGGGCTTGCGGGCCTGCGTCGCACGGTCAACCTCCACCAATCCGAATTTCGGGCGATAGCCTTCCAGCCACTCGAAATTGTCGAGCATGGACCAGTGGATGTAACCGCGCACATCCACGCCGTCTTTCAGCGCGCGCCGCACGCCTTCCAGCGCCCGGCGCGTATATTCGATGCGGCGGGCATCGTCCTCCGTGCCGATGCCGTTCTCCGTCACGATGACGGGGCAGCCGCTCACCTTCGCCGCCTGGCGCACGGTGGCTTCCAGCGCCTCGGGGTAGAATTCGTATCCCATCTGCGTGCGCTCCGTGCCGTCGGCCGGCGGCAGCACGCGGTTGTCGGCAAAGATCACGCGCGTATAGGTCTGCACGCCCACATAATCGTCGCCCTTCGCGGCCTCCAGGAACTGGCGGTTGATGATCTTGTCCGCCATCTCGTGCAGCGCTTCGCCGCCGGGCCCCGGCTGGAAATCGTTCAGCGCCAGCGTCACGCCCACGGGCGCTTTGGTGCCGCTCGCCTTGATCGCTTCGTAGCCCTTGCGGTGCGCCGCGATCAGATGGGGTGTGGCCTTGTGGCCGTCGCCGGAAAGATAGGGCGCAAACCGTCCCCGCTCGCCGCCGCAAAGCCGCGCGGCCTCCGCCAGCACCCGTTCGCGCTCGCCGCTGCCTGCGATCCCGACGGCCTCGCGCATCAGCGTCACCATGACGGGAATGTTCGCCTCGTTGATGGTGCAGGCGTAGGCGAAGAGATCGCCCAGCGCTTTCGCGGCCCGCTCCGCATAGCGGGCAAACCGGTCCACCGATTTTGCGTCTTCCCAGCCGCCATCTTTCGTGAACCAGAGGGGTGCGGTGAAATGGTGGAACGTCACCATCGGCTTTACATCGTTCGCAAGGCAGCAGGCGATCATCCGCCGGTAGTGGTCGAGCGCCGCGGCCGAGAAAAATCCTTCCTCGGGTTCGATGCGCGCCCATTCGATGGAGAAGCGATAGGTGTTGAAGCCAAGCCCCTTCAGCATCGCGATATCCTGCGGATAAAGGTGATAGTGGTCGCAGGCATCGCCCGAAGGCTCGGCGAACAGGCTGTCCGGCATCCATTCCATGAGCCACAGGTCGCAGGATGTGTTGGCCCCTTCCACCTGATGGGCGGCGGTCGCCGTGCCCCACAGGAATCCGTCCGGAAATCCGTTCATTGGCCCGGCCTCCGCGTTCCGGCGATGGTCAGATGCAGCCCGCCGTCCACGAGAATCGTTTCGCCCGTGGTCAGGCGCGATTGCGGCCCCGCCAGATACAGGATTGTGTCCGCAACAACCTCCGCATCGGCCACGCGCTTCAGCGGCGCGACATCGGCCTGCTCGGTTGCCAGCCGCTTCGACACGTCGTCGCCGAAGCGCTTGCTGAACCAGGGCGTGGCCACATAGCCGGGGCAGACGGCGTTCACGCGCACCTCCGGCGCCAGCGCGCGCGCCAGCGAAAGCGTCAGCGTGTTCATCGCGCCTTTCGACGCCGCATAGGCGATGGACGAGCCGATTCCCGTGAGCGCCGCGATGGAAGACACATTCACCACCGCGCCGCTGCCGCTTTTCTTCAGCGCCGGCAGGCAGGCCCGCACCATCTGGAATGCGCCGATCACGTTGGTGGCATAGATGGCCGCGAAGTCCTCCGCCGACAGCGCGTCCAGATCGGCATGCGCGGCGAACTTCGTGGTGCCGGCGTTGTTCACAAGAATGTCGATTCGGCCAAACGCCTCCATGGCGGCCGCCGCAAGCCTGCGGCAATCGGCGTCATCGGCCACATCGCCCTGCACGACCCGCACGTCGCCGCCGTTCTTCCGCACGATTGCGGCAGTCTCTTCGGCTTCCGCGGCGCTTTTTGAAAAATTCACAACCACGCCCGCGCCGCGGCGCGCCAGCTGGATGGCCGCCGCCTGGCCGATGCCGCTGGACGACCCGGTCACGATGGCCGCCTTGCCCTTGAAATTCCCCTGTTCCATCCCGCGGCTCCCGCGCCTATGTTCTGTCCGTGACATCGTATAGCGCCCGGATGATGCCGCAAGGATCGGCCGCCGCCATGGCCGCCCTTGAACCCGAAAGCGCGCCCGCGAAGGCGGGGGAGGCGGGCCGCCAGCGGATCATCCTCATCCGCCATGGCAAGCCGCACATCGAACTGTCGCCGCGCACCGGTCACCACGGCTTTCGCGATTACATCGACGATTACGAAGAAGCCGGGCTCGATCCGCTAAGCGCGCCGCCGGACGAATTGCAGGATCTGGTGAAAGAGCTGACCTGCGTCTTCACCAGCGGAAAACGCCGGGCGCAGGAAAGCGCAGCCGTGCTCGCGCCTCACGCCGAGCTGATTGCCGATCCGCTTTTCGCCGAAGCGCCGCTCGCATCCCCGCGCATTCCGCTTCTGCGGATGACGGTGCCCAAATGGGCGGTGGTGAGCCGCATTCTCTGGTATGCGGGCTTCAGCCCCAGAATCGAAGGCTATCGCCGCAGCAAGCATCGCGCGCGCAGGGCCGCCGATATCCTGATGGCGCGCGCGCAGGCCGACGGCGCGGCCGCGCTGGTGGCGCACGGCTATTTCAACTATCTCATCGGCGGGCAGCTGCGCCGCCGCGGCTTCCGCCAGACCGGCCGCCACAAGGCCAAATACTGGAACGCGGTGGTGTACGAGAAGGATTGACGCAACCGCGCTCTACGCTCTCGCGGCATCAGCCAAGTCTTTGTCCAGTGTGACAAGCTCGGCGCGGCGCTGTCGCGCCAGCAGGAGATAACTTGCGTCATAGGCGCTCAGATGCAGCAGGTTGGCAACTTCGACGATGGCTGGTGGCTCCACGTCGTGCAGGTCAATCGGAAAACTGGGCAATTTTCTGAATCTCGCACGAATCGCGTCACGGTCTTTCGGGTGTTGCCGCAGCTTCTTGAGGCAAACGCTGCTCATCTCATAGGGAAGCAATGTCGGCGCAAGAAGGCGATGTCCCGCAAGACGCAGTTCCACGGAGCCGCCTTCCGGTTCGCTGAAGATGATGGCCGCAAGAGCAGAGGCATCGACCACCTTATCGGCCATCACGATCCTCGCGGATCATGCGTACTGATTCGGAAGGCGTCTTGAGCGCGATCTTCTTGAGTGCAGATACGGCCTCTTCGAAGCTTAGCCGGGTTTCGGCAGGCTCGGCCGTTATCCGATCGATGATCGCCATCAGCTCGCCTTGCAACGAGCGGTGATTGCGCTTGGCCCGAAGCTTCAGTTTCCTCACCTTTTCGGCGGGCACATTCTTGATCGAAATGTTGACGCCCATCGCGGTGGCCTCTCGCTGGTTCCATATTGAAGCAGAAATGGAGCCGAAATGCAACCTCCGGGGGCGGTTGGCGCGGCCGCGGAACCCTCAGGCTGCCGCTTTGAATTTCTCGAAACGTCGCGCCAGGCGCTCCTTGTCCGGTAAATCAACACTGCGCCTGGGCTCGCGGAGGCGCGCTCCATCGAACTTCCGCAGCGCCTCCAGCGTCGGGCCGTCGCTGAGGGAAAGAAGCCGTTCGGAAACGTGAACCCTGTAATCAGGATCGATGCCGATCATATGATTGTCGAATGCCGCATGATGGATTTTCGACAACGGCAAACCGTTCTTTACAGTCGGCTGACCTAATCGCTCATCTCCATCATCAATAATATGCGCAGCATCGAGCAACAACGGCTCGGGCAAGCCGGATATTGCGCAACGCCCGTTATAGGCGCTGAGCACCATTTCGCGAAATGACGCCTGATGCAGCCGCTGTTTGACCATCCGTAAGGCATAACGGCGTTCCAGCGCACTTTGCGGCGGTGCAGTTGCCGCCTCTACTTCCGAGAAGACCAGCTTTGCCTTGAGAGCCTTGGGATCGAACCCAACGATAAATGTTGGAACATTCGCCTGATAAAGCCCGGGTGCGGTGCCAAGGAAATATATGACCGGAATTTGCAGATCCATTGCGTCCCGGAGCCAGCGATTGTCCGCGGCGTCGGGATTGTCGCCCATGAAGGCATAATCGACCGTGTCGTCTCCCTCGTAAATCTGTCGGTGAGCCTCACGCTGGTCATCGTACCAAACGCGCCGTCCCGGCGCCTTTATCACAGTTCGAATGGACAGGAGGTGACGCATTTGGCGGGGTTTGAATATGCCGCGCTGCGGATTGACGAGCGGAATTCGTGTCCCGCGAAACTGGAAGCCGTTCAGTATTTGTCTTGAGGTGAGATTGCCGTTCAGCCTCGTCAGCCGGCGCACTTCGGCGAATGCGGCGCTCCGGATTTCCGTGTCAACGTCCGCCTTATCGAAGCGAAAATATCCCGCAACATCTTCAAAACCGGGCAAGGCAGGTCCTCACAACATCGCCGGGATCACGCGGTCGGGCGGTTTGTGGCCGTCGGCGAAGGTCTTGATGTTCACGATCACCTTCTCGCCCATGTCGATGCGGCCTTCCAGCGTGGCCGATGCCATGTGCGGCAGCAGCACCACATTGGGCAGCTTCTTCAGCTTGGGATTGATGTCGGGCTCGTTCTCGAACACATCCAGGCCCGCGCCCGCCAGTTCGCCCGCCTCCAGCATGCGCGCCAGCGCATTCTCGTCGATGATTTCGCCGCGCGCGGTGTTCACGATATAGGCTTGCGGCTTCATCATCTTCAGCCGCCTGGCCGACAGCAGGTGAAACGTCGCCGGCGTATGCGGGCAGTTCACGCTCACGATGTCCATGCGCGCCAGCATCTGGTCGAGGCTGTCCCAATAGGTGGCCTCCAGCTCCTGCTCGATCCTGTGATGCACCGGCTTGCGGTTGTGATAGTGGATCTGCAGGCCGAAGGCTTTCGCGCGCCGCGCCAGCGCCTGCCCGATGCGGCCCATGCCCACGATGCCAAGGCGCTTGCCCCAAAGCCTGTGCCCCAGCATCCACCCGGGTGACCATCCCTTGAATCCGTCATGCTCCAGCGTTTCGGCGCCCTCCACCACGCGGCGCAGCACGGCAAGAATCAGCGCCATCGTCATGTCGGCGGTGTCTTCGGTCAGCACGCCCGGCGTGTTGGTCACCGTGATGCCGCGGGACAGCGCGGTCTTCACGTCGATGTTGTCCACGCCGTTGCCGAAATTGGCGATGAGCTTCAGCCGTTCGCCCGCGCGCACCAGCACCTTGGAGTCGATCCGGTCGGTCACGGTCGGCACCAGAACGTCGGCCGTCTGCATCGCCTCCACCAGTTCGCCCTGGGTCATGGGCCTGTCGTCGTCATTGAAGCGGGCATCGAAAAGCTCCCGCATCCGGATCTCGATCGGCGCGGGCAGCTTTCGGGTCACGATGACCAGCGGCTTCTTGGCAGGCATGGAATCTCCCTCTGTCCTTCGCCTCATACCAGACCCGGCCAGCGTTTGAAAGTTTCAGAATTGCCGCATATCCTGTTTGAAAATTTCATCCTTGGCCGCTTGCCAACAGGGTTTGCACCCTCTTAGCTAGCGCAAGCAAAAACAGAACGCATCGGTTGGGCGCGTGAACATTCCGGATCTGTCGAGCGAGGGGCAAACCCGCGCAGCAAACGCGCCTGCGCTCCAGAACGATCCGGCCGTGGGCGAGCTGTCGGGCTCGCCGGCCTCTGTGGCCATCGCCGAAGCCGGCGCCATTGCCTGGCTCACCCGCATCCCGCCCGATCCGTCGGCGACCGGCGGCCGGATGGCGAGCCGGCTCGGGCAAACCTCATGGGCGCTCTACGAATGGGCGCGCAATCCCTTCGTTCTTCTGATGACGATCTATCTGTTTGCGCCCTATTTCGCCAAGCAGGTGGTGGGCGATCCCGTGCGCGGCCAGGCGCTGGCCGGCGCCATCCAGGCGTACAGCGGCATTGTCATCGCCATTCTTGCACCCTTTCTCGGCGCCATCGCCGACAGCGGCGGCCGGCGCAAACCCTGGATCGCGTTCTATACGCTCGTGCTGGCGGGGGCGATGTTCGTTCTGTGGTTCGCCATGCCGCATGCGGCCGGCTGGAGCCTGTTCTTCATCGGCGCGGCATGGGCGGCCGCGAATGTGGCGTTTGAATTCTCGGCCGTGTTCCACAACTCGCTGCTTCCCACGATCACCAGCCAGCGCGGCGTTGCGGGCCTTTCGGGGCTGGGGCTGGCGCTCGGCAATGCCGCCGGAATCATCCTTCTGCTCTTCATGCTGATTGCGTTTGCGCTGCCGGGCGTCGTGCACTGGAGCTTCATTCCCGCCCGGCCGCTCTTTGGCGTGAACCAGGCGCTGCATGAGCCGGAACGGCTGTCCGGTCCGGTGGGCGCGATATGGCTTCTGCTCTTCAGCCTGCCGCTGTTTCTGTTCACGCCCGACAGGCCCTCGTCGAAACTGTCGCTGTTCCGCGCGATGATCGAAGGCATCCGAAGCGTCATCCGCACGATCCGCAGCCTGAAGCATTACCGCAATGTCGGGCTCTACCTTCTGGCGCGGCTATTCTTCAACGACGGCATGACGGCGGTGCTTGTGTTCGGCGGCATTTACGCGGCCACCACATTCCACTGGGGTCCGATCTCCAGCCTGATTTACGGAATCGTGCTCAGCATCTTCGCCGTGCTTGGCGGTTTCTTCGGCGGCTTCATCGACAACCTGTTCGGATCCAAGCGCGCCATCTTCATCAGCATCGGGGGCACAGCGCTGTTTCTTCTCATCTCCTTCGGCATCACGCCCGATCACATCCTGTTTGTGCCCTACGATCCGCAAACGCCGCGCGTGTGGTCGCTGCCGTTCTTCAACACCTGGCCCGAGCTTGTCTTCCTCGGAAGCGTGAACTTCATCGCCGTGCTGATCACAGCCGGTTATGCCAACAGCCGCACCATGCTCGCGCGCATCGCGCCCACCGAAAAGATGGCGGAGTTCTTCGGCCTCTATTCTCTTTCCGGCCAGTCCACCAGCTTTCTCGCCACGGGCTTTGTCAGCTGGCTCACGCTGGTTTCGCAGAGCCAGCGCATCGGGCTTCTGGGCGAAGTGTTGTTCTTGTCCGTCGGGCTTGTCCTGATGATCTTCGTGCGCGAAGAGCGGGCGAAATCGGTTTGAGCGCAGCAGGGAACCAGTCGCACGCCTCCGGCGATGCCGCGCGCGCAGCCGCGGCAGAGCATTATGCGGCGCCGGCCGAAACCCTGATCGGCGCCGAAGCGGGCATTGCGGAGCTTGCGGAAAGCACTGCCGAAGGCGGCGCGCCCGCCAGCCGCCTCGGCCAATGGGCCTGGGCGCTCTACGAAGGCGCGCGCGATCCGAACATCGTGTTCCAGATTTACGTCATCTCGCCCTTCTTCGCGACCGTGATGATGCGCGATCCGGTGCGCGGCCAGGAACTGTGGGGCGACATCGCCGCCTACAGCGGCTACATCACGGCCGTTCTCTGCCCCTTCTTCGGCGCCATTGCCGATCGCGGCGGCCCCCGCAAGCCGTGGCTGGCGTTGTTCAGCGTGCTGATGGTCCTGAGTTTCGCCGGCACATGGTTCGGCGTGCCGGATTCCGACGCAACGCAGCTGTTCCTCGTTTCGGCCGCGCTCGTCGTCAACAATATCGTGTTCGAGTTTTCCAACGCCTTTCATGGCGCCATGCTGTCGCGCATCGCGCCGCTCTCGCGCATCGGCGGGCTGTCGGGCCTTTCCTACGCCTTGGGCAGCGGCGCGGGCTTCGTGCTGATGCTGATCTTCCTTCTTCTGTTTCTTCTGCCGCATCCGGCGATCGCGCTGCCCGATCATGTGGCCGAGCGCCTCTCCGGCCCGGTGTCGGCGGTGTGGATGCTGGTTTTCGCGATCCCGCTTTTTCTGTTCACGCCCGACCGTCCGCGCAGCGATCTGCCGCTGCGGCAGGCGATATACGATGGCATCGCTGCCGTGATGTCCACGCTGAGAAGCCTGAAGCGCTATGGCAATGTCGCCCATTACATCGGCGCGCGCACGCTGTTCAACGACGGCCTGACAGGCGTGCTCACCTTCAGCGGCATTTACATCGCCGGCACGTTCCATCTCGACGCGCTGCCGATGACGGCCTTCGGGCTTCTGATCGTGCTGAGCGGCGCGCTGGGCGGATTTTTCGGCGGCTGGCTCGACAACCGCTTCGGATCGAAGGTGGCCCTCCTGATCACGGTCGGGGGCACGGCGATTCTCTTTGCGCTGGGGCTGACGATGGGCCCCGACCGCCTGTTCTGGTTTTTCATCTTCGATCCGCACGGCGCGCCAGTCTTGCCGGTGCCGTTGTTCGATACCTGGCCGAAGCTCGTCTATGCGGTGCTGGCCTGCCTCAACGCGGCCTTCGTGGTGGGGGCCTATGCCAACAACCGCACCATGCTCGCGCGCATCGCGCCGATTCCGAAGATGACGGAATTTTTCGGGCTGATGTCGCTGTCGGGCACGGCCGCCACGTTTCTTGCGCCCGTCAGCGTGAGCCTTCTGACCGCCTGGACGCATTCCCAGCGCGGCGGTCTGATCGCTATCGTCGTGCTTCTGGTGGCAGGCTGGCTCTGGCTCCTGCATGTGAAGGAAGAGCGCGCCGCCCCTGAGGTTCAGTGACGGAAATGACGGATTCCCGTGAAGACCATCGCAAGGTCCGCGTCGTCGGCGGCCTTGATGACGTCTTCGTCGCGGATCGAGCCGCCCGGCTGAATGACGGCCGTGGCGCCGGCTTCGGCCACCGCAAGAAGCCCGTCGGGGAAGGGGAAGAAGGCATCCGATGCCGCCGCAGATCCTTTCGTCATCGGTTCGGCCCAGCCGGCGGCCTTGGCCGCATCGCGCGCCTTGATCGCGGCGATGCGGGCGGAATCCACGCGGGACATTTGGCCTGCGCCGATGCCGGCGGTCTGGCCGTCCTTCGCATAGATGATGGTGTTGGATTTCACATGCTTGGCCACGGTGAAGGCGAACAGCATGTCGGCGATTTCGCGCGCGGTGGGCTTTCGCCTGGTCACGATCTTCAGGTCGCCCGCGCCCGTGTGGGCGTTGTCGCGCGTCTGCGCCAGAAAGCCGCCGGCCACGCTTCGGATCGTCCAGCCCGCGGCGCGCGGATCGGGAAGGCCGCCCGCCACCAGCAGCCGCAGGTTTTTCTTGGCCGAAAGGATTTTCTGCGCATCCGCATCGGCGTCCGGCGCGATGATCACTTCCGTGAACAGTTTGCCGATTTCTTCGGCCGTGGCGCCGTCCAGCGTGCGGTTGAAGGCCAGGATGCCGCCGAAGGCGCTCACCGGATCGCAGGCGAGCGCCTTGCGATAGGCCTCGGCCAGCGACGATCCCAGCGCGACGCCGCAGGGATTGGCGTGCTTGATGATGGCGCAGGCCGGCGTTGCGGGATCGAACTCCGCCACCAGCTCATAGGCCGCATCGGTGTCGTTGATGTTGTTGTAGGAAAGCTCCTTGCCCTGAAGCTGTCTGGCGGTGGCCACGCCAAAGCGCTTTTCGCCCGTCACATAAAACGCCGCTTCCTGGTGCGGATTTTCGCCATAGCGCAAAGGCTGGCGCAGCAATCCCGCAAGGGCGCGCCGGCGCGGCGGCGCCTTGTCGCCATCTCTGGCAAGCTCGCCCGCCAGCCAGTTGGACACGGCCGCGTCATAGGCCGCCGTGCGCGCGTAAGCGATCTGCGCAAGCCTGCGGCGAAGGGCCAGCGTCGTGGCGCCCTTGTTCGCGGCCATCTCCTTCAGCACCGCATCGTAATCTTCCGTATCCACCACCACCGTGACCCAGTCGTGATTTTTGGAGGCGGCGCGGATCATGGCGGGGCCGCCGATGTCGATATTCTCGATCGTCTCTTCGAAGCTCGCGCCTTTTTCCACCGTGGCCTCGAAGGGATAGAGATTGGAGACAAGCAGATCGATGCCCTCGATGCCGTGCGCGCGCATGGCGGCGGCGTGATCGGGCTTGTCGCGCAGGGCGAGCAGTCCGCCATGCACCTTGGGATGCAGGGTCTTCACCCGCCCGTCCATGATTTCGGGAAAGCCCGTAACCTCCGACACATCGCTGACGGAAAGCCCCGCATCGCGCAGCGCCCTGGCCGTGCCGCCCGTGGAAATGAGCTGAACCCCGTGGCCCGCGAGCGCCTTTGCGAATTCGGCCAGGCCCGTCTTGTCGGAAACGGAAATGAGCGCGCGGCGGATGGGGCGGAGCGTCATGGCAGACTCGGGGGCGGATGCGGGTTACCCCCGCTCTTACGCTTGGGCGCCTTCCGGCGGAAGCGGCCATAACGACACATCCACAGCCATCGGGCGCCATGCGCGATTGGGGCCGAAATGGCGCGCCGCGCGTTGTTGACCGGCGGTGAAGGCTGGGCTACCCCGCCGGGCCCCATGTTGAAGGTGCGTGTGTGTCCTACGATTGCAGCAAGTGTCCCGGTTACTGTTGTTCCTATCCCGTCATTCCCCTCACGCAAACCGACCTGAAGCGCATCGCCCGCCATTTCGGGCTTGGCCTCCGCGCCGCCAAAAAGAAGTTCACGGTGCCGCGCGACGACGAGCCCCTGACCATGAAGCGCAAGGCCGACCGGCATTTCGGCCGCGTCTGCCAGTTTTTCGACACAAGGAAGCGCCGCTGCACGATCTATGAGGCAAGGCCCTCGACCTGCCGCAAATACCCCGATGCCCCGCGCTGCGGCTATTACGAATTCCTGAAATTCGAGCGCGACCTGCAGGACGACGAAAAGTTCATCGCCACGACGATCAGCATGTGAAGGGGCTGCGGCCGGCGCTGCGGTTTGTCACCCCGGCCAGGCCATGCCCCGGCATGGCGCGAGGCCGCACACGCTTGCGCTCTCCAAGGTTTGTCACACCGGCCAAAGCCATGCCCCGGCATGGCGCGAGCCGGGACCCACCGGGCAGGTTTCACGGCGGCTTCCGGATCGCTGACATTCGGGATGGTTGGCGAACGCCGCCCGCCTTGGTAGAGATGTCGCTCGGGCCCGAGTGGTGGAACGGTAGACGCACTGGACTCAAAATCCAGCGCCCGCAAGGGCATGTCGGTTCAAGTCCGACCTCGGGCACCATTGTCTTCCCCAATTCGTCAGATCGTTTTGTCGATCCGGTCCGGGAGGATTTCCATCAGTCGAAGCACGGCGTCGAAGCACGGCCCGTCCCGGTTCTGGCAGGGCTAAGCAAGGGATGGCACGGCGGATAATGGCTCTGTGCGCTGCAGATTGTGTGGCGAATGGGGATTGGGCGGCGTTTTCGATGTAAGCGATTGCTGACATTTTGGGATTGTCAGCGCTCGTTTACATTGCTATGATGTCAGCGAACGTTGACAGAGCCTCCCCATGCCGCGCATCCGCACCGCTGTCGATCTGGGCACAGTTATTCGCAACCGGCGCAAGCAGCTTGGCCTTGACCAGGCGACGCTCGCCAAGCGGATCGGCGCAACTCGCCAATGGGTCATCGGCGTCGAGCGCGGAAAGCCCCGCGCCGAACTCGGCCTGGTTCTTCGCGCGCTGGACGCACTTGGTATCCCGCTTGCTGCCGGCGGTAAAACAGGCGGCGCATCCGTGCCGCCCGTCGATATTGACGCGATTGTGCGCTCCGCCAGGAAGGGCACGCCGCGATGACCAGGGAACTCGTCGCGCTTCTGGCCGGCCACGAAGTCGGCCGTATTCATCAAGACAAGCGTGGGAAGCTCTCCTTGCGCTACGATCGCGATTGGCGGGAGGCGGACAATGCGTATCCGCTATCCCTTTCCATGCCGCTCGCCGCCGAAGAGCATGGCAACGATGTTGTCACGGCGTTTCTCTGGGGCCTGCTTCCCGATAACGAATTCGTGCTCGAACGCTGGGCCAGGAAATACCAGGTCTCGGCGCGCAATCCCTTCGCCCTGCTGTCCCATGTCGGAGAGGACTGCGCGGGGGCGGTGCAATTCGTCTCACCTGAACGGCTGGATGCTGTCAGAAGCGGCGCGGATGACCGCGTCGAGTGGTTGGACGAACGGGCCATCGCCGAACGGCTGCGCTTGCTCAGGAAAGATCACGCCGCGTGGCGCCTGCCACGTGACACCGGTCAGTTCAGCCTTGCCGGAGCGCAGCCCAAGACCGCGCTGCTTTTCCAGAACGGGAAATGGGGGATTCCGTCCGGACGCATCCCGACCACCCATATCCTGAAACCGCCCACCGGACGGTTTGACGGTCATGCCGAGAATGAACATGTCTGCCTATTGCTCGCCCGCGCCCTGGGCCTTCCCACCGCGACATCGCAGGTGATGAAGTTCGAACGTGAAATCGCCATCGTCGTCGAACGCTACGACCGGCTCCGCTCGGGCAACGAAATCATTCGCGTCCACCAGGAGGACATGTGCCAGGCGCTCGGCATCATGCCGACGCGCAAATATCAGGCTGAAGGTGGTCCCGGCATCGCTGACATCATCAATCTGCTGCGCACGCATTCCAGCGAGCGCAGCGAGGATGTGGCGACGTTCGTTAACTCCATCGCGTTTAACTGGCTCATCGCCGGAACCGACACGCACGCCAAGAATTATTCCTTGCTGTTAACGGCGGGTCCGCGCGTGCGTCTCGCGCCGCTTTACGACATCGCCAGTGTCCTGCCGTACGGCGACATCGACCTTCAGAAGGCGAAGTTCTCCATGAAGATCGGGGGCGAGTATCTCGTTATGCAGATTGCTTCGCGGCAATGGAAAAAACTCGTTCGCGAAGTCCATATTGATGCCGACGAATTCATGGCAACGTTGCTCGCCACCGCACGGCGCCTGCCCGACGAAGTGAGCAAAGTTCGTGCGCGTGTCCATCGGGAAGGGCTTGATCTTGCCATTGTCGGCAGGCTGACAGATCGATTGATTGAGCGGGCGATGGAATGCGAGCGAGCACTTCGGCAGACGAGGCGTTGACATATCTGACAGCGCGCAGAATTCTTGTATTTCTTCCTAAAATATCTTATCCTTGAGCCGGCGATTCGCGGGGGTGGCCGGGGCCGGCCGCTTTGGCCCCTGTTTGCCCGTTTTTCGTCCCCGGCGGCACGGAGGAGGAGTGGGGGAGGGGGGGGTCCGGATTTTCTGAAAAACAACTACAAGATATAGGATAAAAGTCGCCATATCTTGTGCCGCGGGGCCGCCTCTGCGGCTTTTCAGCAAAGCTTTGCGCGTTTTCTGCAAACGAATATCCCGCCGGCCCGCAAGATGTTGCGTCGGGGCGCAATTTCCGCCCAGCCGCGCTAGGAAGGCGCCATGAATTACCGCCACGCCTACCACGCGGGCAATTTCGCCGATGTGATCAAGCACATCGCGCTCGTCGCGCTCATCCGGCATCTGCAGAAAAAGGAAAAAGGCTTTGCCGTCATCGATGCCCAGGCCGGCCGCGGGCTTTATGATCTCGCCGCGCCCGAGGCGGCCAAAACGGGCGAAGCGCAGGCGGGCATCGGCCGCCTTCATCCGTCTGCGGACGATCCGGCCCTGCTCGCGGCCTATCTTGAAATCGTGCGAAGCGCGGGCCCCGGCCGCTATCCCGGCTCGCCGCTCATCGCCGCCAGGCTCCTGCGCCCGCAAGACCGCCTCGTGGCGATCGAGAAGCATCCGGAAGAGTTTGCGCAGCTGAAGCGGGCGCTTGCGCCATATGCCAGGGCGCGCGCCGTCGAAGGCGATGGTTATGCGCAGCTGAAGGCGCTGCTTCCGCCGCCCGAACGCCGCGGGCTTGTGCTGGTCGATCCGCCCTATGAGCGTGACGACGAATTCGTGGAAGCCGCGCGGGCGCTGGTCGCGGCGCACCGGCGCTTCGCCACCGGAATTTGCCTCTGGTGGTATCCGCTCAAATCCGCCGCGGCGGCCGATGCGGCCATCGGCGAATTGATCAACGCCGGAATGGCGAAGCTTTGCGCCGTCACATTCGATACCGGCGCGCGCGCCGCAGACCGGCTTGCCGCCGCGGGGCTCGTTGCCGTGAACGCGCCATTCGGCTTCGATTCCGAAATGCGCGGCGCGCTCGCGCAGATCGCGCCCCGCCTTGCGCCGGCAAGGAATGCGTCGTGGCGCGTGGAATGGCTTGCCGGCGAAAACCGCTAGGCCGCGCGGTCGTTCACGGCGAAATCAGCGTTTCCTGTGCGCTTGCCGCCTGCCAGCGGCCCTGCCGCCACACGAACACGTCGGTGAAGCGTATGGCGGTCTGGTGCGGGCCGATGCCGCCCACGTTGTTCTGGCCGGTCACGATCGCCACCTTGCCATAGCGGCGCACTTCGATGTCGCTCAGCCGCTGGTCGGCGGCGGTGTTGGCGCTTTGCGCGCGCGCCAGCATTGCGGCCCTGTCGCGCACACGGCCGTTCCACGCCGTGTCCCTGAAGTCGGGCGCCAGAATGCGCGAAAGGGCGGCCGTGTCATGCGCCGCAATCGCGTGCAGCCACTGCGCTTCCAGGGCGGTGAAATCGGCCACATCGCGCGCCGATCCTGGCGCGGCAAAGGCGGGCGCTGCGGCAAGAAGCGCTCCCGTCCAGATGGCAAAACGCAATGCCCTGGCCATGCCGCGAACATCGCGCATCCGGGCGGTGCCGGACAATAGGCGGCTTGCGGCAGATATGGGCCAAGGCTAGGTTCCGCCCCCCGCGGACAGGTGGCTGAGCGGTTGAAAGCACCGCACTCGAAATGCGGCGTACTCGCAAGGGTACCGGGGGTTCGAATCCCTCCCTGTCCGCCACGGCCGTTCCGTCCGCTCTTGCGCGGCGTGAAGCCCGGAAATCGCTGCAACGGCAGGCGTGCTATTCCGCCGCCATTGCGGGCGCGCGCGCCGGTTCAGCCGCTTTTGCGGGCGCTTTTGCGAAGTGCATGGTGCCGTCGTCCACCTTGCCGAAGCGCAGCGTCGCCAGATCCAGCACATAATTCTGGTAAAGCTTCCAGGGCCGCCTGTTGCCCTGCTTGGGCAGGATGTCGAGCGCGCGCTGGATATAGCCGGAACTGAAATCGATCCACGGCGCCTCGCCAACGGAAGGATCGCGCCGCGGCATGGCCACGGCATATCCGTTCCTGTCCATATGGTTCAGCAGGCGGCAGACATACTCGCAGGTCAGGTCGCACTTCAGCGTCCATGACGCGTTTGTATAGCCGAAGCAGGACGCAAGGTTCGGCACATCGCTGTACATCATGCCCTTGTAGGTCATGGTCTGCGCCATGTTTTTGCGCACCCCGTCGATGCTCACCTGCATTCCGCCCAGCAGAATGAGCTTCAACCCCGTCGCGGTGACGATGATGTCGGCGGCTATCTCCTGGCCGTTCCTGAGCCGGATTCCGCCGGCCGTGAAGCGGTCGATCTCGCCGGTCACAACCGCGGCTCTGCCCTCCCGGATGGCCTCGAACAGGTCGCTGTCGGGCACAAGGCACAGCCTTTGATCCCAAGGGTTGTAGCGGGGCGTGAAATGCGTATCCACGTCGTACCCCGGCAATTCCTTGCGCACCAGATCGATCAGGCCCTTCTTGGTCTTCTCCGGTTTCTTGCGCGCGAGATTGAAGAACCACATGCCGAGCAGCACGTTGCGCCAGCGCGTCACCGCATAGGCCACGCGCGCCGAGATGTTCCTGCGCAGCCAGTTCGCCATCCGGTCTTCGGCGGGCCGCGAAACGACATAGGTGGGCGATCGCTGCAGCATCGTCACCAGCGCCGCCTCTTTCGCCATTTCGGGCACCAGCGTCACGGCGGTTGCGCCGCTGCCGATCACCACCACGCGCTTGCCCTTGTAGTCCAGATGGTCCGGCCATTTCTGCGGATGAACGATCGGGCCCCTGAAATCCGCGCGCCCCGCGAAGTCCGGATCATGCCCGCCTTCGTAGCTGTAGTAGCCGCTGCACATGAACAGGAAGCTGCAGGTGAATCTTGCGACTGCGCCGTCCACTTCGGCTTCCACGGTCCAGCGCGCGTCGGCCGATGACCAGTTCGCGCGCTTGACCAGATGCCGGAAGCGGATATGGCGGTCGATTCCGTTTTCGCTCGCCGTCTCGCGGACATAGGCGCGGATCGAAGGCCCGTCGGCAATCGCTTTGGCATTGCGCCAGGGCTTGAAGCGATAGCCCAGCGTGTACATGTCGGAATCGGAGCGGATGCCCGGATAACGGAACAGGTCCCAGGTTCCGCCGATCGCATCCCGGCCTTCGAGGATGACGTAGCGTTTGTTCGGGCAAAGCGTCTGCAGGTGCCAGGCCGCGCCGATGCCGGAAAGTCCGGCGCCCACGATCACGACGTCAAAATGCTCCATGCGCGGCCGCTGCTTGAAAGCGCTTCGCCGGGCATGATCGGGCATCCGGCGGGAAATGACAAGTTGTCAGTCCCGCCGGAACGGAACCGCGTTCGGGCTATTTCCCGTTCAGGATCGCGGCCGCCTGGTCCAGCCGGCCGCTATAGGCATTCAGGGCGTCCGCCGTGATTTTCACGTATTTGTTGGCGTCGTCCCAACGTTCGTCCTCAACCGCCTCGCGCACGCCGGGCAGCGTCTTGGTGCCGTAGCCGGTGTAGCGCCCCGGTGCGTAGATCAGATTCTTGTACCAACCGCGCCCGACCGGCAGCCCCACGGGCGGTGCGAGCGTCTGGTCGATGGATTGCATCACGGCCCACAGCCTTTTGCGGGCCTCCGGCGAAAGATGGGCCGCATTTTTCGCAAAGGCCTCGTCATAGGCTTTTGCGCTGGCCTTGAGTTTCTTCACCGCGCTGTCGAGGGCCGAGAAGTTGATCTGCGGGACCGGTTTCAGAACAATGGGCGGCCCGCTCGTCTTGGTCGGATCGTCGGCCAGCCTGAAAACGTTGTCAGCAATCATCTTGGCTTGCGTCTGTTGCGCTTCGCGCTTGGCGTCGGCGAGCTTCTTGATCTCCTTCAGATACCGGTCCACGTCGTCGGCAAGGTTGCCGGGTTTCTGCAGGGGCAGATCGGTGTCGGCCGCGCGCAGGATCGCGCTGCCCACGGTTTCCGCCAGCAGCCCGTCATAAACGAAGCCCGGGTCCACGAAGCGGCTGTGATGCTCGAAGGTGTCGTAGCGCGAATGATAGACGCCGCCGGAATCGCCTTCTTCGCCGAAGCGCAGGTCGAGTGAAGGCACGCCAAGGTGCTCAAGGAAGACGGAATAATCCGAGCCCGACCCCAGCGCGTCGATGGGAAAATCCTTCGCCGGATTGGCTGCAATTGCGGCCTCTGCCTTGATCCTCGCCACCGTCGCCGGATCGGACGAATGGGGTTCCAGCGCGTCCACGCGAATGACCGCACGCCGCCGTTGTCCGATGGAGACATGTGTTTCCGGGTCCGAGATTTGGTCAGCTACCCCGTTCACGAAATGCTCGAGATCCTGGCTTCCGCCGGCCGCAAGGAAGCCGCGCGCGTTGTTGTCAGTGTTGATGTAGAGAATGGCCTTCTGCATCAGCTCCGCCGCATGGGTCTCGGCCCATTCGGTCGAACCAAGAAGGCCGGGCTCCTCGGCATCCCAGCTTCCGTAAACGATCGTGCGCTTCGGGCGCCAGCCCTTGCGAACCATGTCGCCCAGGATACGGGCTTCTTCGATCAGGGCGATCTGACCGGAGAGCGGATCGCTGGCGCCTTCCACCCAGCCGTCATGGTGATTGCCGCGCACGATCCACTGATCGGGATAGGTTGATCCCTTGAGGGTCGCGATCACGTCATAGATGGGCTTGAGGCTCCAGTCCGATTTCACCATCAGGTGGACCGGAACATCGCTTGGTCCCACCCGATAGGTGATCGGCAACCGTCCGCGCCAGCCGCCGGGCACGACGCGGCCGGTCATGTGCGACAGCAGAACCTGCGCATCGGCATAGGAAACCGGAAGGGCGGGAATCTTCAGGATGACCGGAGACTGCTCGCGCGTCAGGCGCTTGGCGTCGGCCGTTGCCCCCACATCCGGCGTCAGGGGGTCGCCGTTGAAATAGGAGCTGTCGGCAACCGAGCCGCGCTGAATGCCCTGCGGCGGTCTTGCCGGGCCGTTGGGATACACCGCGTCGGTGGAATAGCCGTCATCGGACGGATCGGAATAGATGATGCATCCGATGGCCCCGTGTTCCTGTGCCAGCAACGGTTTCAAACCGCGCCAGCCCGCGCCATAGCGCGCGATCACGATCTTGCCCTTCACGCTTACGCCAAGGCGCGCGAGAGTTTTGTAGTCGTCCTGCATTCCGTAATTCACATAGACGAGCGGCGCCGTCACATCGCCATCGCCCTGATAGGCCAGGTAGGCGGGCAGGGCGGGGTCTTTCGCCGTTGCGCTTGTGTCGCCAGGGATGGGCTTTTCCTGCAGCGTCGCCGTCCACGGATGGGCCCCCGTGATCTCCAGCGTCTCTGCAATCGGGGTGGGATAAAGCACCTGGAAGGTTTCGATATGCGCGTCCCAGCCGAATTTCTTGAACAGCGACAGGATGAACTCCGCATTCGCCTTGTCGTGCGGCGAGCCGACATGGTTGGGCTCGGAAGCGAGATTTTTCAGCCAATCGCGCATCTCGTCGCGGTTCACCGCCGCCCGGAAATTCTTTTCCAGGGTGGCTTCGTCCGAAGGTCCCGTGGCGGGCACGGGCGAGGCGGCATAGGCGGTGGCGACAGCAAAGGCTGCGGCTGTGGCGAGCAACATTGAGCGGTGCATGGAATGAAAGCCCCCTGATAATTCCGCGCTCCGGTGCCATCGTATCGGCGCAAATCCGCAGCGCCACCCCAAAAGAACGGATATCAGGCATTCGGAAAGCGAAAATGCTGCGCTATAACGCAGCAGGGCGCCCGATCACGAGGAACAACATGTACCGTCATTTCTGTCTGGCCGCGCCCGTCTTCGCACTTGCAACAGCCGCCGCCCATGCCCAGACGGGCCAATGCACGCAGAGTCCGCATTTCGCGGTGGTCGTGCATGGGGGCGAAATCAGCCAGCCCGTCAGAGACAATGGACGGCTTGCGATCATGCAGGCAGCCCTCGTCAGGGCGCGCGGCGAGCTGGCAGCCGGCGCGTCGAGCCTGGATGTGGTCGAAGAGATCGTTCGCACATTCGAGGATTCCGGCAATTTCAACACCGGCAAGGGCGCCATCGCCGATCGCGCCGGGATTGTGGAGACCGACGCGGCCATCATGGATGGTAACGGTCTTCGCGCTGGCGGTGTTGCTTCGATGACTGCCGTGAAAAATCCGATTCACGCCGCGCGACTGGTGATGGAGAAGTCGCCCCACGTCCTGATGGTCGGCGACCGGGGGCAGACCTGGCTGCAAAGCGTGGGCGTAGACCTGGTCCCGCCATCCTATTTCAACAACACACGGAAGCCGGGCGCGAACAATGTCGAACACGGGACTGTGGGGGCGGTGGCGCTCGACCGCTGCGGGCATATCGCGGCCGGCACGTCCACGGGCGGATACGATGCGAAAATTCCCGGCCGGGTCGGCGATTCACCGCTGGTCGGCGACGGCGTTTATGCCAATGATGCGGTCGCCGGGTTTTCGGCCACCGGCCACGGCGAATATTTCATCCGATTCAACATTGCCAAGGATGTGGCCGACCGCATGCTGTATGGCCATCAGACCATGCACGATGCCATGCAGGCGGACCTGAAGGGGTTGCTTGGCCGGTTCAAGGACGGGGATGGGGCGCTTATCGGAATCGACAGGAACGGTCATGTCGAAACCATGTGGAACAGCGTCGGCCTGTTTCGCGGATTTGCGACCGATACCGAACCCCCTCTGGTTGCCGAGTACGAAGGCCCCACTGCCAGCAATCCTTAGCGCAATTTGTTCCGGTTTTTTGAAAATGCCCGATACTGACCAGCTGCCGCTTCCCTGTTATCGTTCGGGGGCCCTGAGCAAGCGAGGTGAGCATGTCGAAAAACAGCGGAAGCATCACTTCAGACACTCTGACTGGAACCGGCGGCAACGACACTATTTCCGGAATGGACTCTGGCGATACGATTTCCGGCCGCGCCGGAAATGACATCCTTTACGGCTTCGATCATGCTGACCAGAACGCCAATTCCGGTGTCATCCACGTCAACGAAATCGCCACCGGGTTTTCGCGCCCCCTGTTTGCCGCATCTCCACCGGGCGAACCCAACAAACTTTTTGTCGTCGAACAGACAGGCGCAATCCAGATCGTGAACCTTGACAATGATCATGTCTCTTCGACCCCGTTTCTGACGATACCCTCCTCGCAACTGTCTCATGGAAACGAACAGGGCCTCCTGGGCCTTGCATTCGACCCAAACTACGAAAAAAACGGCCGATTCTATGTCGATCTCACCGACGCCAACGGCGACACGGAAATCCGGGAATATCATCGCTCCGGCGCCAACCCGGATTTTGCCAAGGCAGGGTCCTACAAGCTCATTCTCAAGATCAATCAGCCATTTGCCAATCACAACGGCGGCTGGATCGCGTTCGGTCCCGACGGCGATCTTTACATCGCAATGGGCGATGGCGGCAGCGCGGGAGACCCGAACGGGAATGCCCAGAATCTGCATTCGTTATTGGGCAAGATACTTCGCATCGACGTGCACCACGATCAGTTTCCTGACAATTCGAACCGCAACTATGCCATTCCTTCGGACAATCCTTTCGTCGGAAAAGATGGCAGGGATGAGATTTGGGACTATGGCTTGCGCAATCCGTTTCGCGACAGCTTCGATTCCGCGACCGGCGACCTCTACATTGCCGACGTGGGGCAGAATGCACACGAGGAAATCGATTACGGGAAGGGCAACGAAGGCGGCCTGAATTTCGGCTGGAATCTCTGGGAAGGCGATTTTCCCTTCACCGCGACGAGCAACAGGCACGATCCGGCGCTCACCTATCCGATTATTGATATTCCGCACCAGCCGGGGCCGTACGGCGGCAACACGGTGATCGGCGGCTACGTCTATCACGGTCCGGGCGGCGGGCAGGGCCTCTACTTTTTCGATGATGCGGGAAGCAACAATTTCTGGACGACGCGGGTGGTGAACGGTCAGGCCACACAGTACCAGAACATTGCCCAATATCTGCGCGGCGATACGGGCGCACTTCAGGACGTCGTCTCGTGGGGTGTTGATGGAAGCGGCCGCCTCTATGCCATCAGTCTGGACGGCAATGTCTTTCGCATAACGCCATCGGCAGCGGCCGGCGACTACGCAGACAAGCTCCGCGGTGGCGCCGGCAACGACAAGATTTACGGAGGAGCGGGAAATGACGTACTGAACGGCGGATCGGGACGCGATTATCTGAATGGTGGGCTCGGGGCGGACAAATTTGTCTATCATAATGTCTCCGATTCAACGCCCACGGCGCGTGACATCATCGCCGATTTGCACAACGGCGACACGATCAACCTTCGCGCGATAGATGCCAATACGTCGGCCAAGGGCAACCAGGCCTTTCACATCGTTTCGCATCTCGCGGGTCACGCCGGCGAACTTTCGGTGCATCTCGATGCCAGGGGCGACACGATCATTCGTGGCGACGTAAATGGCGATGGAAAGGCCGATCTCGTGATTATCGCGGCGGGCGCTCACACGGATTTCACCCACTTCATCCTGTGAGAAGACCAATGGTGTCACCGAGATGCGCCGCATTGGCGTTTGCCACCGCGCTGCTGGCGACATCCGGGCAGGCGCAGGAGGCGGCCGGCCTCCAGCCGCGGGAAGGCGACTTCGTCATCGGCAGTTTCAGGTTCCAGTCCGGCGAAGTCCTGCAGAATCTGCGGCTTCACTACACGACGCTTGGAGTGCCGAAGCGCGATGCGCAGGGCCAGGTTACCAACGCGGTGCTCATTCTTCACGGCACCGGCGGCAGCGGGCGCCAGTTTTTCCGGCCGCAATTCGCCGGCGTGCTGTTTATCGCGGGCGGCCTGCTCGATCCGGCAAAGTATTTCATCATCCTGCCGGATGACATCGGGCACGGGAAATCGTCAAAGCCCAGCGACGGCTTGCGCGCGCGCTTTCCGCACTACGATTACCACGACATGGTTGCCGCCGAGCATGCGCTCGTTACCGATGGCCTGCACGTCAATCATCTCCGGCTGGTCATGGGCACATCCATGGGCTGCATGCACAGCTTCATGTGGGGCGAAGAGTATCCCGATTTCGTGGATGCGCTCATGCCGCTCGCCTGCGAACCCATGCAGATTTCCGGCCGCAATCGCATCTGGCGGAAAATGCTCATTGATGGCATCCGGAACGATCCGGCATGGCATGACGGGAACTACAGGAACGAACCGCAGATGGCGCTTCGCATCGCGGCCGACATGCTGGCCATCGCAGGCAGCGCGCCGCGTCTGATGCAGAAGGAATATCCCACGCAAGCCGACGCCGACAGATTCCTGGAGGATTTTACCGCGAAGGAGCTGGCGTCGCTTGATGCCAACGACATTCTGTACCAGGTCGATTCCTCGCGCGATTACGATCCGTCCGCAGACCTCGGCAAAATCCGGGCGCATGTGATGTGGGTGAATTCGGCTGACGATTTCATCAACCCGCCCGACCTCGGAATTGCAGAAGGCCTCGCGGCCAAAATCCCGCACGGCCGCTATGTCGTCATTCCAGCCAGCGATCAGACGCACGGCCATGGCACGCACACATGGGCGGCCGTCTGGAAGTCCTATCTGGCCGAACTTCTGGAAGAGACAGGGGGCTGAAAGGGGCGCTGGCTGCGTGCCGGCGCCCGGCTCTCAATACTGGTAGCGCCGGCCGCGCCCGTTGCGGCCGCCGCGCTGGCCGTTGTTGCCGCCGTTGTTGTTATTCCCATAGCCCTGATTGTTGTCGTTGTTCGGAACACATTGGCCTTTGCGGCGGTGCTGGCCAGGCGGGCAGGCGCCGGCGTTGTTGCCGCTGTTGCTGTTGCCAAAGGTCTGATTGCCCTTACCACAGCCCCGGCCACGGCAAGCATTGTTATTGTTGTTGTAAAAACCGTTATTGCCGAAGTTGTTCTGGTTGCCGCCGCCGCTTTGACCGCAATGCCGGCCCCGGCATCCCGTGCTCTGGCCGGAGCCATTGCCAAATCCGGTGTTGTGGTCGCCGCCGCTTCCACCGCAACGCCGTCCATGGCACCGGCCGCTCTGGTTGTTGTTATTGTAAAAGCTGCCAAGGCTGCTGTTGCCGGTTCCCTTTCCGCAATGCCGTCCCTTGCACCCGGTGGCATTGTTGTTGCCCGTGTTGCCGGTGCTCTGCCCCGTCGCGCCGCAATGCCTGCCGCGGCACCGGTGCAGGGGCGGATTGCCCTGATTGATGACGTGGATGTTGCCCTTGCCGCAACGCCCATTCGGGCAGTTGCAGTTGGCGCCGCGGCAGCGCACAGGCTTGCAGCCCAGGATCCCCGGCGTGTCGCACGGCTTCCTGCGGATGCAGTTGTCGCCGCGGCACGGCTTGTTGCATCCGACGGCTGTGATGCCCAAGCATGGCGGACGGCGCACGCACTGACCGTTGCGCAGCATCTCGCCGGTCGGACAGCGCTTGCAGGTGCCGTTGGTCGCCCGATAGAGCCACAGATCGCACGGCGGCCGGCGCGGACACACGCCATTTCGCGGCGTCGAGCCATCCGGGCAGCGTCTGCATGTTCCGTGCGTCACGCGGAGCAGCCATGGATCGCATGGCGGCCTGCGCCAGCATTGGCCGTTGCGCGGGAATGAGCCATCCGGGCAGCGCCGGCATGTTCCCTTCGTCGCGCGCCACAGCCACGGATCGCAGGGCGGACGGCGCACGCAACGCCCGTCGCGATAGGTCAGGTTGTCCGGGCAGCGGCAATAGCCGTAACGTCCGTAACGAAGCTCAGGCGGACATCCGATCGGCACGCAGCGGTCCCGCAGGAAAAATGTGCCCCAGCGGCAGACATGCGGCGGGCGGCGGCAAATGCCGCGATCGCGGTAATATCCCCAGGGACACCCCGGCCAGAGGCAGAAACCGTTGCGGAAGATCGTTCCGGCCGGGCAGCTCGGCGGCAGCACACACTCGCCGCGGATCCAGAAGGTGCCGGGCGGGCAGGTGAAACCAACCTGAATGACCGGCGGCGGATAAACCGTGCCGCCTCCGCAGACATTCCAGATGGCAATCTGGCCCATGTGCCCGCGCGATTGCGGATCGGCCTGATCGTCGTAATAGCTGACGAACCAGCTCTGTGTGGGCGGCGTATTGGCCGGCCGCACGAGGTTCATGTCGTTGCCCTGAAGGCCATCGACATGCGGATATTCGTCCGGCGACAGCGAGGGGTCGTCCATCATCCTTTCGGCGGTGGACCAGATGTTGCGATTGCAATAAAGCGCGGTTCCCCCGTCGGCGTTGTGATAGTCGGGCGGCGTTCCGATCGTGTATTCATCGCCGGGCATCGCCCAAAGGGAAGGGTCGGAATCGTCCGGCGGCTTCGGCTGGAAGCGCTTTACGCGTGCGCGTCCGTCATCGGCTACCTGCATGAAATCGGGATCGCCGGTCGTGGCGCCGCGTTCGGCTGTGTACATCCAGCCGCGTGAATCAAAGGTAATCGCAGTAATTTCCACGCCGCGCCGCAACGACGGCACTGTCACTTCAAAGCGGGGATCGCCTGCAAAAGATCCGTCGTTTGCAATCCCGACGGACCAGATCGAGGGCCCGTCCGCCACAGAGTAATAGAGTCTGCCGTTGTGCATCGCCAGCGCGAACACGCGCCGCTCGGGCGGGACCAGGCCCCATGTTTCCGGATCTTGAGAATCGAAGGAATGATCCTGGATTTTCGCAACGCCCGATGGATAGAAGGCGACTGGATCAAGACCGGCGGCTTCGCGGCCTTCCTGCCCGTGATCGTAAGTACCCTGATCGGCGCCATCCATCGAAAAGCGATGGATCAGGCCAGTAGCGCGATCGGCGGCGAAAATCTGCTGTGTGCTCGCGTCGAAGGCGACGCCGCCAAGCGATGCCGGGGTCGGGTTATCGACATTGGCGAAAAGCGATATCTGCCCGGTTCTGCCGTCGATGCGCCAGATCGAATTGGGTCCACCGCCTTGATCGGCTGGCCCGAACTGCCCAGCCACATAGTCTGCGCCGGCCGCGCCGCGGCGGGTGCGGCCGTCCGGAGTCATGATGGCCAGGCCGTAAACCGATGTCGCCGCTGCATAGATGTTGGGGATCGGCTGGTTATCAAGCGTCACACCGAACACCTGGCCGATGTCGCTTGCGCGCGCGGTAAATCGCTTCTGGGCATCCACCAGGCCGAAATCGCCGCCGCCGGGCAGCTGAATGACGCGCAAGGATGGTCCATCGAGGTCGATCGGCTGATCGCTTTCATCCTGAGGCACGCCGGAAAATCCGGTGACGGCCGCGCTTCCGGGCGCCATGACCGACGTCTGGGCCTGCGCAGAATCGACAACCAAAAAACCAAAAAGCGCCAGGCACGCCAGCGTGCCGATGCGAGCCCCGAAACGCATCCTCGCCCCCTGTTCCGCAAAGGCGCGCGTGCGCCCCTTGCATGAATTTACTCTAATCTTCTGGCGAGCCCCCCGCCATCAAAAATCCTTTCCGATGCACGGGAAATTCGCGTGGCCCAAACAGGCATTGAATTCAGCAGGTTATGGAAGCTATCGCCAAGTTTCGGGCGTAAGTCGGTCCGGCGGGGCTCGATGGCCTGCATGCTCATTCATTCGGCTTGAGCAGATACCCTCCGGGGGCTGAACGAATTGTAATATCAGCGTTTATGCGCGCGGCAACGGCATCTTGTGGCTTTGCCGCTTCGCCATTATTTCTGCGGATCGACAGGCGCGCGCAAAGAGGGCGGCGTACGGGGCGGACTTTCATGCCGGACATCTACGATCGCATGGGCGACGCGATGCGCTGGCTTTATGACCGCCGCATTGCCGCGCCCCCGATCCTCAACATCGAACGCCATTTTCCGAATGCGAGGCTCTTTACGGCGAATTGGCAAGCCATCCGCGACGAGGCGCTTGCCGTGCGCGGGAAGCTCGAACGCGTTCCGCTCTTTCATGAAATCATGAAGGCCCAAAAGCCGATCTCGGATAACGACGGCCGCGAATGGCGCATGTTCGTGATGAAGGCCTACGGTGCCGAAATCAGGGGAAACCTTCAAAGCTGTCCGACAATGGCGTCCATTCTCGCGAGGTGTCCGGAAGTTCTCTCCGCGTCGTTTTCTTTTCTCGCGCCTGGAAAACACGTTCCGGTCCACCGTGGCCCATTTCGCGGAGTCATGCGCTTTCATGTGGGGCTTGCCATGCCCCGCACGGCCGACGGCAGGCTTGGTGCGACGCTATGGGTAAACGGTACGCCGCATCTTCTGGACAACGGCGATTGCCTCTTGTGGGACGACACCTATCCGCATGAGGTCATGAATGCCACCGACGAGCTTCGCATTGCGCTTCTGCTGGATGTCTGGCGGCCAAACATGCCCGCCGACATGGCGGTGCTGTCACGCCTGGTGGTGGCCGGCGCATGGGCCACCGTCCATTTGCGCAAGCATTTTCTGCCGCCGTCGGCCGTAAATGTGCTGCAATAGCGGCTATTACGGGAATGTGATGGACGCGCATGGCTGCCGCGCCGCGCCGCCCTTGTCCGCCAGGGAGCCGCGTCCTACTTCATCTTCTGACAATCGTGGGGAGGCCTGTCGTGAAAGTTGATCGCCGCAATGTCCTGCTGACCGGGGCTGCTGTTGCCGCCACAACGATGGTAAGCGGTTCGCGTGTCTTTGCCGCCGGCGCCGGAAATTCCGGAAGCACTGCGCTGAACGGCCTGTTCGACAGGCTGATGACGCAGAACCTGGATCGGTCGCCGCTCCTGGCCACGCAGCTTGGTCTCGACGTCGGCCCGCGCGCGCACCAGCGGGGCGAGGTTGACGACAATTCGCTTGCCGGGATTGAGAAGAACAAGCAGATCGTGTCTCAGCAGCTTTCCGAGATCGTGGCGTTTGACCAGAAGTCCATCAGCGGTATGGATCGCATCAACTACGATGTCGTACGCTACAACCTGAGCACTACCGACGAAGCCGACAAGCGTTATGACTACGGCGGCGGCGGCGCCGGCTCGCCTTACATCATCAGCCAGATTACCGGCCTTTATTCCGGCCTTCCCGATTTCTTCGACAGCGTCCAGCCGGTCGAGTCCAAGGCCGATGCCGACTACTACATGGAACGCCTGAATTTGGTGCCGCTGGCGCTGGACCGCGAAACCGAAGTTGCCAGCCACGACGTGGCGCTCGGCGTCGTGCCCCCGGATTTCGCATTGGACAAGACCCTGATTCAGCTTGAGTCGCTTTTGAAAATTCCCGCCGACCAGTCGGTGATGACCACCTCCCTGGCGAAGCGTGTCAAAGCGAAGAACATCCAGGGCGATTATGCAAATCAGGCCGTCAAGATCATCAGCGAGAAAATCTATCCCGCGCTCGAGCGGCAGGTTGCATTTGTCAAGAAGGCGCGCACCAGGGCAACGCACGATGCCGGTGTCTGGAAACTGCCGAAGGGCGATTCCTATTACGCGGACTCGCTGACGTTCTGGACAACGTCGGACATGAGCCCGGCCGAAGTCCACAAGACGGGCCTTGACGTGGTAGCCGACTACACCGCGCGCATTGACGCCGACATGAAGAAGCTGGGCCTGACCAAGGGCACGGTCGGTGAGCGCCTGCGCGGCATGTTCAAGAATCCCAAATTCATTTATCCCAACACCGATGCGGGCAAGGATCAGCTGATTGCGGATCTCAACAGGAAGGTGCAGACGATCCGCGCCCGACTGCCGCAATATTTCGGGGTGCTGCCCAAAGCCAATCTGATCATCAAGCGCGTTCCGAAATACGCGGAGGTGGCCCAGGCCGGCGGCTATTACAACGCGCCGTCGCTCGATGGGAAACGTCCGGGCATGTACTACATCAATTTGCGCGACACGGCGGAACAGCCAAGCTGGCTTCTCTCCACGCTCACCTATCACGAAGGGATTCCGGGCCATCACCTGCAAGGTTCGATCGCCAATGAAACGAAGTTGCCCTTGATCCGCAAGATTTCGTTCTTTTCCGCCTATATCGAAGGCTGGGCTCTCTATGCCGAGCAGCTGGCCGATGAGATGGGCATGTACGCCGACGATCCGTGGGGCCGAATCGGCTACATGCACGACGCCATGTTCCGCGGCGTGCGGCTGGTCGTGGACTCCGGCATTCACGCCATGAAGTGGACGCGCGAGCAGGCGATCAAATACTACATGGACGCGCTGGGGGATCCCGAGGAGTCAAGCGCGACCGAGGTGGAGCGCTATTGCGTGTGGCCCGGGCAGGCGTGCGCCTACATGCTCGGCAAGCTGACGATCCTCAGGCTTCGCGAGAAGGCAAAAGCCGCGCTCGGGGCGAAATTCGACATCCGGCAGTTTCATGACGCAATCCTTACCTGCGGCGCGGTTCCCCTGACCGTGCTGGAAAGTGTTGTTGACGGGTACATCGCTGCCAGGAAGGCCTGACTGCCGAAGAACGAGGCGGAACTCCGCTTTTCACCGCCCGTTTGATTTCGGGCGGGAAAGGCGAGGTACGGTTTGGATTACTGGACGCAGACGTTCTCCCGTCTCCTTCTTTTTCTTCCGCATTGGGCGGCGGCGCTGATCATCTTCGTGCTGATCGTAGCCGGCGCCAGCATCGCCCAGGATGTCATTATTGCGGTTGTCGGACGTCTCTCGCGCCGCTGGCACCCGATGCTGCGGGAGCTGTTCCTCCGCACCCGGCTCATGGCCCGCTTTGCATTCGTCATTGTGGCGGTCGGAATTGCCATGCCCCTGGTCCATGCCAGTCATGCGGTTCAGGATGTGACGCAGCGCATTCTTTCCGCGGGCGTGATCGTGCTGATCGGATGGGGCGCTGCGGTGGGCGCGAACATCGCGGCCGAGCGCTACGTCGGTCGGTTGAAACTGGATTCCTCGGACAATCTGCTGGCGCGCAAGGCTGCCACGCAAGTTCGCATCCTGAGACAGGCTGCGGCGGTGATGATCGCGCTTGTCACGGCGGGCTTTGCCCTCATGACATTTGACTCCGTGCGCGAATATGGCATCGGCCTTTTTGCTTCCGCGGGCGTCGCGGGCGTTGTGGCCGGGCTTGCGGCCCGTCCCCTGCTCAGCAATCTGTTTGCCGGCATGCAGCTTGCCATCACCCAGCCGATACGCCTTGACGACGCGGTGGTCATCCAGGGCGAATGGGGCTGGATTGAAGAGCTGACCTCGACCTACGTCGTCGTCCGCCTGTGGGATTTGCGCCGGCTGATCGTTCCGCTGTCATGGCTGTTTGAAAATCCCTTCGAGAACTGGACGCGCAGAACCGCGCACCTCATCGGATCCGTCGTGCTCTACATGGATTACACCGTGCCGGTGGATCGGGTGCGCGCGAAACTGGAAGAGATCGTGAAGCAGTGCCCGTTATGGGATGGCAAGGTCGTCAACCTCCAGATGACCGATGCCCGGGAAAATGTGGTGGAGCTGCGGGCGCTTGTGAGCGCGCGCAATTCCGGCGATGCTTGGGACTTGCGCTGCCTGGTGCGGGAAAAACTGATCGCCTGGCTGCAAAGCGATTTCCCCGGCGTATTGCCGCGCCACCGCGGCGAACTCGTCGGGCCGGCTGCGGCCAGTCTCGAACATTTGGGCACGCCTGGCCGGTAGCAGGCGCTTCACGGCGCCTCGGGTCAGGGCCCCTCGATTTTTCGATAGACCGTCAATCCCAGGATCAGCATCGCCAGGAAGATGGCGATGAAGATGAAGAACAACACCTTGGCGATGGCGATTGAGGCGCCCGCCACGCCGGTGAAGCCGAGCGCACCGGCAATCAGCCCGAGAATCAGGAAAAGCAAAGCCCAACGCAGCATGACGCTCCTCGCGCAGGAAATTCACGCAAGAAAATGCCGCGAGCCGGCGAAAAGTTCCCTGTCCGGCTAGGTCGGGCCTAGTGCGCCGGCTTCCGGAATTTGTAGATGAACTGGTCCGTGTGGCCGCGGATGGACGGGTCGAAGACCTTGACGGTAAGCGGATCGTTGGGATTGCGAAGGGCGTCGTCTTCGCCGGCGAATTCGAAACCGGCCGCCAATACCTCCTGCTTCACGACCGCAGGATCGATGCGGTGCAGCGTGTCCGTATCGCGTGTTCCGGAGCCCGGCTGCGCAGCGTGATCGAGCACGATGTAAAGCCCGCCGGGCTTGAGCGCGGCAAAGATCGCCCTGTTCACTTTCGACATGTCGGCCGGTCCCATGAAGGAATCGTGCATGTCATGATAGTTCTGCGACGTCCACACCACGTCCACGGGCTCCGGCGTGGAGAAATCGTTGATCGATTGGTGGATGTAAGAGACGTTCGGGTAATTCGGATCGGTGCCGGTGGGAATCGGCAGGTTGCGCTTCTTGAACAGGGGGTCAAGTTCGCTGGGCTCGAAGGCATAGACATGGCCCGTGGGGCCCACGGCCTTTGCGAAGATTTTGGTGAAGTAGCCCTTGCCCGGAATGAGGTCCACGACCTTGTCGCCGGGTTTGATGCCGGCGAACATCAGCATCTCTGCGGGCTTGCGGTCCGCATCGCGCGCCACATCTTCGGCCGGCCGGGCTTTGTCGGCGATCGCGGCGCTCACATAGGCGGGCACATCGGCTGCAAGCGCCAGGCCCCCCGCCAGGATGGCACCCATCGCAAATCCGGCAAAGATTGCGCGCATTTTTCTCCCCTTTGTTCTGCCTTGATACATAGTGGCGCGAGTGGGTCACGGCTGCAACGGAAAGTCGCCGGCGCCCCGCAAGCGCGTCTGGCGAGCCGCCCAATAGCGCACGATAATGTGTCCGGGATGCGGGGAATGCGAATTTGAAGCGGCTTGTCGCGCTCAGCTTAGGCGCTTTTTTTCTGGGTGCCTTTCCGGCATCGGCGCAAACGTCGCAATCGGTCGAAACGGTTGTCGTCACGGCGAGCCCGCCGCGGCCCGTGGGGCAGGAGGCTTTTTCATCGGTCACTCTGGATCAGGGCGAGCTTCAGGCTTTCAATCAGCTTGATGCGTCGCTGGAGCAGGTGCCGGGCCTGTCGCTCTTCCGCCGCTCGACGAGTCTCAATGCCAACCCGACGATCCAGGGTGTCTCCCTGCGCGCGATCGCGCCTTCGGGGGCGGGCCGGGCGCTCGTGCTTCTCGATGGCGTCCCGGTGAACGACCCGTTCGGCGGCTGGGTGATTTGGGCCGCGCTTCCGCCGGAGGATATTGGCTCGGCCGAAGTTGTGCGCGGCGCCGGCGCCGGTCCTTACGGGGCCGGCGCGCTGACCGGCACGATCACGCTGGACGAAAGGTCCGGTGCAAGCGGCGTTTCGACAGCGGATGTTTCGGCTGGCGCGCTCGGCACCTATCGGGTCGCGGCGTCCGGCGGAACAGCGCTCGGAAATCTCAAACTGCTCGGCAGCGTCGCCGGCGAGCGTAGTGATGGATGGATTCCGGTTGATAAGGCACAGCGTGGCGCCGCCGACAATCATCTGCGGCTCGATTCCGGTTCGGCCTCGTTGCGGGCGGAAGAAATGTTCGGCGATGTGCTGG
Source organism: Alphaproteobacteria bacterium (assembly GCA_021324545.1). Classification (GTDB taxonomy): domain Bacteria; phylum Pseudomonadota; class Alphaproteobacteria; order Micropepsales; family Micropepsaceae; genus Rhizomicrobium. The sequence continues at coordinate 34,959 of JAJPIX010000025.1, forward strand.
CCTCTGCGCGCGTCGGCGTTTACGACGTCGCGCAAGGCGCGGGGCTCGTCGGCGCAGAAGCAAAGTCCAGGGGCGTTACCGGCAGCCTTACATTCGCGGCGGCGGCGACGCCCGAACGTCCGGGCTGGCGCGTGCAGGCGTGGGTCGTTCGCAGCAATTTCTCCAATACATCCGTTGCCACCGCGCCGGACCGCAGTTTCACGACCCCGGCCAACGACCAATTTGCCACGCCGGCTCTGGGCTTGGGGAGCAATCTGGCCCTCGTCGGCATGGCGGGACACATTCGCTGGGAAGCGGGCGGCGACATCCGCGCGGACAGCGGCGAATCGCGCGAGCACTTCCTTTTCGTTGCGCCGGACTTTCAGGACATGCGCCGCTCCGGCGGCAAGATGACGGTTGGCGGCCTCTATGCGGAAGGGGCCTACGATACGGCAGATTGGCTTCTGACCGCAGGCTTGCGCGGCGATGCCTGGTCCACGGCGCAAGGTCATCTGGACATTTCATCGATTGCAACGGGCGCGCCGGTCAGCCAGACCCGTTTTGACAGTCGCAGCGGCATTGTTCCCACGGGTCGTGCCGGCCTGCGCCGCAATTTTTCCGATGGCCAATATCTGCGGGCGGCTGCCTATTCCGGATTTCGCCCGCCGACGCTGAACGAGCTTTATCGCCCGTTTCGCGTCGGCAACAATGTGACGAACCAGAATCCCGACCTGAAGCCTGAGCGGCTGTACGGAGCCGAAATCGGCTGGGGCGGCGATGAGCCTTGGCTGGCCTGGGACGCAGACATATTTTGGAACCGGCTGCACGATGCCGTCGCCAACGTAACGATCGGAACGGTCACCTGCGGAACGCCCCCCATCCCTTGCGGCACGCTTTCCGAGCGTCAGAACATCCCCGATATCGAGGCAGTCGGCCTCGAGGCTGATGCCGAACATCATCTTTCCAACGCCTTCGCGATGCGCGCGGCGGTCTCGCTCACCGATGCGCGCGTGCGCGATCCGGGCGATGCGTTGAACGGGAAGCGGCCGGCGCAGGCCCCGCTTGCCACGATCACCGGCGGGATCTTATGGCAGCCGCTCGATCCGCTCACGCTCGCAGCCAACCTGCGCTGGGAAAGTTCCCGTTTCGAAGACGATCTCAACACGCTCAGGCTGGGTTCGGCGCTCACCGTGGATGCGCGCGTTGACTGGCAGGTCGCGCCGGCCTGGTCAGCCTTCTTGGCCGCCGACAACCTGTTCAACGCCAATGTGGCGACACAGGAATCCACGCTGGGCGTGTTCAGCTATGGCGCGCCGCGTATCGTGAGCGTGGGATTGCTTTATGAGCCATGACTCCACTTCGCCGGTGACGGCGTTGTCGTATGGGGTAACATCGGGAAGCCCTCAAACGGAGCTGTCCCCATGGAATTCGTCGCTCTCGGCAAGACCGGCCTGAAGGTCTCCCGCCTCTGCCTCGGCTGCATGACCTATGGCTCCCCCAAATGGCGGGACTGGATTCTGGGCGAGGAAGACGCCCGCCCCTTTTTCCGGCGCGCCGTGGAAGCGGGCATAAACTTCTTTGATACCGCCGACGTCTATTCGATAGGTGCGAGCGAAGAGGTCACGGGCCGGGCGCTCAGGGAATATGCCGGAAGCCGTGAAAGCTATGTGCTTGCGACGAAGGTGTTTATGCCGATGGGCAATTCGCCCAATCAGGGCGGCCTTTCGCGCAAGCATATCCTGCACGCGATCGACAACAGCCTGAAACGGCTGGGTCACGATTACGTGGACCTCTACCAGATCCACCGCTTCGACCCGTCGACGCCGATGGAAGAAACCATCGACGCGCTGCACGATGTGGTGAAGGCCGGCAAGGCGCGCTATATCGGCGCCTCGTCCATGTATGCGTGGCAGTTCGCGCAATATCTGGCCAAGGCCGATGCAGCGCACAAGACGCGTTTCGTCTCCATGCAGAACCACTACAATCTCGTCTATCGCGAGGAAGAGCGCGAAATGATTCCGCTCTGCATTGCCGAAGGCATCGGGGTCATTCCGTGGAGTCCACTGGCGCGCGGTTTTCTCGCCGGCAACCGCAAGCGCGGCGAGCAGGCCGGCGCCAATGCCGAAACCGCGCGGGCCAAATCCGACGAATTTGCGCACCAGATGTATTATGACGACAGCGATTTCGACGTGGTGGATGCGGTCAGCGCCATCGCCGCCAGGCGCGGCGTCTCCAATGCGCAAGTTGCGCTGGCCTGGCTCCTGCACAAGCCCGGCGTGACCGCCCCCATCGTGGGCGCGTCCAAGCCGCATCATCTGGACGAAGCGATCAAGGCGGTTTCACTGAAGCTGGAACCCGACGAGATCAGGGCGCTGGAAAAGCCTTACAGGCCGCATCGGGTGCTGGGTCACAGATAGGCCGCGACTGCCGCGCAGTAGGGCTCACAGGCCGGGCCATATCCAGAAGACCAGGCCGACCGCCGCAATGATGGCCCCGCTCAGCACTTCGCCATAGCGTTCCAGCGGCCCCAGCGAAAGCCTCTGCAATCCCGCCGCCGAAACGCTGCAGAACACGACATAAGTCGCAATCGTGCTGGCGGCGAACACCACCGACATCAGAACAATCAGGCCCGAACCATGCCGCCCGGCGGCGAAGAAGGCCGGCAAGCCTTCGATCATGGGCGATGAGCCAAGGATCAGAAGCAACGCCGTTCGCCCGCGCCGTTCGTGGGCGTGGTCGTGCTCATGCGTATGGGGATGGCCATGTTCGTGCTGATGACGGTGCATCGCTTCGTGGCGCATCTCCAGCAGCGACGAAAGGGCAATCCAGCCGCCAAAGCCGATCAGCGCCGCACTGGAGACGATCTCGATCCAGCCGCCGAAGCGTTTGACCACGGCGATACCTGCGAGCCAAACAATCAGCCCCAGCACAAGCGTTGAGGTCACATGGCCGGTGCCGGCGCCCACGGCCGCGCGGATCGTTTCGGTCCGGCTCCAGCCCTGCTGGCGCGCCATCACGGCGATGGGCGCCCAGTGATCGGGCACCATTGTGTGCAGGACGCCGATAGCGCCCACAGCCAGCACCAATAGCAGTTGGGAATAAATCGTTGCCCCCGCTGTGCCTGCCGGCTCACGATAGCCGGATTTTGCCGGAAAGTGGCGTCAGGCGGCGGCCTTTTTCTCGCGGCGCTTCTTGATGCCCGCATAGAAGCTGGCAGCCATAAGAAAATAGAGGAGGTAATCCACGTCGCTGTTTACCGAATCAGGCAATACGAAAGATGCGATTCCGAAGCTGAGCGATGCCATCAGGTAAAGCGGGCGCCAGGGAATCCTGAAATTCTTCCGCCGTGCCCTTTTCCATTCTTCCAGTTCGGCATCGACCGAAGGCTGTGCGATCTCAAATGCATGTGCCGGTTCGCCGGCGGATCGGGGAATTTCATCGCGCGCGGCCGGCGCGGGCGGGGAAACAGGCGCAGCTCGCTTGTTGACGCGCGGTTGCGCCTGAACGCGTCGCCCGAATGCCTGCCTGTTCGCCATGGGCTGTCCGGAAATGGCCGCCCATGGTCGCAGGTTTCCGCTTAGCAAGAGCTTAATGCCATGCTTGGCATTTTGGGATCTTCAGGATCTTGAGGCGACCTGGCCCGGGCCGGTGCCCAACCTAGTCGAGCGCGAACCACTCTTCGCTTTCCGGCTTGTCCTGTTCGGAGGCGAAGCGGTTTTCGTATTCGGTGGCGCCCACGATGCCATCGGCATGCGTTCCGTCGGTGGCAAGCGGCATGATGATCCGCTCGCCAATGCCATGGCGGTCCACATGACGGAATACCAGCCCCGCGTTGCGATGAAAGGCCGGTTCGGTCACAACGCGCTTCACGCGCGCAAACAGGCGCGGGTAGTCGGCCGGCGGATAGATATCGCGCATGGAAAGGCCGCGCAGATTCTTGCCGAAGACCTGCGCGATCCGCTCGCCGGAAAGCCGTGCGATGAAATTGTCCGCTGCGGCGTCGTAGCGATAGGCCCAAACGATCGGCAGATGCGGTGCGATCGCCGCTGGCTTGATGTCGCTCCAGGCGGGCATCCGCCGGCCGGCGCGTGCACTGTTCCAATGCTGGGCGATCTGCCTCAGCGCGGGTGAGATGATTGCCCGCTCGAAATCCCCAAAGCTCATGTTCTGCGCAGGCCGCGAATCAAAAATCCTATTTGGATTGGAACAGCGGGGCGATGCTTCGCCAAGCCTTTGATTCGGATGGCTGTACCGCCTGCGATGCATGCTTCCTAAAAAGGGAAGGAATGCTTGACACGGGACCCGTCTTCTGCTATTCTCACTCCAATCTCCACAATTGTGCCTTAAATCTTCGCGCGGCCCCGTGCTTTGCCGCGTTGGTATTCGCCCCTTGTGTGAAAGAAAAAGAACCCGCGCTGGTCTGGCGTCGTCACCTCGCGGCCTGTGCGCGCCGCGAAACATTTCTTGCGGCAGATCGTGGACTCAGCCGTCGCCTGGGATCTGTCTTGTCCCGTGCGCAGGCGCGGAAATCGGCGCCGGGGGTGTATCGCGGCTGCACCAATGCCGAAAAATCTTCAGAACGGAAGGATCGGCAGGATGTAGTTGTCCGGATGCTTGCCAACGGTCGGCGTTGTGTCGGGGTTCTGCGCCTCCGTCCAGCCGCCGCCTAGGGCGTTGTACAGGCTGACCTCCGCCTGGAGATAGGCAAGCTTTGCCTGCACCAGCTCGTCTTGGGCGCTGAACAGGGTCTGCTGCGCCTGCAGCACGTTCAGCAGGTCAACAGTGCCTTCGCGGTATTGCAGCTCGGAAATGCGGAAAGCTTCGGCCGCGGCGTTCACCTCGTCCTGCAGGCTCTTGGTCTGTTGCGCAAAGGACGAGACCTGGCCCAGCGCGCTTTCGGTATTGGAGAAGGCATTCAGCACCGCCTTGCGATAGTCGGCGATCAGTTGGAGCTCCTCGGCATAGGCGAGGTTGTTCTGCCCGATCAGCTGGCCGCCATCGAAGATGGTCTGCACGATGGATGCGCCGATGCTCCAGGCAAAGGCCTGGCTGCTGAACAGGGTCGAAAGCGCGGTGCTCGCATAGCCGCCCGATCCGGTCAGCGAAATCTGCGGGAAGAACGCAGCCCGCGAAGCGTTCAGGTTGGCGTGCGCCGCGGCAAGATTGGAAAGCGCCTGCGAGACGTCGGGCCTGCGCTCCAGCAATTCGGACGGAATGCCCGGCTTCACCGGCAAAATCGTGATGCCGTCGATGGACTGGCCTTTCACATCGAAGCCTTCGGGCGCCTTCCCGAGAAGAATGGCCAGCGCGTAAAGCGCCTCGCGCTCTTCTTCTTCGAGCGGCGGAATTTCGGCCTGAATGCCCGCCACAAGGGCCTGTTGCTGCGCCAGGTCGAGATTGGAGGAAACGCCATTCTCGACCTTCGCCTTGGTGATGGTCAGAATGCGGTTGGCGGCGTCCAGGTTCTGATGGGCGATGGCAAGCCGTTGCCTCAGCGCCAGCACATCGAAATAGGTGTCGGCCGTATCGCCCACAACGGTGAGCGCCACGGCTTCCTGCGCGTACTGCGCCGATTTCAGGTTTTCCCGTGCGGCCTCCAGATCGGACCGGGCCTTGCCGAACAGATCAAGCTGGTAGCTTGCGTTAAGCGTTGCGCCGAACGAATTGGCCGTGCCGCCGGCGACCGTGCGCTTTTTTCCGTTCTTTCCGACCGTCTGAATCTTCTTGCTGCCAGCACGGTTCGCCGTTCCTTCGGCGTCAATCTGCGGAAAGAGGGTGGATCCGGCGATTTCCGTATTCGCCTCGGCCTGAAGCACCTGCGCCATGGCGTCTGCAAGGTCCAGATTGTCGGTCTGCGCCGTTGCGATGATCTGGTTCAGTTCGTCGCTGTTGAAGCCCTTCCACCAGTCCTGGTTGGGCCAGACCTGCGCGCTCTGTTCCTGCGGGGCCGTGAACGCGGCCGGAACATCGGTTGGTTTCAGGGCCTCGGGCGTCGGCGTTGCGCAACCTGCCAGTGCAAACACGATTGCCGCCGCGGAGGTGGTGGAAAGGAGGGTTTTCATGGATGGTCCGCTCGAATCATTCGCTCGCAAGCGCGACCACCGGATCGAGCCGCGCCGCCTTCATGGCAGGCGCAAAACCGAACACGAGCCCCGTCGCAACCGCGCAAGCAAAAGCTAATATAATGGGCGTGGGCGTAAATGCCACCGTCGTCCCCAGGGTCAGAATCAGCGTTCCTGTGGCCAGACCGCCCAAAACTCCGATCACGCCGCCCAGGGCCGAAACCACCGTCGCTTCGGTCAGGAATTGCTGAAGGATATCCCGCATCCGGGCGCCGGTAGCCATCCGGATGCCGATTTCGCGGGTCCGCTCCGTCACGCTGACCAGCATGATATTCATGACGCCTATGCCGCCCACGAGGAGGGAAATAGCAGCCACCGATCCCAACAATGCCGTGAGCGTATTCTGGGCAGACGTCGCGGTTTCAAGGATTTCGGCCATGTTGCGCACGAAAAAGTCCTGGATGCCGTTGTGCCGCGCGGTGATGAGGCTGGTCACCCGGTCCTGGACCGCGCTCATCTGGCTGAGGTCGCTGACCGCAACGGTGATCGAGCGCACGTAATGCTGGCCGAACACGCGCAGCATTCCGGTCGACAGCGGTATGAACACAACGTCGTCCTGATCCTGGCCAAAGCTGCCTGCTCCCTTGGGCGACATCACGCCAATCACCTGAAACGGAATATTGTTGATGAGAACATATTGGCCGATCGGATCGCCGCCGTCCGGCAGAAGGTTGTCGACGACCGTCTGGCCCAGAACGGCCACGGCCCCATAGCTCCTTTCGTCGGCGTCGCTGAAGAATGTGCCCTCTGCGACCGGCCAGCTTCGCACGGTGGTGTAAGGCGGCGTCGTTGAATCCACGCTGGTCTGGTAATCGACATCGCCCAGCCGCACCGTGGCGCCGCCCTGGATTTCGGGCACGGCATTGGAGACGTACGGCAGCCTGGCCACCGCGTCGGCGTCTTCGGGCGTCATGGTGGCGATGGGGCCATTGTAGCCGCGCATGTTGTGCCCGCCCGGGCGGACGAGGAGCAGATTGGTGCCCATGGAGCCGATCTGCTGAACGACAGCTTCTTTTGCGCCCTCGCCGATCGCCATCATGGCAACGACCGATCCCACGCCGATCATGATGCCGAGAAGCGTCAGCACCGTGCGGAAGATGTTGGTTCGCAAGGCGCGCATCGCCATTTGCATGGCTTCGCCAAGCCCGGAAAGGATTGCCCCGCCAGGCTGTGCCGTTGCTTGCAGCGGTGGAAGGGGCCTGGCAGCCGATGGGCGCGGTCCGCTGTCCGCGACGATCGTTCCGTCGCGGATTTCAATGATGCGCTGCGCGTGGGCAGCCACGCTCCGGTCATGCGTGATGACAATGACGGTATGGCCTTGGCGGGCGAGCTCGCGCATCAGCGCCATCACATCCTCGCCGCTCCTGGAATCGAGTGCGCCGGTCGGCTCGTCGGCAAGAACGATTCGACCGCCGTTCATCAGTGCGCGTGCGATGGAGACGCGCTGCTGTTGTCCGCCGGAAAGCTGGCTCGGCCTGTGAGTCAACCGGTCGCCGAGCCCGAGCGACACAAGGAGATCAGTGGCGCGCTTGCGCCGTTCCGCCGAAGGAATTCCGGCATAGACGGCGGGGATTTCGACATTCTCCGTGGCGGTCGCTGTCCCGATGAGGTTGTAATTCTGGAAGACAAACCCGAAATCTTCGCGTCTCCGGGCTGCAAGCTGGTCGCGGTCGAAGCGTTGCACATCCTGGCCAGCGAAACGGTAGGTGCCGCTTGTCGGCCTGTCGAGGCAGCCCAGGATGTTCATGAGAGTCGTCTTGCCGGAGCCGGACTGGCCCATGATGGCGACGAATTCGCCGGCATAGATGTCGAGCGAAATTCCGCGCAGCGCCTGCACTTCAACTTCGCCGCCGCCGGTGACGAAGGTTTTGTGCACGTCGCGCAGGGATATCAGGGGCTCGACCGGGATAGCCGAGGCGGCAGGCTCCAGTGGTTTGTTCATATGACGGGGCCGCCAAAGCGGCGTCCGCCCGAACGCCCGCGTTGTGCCCCCGTTTGAGACGAAGCAGCCATGCCGACCACCACTTTTTCGCCCGGCTTAAGGCCTGAAACCACCTCCACCGCCACGCGGCTGCGCACGCCGGTGGTGATGCGGCGCCGCTCGAGCGAGCCGTCAGGCTTTACCACGAGAACCCAGGCATGATGTCCCTTGCCGGCGACCGTGCGCGACTGGGTAGCCGACCCGGTTCGATGGTTCGGGGTCCATGAACCGGGCCGGCTGCCCGCGCGAACGTGCCCTTGATGGAGCGCCGATACGGGCACGGTCACG
>JAJPIX010000050.1 GCA_021324545.1 Alphaproteobacteria bacterium
CGCGACCCCACATCGGACGCCGTCCCCTCCACCTGGCCGGCGCGCGGGCTTCGCGAGCGGCGCAGCGGCGACATCGAATCCAGGCTCGGCACCTACAGTTTCGACACGGCAACGCCCATTACCAAGGGCACGTGGGACGCCGCGCATGCCGCGGTCAATGTGGCGCTGTCGGCGGCGCAGACGGTGCGCGGTGGCGAGCGCGCGGCCTTCGCGTTGGCGCGGCCGCCCGGACATCACGCGAGCGCCGATGTGTTCGGCGGCTATTGCTATCTCAACAATGTCGCCATCGCCGCCCAATGGTTGCTCGATCAGGGGCTGAAGCCAGCGATCCTTGATGTAGATTATCACCACGGCAACGGCACGCAGGCGATCTTCTACCGCCGCAGCGATGTGCTGTTTGTCTCCCTTCATGCCGATCCGTCTTTCGCCTATCCGCATTTCCTCGGGTTTTCCGACGAGCAGGGCGAAGGCCCGGGCGAAGGGTTCAATCTCAATCTGCCATTGCCGAAAAAGACCGGTTGGCCCGCCTATTCGCAGGCGATGGACGCCGCCTTCGCGCGGATCATGGCGTTCGGGCCGGATGTTTTGCTCGTCTCGCTGGGGCTGGACACTTTCGAAGGCGATCCGATCTGCCGTTTCAGGCTGCGCACGGAAGATTATCTGCGCATGGGCGAGCGGATCGCTTCGCTGAAGCTGCCCACGCTTTTTGTGTTCGAGGGGGGTTACAATCTCGACGCCCTGGCCGAAAACACCTGCAACGTGCTGGAAGGATTCGAAGGCCGCTGAGCCGGTTGGGGGGATTTCATGCCGACGATTTTGCGCGCGCTTGTTGTTGCCATATCGCTGGGCGCGCTCGCCGCCTGCGAGCCGGCGGGCACCCCGACGCCGAAATCCTCGCAGGGGCCGCATCCTGCCCTGCCCGCGCCGCGCAGCGACATGATTCCGACCACGAAATTCGCTGCGGCCATCGGCTGGCCGAAAGATCGTGCGCCGAATGCGCCCGCCGGCTTTTTGGTCACGCGCTTTGCCGAAGGACTAGACCATCCGCGCTGGCTCTATGTGCTTCCGAATGGCGACGTGCTGGTGGCGGAGTCCATGACGCTGCCAAAGCCGCCGCAGAGTCTGGAAGACCGCATCGGCGATTATCTTCAGCGCAACTCCGGCACGGTCGGCCGGAGCGCCAACCGGATCGTTCTATTGCGGCCCAATGCGGACGGCACGGTGGCGCTGCGCACGACATTTCTGAAAAATCTGAGCCAGCCGTTCGGCATGGCGCTGCTCAACGGAAAGTTCTACGTCGGCAACACGGGCGGCGTGTGGATGTATGACTACAGGGACGGCGACACGGCAATTGCGGGGCCGGGGAAGAAAATTCTCGATCTGCCGGTCGGGGGCTACAACAACCACTGGACGCGCAACCTGTTCGTGGCGAAGGACGGCCGGCATCTGTTTGTCACCGTCGGCTCCGGCAGCAACGCGGGCGAAAACGGCGCGGCCAATGAAGCCCTGCGCGCGGACATTCTGCAGATCAATCCGGACGGAACGGGCATACGCATCTACGCCTCGGGCCTGCGCAACCCCAACGGCCTCGGTTACGAGCCCTCCACGGGCCAGTTGTGGACGGTGGTGAACGAACGCGATTTTTTGGGCAACGATCTCGTGCCCGATTATCTCACGCGCGTGCGCGATGGCGATTTCTATGGCTGGCCGTGGGCCTATTGGGGCCACCATGCAGATGCGCGCGTAGCGCCACCACGGCCCGATCTGGTCGCAAGGGCGTTGACGCCGGATTATGCGCTGGGCGCCCATGTGGCCGCGCTCGGCCTTGCGTTCTACACGGCCGATGCGTTCCCGGCGCACTATCGGGGCGGCGCGTTTATCGGCGAGCATGGGTCCTGGAACCGCGACCCGTTCAGCGGATTCAAGGTGGTCTATGTGCCTTTCGCCAACGGCATGCCGGCGGGCGCGCCGGAAGATTTCCTGACCGGCTTTATCGCGTCGGAGAAGGACAGCACGGCTTACGGCCGGCCGGTCGGCGTGGCGGTGGCCAAAGACGGCACGCTGCTGGTAGCCGATGATACCAGCGGCATCATCTGGCGCGTGGCGCCCGGAAAGTGATCGCAAACGGCGGAAGCCGGGCTATTTCTTCTCGCCTTCGGAAAAGACGTCCTTCACCTTGTCTTTCACCTTGCCCACGCCGCGGCCGGCGCCGTCCTGCATCTGGTCGAGCGCACGGTCCACCGCCGCCTTGATGTTGGCGGCCGTTCCGCCCTTTTCGTATTCGCGCACGATTGCGCTTTCGAGCTTTGCCACCACCGCGTCCACGGTGAAATCGCTTTTCATGGCGTGTTCGTGCTCGCCGCCGGTTGCGTGATAGCCGCCGATCGCGCCGTAAAGATTGATGGCTTCGTCGGTCGCGCGGCCGAATTCCACCACCTTGTAGAAGAGGTGGCCCTCGCGTTCGCCCTTGATCAGCAGATCGATCAATCCGGCGCCGATGGAAACGGGCAGAAGCAGGAAATTCTGCAGATTGCCCAGCGCAAGCTTGAATTCGAACACCAGGAAATCGCGCAGGAATTTCCAGCGCGCATGCGGATCGTTGTGACCGGGCGGCGGGAGATCGTTCATGCAATCATCATAGATTGCGACAATGGGAGATTGAAGCCGCCGGCCGGCGCAAGCGTCACTGACCGCCGAACAGGCGATCCAGCGTGAACGGCTCATCGCCGCTTTCGCGCCGTGCAATCTTGAAGATGCCGTTCATCCTGAGGCAGGGCACGCCGTCAGCCGTCGCCGTTCCCTGCGCGAAGAGCAGATTGCGCGTGGCGCGCACGAGTTCGCCCTCGCCCTCCACCCACGCGCCCAGGGGCGCGGGCGCAAGGAAATCGCAGGCAAGATTGACGGTGGGCAGAAAGCCGGGATCGATCTGCGACTGGAAGCGGGCCGCCATCGGCAGCTGCATGTCGGCAAAGGTCGCCAGCATCCCGCCATGCGCCACGTTTCCGGGGTTGCAGTGCCGCAGTTCCACGCGGAACCCCAGGTGCAGCTTGCCGTCCTGCCAACGCCCGTAAAGCGGGCCGTTCTTTTCCAGAAAACCCATGTTGAGCATGAGCGGGCGAAAGCCCGCAGGAATTTCGGATGACATCGGACTCTCGGAAATGACGTTCGCCACCGCTCTAAAGATGCGCGGCGCCAAACTCAAGCGGCGGCGCGCCGGATCAGTCTGCGAAGCCGTAGTCGAAGCGGGGCGGCCGCGCAAACCTGGACGGAGCGCCCCGTCAGCCGTTCAGCTGATTTTCAATTTCGTGATAGCCGACAGCGCCGCAATGCAGCCTGAGCCGCATGATCATGGAGTGGCGGTCGCGCCGCCCGCCCAGCGCCTTGCAGGTGCCCAGCACACCGCCCACCTGCTGGCCCGTGACGCCGGCGACATAGGCCACGGTTTCCGCCGGCAGGTCGCGCTTGCCCGACAGATGCAGATCGAAATTGGCCGGCCCGTCGTTATAGGCGGCGAACATGCCGGGATAGCCGTATTTCCTGTAAAGCCACTGCATGTAGGCCACGCCCGCGATGATGTTGTCATGCGGATCGTAGGGATTGTCGCCCAATCCCAACCGCTCGCGCAAAACAGCATAAGTGGCCGGCATGAGCTGCATGATTCCCATGGCGCCGGCATCCGAGCGGATGGGCGTGCCGTCATCCATCATCGTGCGGCCGCCGCTTTCCTGGCGCATGACCGCGCGGATCCAGTTTGCCGGGACGCCGAACCGGCTTGAGGCGAGCCGCACCAGCGGCTCCCAGCGGGCGACAAGCTCTTTCGGGCTGAGGGCAAGTTCTCTTGCCAGCGCATCGGCCTGCGCGGGCGCGATGATGATGACAGGCGCCGCCGGACGCGGAATCGCCGAACGGATCAGCGCGGCCTGATGCACGCGGGCATCGAATTCGCGCGTGATCTGCGCGCCGCTCTCGCGCATGGCCACGGTGGCGGCCAGCGTCAGCAGTCCCAGCGCCAGCGCGCCCGCCGCAGCGTTCTTCGCGTAGCGAAAAGCGGTCACATACCGGTCGCGCAATGCCTGGACTCCAGAAATCAGCTCCTGGGACGGGTGGGCAATCCGTTCATCCATCTCGGAATGGCTATGCACAATTCAAGTTCCGCGCGCAAACATTTCCGCCCCGGATGGTTTGGAAGCCGGCCTTTGCCCTTCATTTGCCTCAAGAAATCCGGGCGGCCGCCCTTTGCCCTTGACGGCTTTGGGCGGCGCGACTATCTCCGGCCCAGCAGCTGGCACTCCCGGCTGGCGAGTGCTGCTGACCGAATCTAACCCATTGATTCAATTAGAGTGAGGAGCCAACTCATGAAGTTCCGTCCGCTTGGCGACCGCGTGGTCGTCCGCCGCGTGCAGGAGGATCAGAAGACCCCCGGCGGCATCATCATCCCCGACACCGCCCAGGAGAAGCCGCAGGAAGGCGAAGTGATCTCCGTGGGCCCCGGCGCGCTCGACGAGAACGGCAAGCGCGTCGCCCCCGAAGTGAAGGCCGGCGATTTCGTGCTGTTCGGCAAATGGAGCGGCACCGAAGTGAAGATCGACGGCGAGGAGCTCCTGATCATGAAGGAGTCCGACATCATGGGCATCCTGGAAGGGCGCCCTGCCTCGAAGAAAAAGGCCGCGTGATCCCGTTTCCCGGCCGTTGCGTGATTGTTTTGAATTAGGAGAAGGAAAATGGCAGCGAAAGACGTACGCTTCGGCGCCGACGCCCGCGAGAAAATGCTCCGCGGCGTCGACATCCTCGCCGACGCAGTGAAAGTGACGCTGGGGCCCAAGGGCCGCAACGTCGTGCTCGAAAAAAGCTTCGGCGCGCCGCGCACGACGAAAGACGGCGTGACGGTGGCCAAGGAAATCGAGCTGGCCGACAAGTTCGAGAACATGGGCGCACAGATGGTGCGCGAAGTCGCCAGCAAGACCAACGACGCCGCCGGCGACGGCACCACCACCGCCACGGTTCTGGCGCAGGCGATCGTGCGCGAAGGCGCAAAGTCGGTGGCCGCGGGCATGAACCCGATGGATCTGAAGCGCGGCATCGAGAAGGCGGTGGAAACCGTTGTGGCCGATCTCAAGAAGCGCTCCAAGAAGGTGAAGGACAACGCGGAAATCGCGCAGGTCGGCACCATTTCGGCGAACGGCGACACCACCGTCGGCAAGATGATCGCCGACGCGATGGCCAAGGTCGGCAACGAAGGCGTGATCACGGTGGAAGAGGCCAAGAGCCTCGAAACCGAGCTGGAAGTTGTCGAAGGCATGCAGTTCGACCGCGGCTACATCTCGCCCTATTTCATCACCAACGCCGAGAAGATGGTGTGCGAGCTGGAAGAGCCCTACATCCTGATTCATGAGAAGAAGCTTGGCAGCCTGCAGCCGATGCTTCCGATCCTGGAATCGGTGGTGCAGTCGGGCCGGCCGCTGCTCATCATCGCCGAGGAAGTGGAAGGCGAGGCGCTGGCGACGCTTGTGGTCAACAAGCTGCGCGGCGGCTTGAAGGTTGCGGCGGTGAAGGCGCCGGGCTTCGGCGACCGCAGGAAGGCCATGCTGGAAGACATCGCCATCGTCACCGGCGGCCAGGTGATCAGCGAAGATCTCGGCATCAAGCTCGAGAATGTGAAGCTGAACATGCTGGGC
>JAJPIX010000031.1 GCA_021324545.1 Alphaproteobacteria bacterium
ACCTGGTGATCGGCTTCGCGGCCGGCAACATTCCCAAGGTGCCGCTCAATCTGACATTGCTGAAAGGTTGCCAGATTGTGGGCGTGTTCTGGGGCGCATCCACCATGCGCGACCCCAGGGCCGCCATGGCGAATCTGAACGAGATCATGGGGATGATCGCCTCCGGCAGGCTGAAGCCCCATGTCTCGGCCCGCTTCCCGCTGGCGCGCGCGGGCGAGGCCATCCGCATGCTGATGGACCGGAAAGCCCAAGGTAAGGTGGTGGTGACGGTCTGACGCGATTCGAGAGAGCGATATGAGCCAGCATGCGCATCCGCGGACAATGCACACCTGCCAGATCTGCGGAGAAACCAAGCCTGCGCATCTGAATGTGGCGGGAAGCCTGATCAGGCCCGCGCTTCAGGAAATGATCCAGAGGCAGAAACCCGACTGGACGCCCGAGAGGTTCATCTGCGTCGCCTGCCTCAACAGCTTCCGCACCGAATTCGTGCGCGAGCAGATGGAGAAGGAACGCGGCGAGATTTCCGCCATCGAGCAGGAAGTGATCAAAAGCCTGCACGAGAACGACAGCATCGTCGAGAACCTGAACAAGCAGTTCGATCACAGCCTGACGCTGGGCGAGCGCATCGCCGACAAGGTGGCCGAGGTGGGCGGCAGCTGGGGCTTCGTGATCGCGTTCGGAGTCTTTCTGTCCATCTGGGTTATCATCAACACGGTCGTGCTGATGAGCCGGGCCTACGATCCCTATCCCTTCATTCTGCTGAACCTGTTTCTTTCGATGCTGGCCGCCATTCAGGCCCCGATCATCATGATGAGCCAGAACCGCGCCGCCGCGCGCGACCGCATGCAGGCCGAGCAGGACTTCAAGACCAACCTGAAGGCGGAACTGGAAGTGCGCGCCATCAGCGAAAAGCTGGATCAGCTTCTGCACAACCAGTGGGCGCGGCTGCTGGAGATCCAGCAGATCCAGATGGAGATGCTGGAGGACCTGACCGGGCGAAAGGGGAAGTAGGCGCAGGCAAAGGGGTGCAGACTCTTGCCCCGCAGCCCGTCTCCCACCATATCGTCATGGCCGCTTCCGTTGCGGCCGCAATTGAACGAGGAAATGGATGTCCATTCTGGGCTGGATCGTTTTCGGGCTGATTGTGGGTTTCATCGCCAGCAAGATCGTGAACCGCGAAGGCGAAGGTTGCCTGGTGAACACCGCGCTTGGCCTTCTCGGCGCGGTGGTGGGCGGGCTGATCTTCGAGGCGCTGGGCACGCCGCATCTTTACATGGGCTTCGATCTGGCCTCGTTTCTTGTGGCCATCATCGGCGCCATCATTGTGCTGCTCATCTATCATGCGATCACGGGACGGCGGGGCTTGCGGTGAGAATGTCGGGTTGCGCCGCCGTTACGGCGGCGGTTCTGTGGCCTCTGCTTGCGGCCGCGCAGACCGATGAAATCCAGGTCTATGACGCCAGCATCGCGCCCAAGGGCGTGTTCAATCTGACGCTGCACGACAATTACATCGCCGCCGGCAGCAGGACGCCCGCGTTTCCCGGCGGGCTTGTGCCCCGGCACACGCTGAGCGGCGTGCCAGAATGGGCCTATGGCGTGACAGACTGGTTCGAGGCGGGGCTTTACCTGCCGCTCTACAGCATTTCGCCCGGCAGGGGCGCGGTGCTGAACGGCTTCAAGCTGCGCGCGCTGTTCGTGACGCCGGATGCGGGAGAGAAAGATTTCTTCTACGGCGTCAATTTCGAATTCAGCTACAACGCGCAGCATTGGGATCCCGACCGCTACACATCCGAGATCAGGCCCATCGGCGGCTGGCGCTTCGGCAAGGTGGATCTGATCTTCAATCCGATCCTCGACAATTCGTGGAAAGGATTTTCCGCGCTCGATTTCGCGCCGGCCACACGCCTTGCCTACAACCTCTCGCCGCAATGGGCCGCGGCGGCGGAGGAATATGACGACTTCGGGCCGATCCGCCGCTTCCTGCCGGGCCATCAGCAATCGCACCAGCTTTTCGCGGTGGTGGATTACAGCGGGCCGGTATCGGTTGAGGGCGGCATAGGATTTGGCCTTACCCCCGCATCTGACGACCTCACCCTCAAGCTGATCCTGTCGCGGGATTTGAATTGAGAACGATCATACGACGATGACGCCGGCTCAAATTGAGACCCAGAAAATCGTGAAGTTGAGATGATCACCATACCGTGCTTTGCTTGGCTGTATTGGATCACTGGACGTCAGCTCCTTCCGCGCCTAAAATGCTTCGGATGACTTGCGGCTACACCCATGCGGGTTGAGATCGAGCGCGAAGAAGACGGACGGTGGATCGGCGAGGTGCCGGCATTGCCGGGTGTCATCGTCTATGGAGCGACAGCCGAAGAGGCACGATCCAAGGCAGAAGCATTGGCATTCCGCGTCATTGCCGACCGGCTGGAACATGGCGAGCCCGTGCCGCCGGAAGCGCGCAAAGTCTTCGCGTGAGGTCATGGCCATCCGCCAAGGCGTCCCGTGTTTTGCGGGCGCTGCTTCGCATCGGTTGGAGCGTCAAACGGCAAACGGGATCGCATCGCACGCTCAGCCGTGAAGGCTGGCCGGACTATGTGTTCGCCTTCCATGACGGCGACGAGATCGGACCGCGGATGCTGGCGAAGATCGCGAAACACACCGGCCTTCGGCCCGGCGATTTGTAACGCGGTGCGATGTTGAGAGAGACCGCTATGACCTCAGAACGATATGATGCAAGCAATTACATCGATGAGATAGTCAAACCAACGATCAATGATTTTGAACAAAATCCAACATCGAGACGGCATGCATTTCTTGCCTGCGTAGCTACATTTCACACCATTGATTACATTGCACACCCAAAAAGACCTGGAAACTTGCGCAAGAAGTTTGGAAATGAATCGGCCGATTTCAAACGCGTCGATGACGTTGCCCATGCCTTTAAGCATGTCCAAAATCGAAAGCCGCAAATGACCAGCAACAGTGACGTCATTTCTCGGCCGCCTGCCGCATGGGACGAGGGGGTCTGGGACTTATCGCGGTGGGGCGACTCCGCTGGCGGCGTCACTTTGGACACAGACAGAGATGTCGATCTTCTCGAAGTCGTCAAAAGTGCTTCAAGCTTTCTGCGCACCAAAGTCTGACACAAGTTCCTACTCCGCCGCATCTTTCGGCAGATAGATTTCGCCGCCGCGCTGCTTGAATTCGGCGGATTTCTTTTCCATCGCGGCGCGGATTTCGGCGGTGGATAGGCCGCCGCCATGCCCTGCATCATTCTGGCCCACATCGTTCTGCCCCACGTCATTTTGGCCGCGCGCGGCGTCGCGGACTTCCTGGCTGATTTTCATCGAGCAGAATTTGGGTCCGCACATGGAGCAGAAATGCGCCACCTTCGCGCCCTCGGCCGGCAGGGTTTCGTCGTGGAAGGCCTCAGCGGTTTCCGGATCGAGGGCGAGCGCAAACTGGTCGCGCCAGCGGAACTCAAACCGCGCCTTGCTCATCGCATCGTCCCACAGCCGCGCGGCGGGATGGCCTTTCGCCAGATCCGCGGCATGCGCAGCGATACGATAGGCGATCACGCCCGCCTTCACGTCGTCGCGATCCGGCAGGCCCAGATGTTCCTTCGGCGTGACGTAGCAAAGCATGGCCGTGCCGAACCAGCCGATCATGGCCGCGCCGATGGCCGAGGTGATGTGGTCGTAACCGGGCGCGACATCGGTGACGAGCGGGCCCAGCGTGTAGAACGGCGCTTCGTCGCAAGCGGCAAGCTGGCGATCCATGTTCTCCTTGATCTTGTGCATCGGCACATGGCCGGGGCCTTCGATCATCACCTGCACGTCGTGGCGCTGCGCGATGCGATTGAGTTCGCCCAGCGTCTCCAGTTCCGCGAATTGCGCGGCGTCGTTGGCATCCGCTGTGGACCCGGGGCGCAGGCCATCGCCCAATGAAAACGACACGTCGTATTGTTTCAGGATTTCGCAGATGTCCTCGAAATGCGTGTAGAGGAAATTCTCCTTGTGATGGGCAAGGCACCATTTGGCGAGGATGGAGCCACCGCGCGACACGATGCCCGTCATGCGATCGGCGGTGAGCGGAATGTGCGCCAGCCGCACGCCGGCGTGAACGGTGAAATAGTCCACGCCCTGCTCGCACTGTTCGATCAGCGTGTCGCGGTAGATATCCCAGGTAAGTTCTTCCGCGACGCCGCCCACCTTTTCCAGCGCCTGATAGATCGGCACCGTGCCGATGGGCACCGGCGAATTGCGCACGATCCATTCGCGGATGGTGTGAATGTGGCGGCCGGTGGAAAGGTCCATCACCGTGTCGGCGCCCCAGCGGATCGCCCACACCATCTTCTCCACCTCTTCCGCCACGCCGGAAGTGACGATGGAATTGCCGATGTTGGCGTTCACCTTGGTGAGGAAATTGCGGCCGATGATCATCGGCTCGCTTTCCGGATGGTTGATGTTGGCCGGAATGATGGCGCGGCCGCGCGCCACCTCGTCACGCACGAATTCCGGCGTGATGTGCGACGGAATGTTCGCGCCGAAAGAATTGCCGTCGGCCAGCGCCGAGCGGCCGAGATTTTCGCGCGCTGCAATGAATTTCATTTCCTCGGTGATAATGCCGGCCCGCGCGTAGTGAAGCTGGGTGACGTTGCGGCCCGCCTTCGCGCGCAGGGGTTTGCGGCCGGCACGGTCGAATTGCGGGACGGACAGAAGCTCACCACGCTTCAGGCCGTCGTCTTCGGGCTTGCGGGTGCGGCCCGCATATTCTTCCACATCGCCGCGCGCCAGAATCCACGCGCGGCGGTGTGGCGCCAGACCCTTCGCGATGTCGATGGCGACGGAATCGTCCGTGTACGGACCGGAGGTGTCATACAGGCGCATCGGCGGCTCCCCGCCCGACAGGGCCACCTCGCGGAACGGAACCGACAAATTGTCTCTTGCCACATAAATCTTCTTCGAGCCGGGCAGCGCGCCCCGCGTGATCTGGATGGATTTGGGATTGATGATGGGCTTGTTCATTTCGCCTCTCCCTACGCCGGTACGATCCGGATCAGGTTCAAAGGGACTCGGGCCAGCCCGCCCGATCTCAGCTCCACCATTGGAGCACCCCTGGGATGGGGAAGGATAGCACGTTTTGCCCCGGTGTCATTCCCGGCCGAGCATCGCGCCAGCGATGCGAGGGGAAGGGAACCCAGATGGGGAGACCCGACGCGTTCCATCCACCTGGGTTCCCTTCCCTCGCGCTCACTTCGTTCGCGCTCGCCGGGATGACAGCGCGTGTGCGTTCAGGACGCAGCGAACTGGCGGAACTCGGCGATCACGGCGCGGACGGCGGCGGCAACGATCTTTTCCCCAGCCTCAACGGAGGCCTGCGACGGGTCGGAGCCGATGCGGCCATCGGGAAAGCGCTTGCGGTAATCCTCGGCATCGTAGATCGGGCCGGTCGGCGCGATCTTCGGCGACATTTCCACTTTCTTCTGCGCCTCAGGATAGCCGAAATAGGTGACCGAGACTTCGGATGGCGTGGCATGGCTGCCCTCGCCCACCGGGAAAAGCTGCCGGCAGACATCGCTCACGCCCGGCAGCTCCCACCAGTTGCGCAGCATGCAGCGCAGCGGCGGCCGGTTGCTGCCCGCCGGGGCAAAGCTGATGCCGTGGTAGATTTCGCTGAAGGCCGCGTTGATGGTGGCGATGTTGCCGCCGTGGCCGTTCAGCCAGTAGAGCTTTTCGAAGCCGTGCCTGTTGAGGCTTTGCGCCCAGTCGAACATGGCCGCGATCATTGTGGAGGGGCGCAGCGAGATCGTGCCCGCAAACGCCATGTGATGCTGCGCCTGGCCGACATTGAACGTGGGCGCCACCAGAATGCCCGCCTCATCGCCCGCGCGTTTGCCGATGATTTCCGGGCACAGCGCATCGGTGCCGAGCAGGCCGTTCGGCCCGTGCTGTTCCGTCGAGCCGATGGGAATGAGGATGGCTTTCGAGGTTTCCAGATATTTGCCGATCTCGGGCCAGGAGGAGAGATGAAGTTGCATGACAGTCTTTCGATCAGAAACGCATTGTCATCCCCGGCGGAGCGATGCGCAAGCATCGCGGGGGGAAGAGGACCAAGGTGGTACGATTGTGCTTATTCCAAAAGACAAAATCCGTCATCGCCCGCTTTATGCGGGCGACCCAATTTCCTTTTACCGGAAAAATGGGTTGCCCGGACAAGCCGGGCAATGACGATGATTTCATAAATCCGAGCGGAGCAGACACCAGAGTCCCTTGCCTCGCGCCTCGCGCTCGCCGGGGATGACAGGTGTGTTCAGGACGGCGAACCAGCCTTTGCCGGTTGCAGCCCTCACCTTTGCATCGCTGATGGATATCGGCGGCCGCTCGCCCTTTGGCTTGGCCTTCGCGAGCTTTGCCTTCGCTTGCGGTTGCACCTTCGCCGCCATGGCTTAATCTCCCCCTGACCTGTCATTCTAAACACGATTTGAGGCTTTCATGCCGGAGAAAAAGGGGCCGCTTGCAGGGGTCCGCATCCTCGATCTGACCACCTTCATCTTCGGGCCCTACGCCACGCAGACTTTGGGCGATCTGGGCGCGGATGTGATCAAGGTGGAAGGGCCCGACGGCGACCAGCAGCGCGCCGTGGCCAAGGCCGCGAAAAACAAGGAAATGGGCGCGGTGTTCATGGCCATCAACCGCAACAAGCGGTCGGTGGCGCTGGACCTGAAGACCGATGCCGGCCGCGCCAGGCTGCACGCGCTGGCGAAAGGAGCCCATGTGTTCATCCACAATGTGCGCGCTGACGCCGCCGAGCGGCTGGGATTCGATTACGAGACCATTGCCGGGCTGAACCCCGGCATCGTCTATGTGCATTGCGTGGGCTACGGCTCCGATGGGCCTTATGCCGGGCGGCAGGCCTTCGACGACCTGGTGCAGGCGGCTTCCGGCGCGGCCGATCTTTTGCCGCGGGTGGACGGCAATGAGGACATGCGGCTTCTGCCCAGCTATGTGGCCGACAAGGTTTCAAGCCTGCACGCCGTCTATGCGGTGCTGGCGGCGCTGTTCCACCGCGAGCGCAGCGGCGAAGGACAATTCGTGGAAGTGCCGATGCTGGAAAGCTTCACCAGCTTTCTGATGGTGGAGCATCTTAACGGAAAAACCTTCGAGCCGCCGGTAACGCATATGGGTTATTCGCCGGCGCTGAACGAAGACCGCAAGCCGGTGAAGACGAAGGACGGCCACATCGTGGTGCAATCGCCCAGCCGCGCCGCGAGCGCAAAGTTCATGGAACTCGGCGGCAATGCGCTCGGTTATGACGATCCGCGTTTCGCCAACGCGCCGGACGCAAAGGCAAAAGTCGCCGCCTATTACGCCATGATCCGCGAGGCCGCGCTGGCGCACACCACCGAGGAATGGATGAAACTCGGCGTGGAGCACCGCATTCCCATCATGCGCGCCAACACGCTGGACGAGACGCTGACCGATCCGCATCTTGAGGCCGTGAAATTCTTCGAGCTGCGCGAGCACCACAGCGAAGGCCAATGGCGGGCCATGAAGCCGCCGGTGAAATTCGCAAAGACGCCCGCTTCCATCCGCCGCGATCCGCCGCGCATCGGCGAGGACGGCCCCGAAATTGACTGGCTCGACTAGAGGACCATCATGTCTGACACGCTCATTCCCGTTCCCAAGGATTTCGCCGCGCGCGCCTTCATCAACAGGGCGAAATACGAAGAGCTTTACGCGCGCTCGGTGAAAGACCCGGACGGCTTCTGGCGCGAGCAGGCCAACCGGCTGGATTGGGCGAAACCCTTCACGAGAGTGAAGAACGTTTCGTGGAACCCGGACAATCTGTACATCAAATGGTTCGAGGACGGCGCGCTGAATGTGTGCGCCAATTGCGTGGACCGGCATCTTTCGACGCGCGGCCGGCAGACCGCCATCATCTGGGAACCGGACGATCCGAAGGCCGAAGCCCGCCACATCACCTATGCGGAATTGCACTGCGAAGTCTGCCGCTTCGCCAATGTGCTCAAGGCCCATGGCGTAAAGAAGGGCGACCGGGTGACAATCTACCTGCCGATGATTCCGGAAGCGGCCTACGCGATGCTCGCCTGCGCGCGGATCGGCGCAATTCATTCCGTGATCTTCGCCGGCTTCTCGCCGGATTCCATCGCCGGCCGCATTCTGGACTGCAACAGCGACATCGTGATCACCTCCGATGAAGGCGTGCGCGGCGGCAGGCCCATTCCGCTGAAGAAGAACGTGGACGAGGCGCTGGCGAAATGCCCCGGCGTGAAGACCGCGATCGTGGTGAAGCACACGGGCGCCGATGTGCCGATGAAGGCCGGCCGCGACCACTGGTATCACGACGCGGTGGCGAAGGTGCCTGCCGATTGCCCCGCCGAGCCGATGAACGCGGAAGACCCCCTGTTCATTCTTTATACGTCGGGCTCAACGGGCAAGCCGAAAGGCGTGCTGCACACGTCGGCCGGCTATCTCCTCTACACCGCGTTCACGCATCAGTATGTGTTCGACTATCACGAAGGCGAAGTCTTCTGGTGCACCGCCGACGTGGGCTGGGTGACGGGCCACAGCTATATCGTCTATGGCCCGCTCGCCAACGGCGCGACCACGCTGATGTTCGAAGGCGTGCCGAATTATCCCACCACCTCGCGCTTCTGGGAGGTGATTGACCGGCACAAGGTCAACATCTTCTACACCGCGCCCACGGCCATCCGCGCGCTGATGCGCGAAGGCGAAGCGCCGGTCAAGAAGACGTCGCGAAAATCCCTGCGGCTGCTGGGCAGCGTGGGCGAGCCGATCAACCCGGAAGCATGGCTGTGGTACTGGCGCGTGGTGGGCGACGGGCGCTGCCCCATCGTGGACACCTGGTGGCAGACGGAAACTGGCGGCATCCTGATTTCGCCGCTGCCCGGTGCAACCGATCTGAAGCCCGGCTCGGCGACGAAGCCGCTTTTCGGCATCGTTCCGCAGGTCGTGGATTCCGACGGCAAACCGGTGGAGGGCCCGGGCTCCGGCAATCTGGTGCTGCTGGAAAGCTGGCCCGGCCAGATGCGAACCGTTTACGGCGATCACCAGCGTTTCGTGGACACCTATTTCAAAACCTACCGCGGGAAATATTTCACCGGCGACGGATGCCGGCGCGATGAAGACGGCTATTGGTGGATCACCGGCCGTGTGGACGACGTGATCAACGTGTCGGGCCATCGCCTGGGCACTGCGGAGGTGGAAAGCGCGCTGGTGGCGCATCATGCCGTCGCGGAGGCCGCCGTGGTGGGCTTCCCGCACGACATCAAGGGAACCGGGATTTATGCTTACGTCACCCTGAAGAGCGGCGTGGCACCGGGCGAAGATCTGAACCGGGAGCTCGCGCAATGGGTGAGCAAGGAGATTTCGCCCATCGCCAAGCCCGATGTGATCCAGTTTTCGCCGGGGCTTCCCAAGACGCGC
>JAJPIX010000054.1 GCA_021324545.1 Alphaproteobacteria bacterium
GAGCCAGGCGATGTATCACTTCCTCTCCGGATTCACGGCGAAGGTGGCGGGTACCGAAAAGGGCCTGGGCAAGGAGCCGCAGCCGACTTTCTCAACCTGCTTCGGCGCGCCGTTCATGCCGCGCCATCCGTCGGAATACGGCAATCTTCTGCGCGATCTGATCGGCCAGCATCAGGCCGATTGCTGGCTTGTGAACACCGGCTGGACAGGCGGGGCCTTCGGCACAGGCTCGCGCATGCCGATCAAGGCCACGCGCACGCTTCTGGCGGCGGCGCTCGATGGCTCGCTCGCACATGTGGAAATGCGGGTGGATCCGCACTTCCGCTTCCGCGTGCCGGTGGCCGTCCCGGGCGTGGATTCGAAGATCCTCAATCCGCGCGACACCTGGGCGGACAAGGCGGCCTATGACGCCCAGGCCCGGAAGCTCGTCGGCATGTTCCGCGACAACTTCAAGAAGTTTGAAGCCCATGTCGGCAAGGATGTGCTGGAAGCCGCGCCCATTCTGGCGGAAGCCGCGGAATAGAATGTCCGGAACCAGCAAAACTCAAAAAGCCCGCGAGCGATCGCGGGCTTTTTGTCAGCCGCGCCGATAAACCCACACGCGCGCGGGTGGAAGGTTCGCCCAGATGATTGCGGCGCGTTTCACGGTTGCGCCGGACGGCGCGGGAATCGGCGGCTCGAAGCCATAAGAGAACTGAACATAAGGCGCGCCCGGCGCAAGCTTGGCAAGCGCGCCTTCGATCAGCGCGCGCCGCCGCGAAACCGGATGATTGAGCAGCGGCAGGCCCGAGACGATTCCGGCAAATGGCGTGTCTGCATCGTTGGCCAGCGTGCGCTTCAGGTCGAAGGCATCGCCGCGCACCACGCGCACGCCGGGAAAGCGCTCGGCCACCATTTTTGCGAAATCCGCGTCATATTCGATGGCCGTGATGCGCGCCGGCGCGATGCCGCGCTCGATCAGGGCTTCCGTCACAACGCCCGTGCCCGGCCCAAGCTCCAGAACCGGCCCGGGCACGGCCGGATCGATCTGGCGCGCGATGGCGCGGGCCAGCGCAGGCGAGGATGGCGCGATCGCCCCCACATTCTTGGGGCGCGCCAGAAGCCCGCGCAGGAACTGGAAATGCTCGGCGGCGCTGTTCGTTGCCATATGGCTTCCTAGCAAATCTCCGCTCGCATTTCAGCTATTGCATTCATGCGGTTTGACCATGCCGCCCCGGCCCCGGCCATGGGCTCAAACGCGTGGCCCGGGCAATCGGACATCACCATGGCCTCTCTACGCGAAAGATTTGAGAATATCGGGCAGCTTCATGCGCCCGCCCGCCTGTCCGCCGGCCGCGACTTCCTCGAAGCCGCGCCCTGGCCGAAGCGGCGGAGGCTCAGCGGACCTGCCTGCCCGTCGAAAAAGACGGCAGCGACGGGCAATCCGGGATGCGCCGGAAGTCCGCGCAAAACCACAAAGGCGTGCCGGCGGTGCTGCCGGCTGCGGCACGTCCTGTCAGATCCGCCGTTGCATTTCAGCTATCGGATTTCGGCAATTGACCGTGGCAATTCCGGGGCTTAACGCGAGAACGGGCTTTGAAAAGGAATTGCCATGAGCGGCCAGCGCGAACAGGTGGAAAAATTCAGAAGCCTCCATGCACAGGGCCGGCTTCTGCTGCTGCCCAATGCCTGGGATGCCGCCAGTGCCAGGCTGGCCGAAGAAGCGGGGGCCGAAGCCATCGCCACCTCAAGCGCGGCACTGGCCTGGAGCAACGGCTATGCCGATGGCGAAACCATGACGCGCGAGGTGATCCTGGCCTCCGCACGCGCCATTCTGCGCGTGGTGCATCTGCCGGTCAGCGTGGACAGCGAGGCGGGCTATTCACCCGATCCGGCGAAAGTGGCCGATCATGTTGCGGCATTGATCGATCTGGGCGTGGCCGGCATCAATCTGGAAGACGGCCGGGATCCGCCCGATCTGCTGGCGGCGAAAATCCGGGCCATCAAGGCCATGGCCAGGGCCCGCGATGCAGACATCTTCATCAACGCGCGCTGCGATGTGTATCTGCGCAATCTGGCAGACGGCGAGGCAGGCCTGAAGGAAACGCTCAGGCGCGGAAAGCTCTATGCGGAGGCCGGCGCAGACGGATTCTTTGTGCCGGCGCTTAACGATCTTGCGGGCATCCGCGAAGTGGTCAAAACCGTTTCGCTGCCCGTCAACATTCTCGTCATGCGCGCCACTCCGCCGCTTGCAGAGCTGAAGGCAGCCGGCGTGCGCCGCGTCAGCGCCGGCGCGCTCATCGGCCGCGCCGCTTACGGCGCGGCGCAAAAAGCGGTGACGATGCTGCTGAAAGAAGGAAAACCGGATGCCATCTTTGCCACAAGCGGCGATTGTCCGGAATTCAACAGGCTGTTCGGCTAGGATTGCCCTGGAACGGTCCGGGTCGCGGCGCGTGCCCGAAACGACCTAGTTCTCGCGGCCAAGAAACTCTTTCACCCGCGCGAAAAAGCCTTCCGATTCCGGTTGGGTGCCGGGTGCGCTTTCCGCTTCGAAAGCCTTGAGCAGTTCCTTCTGTTTTTTGCTCAGCTTGACGGGCGTTTCCACCATGAGCTCGACGTAAAGATCGCCCCGCGCGTTGCCGCCGCGCAGAACCGGCATGCCCTTCCCGCGCAGGCGGAACTGCCGGCCCGATTGCGTGCCTTCGGGAATGGCGATCTTTGCCTTGCCGCCATCGAGCGTGGGCACCTCGATGGCGCCGCCGAGGGCGGCGGTGACGAATGGAACCGGCGCGCGGCAATGAAGATCGTGCCCGTCGCGCTGGAAGATCGGATGCGGCGCGACCGAAATGAAAATGTAGAGATCGCCGTTGGGCCCGCCGTTCAGGCCCGCCTGGCCTTCGCCCGAAAGGCGGATGCGGGTTCCTTCTTCCACGCCGGGCGGAATGTCCACCTGCAGCGTGCGCTCTTTCTGCACCTGGCCGGAGCCGTGGCATGCCCTGCACGGATTGCGCACGAAGCGCCCGCTGCCATGACATTGCGGGCAGGTGCGCTCGATGGTGAAAAAGCCCTGTTGCGCGCGCACTTTTCCGATGCCGGAACAGGTTGGGCACTGTTCGGGCCGTGTGCCGGATTCTGCGCCGGTGCCGCTGCAGTCCTCGCAGGCCACTGCGCTCGGCACCTTGATCTGCGCCGGGCGGCCGCTGAAGGCTTCCTCCAGCGAGATTTCCAGATTGTAGCGGAGGTCCGCGCCACGATTCTGCCGCCGCGTCCGGCGGCCGCCCATGAATTCGCCGAACAGGTCGTCGAACACATCGGTAAAGCTGGACGCGAAATCGAAGCCGAAACCGTGGGCATGGCCGTTGCCCATGCCATGCTCGAAGGCCGCATGCCCGAAACGGTCGTAGGCGGCGCGCTTCTGCTCGTCCTTCAGAACGTCATAGGCTTCGTTGATTTCCTTGAAGCGGGTTTCAGCCGTGGCATCGCCGTGGTTGCGGTCCGGATGGCATTCCTTGGCAAGCTTGCGGTATGCCGCCTTGATCTCTTCGATCGTGGCGCCGCGCCGGCAGCCGAGCGTTTCGTAATAATCACGCTTCATGTTGCGCGCCCACGCGCGCTCGCGAAACCGGAGATCGGAATCGGGAAATCAGAAAGGGTGCACTCCATCGCACTCCCCCTGTTCCGATTTCCGTTTTCCTTTTTCCGGCTTCCGGATCACGCAGCGCCCTTCTTCTTTTCGTCGTCGACTTCCGAAAATTCCGCGTCCACCACGTTTTCGTCCTTGGCCTGCGCGCCGGCATCCGCGCCGGGCTGACCGGCGCCGGCCTCCGCCGCGCTGCCCTGCGCGGCCTTGTACATCGCCTCTCCCAGCTTCATCGAAGCCTGCGCCAGGCTTTGCGTTTTGGCCTTGATGGATTCCACATCGTCGCCCTTGACGGCTTCTTTCACGGCCGCCATCGCGTTTTCGATCGCCGTGCGTTCGGCCTGATCCACCTTCGCGCCGTGCTCGGACAGGGCCTTTTCGGTCGAATGAACAAGCGCGTCCGCCTGGTTCTTGGCGTCCACAAGCTCGCGGCGCTTTTTGTCTTCGGCCGCGTGCGCTTCGGCATCCTTCACCATCTTCTGGATGTCGGCGTCGGTCAGCCCGCCGGAGGCCTGGATGCGGATCTGCTGTTCCTTGCCTGTGGCCTTGTCCTTGGCGGTCACGCTCACGATGCCGTTGGCGTCGATGTCGAACGTCACTTCGATTTGCGGCACGCCGCGCGGTGCGGGCGGAATGCCCACAAGGTCGAACTGGCCGAGCAGCTTGTTGTCGGCGGCCATTTCGCGTTCGCCCTGGAAGACGCGGATCGTCACAGCCGTCTGGTTGTCTTCGGCGGTGGAGAAGATCTGGCTCTTCTTCGTGGGGATCGTGGTGTTGCGGTCGATCAGGCGCGTGAACACCCCGCCCAGCGTCTCGATGCCAAGGCTCAGCGGCGTGACATCGAGAAGCAGAACGTCCTTCACTTCGCCTTTCAGCACGCCCGCCTGGATGGCCGCGCCGATGGCTACCACTTCGTCGGGGTTCACACCCTTGTGCGGTTCCTTGCCGAAGAGTTGCTTGACGACTTCCTGAACCTTGGGCATGCGCGTCATGCCGCCCACCAGGATCACTTCGTCGATCTGGTTGGCCGAAACGCCGGCATCCTTCAGCGCGGCTTTCACCGGCGCCACGGTTTTCTGGATCAGGTCGTCCACCAGCGCCTCAAGCTTGGCGCGGGTGATCTTCATGGTCAGATGCTTGGGGCCCGAAGCATCCGCCGTGATGAACGGCAGGTTCACTTCGGTCTGCATCGAGCTGGAAAGTTCGATCTTGGCCTTCTCGGCCGCTTCCTTCAGCCGTTGCAATGCGAGGCGGTCGTTCCTCAGATCGATGCCGGATTCTTTCTTGAACTCGTCGGCGAGATAGCCCACGAGCCGCTGGTCGAAATCTTCGCCGCCCAGGAAGGTGTCGCCGTTGGTGGATTTCACCTCGAACACGCCGTCGCCGATCTCCAGCACCGAAATGTCGAAAGTGCCG
This sequence comes from Alphaproteobacteria bacterium, assembly GCA_021324545.1. Taxonomy (GTDB): domain Bacteria; phylum Pseudomonadota; class Alphaproteobacteria; order Micropepsales; family Micropepsaceae; genus Rhizomicrobium. The sequence continues at coordinate 5,036 of JAJPIX010000054.1, forward strand.
CCGCCAAGGTCATAAACGGCAATCGTGCCGCTGGCCTTCTTGTCCATGCCGTAGGCAAGGGCAGCCGCCGTCGGCTCGTTGATGATGCGCAGAACTTCAAGGCCCGCGATCTTGCCGGCGTCTTTCGTCGCCTGGCGCTGGGCATCGTTGAAGTAGGCGGGAACGGTGATCACCGCCTGCGTAACCTTTTCGCCGAGATGCGCTTCGGCGGTTTCCTTCATCTTCTGCAGGATGAAGCCGGAAATTTCGCTCGGCGCATATTTCTTGCCCTCGCGCCCGGCGACCCAGGCATCGCCATTGTCGGCCTTGACGATTTTGTAGGGCACCATCCCGATGTCCTTCTGGGTCATCGGGTCATCGAAGCGGCGGCCGATCAGCCGCTTGATCGCGAAATAGGTGAATTCGGGATTGGTGACGGCCTGCCGCTTGGCGGCCTGTCCCACAAGGCGCTCGCCATCCTGGGTGAACGCCACGATCGAGGGGGTGGTCCGGGCCCCTTCCGCATTTTCGATGACCTTGGGGGCCGAGCCCTCCATGACCGCCACGCACGAATTGGTCGTGCCGAGGTCGATGCCGATCACTTTAGCCATGTCTCTTCCTCTCTGTCGGCGGATGGGTTCCTGGCCTTCCGACGAAGCGCCTTCCGGCCCATCCCCTTTGAACGAATTGGCAAAACCGGCCCGAGCCAATGGCCGGCCGGTCCCTGAGGGTATATAGGGTCGGCCTGGTAACCCTGCAAGACAAAGGCCCGCAAAGACAATGCCCTAGCCGGCCCCGTTCAGTTGCCACACGGCCGCGTTCAAGACCGCGGCAAAACCCGTCCAGCCGAGATGGGGGAGAAAAAGCAGTCCTGCCAGCCGCTCGCGTCGGAAAAAGGCGATCGTCGTGGCAAGGACCGCGGCGAGCAGAAACAGGATCTCGATCAAGGCCCAGTCGACCCGGTGCAGGGCAAAGAAGATCGGCACCCAGGCAAACGTGAGCACAAGCTGGATTGCGTAAAGCGCCAGCGCTCCGCTGTGCCATCCGCTCGCCCGCCACACCCGCCAGGCCGCATAGGCCATCAACAGATAAAGCGCCGTCCAGACGGGCGCGAACAGCCAGCCTGGCGGATCGAAGGCTGGCCGCAAAAGTGTCTGATACCAGCCGCTCACATTCGGTTCGGTGAACAGGCTGGCCGCCGCACCCACCCCCAGCGTGACGATCAGGAAGGCAAACAGCACCAGCCTGTCGCGGCGCCGGGTGTCCATCGGCCCAAGCTCGATGCCGAGAAATCGGGACGGATGCTCCTCCATCGGCGCGCTCACTGGAACAGGCCGCTCTGGTGCAGGCCGTCGAGCACATATTGCATGGCCAATGCCGCCAGAAGAATTCCGGATACGCGCGCAATGACGTTTGTCCCGGTGAGGCCCAGCATGCGCTTGATGCCGCCCGATGCCAGCATCGCCGCATAGGTCAGCGCAATGATCGCGAGAATGGCGCCGAGCACGATCGCCTGCGCGGGAATGGTATGCGCGCGGCTCATCAGCAGAACCACTGCCGTCATGCTGCCGGGCCCCGCGATCAGGGGAATGGCGAGCGGGAAGACCGCGATATCGGGCTGCTGTCTGGCTTCGCGCTCTTCGCTCTTGGAAATGGACGAAAGGCTCGTGCGCTGCGCCAGCAGAAGGTCGGCCGCCACCATGAGAAGCAGAATGCCGCCGGAAAGGCGAAAGGCGGGCAACCCCACCTGCAGAAGTTCAAGCACCCTGATGCCGCCCGCCGCGAACACCACAAGCACGGCCAGCGCGATCAGCGAAGCGGTGAGCGCAAGTCTGCGGCGCGCCGCCTGCGTATCGTTTGCGGTCAGCGCCAGAAACACGGGCGCTGCTTCGATCGGACCGACGGTCACAAACAGGGTGGCCAGCGCCGAAAGCGCAAACTCAACGCTGGGCATGATCGGCAAGCACGCTGGCCACGCAGGCCGAAACCTTCCTAGCCGTGGGAATGTGCAGGAATTCGTTGGGCCCATGCGCGTTGGAATGGGGCCCCAGCACGCCTGTCACCATGAATTGGGTCTGTGGATATTTTTTTCCAAGCATCGCCATGAAGGGAATGGTGCCGCCTTCGCCCATGAAGGCGACGTCCGCGCCGAAATGGGCTTTTGAGGCGCGCGACAGGGATTGGGCAAGCCAGGGCGCAAGCTTGGGTGCGTTCCAGCCGGTCTGCCCGGCTTCGGCCCGGAATTCCACCTGGGCTCCATAGGGCGGATTGGTTTCGAGCGCTGTCTTCATCGCCTGCGCGGCGGCATCGCCGTCACAGGTGGGCGGCAGGCGCATGGACAGTTTCATGGAAACATGGGGCAGCGCCACATTGCCGGCGCTTTCCGGTTCGGGAATTCCCTCAAGTCCGATCACCGCCAATTGCGGCCGCCAGGTGCGGTTCAGGATCAATTCGGCCAGATCGTTCGTGACCGGCTGCGTTTTTCCGGCAAACGGGAACTTGGAATAGACATCTTTGCCCAGAACCCTGGCGGCCTGCTTGGCCTGTTCGATGCGTTCCGGCGGAATCTGCACGTACAGATCCTGCAATTTGACCGCGCCGGTATTTTCATCCTCCACGCGCGAAAGCAGCGCGCGCGCAAGCCGGATGGACGAAGGCACAATACCGCTCGCATCGCCGGAATGCACGCCTTCGCTCAGGGTGCGCACGGTGAGCTCGCCCGCCGCAATGCCGCGAAGCGATGTGGTGAGCCAGAGTTGATCGTAATTGCCGCAGCCGGAATCAAGGCACACCACAAGCGAGGGCGTGCCGATCCGATCCGACAGATGTTCGATGTAGTGGGGAAGATCGTAGCTGCCCGATTCCTCGCAGGCCTCGATTGTCACCACGCAGCGCGCATGCGGAATCTTCTGCTCGCGCAACGCAAGAATGGCCGAAAGCGCCGCAAACATCGCATAGCCGTCGTCGGCGCCGCCGCGCCCGTAAAGCCGGTCGCCCTTCATCACCGGCGTCCAGGGGCCCGTGCCGTCCGCCCAGCCTTTCATTTCGGGCTGTTTGTCGAGATGGCCGTAGAGCAGAACCGTGTCGTTCTTCTCGCCGGGGATGTCCATGAAGATGAGCGGCGTGCGCTTGGGCAGGCGCACAACTTCCAGCTTTGCGCCGGGGATTGCCGAAAGCTTTTCGCGCGCCCAGCGCTCGTAAAGCTTCACCGCCTTTTCCATATGCCCATGTGCTTCCCATTCGGGATCGAAGGCCGGGCTCTTGTTGGGAATGCGGATATAGTCGGTAAGCGTGGGCACGATTTCCGCATCCCACATCCTGTTCAGAAACCGGGTCAGCTGTTCGTTGTTCATCTTTTCGCTTTGTCAAAGGGCGGCGATCACGGCCGCGTTGTAGATTTCGCTGGTTTTGGCGCCGAGGGGGGCGATCTGTACCGGCTTCTCCAGCCCGATCAAGAGCGGCCCCATCACGGTTGCTCCGCCAAGCTGCTGCAGAAGCTTGGTGGCGATGGAAGCGCTGGGCACGCCGGGCATGATGAGGATGTTGGCCGTGTCCGTCAGCCGGCAGAAGGGGTAAAGCGCCATCTTCTCGCGATCGAGCGCGACATCGGGCGCCATTTCGCCGTCATATTCGAAATCCACCTTGCGCGAATCCAAAACCTTCACCGCTTCGATCAGCCGCTCGGTCCTGGGGCCGCGCGGCAGGCCGAATGTCGAATAGGACGTGATCGCCACGCGCGGCTCGAACCCGAAGCGGCGCACGACCGCGGCCGTCTGAACCGCCATGTCGGCCAGCTCCTCGGGGTTGGGCATTTCGTTCACCGTGGTGTCGGCAATGCAGACCACGCGTCCCCTGGCGAACACGATAGTGATGCCGATGGGCCGCTGGCCCTTGGGCGAACCAAGCACCATGCGGATGTCGGTGAGCGAAGCGGTGTAGCTGCGGGTCACGCCGGTGACCATCGCATCCGCGTCGCCAGCGGCCAGCATGGAGGCTGCATAGATGTTGCGGTCGTTGGTCACCATGCGCACGCAGTCGCGGTAGAGATAACCCTGCCGGCCAAGCCGCCTGTAAAGCGCGTCCACATAAGGTGTCGCCTGCTGCGCGGAATGGGGCACGCAGATTTCCAGCTCGCGTTCGTCTATGCCGGCCTTCTTCAGCTTTTCCCTAATGATGCTTTCCCGCCCCACCAGCAGCGCCTTGCCCAGACGCGAATGCTGGAAGGCGGACGCCGCGCGGATCACCGATTCCTCTTCGCCTTCCGCAAACACCACGCGCCTTGGGTTGGCGCGCACGCTTGCCGTGATCGACTGGAAGAGAATCGCCGATGGGTCAAGCCTTGCGGACAGCTGATCCTGATACTTTGTGACATCTTTGAGTTCGCGGCGCGCCACGCCGGTCTTCACCGCGGTTTCCGCCACCGCCGAAGATACCCGCGAAATCAGCCGGGGATCGAACGGCACGGGAATGATGTAGTCGGGCCCGAAGGTCGGCCGCGCGCTGCCATAGGCGGCGGCCACTTCGTCGGGCACATCCTCGCGCGCCAGCGCCGCCAGCGCATAGGCGGCGGCCACCTTCATCTCCTGATTGATCGTGGTTGCGCGCACGTCCAGCGCGCCGCGGAAGATGTAGGGAAATCCCAGAACATTGTTCACCTGGTTGGGATAATCGCTTCGTCCGGTCGCCACGATCGCGTCCGGCCTGACCGCCTTCACCTGTTCGGGCGTGATTTCCGGATCGGGATTGGCCATCGCGAAGATGATCGGCGCCTTGGCCATGCTCTTGACCATGTCCTGCGTCACCGCGCCTTTGACCGAAAGGCCCAGAAACAGGTCGGCGCCTTTCAGGGCATCGGCCAGCGTGCGCGCCTTCGTTTCCACCGCATGGGCGCTTTTCCACTGGTTCATGCCGGCCGTGCGCCCGCGGTAGATCACGCCCTTGGTGTCGCAAAGGATGGCGTTGCCCTTCGGCAGGCCCATGGTGTTGAGCAGCTCCAGGCAGGCGATGCCCGCGGCGCCCGCGCCATTCACGACCACCCTGATGTCGGCCATCTTGCGGCCCGTCAGATGCAGCGCGTTGATCACGCCGGCAGCGGTGATGATGGCAGTTCCGTGCTGGTCGTCATGGAACACCGGAATGTCCATCAGCTCGCGCAACCGCTCTTCGATCACGAAGCAGTCGGGCGCCTTGATGTCTTCCAGATTGATCCCGCCGAAAGATGGCCCCAGATACCGCACCGCGTTGACGAAGGCATCCACATCCTCGGTGTCAATTTCCAGGTCAATCGCATCCACATCGGCAAAGCGCTTGAAGAGAACGGCCTTGCCTTCCATCACCGGCTTGGAAGCCAGCGCGCCCAGATCGCCCAATCCCAGGATCGCGGTGCCGTTGGAGATGACGGCCACCAGGTTTCCGCGCGCGGTATAATCGAACACGGCGTCGGGATTTTCGGCGATGGCGCGCACCGGCACCGCCACGCCCGGCGAATAGGCAAGCGAAAGATCGCGCTGCGTCGCCATGGGCTTGGTCGGCGCGATCTCGATTTTTCCGGGCTTGCCGCGGGAATGGAAGGCAAGGGCTTCGTCGTCGCTGAAACTGGGTCTATCGGGCATTGGGCCTCTCGTTCATCCACAGAATATCCGCCGGGCGGCCTGCCCCTTTCAATGGGCGGAAAGGCGGCTCTGCCCTGACTTTTTGGCGATCTGCTAAGGTCAAACGATGAACGAGCACGTGACCGCGAGCGAAGGGACCGAGGCTACGCCCTTGATGGCGCAGTATCTCGAGATCAAGGCGGCGCATGCGGACTATCTGCTGTTCTACCGCATGGGGGATTTTTACGAGCTGTTTTTCGAGGATGCGGCCAGGGCGGCCGAGGCGCTGGATATCGCGCTCACCAAGCGCGGCAAGCATGAGGGCCGCGACATTCCCATGTGCGGGGTGCCCGTGCATGCCGCCGAGCAGTATCTGGAGAAGCTGATCCGCAAGGGTTTCCGCGTCGCCGTCTGCGAGCAGGTGGAAGATCCGGCCGAGGCCAAGAAACGCGGCTCCAAATCGGTGGTCAAGCGGGAAGTCGTGCGCCTTGTCACGCCGGGAACGCTCACCGAAGATTCGCTGCTCGAAGCGCGCCGGGCCAATCTCCTGGCCGCGCTTGGCCGCGCCGGCTCCGATTTCGCGCTTGCCGCCGCCGACATGTCCACGGGCGATTTCACGGTGGGCGCGGTTGCGGCCAACGAACTGGCGGCGGAGCTTGCGCGGCTGAGCCCGCGCGAGGTGCTCGTGCCGGATGCATTGCTGGCGGATGAAACGCTGGGCCCCATCCTCAAAGCCCTCGGTCCGGCATTGTCGCCGCTTCCATCCGTCAAATTCGATTCCGGCGCGGGCCAACGCGCGCTGAAATCCCTTTACAGGGTTGCCGTGCTCGATGGGCTTGGCGCCTTCACGCGCGCGGAGCTGTCCGCGGCGGGCGCGCTCGTCGGCTATCTCGATCTCACGCAGAAGGGCAAGCTTCCGGCGCTGAAGCCCCTTGTGCGGGTGGGCAGTCGCGCCTTCATGGCGATCGACGCGGCCACGCGTCGCAATCTCGAATTGACGGAAACGTTGTCGGGCGCGCGCAACGGCAGCCTGCTTGCCACCATTGACCGCACGGTCACCGCCGCGGGCGCGCGCGAGCTCGCAAAGCGGCTGTCTTCGCCGCTGACCGACGTTGCTGCGATTGCCGCGCGCCAGGATGCGGTCGGCTTCTTCGCCAATGACAGCGAGTTGCGCCGCCAGATTCGCGACGATCTCAAACGCGCCCCCGATATCGCGCGCGCTCTGGGACGATTGTCGGTCGGGCGCGGGGGCCCGCGCGATCTGGCCAGCATCCGCGATGGCATCAAGGCCGCGCGCGCGCTTCGCGACCGGTTGCGCAAGCTGGGCGATCCGCTCAAGCCGGCGCTCGGCGAAATCGAAGCCGCGCGCGCAAAGCTCACCGATGGCCTTGCGCAAAGCTCGCGGCTTGCCGACCGGCTGGAATATCTCCTGGTGGCCGAACCGCCTTACCTTGCGCGCGACGGCGGGTTCATCGTTGCCGGCAGCCACGCCCCGCTCGATGAGGTGCGCAGCCTGCGCGACGAGAGCCGCCGCGTGATCGCCTCGCTGGAAGCGCGCTACCGCACGGAAAGCGGCGTCGCCGCGCTCAGGATCAGGCACAACGGCATTCTGGGTTATTTCATCGAAGTCACCCCGCAACACGCCGACCGGCTGCAATCGGGCGCCAACCGCGACATCTTCCGCCACCGGCAGACCATCGGCTCGGCGGTGCGCTTCTCCACCGATGAGCTTTCGACGCTTGCCACGCGCATTTCCGAAGCCGCCGAACAGGCGCTCGCGCTTGAGCGCCAGCTGTTCGATGACATGGTCGCGCTGGTGCTGGATGGTGCCGCGTCCCTTGCGCAGATCGCCGATGCGCTGGCCGTTCTCGACGTGGCCTCTGCGCTCGGCGATCTGGCCGTGGCCTGCCGCCATGTGCGCCCGAAGGTGGACGAAAGCTTGGGCTTTCAGATCGTCCGCGGCCGCCATCCGGTGGTGGAAGCGGCTCTCGCGACCGGACACGCCAATCCCTTCGTGCCCAACGATTGCGACCTGTCACCCGGGGGGCCGGGCCGGCTGTGGCTTGTCACCGGCCCCAACATGGCCGGCAAATCCACCTTCCTGCGCCAGAATGCGCTGATGGCGATTCTGGCGCAGATGGGGGCGTTTGTGCCCGCGGAATCGGCGCGCATCGGCATCGTTGACAGGCTTTTTTCGCGCGTGGGGGCAGCGGATGATCTTGCGGCCGGCCGTTCCACCTTCATGGTCGAGATGGTGGAAACCGCCGCCATCCTCAATCAGGCGACGGAAAGAAGCCTTGTCATCCTTGATGAGATCGGCCGCGGCACGGCCACCTTCGACGGGCTCGCCATCGCCTGGGCAACGGCCGAACACCTGTCCGCAAAAAACAGGTCGCGCGCGCTCTTTGCCACGCACTATCACGAGATGACCGCGCTTGCCGAACGGCTGGACTCGCTTGCCTGCGTCACCATGCGCGTGCGCGAATGGAACGACACCATCGTCTTTCTGCACGAGGTGGCGCCGGGCACAGCCGACCGGTCCTACGGCATTCATGTGGCCAAGCTCGCGGGGCTTCCGCCGGCCGTCGTTGCGCGCGCCGAGGAGGTGTTGCGTGCGCTGGAAGAGGGGCGCGAAGGCCACAAGCCGCTCGCCCGCATCGACGATCTGCCGCTCTTTCAGGCCAATGCGCCTGCGCCGGTGAAGAAGAGCGAAATCGAAGATGCCTTGCGCGACATCTCGCCCGATGCGCTGACGCCGAAAGAAGCCCTTGAACTTCTCTACACGCTGAAGGCAAAGCTCGAAAATCGCGGTTGACGCCCGGCATCATCCGGCCCAATTTTTCGGCGTTCGTTGGGTTGGTCCACATGAAATCGCGCATCCTGCCGCTCGCTTTCGCGGGCTTTTACATCCTGTTTGCCGCGCCGGTCCTGGCAGAGCATCTCACACCCGAACGCGTCTTTTCCGATCCCGACATCAACGGCCCCACCGCGCGCAATGTGCAGCTTTCGCCCGATGGCGCGCTCGTTACCTATCTCAAGGGCAAGGCCAGCGATCAGAATGCGCTCGATCTGTGTGCCGCCGATACCAAAGGCGGCGCCCCTTTCATGCTGGTGGATTCGGCCAAACTTGCGCCGAAGCCGGTGGAACTTTCCGAAGCCGAAAAAGCGCGCCGCCAGCGCATGCGCATCAGCCAGCATGGCGTGGTGGAATATCATTGGGACGAGACGGGCCGATACATCATCGTGCCCGTGGACGGCGATCTTTACCTGGCGGAACGAGCAACCGGCCATGTCCGCCGCCTGACGGATACAAAGGACGACGAAATCGACGCCAAGCTGTCGCCCGGGGACCGTTACGTCTCCTTCGTGCGCGGCGGCAATCTCTATGTCATCGATCTGACGACGGGCTCAGAAAGCGCGCTCACCACCGATGGCAAGGATCCCGTCTCCTGGGGCACGGCTGAGTTCGTCGCACAGGAAGAGATGGCGCGCTTCACCGGCTATTGGTGGAGCGAGGACGATACGAAGATTGCCCTCACCCGCGTTGATGAAAGCCCGGTGGACATCATCCCGCGCCTTGAAGTCAGCGAAGACCGGCTCATCTCCATCGATCAACGCTATCCGCGTGCAGGCCGGCCCAACGCCGTCGTCGAACTTTATGTCGAAGATGTCGCTACCCATGCCCGCGTGAAAATGGATCTGGGCGCGAACACCGATTTCTATCTGGCGCGCGTCGCCTGGGCGAAAGACGGAAGCGTGCTCTATGCCGAGCGGCTGTCGCGCGATCAGAAGCGGCTTGATCTTCTGGCCTGCGATCCGTCAGGCGGTTCCTGCCGCGTGATCTTGCGCGAAACCTCGCCCCACTGGGTGGAGCTGTCCGATGACTTCAAGCCGCTTCAATCGGGCGATTTCCTCTGGTCGTCAGAACGCTCCGGCTATCGCCACATCTATCTCTATGACCGCAATGGCCGGCTCATCCGGCAGGTCACCGCCGGCGATTGGCCGGTCGCCGCCATCCGGGGCGTAAACGAAGAAACCGGGCAGGCGATTTTTCTGGCCTCGATCGGTTCCCCGCTCGAACGGCAGCTCTATGCGATATCCTATCTGCATCCCGACACCCCGCATGCGCTTACGTCCGGGCACGGCTGGTGGGATGCGACCGTGGCCAAGCACAACGGCATCTTCGTTGGCACCTATTCCGATCCGATGACGCCGCCGCGCACGGCCCTTTACGGCGCCAACGGCGCCTTCATCCGCTGGATCGAAGAAAACAGGCTCGACAAGACCCACCCCTATTTTCCCTATCTCGGCGATCGCCGCGTGCCCGAATACGGCACGCTCAAGGCGTCCGACGGCACGCAGCTCTATTACGCGCTCACCACGCCGGTGGGATTTGATCCGGCGAAAAAATACCCGGCAATCATCGAAGTGTATGGCGGTCCCGGCGTCCAGACGGTGCGCCGGGATTGGGGCGCCATGACCGATCAGCTCCTGTCGGAAGCGGGCTATGTGCTGTTCAGGCTCGATAACCGCGGCTCGGCCAACCGCTCGGTCGCGTTCAAGACGGCCATCGACAGAAGGCTCGGCCAGATCGAAACCGAAGACCAGCTTCAGGGCGCGCGCTATCTGCGGTCGCTGCCCTTCATCGACCCGCAACATGTCGCCGTTTCGGGCTGGAGCTATGGCGGCTTCATGACGCTCGAATTGCTCACCGCGAAGGGCGCGGACTTTGCCGCCGGAGCATCCGGCGCGCCGCCCACGCAATGGAACCTGTACGACACCTGCTATACCGAGCGTTACATGGGCACGCCCGCGCAGAACCCCAAGGGCTATGCCGCCGCCGACATCCTCAACCGCCTCGACAATCTTTCCGGCCGCTTGCTGCTGTTGAAGGGATTGTCGGACGACAATGTGATTCTCGCCAACACCACGCGGCTGACGGCGGCGCTCCAGGCACGCGGCGTCACCTTCGACATGATGGAATATCCGGGCGAGCGGCATGGCATCCAGGGCAACGCCAAGCGCTTGCAGCTCTGGCGCACCTATCTGGAATTCTTCGCGCGAAACCTGCATCCCGGCCGCAGGGATTGACCGGGTCAGATGGCTGCCGGCGGCTTCCGCGCATCCCCGCAACATGCGAAAATCCCTGCCATGAGCTCGCCCTCCTCAAAGCGCGTGCGCAAGTTTCTTGTGGTGGTTGACAGGTCGCCGGAATGTCACGTTGCGCTGCGGTTCGCCACGCGCCGGGCGCAGGCAACCGGCGGCCGCGTCACACTGATGTGCGTGGCAAGCCCCGCCGACTTTCAGCACTGGCGCGGCGTCGAGCAGATCATGAAGGACGAGGCGCATGAAGAAGCCGAAAGCCTCATCTTCGCCGCCGCCAAAACGGTCAATGAAATGTCGGGCATCATCCCGGAACTTGTGATCATGGAAGGCCGCACGGCGGAATGTCTTCTGAAGCTCATCCGCGAAGATGCCGCCATTTCGATTCTTGTGCTGGCGGCCTCGACCGCCAAGGAGGGCCCCGGCCCGCTTGTTTCGATGGTTGCCAGCGCAAGCCAGTATCCCATTCCGGTCACGGTTGTGCCCGGCAACCTCACCGACGAAGCGATCGATCATCTCGCCTGAAGGACAGACGCATGCGCTATCTGCACACCATGGTTCGCGTGAAGGACCTCGGCCGCTCGCTCGGATTCTATTGCGATCTTCTGGGGCTGAAAGAGGTTCGCCGCGTGGAAAACGAGAAGGGCCGATTTACGCTTGTCTTTCTTTGCGCGCCGGCCGATCTCGAACGCGCCGCCAGGGATCAGGCGCCGCTTGTCGAGCTCACCTACAACTGGGACACGGAGGATTACACCGGCGGGCGCAATTTCGGCCATCTCGCCTATCGCGTGGATGACATCTATGGCCTCTGCAAGAAGCTGATGGACGGCGGAGTCACGATCAACCGTCCCCCGCGTGACGGCCATATGGCGTTTGTCCGCTCGCCGGATGGCATTTCCGTTGAGCTTCTGCAGGAAGGCGGCGCGTTGCCGCCGGCTGAACCCTGGGTTTCCATGCCGAATACCGGCAGCTGGTAGAAATGGGCTTGACTCCATCTGACTGTTCATGTTATGTTCATTTATTTCTACCGACGGTAGAGGTGGAGTTGGATCAATGGGTTGGCCGCAAATTCTGGGCGGCATAGCCGCGGGCGGGCTTGTCGTTCTTGCCGGAACATTCGATGCGACGAGCGATCTTGCGCCTGCGCCCAAGCGCGTGGCGGCCGCTTCCTTCGAAGGCCCCGTTCAGGCGCAGGTCGTGCGCGTGATTGACGGCGATACCTTCGAAGCGGCGGCGCAGATCTGGCTTGGCGAGGCGATCCAGGTGCGTGTGCGCATCGAGGGAATCGACGCGCCGGAACTGCATGCGCGCTGCGACGAGGAACGCACGCGTGCCGAAGCCGCGCGCGATTATCTCGTCCGGCGCATCGAAGGCGGCGAGGTTCGCCTGAGCGCGGTGCATTACGACAAATATGGCGGGCGCGTGGATGCCGTCGTGCAGGATGAATCCGGCAACGTCGGCGACGCCATGATCAAGGCGGGTCTTGCGCGTCCCTACCACGGGGAACGCCGCCGGCCCTGGTGCGGCGCGGCTTAAGGTCCCGTTTCGCGCGCGGGCCTTGTCTGGCCGCCCTTCCGCACAGATGATGCGGAATGGCCGGAAAAATCTTTGTCGCCGTTGCGCTGATTGTCGTCGTCCTGATCCTGCTTGCGGGCGTGGTGTCCATGTCGATCGGGGGCGAATTCGACCGCAAATGGGGCAACCGGCTGATGCGCTATCGCGTGATGGCGCAGTTCATCGCCATCCTCATTGTCATGGCCGTGCTCTATTTCACCAGCGCGCATTGACGTCAGAAAAAGCTCACCGGGTCCACATCCACCGTCAGCCGCACGCCGTTGGGAATCCTGGCAGCATCGAGCCAGACGTGCAGATAGGCCTGCACATCCACATTGCGTTCGGCCTGCACCAGAAGACGTTCGCGCGTCCGCCCGCGCAGGATCTGATAAAAGGCGGGCGTCGGTCCCCAGACTTTCAGGCCGCGTGCGGCCGGCGCGGCGGCGGCAAGCGCCCGCGCCGTCTCGCGCACCGTGCCGCTCTCATAGCCCGATAGGATGATTGCGGCCAGCCGGCCGAAGGGTGGGGCATGCGCGCGCTCGCGGAATTCCCGCTCCTGTTCATAAAATGCATCGCGGTCGCCGGCGGCCAGCGCCTTCAGAACCGCATCGTCCGGATTGCGCGTCTGGATCAGCACAAGTCCCCGTTTCTCGGCCCGTCCCGCCCGCCCCGACACCTGATGCAGAAGATGGAATGTCCGCTCGCGTGCGCGCAAACCGCCGCCGGCGCCGCCAAGGTCCGCATCGATCACGCCCACCAGCGTCAGCTGCGGGAAATGATGGCCCTTGGCCACGATCTGCGTGCCGATCACCACGTCGATTTCGTGCTTCATCATGGCGCGGATGGCGGCTTGGGTTTCGAGCGGGCCATGCAGCGTGTCGCTTGAGGCAATGGCAAAGCGCGCCTGGGGAAAGATGCGCGCGAATTCCTCCGCCACGCGTTCCACCCCCGGCCCGCAGGCCACAAGGCTGTGGGCGGCGCCGCATTGGGGGCATTGCGACGGCGTCGCGGTTTCAAAGCCGCAATGATGGCAGATGAGCTTGCGATGATAGCGGTGTTCCACGAGCCAGGCAGAGCAGTTGCGGCAAATCATCTTGTGCCCGCAGGCTTCGCACAATGTCAGCGGCGCATAACCGCGCCGGTTGAGAAACAGCATCGCCTGTTCGCCGCTGGCCAGGGCCACGGCAAGCGCCTCGCGCAGCGGCGTCGAGATGAAGCTGCCCGGCTCCCCGCGATGGGCGCGCATGTCAAGAAGCCGCACGTCCGGCATCACCGCCGCGTGCCGGTTTGCAAGCCTCACATGGGCGTATTTGCCGGTGGTGGCATTGACCCACGTTTCCAGCGACGGCGTGGCGCTCGACAGGATGACCGCGCAATCCTCGATACGCGCGCGCACCACCGCCATGTCGCGCGCGTGATAGATCACGCCTTCCTCCTGCTTGAATGCCTGCTCGTGCTCTTCGTCCACCACGATCAGCCCAAGCTCGGAGAACGGCAGGAACAGCGCGGACCGGGCCCCCACCACCACGCGCGCCTCGCCCTTCAACACCGCGCGGTAGATGCGCTTGCGTTCCTTCTGCGAAAGATCGGAATGCCATTCCGCCGGTCGGCAGCCGAAACGCGCCGCAAACCGGTCGAGAAACTGCACGGTGAGCGCAATCTCGGGCAGCAGGATGAGCGCCTGCTTTCCACAAGCCAGCGCTTCGGCAATGGCTTCGAAATAGGTTTCGGTCTTGCCCGATCCCGTCACGCCGTCAAGCAGCGTCGCCGAAAAGGCCTTTTTTGCAACGCCCTCACGCAGCGCGCTTGCCGCGACGATCTGCTCGCTGTTGAGTGCGGTGTGCGCAAAAGCGGGATCGGGCAGCGGCACCGGATCGAACTCCGGCAGAGCCACCTCTTTCAGGGCGCCCGTCTCGATCAGGCCGCGCACCACGGCGGCGGAGACATTGGCTTCTTCGGCCAATGCGGCGGGCGTCCGCGCCAATCCATCTTCGGCGATCCTGAGCGCGCGTTCGCGCGCGGGCGTCAGGCGCGCAGGTGTCGCTTCCCCCCGCACATAGGCAACGCGCGTGGTTTCCGGCTCGAAGGCAGACCGGGACCGCAGCGCCATGGCGAGCACATTGCCGGGAAGATTGAAGGTGTAACGCGCCACCCAATCGATGAAGTCGCACAGCTTTTCCGGCAGCCGCGGATATCCGGCAAGCGGCTCGGCCGTCTTGAGCCTGGCATCGGCCACCTGGCCATCGGCCTTGCCCCACACCACACCCAACACATCGCGCGGGCCCAATGGCGCAACCACCAGGCTTCCGCGCGGCAACTCCTGTCCGATCGCGTAATCGTAAGCGCCGGACAGCGGCAGCGGCAAAAGCACGCCCGCGCGCGGAACGGTCCCTGACCGGGGCTTCAAGGCTGCCTTGTTCATCGCTACACTTTCGTCCGTGATTCTGTCCGGTCAATGGTCTTGAAGCTTTTCATCGACAGCGCCGATCCGAAGGAAATTGCGGCCGCTGCGGCCACCGGCCTTGTCGATGGCGTCACCACCAATCCCTCGCTTGCAGCCAAGACGGGCCTTGACCTGATCGAAGCGCTCACCCAGATCTGCGCCCTCGTTCAGGGCCCCGTCAGCGCCGAGGTGCTGGCCACAGATACCGCCGGAATGATCGCCGAAGGCAGGCGCTACGCGAAGATCGCCAAAAACATCGCCATCAAGGTGCCGCTCACATGGGATGGGTTGAAAGCCTGCCGGAGCCTGAGAAGCGAAGGGCTGATGGTCAATGTCACGCTCTGCTTCTCGCCGGTCCAGGCGATGATGGCCGCAAAGGCCGGCGCCACCTTCATCTCGCCCTTCATCGGAAGGCTTGACGATGCCGGCGAAGACGGCATGAGCCTGATCCGCGACATCCGGGCCATCTACGACAATTACGGCTTCGAAACGCAAATCCTTGCCGCCTCCATTCGCAATGTTCCGCATGTGCGCGAAAGCGCGCTGGCCGGCGCCGACGTGGCCACGCTTCCGCCGGCGGTGTTCCGGCAGCTTCTCTATCATCCGCTTACCGACAAGGGGCTCGACGCCTTTCTGGCCGACGCCAGGAAGGCCGGCGTAAAGGTCCGCGAATGAAAGATCGCGCCGAAACGCTTGCGCCGGCACAGGCCGCCGCCGAGGCGGTGAAAGCCTACATCCGCATGAACCGCGAAGCGCTCGCCGCCGATGGCGAGCTTCTGGCCATGCTCCTGCCGCAGCGCTTTCAGGCGGGCGAAGTGCGCGACCTGCAGCGTTTCGTCATCGAAAAGCTGGCAGCGGAAAATGCCGCCCTCAAGGCCGAACGCGACGGGCTCAAAGGCGCGCGCCGCGTGCCGCTCGGCGAAGGCGTGCGCAGGCTCGTGCTTGATCTCATCGATGCGCGCACTTTTGAAGAAGCAATCACCGTTGCGACATCGGCCGCGGAACGCTTTGGCGCCGACAAGGCCGCCCTCTGCGTGGAAAGCGAACACGCGCTGGTAGGCGGCGCAGACGGCGTGCGCATCATCGCGCCGGGAACCGCAGAGGCCGTTCTGGGCCGCGAAAGCGTGGGCGCCATTCTGGCCAATGGCGGCGAGCTGCTGCTGGGCCCCGGCGGCGCGCAATGCAAGAGCATCGCGGCCTTCCGGCTGAAGATCGGCGCCGATACGCCGGCGGCGCTTTACGTTCTGGGCAGCGCGCGCGAAGGTTCGTTCGAAGGCGAAGAGACCGCCGCCGACCTGAGCTTCTTTGCCCGCGCGCTCGAGCGGGCGATTCGGGCATGGCTCGATCTGCCGAAGATCTGAGGAAAACATGGCTCTCCGCGCTCGCCCATGAGCGGCGGCTGAGCCCGCACACGCTTCGCGCTTATGGCGATGATTCAAGGCGCTTTCTGGATTTTCTGCAGGGGCACTTCGGTGCTGTGCCCGATGAGCGCGCGCTTGGGCGCGTTTTGCCCGCCGACCTCCGGGCTTTCATCACCGACCGGCGCAATCAGGGCCTGAGCAGCAGGGGCGTGCAGCGCCTGCTCGCGGCCATCCGCAGTTTCTATCGCTGGCTCGCGCGCGAGGAAATTCTGGAAAATCCCGCGCCCCGCGGCGTGCGCACGCCGCGCGTCAGCCGCGGGCTGCCGCGGCCGCTCAGCGAGACGGATGCGGTCCGCACACTCGAAGAAGCGGCCGAAAACGGCATCGAATGGGTGGCTGCGCGCGATGTGGCGCTTCTCACGCTGCTCTATGGCGCAGGGCTTCGCATTTCCGAGGCCCTCAGTCTGAAGCGCGGCGATGCGCCGCTTGCCGAGACGCTCACCATTGTCGGCAAGGGGAAAAAGGAACGCAGCGTGCCGCTCCTGCCGGCGGTCAGGGATGCGGTCAATGACTACACGATGAAGCTTCCCTTTGCGCCCGGGCCCCGCGCGCCGCTTTTTGTTTCCCGCCGCGGCAAACCCATGAGCGCGCGGGAGGCGCAGGCCCTGATGCAGCGCCTGCGCTCGCGTCTTGGTCTTTCCGATCGCGCCACGCCGCATGCCCTGCGCCATTCCTTCGCCACCCATCTTCTGGCCAATGGCAGCGATCTGCGCAGTGTGCAGGAGCTGTTGGGTCATGCCTCGCTGTCCACCACGCAGACCTACACCGAAGTGGAAACGAGCAAGCTCATGGAAATCTACCGCCGCGCCCATCCGCGCGCCTAGATCGTATCTATTTCTTCTTCGCTCACTCCTGTGGTGATGCGTCCGCCGTGCCAATGCTGCGCAAGCCAGCCCGCAAAGAGCACGGCACAACCGCCCATCAGCGCCATCAGAAGATAGGTGCGTCCTCCGGCAACCGCGTACACGGGCCCGCAGGCCAGCGTCGCAAGCCCCAGCGCAAGGCCGGATGAAAACACCGCGTAGAGACTCTGGGCCGTGGCGGCAAGCCGCGGCGGCACCGCTTTCAGGATGAAATACATCGCGCCCAGATGCGCGGTCGCAAAGGTGAGTGCGTGCAGAAGCTGGGCCAGCACGATCAACGGCAGGGGTGGATCGAAGGCCAGAATCGTCCAGCGCGCCACGCAACCGACGGCGCCCAGCATCAGAAGCCGGGTCGCACCCAGCCGCGCCACCACCGAACGGGACCGCGAGAACAGCGCGATCTCCGCGAACACGCCCAGGGGCCACAGAATGCCGATCAGCGTTCCGCTCAGGCCCAGCGCGCGCCAGTGCAACCCGCCATAGCCGTAATAGAAGGCATGGCTTCCCTGATCGAAGCTGGCCGCTGCCAGGAAAAACACGAACACGCGCGAACGCAGAAGCTCGCGCGCCTGGCCAAGCG
Source organism: Alphaproteobacteria bacterium (assembly GCA_021324545.1). Classification (GTDB taxonomy): domain Bacteria; phylum Pseudomonadota; class Alphaproteobacteria; order Micropepsales; family Micropepsaceae; genus Rhizomicrobium. The sequence continues at coordinate 22,570 of JAJPIX010000054.1, forward strand.
TCGTGCGAAGCTCAAGCCTGAAATCGTGCGCGGCCCGTTTTGGCGGCGGTGGCAGAAGATAGACGGAGATCACGCCAAGCGCCGCCGAAGCCAGAAGCCAGGGCGCGATCACCCAGATGCCGAATTGCGCCACCAGCACGCCTGAAAGCACATTTCCCGCCACGAAGGCCGAGGAGGCGCACAGCCGCACATGGCCGTAGTCGAAGCCGAAGCGGTTGGCGAGCCGGACGCTGACGCTTTCCAGGAGCGGCGTGCTGGCGCCGCTTGCGATATTGGCGGGAATGGCGGCGGCAAAAATCAGCAGCGGCCAGACCGCCCAGCCGAGCAGGCCATAGCCCAGCAGCATCACAAGCCCCAGGAAGATCATCATGCCGCGGCGATCGTTGTGCGCATCGGCGAAAATGCCGGTCAGCGGCGCAACAAAAACGCGAAGCAGCATCCCCGCCGAAAGCAGCGCGCCGATTTCCGCCGGCGAAAGCCCCCGGAACGCTAGCCACGCGCCGAAAAACGGCGTGTAGCCGCCGCTCAGCGTGCCGGAGGCGGCCTGTGCCAGGCCCAGGCGAAAGGATATGCCGCGCAAGGCCTACATCGCCGGAAGCTTCAGAAGCCTTCGCGCCGCGGATGCTTTCATGACGCCCCAGATGCGTTTTTCCGCAGCGCGCGCCTTTTCGCCCGGCAGGGCTTCCACATGCGCGTGCAGCGCAATCAGCAGCGTCCTCAGGCCGGCGTTGGCGCGATCAAGGGCCGCAATGTCGAAGCTTTCATCGTGCGCGCCGGCGGCTTCGGCGAGTTTCTCTTTCAGGGCGGCATCGGCAACAAGCGGCGCAAGCGCGCCAAACAGCTTCCGCATGTCGTCGTTGTCGGCGCCGCGGATGTTTGCGCCCTGGGCTGCGTCCTGCGCGGCGATCATCATCAGAAGGGCGATCAGCGACAGCGTGCTTTGCGCATAGGGCGTTGCGATCATCGGCGCCAGCTCGAAAAGCAGGTGCGCGGCCGATTGCTGAAGCACGCGCGACGGATCGGGCCTCATGCGATCGCCTCCAGCCGCTCGGCCAGGACCATGTTGTGCACCGAAAGCGGATACCAGCCGGAAAAGGCATTCACCGGCTCGCTGTTGCGCCCGTCCGCATATTCGCGGGCCGCCGAAATCCAGATGGCAACGCCTTTGAGGCTTGCGAATATCTCCCACCAGAAAAGCGCGGACGGTTCGGCTTTCAGGCCGCTCGCCTTCTCCCACAGCGCGATGGCTTCCTCGCGCGGCACGGTGCCGGCCGGCCGCTTCGGATTGCCATGGCTCCATAAGGGGTCGAGCGCCCAGGCCAGATCCTCCAGCGGGTCGCCCAGATGCGCCATCTCCCAGTCCAGAATGCCGCGGATGTTGCCGTCCGCATCGAACAGGAAATTGCCGGTGCGGTAGTCGCCGTGCACGAGGGAAATCTTCTGTGCCCTTGGCGGCGGATGCCGCTTCAGCCAGCGAAGCGCGCCGCGCGCGATGGGCTGCGGCTCAAGTTCATCATCGTCGATGACCTTTTCCCAGCGGCCCACCTCACGCCGCCAGCAATCCTGCGCATCGCGGGCGCCGGCAAAATCCGCAATGCCAAGGGCTTTGGGATCGGCGCGCGCGATCTTTCCAAGGATGGTCCAGAATTGGCCGCCGATTTTCGCCGCATGGGCGCTGTACGGATCGGCCGAAAGGATGTTGCCCACCTGGCAGCCTGTGATTTCCTCCATGATGAAAAATGGCCGGTCGAGAACCGCCGCGCTCTCCTCAAGCGCAATCGGCTCCGGAACCGGAAGGCCGAGCGCGTGCGCCGCCTGATAGGCGCGGAATTCGGTTGCGCGTTCGGTTTCGATCAGGCTTGCCGGCGGATCGCGGCGAAGGATCAGTCCACGCTCGATCTCGCGCCCGTCTTTGCGCCAGCGTGCCCGGAAGCGATAGGTTTCCCGGCTGGCCCCGCCCGGAATGCGCGAAAGCCCGGCGATCTGCGCATCGTCTGCGGCGAATTTTCCCCTGAGAAATTGCGCAAGACGCGCCGGCAGATCATCGCTCATGGCGCGGTATCGAACAGTTCCCTGAAACCGGAAGGCTTGTGCGGCCCGATGATGAGCTGCTCCAGAACGCCCGCGCCGCGGCGTTCGCCATCGGGCGCGGAAAGCTTGGCCTCCACAAAAGCCTGCACATGCCAGAACCGCGGATCGTTTTCGTTGACGCGATCGAGCGCATAGGCGTCATAGCCGACTTCGCATTCGCCCTTGTACATCCCATGTCCCCATTCGGGGTGCATGTAGCCGATGCCCGACATGTAGAAATTGAATTTTGGTGAAAGCTCCGCGCGCCATTGCCGATTCTCCGCATCGCGCGCTTCGATGACGGCGTGGCGCGCATGCCGCGTGCCGGATTTGAAGGTCAGGACCGATGAGCAGCGCGACATGCGCACGGGTTCCGCATCGCCCAACCCGCCCACAGCCGAGGCCGTGTTCCAGGAGCGTCCTTCGCCGTCTGCATTGTCGTGGTAGAGCATGAACCGGTCGTCGAAATTGAGCGGCGCCCACAGCCAGTAGAATTGCGGGGGCCTTGGCGGGGCGGCCCCTTGCGAATCTGGCGAACCCACCGGGCGAATGCCCCAGGACCTGTCGCGCGTGCCAAGCACGGATTTCAATTCGCTGCGGCGGCCTTCGACCGAAAGGAACCCTTCATACGCACCGTTCTGCGTAAGCCGGGTGTAATCGAGAATCGTGCGCGGGCCCTGGCGAAAGGTGAAGCGCGGTTCCTCCACCGCTTTGGCGCGCGCGCTGAAACAAACATCGGCTTCCAGGCCGTGCGGATTCCTGTCCACCCTCACGCGCAGCTTGCGCAGCGGCTCAACCACCTCGATCGCGATGGGGCCCACGCGCGTATCCATCCGCTCCATGTTGAGCAGGCGCGAGGCGCGCAGGTTGTGTTGCACACCATCGGCGATCACCGAAAATGCGGCGTCCATCACGTTGAGATGCGGATAGACGCCCAGCGCCGCGGCGAAGAAAACCCGCCCGTCGGGCGAATAGCCGTTGAAGAAATAGCGGTCGTAGAAATTGCGGTCGGTGCCGGCGGTGGCAATCGGCTCCGGCAACTGGTGAACCGGATAATCGTCGGCCTTGGTGAGCATGGCGATTTTTCGGCGGAAATGGCGGTCAGGCCGAGCATGGCCGAGCGCCTGCCCAAGAGCAACATCGGCCAAAATGGGCTGTTGCGGCGGCTGTCCGCCTCGCCTATTTTCCGCCCCCTTCGGGCCGCCTTAGCTCAGCCGGTAGAGCAACGCATTCGTAATGCGTGGGTCGGGTGTTCGAGTCACCCAGGCGGCACCATCGCAACCTTTGGCCTGCCGGCTCACCCGGTTCTCTGCAAATTTTACGGACTGGCGGGAGCCGACAACGCGACGCAACGCGGAAACCATTTGTTGGCCTGTTCATCCGGCTTGTTTTGCCCAAACCCCAAAAAGATCAGACGCTTGAACGCCAACTTGCTGGGGGTTTTCCATGTCGTGGCGCAGCACGGCCGCCTTGGCCGCCATCTTGTTACTCTCCACCGCAGGCGCCTGCGCGGCGCAGACCGCAACGCAAGACGCCGACCCGCACTGGCTTTCCGATCCGCGCACCGGTTGCGCGATTTTCGATTCCGATCCGCATCCCGGCGATCTTGCGGCGTGGTCGGGCGCCTGCGTGGGCGGGCGCGCAAGCGGCGCGGGCACTGTGGTCTATTCCAGCGGCGGCAAGGTGCTGCAAACGCTGTCGGGCACCTTTGGAGACGGCAAGGTTCTGGATGGCCCCGTCACCATCGAATGGGGCGATGGCTCGCGCTATTCCGGCGGGCTTTCGGGCGGGGAATTCTCGGGGCATGGCGTGTTCGTCACCGCAAAGGGCGATCGTCTTGACGGCGAATGGGCGCACAACCGGCTGAACGGCCAGGGCACCGTCCGCTGGGCCAATGGCGACAGCTACACGGGCGGCTGGGTGGACGGGAAGTCCGAAGGACATGGCGTGCAGATCTGGGCCGATGGCCGCAAATACGATGGCGAATGGCGCGCCGATCAGCCCAACGGTCACGGCATCCTCACGCGCAAGGATGGCAGCCGCTATGAAGGCCAGTTTGCCGAGGGCAGGCCTGTGGACGGCACAAGGATGGCGGCCGCGGCGGCTTCGCCGAAACCGGCGCAGCTGGTGGCCGCAACGGCAAAGCCGGCGCAGAATGCGCCGTCCGGCGACGCGGCGGACAATGGCCCCTGGCTCATGTTTGCGCCGTTCGAAGGCAAAAAGCTTTCGGCACTCGACGGGTCGTTCGTAGCGCTTCAGATATCGGACAATTCGCTGGCCCGCGAAATCGTGGCGCCCGGCGGCCACACACAGAAGGCCGTCTTCGCGCTGATGAACGGCTCAATGGGAACCGTCGCCGACGGTTCTGCGCCGGACAAGCCGGTTGGCTTCTTCCGTCTCACGCCGCAGGGGATCGAGGCTGAATATGCCGACGGCCGCTCCGAACGGCTGATGGCCAATGCGGCGGGCGGCATTGCGGTCGCGTCCCGGGCGAAAGACGGCGGCAGCTTCTGCATGGCCTGGTATCCGGAAGGCCATGTTTACAGCGCAGCGGAGAAAAAGGCGGCGCTTGCCGAATATGCCGGCAGGCTCGGCCTCGCACAGGGCTCAAGGGGCGCTGCCGCAGTTTCGGCCTGTACGCCCGCGCGTTCGCCGCAGCCGCAAGCCGCAAGCACACCTCTGCCCAAGCCGCGTCAGCAGGCATCGCTTGGTGCAGATGCGTCGCAGCCGGTCGTCGTGCGCGCCTCGCTGGTGCATGCGATCGACGGCGCCAACCGCCAGGCATCGCAGGCGAGCGCATCGGATTGTCTGCATGTGGAAAGCGATGGCACGCACTGGGGTTTCCGCAACGCCTGCGGCAAGACCATCCAGTTCGCCTATTGCATCTGGAACGGAACCGACCCGCTCACGGCCTGCGACAAGGGTGTCGCGCCGGGAAGCGTTCCGGCGGGCGGCTTTGCGGCGCTGTTCGCGGACAAAAGCCTCAGCGAAGCCGGCGGCGAACACGATTTCCGGTGGATCGCCTGCGAAGGCGGCGCGGGCGAAGTGATCGCGCATCTGGATAACGCCAATCCGCCAAGCGGCCGTTGCGAACGCTCGAACGATTCGTGAGTCCGTTCACCGCCGGATTGTCCTTACGGATGAGGGATGAGGTTGGAGACGATAACGACTCAGAGGTCGTTTTCGCGCGCGCGGTTGCGCCTGATCTCGTTGAACGAAGCGATCGCGATGGGAAGGCTCACGAGATAGAGAAGAAGCGCAACGGTAAGCGTTGACCACGGCCACACGATGGCGGCTCCGATCATCACGCCGGCCAGCGCAACCAGCGGCGCGCGCAGCCAGCGGGGAATTCTGAGGTTCTTGAGCGAGGGTGTGGGCAGCCGGCTCACCATCAGGCACGACATCAGCGCGATCATGGCCGCGCTCAGAAGCGGGTCGCTGAACAGCTTGTCGCTGAACTGGAAGCCCAACAGCATCGGCAGAAGGATCAGGCAGGCCGCCGCCGGCGTCGGCACGCCGGTGAAATAAGGTTCGGCCGGCTCGTCCGGATCATGCGCTTCGCTTTCCACATTGAAGCGGGCAAGCCGGATGGCGCAGCAGATGCAGAACACGAGCACGGCGGCCCAGCCGGCGCCTTTGGCCTGATAAAGCGTCCAGGTGTAAACGATCACGCTGGGCGCGATGCCGAAGCTTACAAGATCGGCGAGTGAATCGAGCTGCGCGCCGAATTTGCTGTCCACGCCGAACAGCCGCGCAATGCGCCCGTCCAGAAGATCGAAAACGGCGGCAAGTACGACGGCGGCAACCGCGGCGTGCCAGTTGCCGAGCATGGCGAAACGGATGGCGGTGGCGCCGCAGCACAGTCCAAGCAGTGTCAGGCCGCTCGGGATGAACCGCCCAAGCGGAAAGTCTTCCCGCAATTCCTGCTTCAGCGCCTGTGCGCGCTGGCCCAGCCTTATCTTACCCATTCCCGCCATCCTAGCAGCTAAACCGGGAAGTCCGCCAGAACGGTCTCGCCGGCCTTCACCTGCTGGCCTTCGCGCGCCAGAACGCGTGCGCCTTCCGGCAAATAGACGTCGAGCCGGCTCCCGAACCGTATGATGCCAAAACGTTCGCCCCGGCATACTGCCTCGCCTTCCTTAAGATAACATTTGATGCGCCGCGCGATCAGCCCGGCAATCTGGACCACGGCCAGATCCCTGTCCGCGCCGTCGCGCGGCAACCGGAGCCGGATGGCCATCCGTTCATTGGCTTCGCTCGCCTTGTCGAACGAGGCATTGATGAACTTGCCCGGCCGGTAGGCCAGCTTTTCCACCGTCCCGTTACACGGAATCCGGTTCACATGCACGTCAAAGACGTTCATGAAAATGCTTAACCGCACCCTTTGGCGCTCACCAAGCCCAAGTTCCGCGGGCGGCGCGGCGCGGACCACCGGCAGAAGCCGGCCGTCGGCGGGGCTCAGGATGGAATTGGCGCCATCCGGGGGCCGGCGCTCCGGGTCGCGGAAGAACGCCATCGTCCATAGAGTCACCGGCAGAAGAAGAAGTCCCCACCAGCCGGCAAACGCAAACAGAATCGCATTTGCCAGCACGGCGATGCCGATGAACGGCCAGCCTTCGCGATGGATGGGAAGCTTCAACGGTTTCACATTCCTGGAATCGCACGCGTCCCATGGGCGGACGCCGGGCGGCGTGTCGCCATAAACGGTTTGACGGCGGGCGGCAACGGAATTCGCCGCCGGACGGCTCATCAGGCGCGAACCGGCTGGCTGACGGGCCGGGGAGACACCGCGAATGCGACCGCCATCACCAGGAGAAGAGCCACCACAATCACCGCACCTGTGGGCAGGTCGAACATGGCCGATGCCAGAAGTCCCAGCACATATCCGACAAGACCCACGGCGTATCCCGCGGCAAGCTGCGCCGGTCCGGCAAAGCGGCGCGCGGCCAGCGCGGGCACGATGAGGCTCGAAAAGACGAGATAGATGCCGACAAGCTGCACCGATTGCGTCACCACCAGCGCGAAGATCACGTAAAAACCGATTTGCCCCAGGCGTTCGCGCAAGCCGAACCAGATTGCCAGCAGCACGGCATAAAGGATGGCAACCGGAATCAGCGCGCTTGGCGTCACCCAGAGAATCTGTCCCACCAGCAGGTCCTTCAGATGCTCGCCGCCATGGGGATTGTTTGCGAGGATCAAAACTTCCACGCAGGCGGCGACCACGAAGAGAACGCCGATCAGTGCTTCCTGCACGTCGGGCCATTTTTTCTCCGTCCACGTCAAGATCAGCGCGCCGGCCAGAGCCGCGACGATAGCGGCCGCCTGCACGCGCCAGCCTTCCGGCGCAAAGCCCAGTGCATCGGCTGCGGTGACGCCCAGCCCCGCCACTTGCGCGATCGCAAGATCGATAAAGACGATTCCCCGTTTCAGAACCTGCTGGCCCAGCGGCACATGGGTTGCCAGCACCAGAAGGCCGGCAAGAAAGGCGGGAACGAGAATCCCGATTTCGATGGTGTTGATGGTCATTTTTTCAATCCCGCGAGAAGACGGTTGATGGTGTCGTCATAGAGGCTGAACAGGTCCCTGGCCTGATCGGTCCCGCCAACGGTGAACGGCAGGACAACGGCCGGAATATTGGCGTGCTCGGAAATGAAGTCCGTCGGCCGGTCATCTTCGTAAGCCGCGCGGATCGCAAGTTTGGCGGGCTGCGCCTGAAGCTTCTGCAGCACCTGCACCAGATCGCCGGTCGATGGCGGCACGCCCGGCTTCGGTTCGAGCGGCGTTACTTCCTTCAACCCCAGCCAAACTTCCATATAGATCCAGGCGTGGTGCTGCACCACGATGGGCACGCCGCGAAGGGGCGCAGCCTCGGCCGTCCACCTGGCGATGGCGGCCGTCATGCGCTTTTCGAAATCGGCTTCGCGGTTCTGGTAATAGGCCGCATTCGCCGGATCCAGCTGGGCGAAACGCTGCGCCAGCGCCTTAGCGACCGGAATCGTCATGCGCGGGTCCGTCTGGATGTGCGGATTGCCCGCCGCATGAATGTCGCCCTGCGCGCGGTCGAGCGATGTCGGCTGCTCGAGAAGATGGACAAAGCGCGTCGTCTCGAAATTGCCGGGCTGTCCGGGCTGGATATTGGCGTTGTCGGCTTGCTGGATGATCATCGGCAGCCAGCCGATTTCCAGCTCGGCGCCGTCACAAACGGTGATGTCGGCGGCGCGCGCCCTGGCGATCAGGCTTGGCCGCGCCTGAATCTGGTGCGGGTCCTGCGCGCCGGTGGTGGCGTTGTAGACCGACACCTTGTCGCCGCCGATTTCCGATGAAAGCGCTCCCCATTCCGGCTCGCAGGCAAAGACGCTGAGATTGGCATAGGCGGGCGAGGCGGCGGCAAGGCCGAGCAACGCAGCGCCGATCAGAATGTTTTTCATGTTCGTCTCCTCAATAGCGATGGGCGCCGTGCGGCCCATAGATCACGGTGTATTGCAGAAGCACTTCGTCGTTTGGCTTCAGGCCTGCATCGTCGTGCGTGTATTGCAGGCGCAGGCGGCCGAATTCGCTTGTGTCGTATTCGACAAGCGCGGTTTCGGCGCGCGGCGTATGGCCGAAGCTGTCGAGCGCCGAACCGTTGAGCGCCGCCGGAATGGCGCCGGTGGACATTTGCGCGTAGCGCACGCCCAAGCTCCATTGCGGCATGAACTGATAGACGCCCTGCGCGTACCAGCCGTAGCGATCGGTGGAAATCGGAACATCGTCGAACAAGCCGTGCTCGTGCCCGTAGAAAAACTCCCCGCTGGCCACGAAATTGCGCACGGTCGGATTGCCGCCCGGCGCCCATTTGTACACGAAGGTCGCTATCCCCAGATCGTCCTTGCCGCTGAAGCGGTCGGTGCCGCCGTTGAAGCCGTAAATGTCGTCGGTCTGGCGGTTGACGGCGGTTGAATGCAGATAGGACAGCGCCGCAAGCCAGGAACTGCTCTCGTTGATGTCGTCGCCCGCATGCACGAAGAGCGTCTGCGTGCCCTGGCCGGCGTTGGCTGCGCCCGCGGCCGGGTAGGAGTCGCCGCGGAACCATTCGCCGCCGAATTCAAGGAAAACATCGGTCGGCGCCAGCCAGCGCAGCTGGATGCCGTCGTCGCCATATTGCGTGTTGAGGAACACGCGATAGGGCAAAGGCGCATCCGAAAACGACCAGTCATGTGCATGCCGTTCGTTCAGATAGCCGATGCCGGAAAGGAATCGTCCCGCCTTGGCGGTGAAGCCCCAGGGCAGGCTGATGGAGCGCACATACGCCTCTTCCACCGTCGGATGGTTCTCGCGGTCGAACGAGAAATCGAGAAACCCCGCCATCTCCGGATCGATATTGGCGGTCAGGGAGACTTCGGATTCGCCGATCGAAAACCCTTTCGGCGGGCCGCCGGCTTCATCGCCCAGCGCAAAGCCTGCGATGCTTGCCGTCTTGGTGCTTTTCGTGGCGGCCGTATAGAAGCCGTTCAGCACGGCCGCGATGCCGGGGTTGAATGAATTGATGGAAGAAGGCGGCGTGGGCGGAGCCGCAGGCTCGGGCGCCTGCTGTTGCGCCGTTTCCGCAGCCTGCACCATTTGCTGCGCCGTCACCTGCGCGTGGTCCGCTGTCTTGCCGGCAGCGGCGGCCGCCGATCTGGCCGCGCGCGCTTCGGCTTCCGCTTTTTTCAGACGCGCTTCCAGCGCCGCGATTCGCGCATTGTATTCGCGCTGCATCTGCGCGATCTCGCCCCTGATGGCCGCAAGGTCGCTTGCCTGATCGGCGAAGGACGGCGTTGCCGATGCGAAGGTCAACAAGGCTGCGGCCGGCAGAGCCGCCACGCGCAACAATCTCCTGTTCTTGAACGGTATTCCCATATTCCAGCTCCCCGCAGATTCGGTCGGGCCACGCGCCCGCGCGAATTCGCTCGCTTCAAGCCTTCGGGCGCGAGCTCACGCCTTCAGGATCGGATTTTCGGAAATCAGAGCCGGGGTGGCGCGCGGCCTTGCCAGCCGTGCGACGGGGCTGAGCGAAACGCCGGCGCTGTCAAAAGAAGGGTTGCGGCGTAAATGTCCTGCGCCGGAAGCGTCAGCGCGGCGGCCGCCGGCATGACGAAATGGCCGGTGGCCGCGATTTCCTGGCAGATCGGACAGTTCGCCGGATCGTCGCTGGAAGGGTATTTGTCCGGCGTGGAGTGGGAATTGGCCTTTTGCGCTTTCGCTGAATCGGTCTGGGCAAGCGCGGCTGAAGAGAATGGCCCCGCCGCGAAATGGATATGCGTCTGGGTGATGAAGCTTTGCTGGGCAAATGCAATCAGCGCGAGCCAGGCGACGATTATGCGCCAGCCGCCAGGGTATTTCCCAACATGGCTCCGTGAGACCGCTTTCATGCCACGCGCGCGATGTTCTGCTGGGTCCACTCTAACGAACAAGGCCCCGGCTCGTCATCCCCCGTTGACCGGCGTTGCCGTCCCGTCAGGCAGCTCCCGCAAATGTGATTTGCCCGCACAGCGTCGGTTCCAACTACCTGCCCGCGGACTCGCGGTGCTAAGCTCCGAACGGGCAGGAAACGATGATGCGGGACAAGACCGGCGGCGCATCCGACGCTGAGGCAATAACGGCGGAAGCCAAACGGCTTCTGGGCAGCCGCGTACCCGCCGATCTCAGACGGGCAGGCGAGCTGCTGGCCGCGGCCGATGAAAAGGGCAGCGGCGAGGCGGCCGCGCTGATCGCCTATCTGATCGGCGCCGAAGCGGCCGATGCTGCAATCTGGCCGCATGCGCTGGGCTACCTCAAGCACGCCGCGGAACTGAATTTCGAGGCCGCGCAACAGCAGCTTTCGGCGCTCGCGGGCCGCAACGCCGCCGCTTTTCGCGATGACGCGTCCGATCGCTGGCAGAGTTTGCGCGCGAGCGTGGATATTGCAGGCTGGCTCAAGCCGCCGCCGCTCAGCGTTCTGTCCGGGACGCCGCACATTGCAACAGTCCAGGATTTTCTGCCGCCGGAAATCTGCGACTGGATCGCCGCGCGCGCGCGTCCGCGGCTTGGGCCCGCGCGCGTTTTTTATCGCGCCACGGGCCAGGCCGCGGTCGATCCGGCGCGCACCAACAGCGCCGCCGAGTTCGACATTCTTTCCACCGATCTTGTGTTTCAGCTGGTGCGCGCGCGCATCGCGGCGGCTTCGGGCTTTGCCCCCCGCGCGCTGGAAGACACCAACGTGCTGCACTACGAGGTGGGTCAGCAGTTCAACCGGCATTTCGATTTCCTCGATCCGGCGGTACCAGGCTACGCCGAAGAAATCGCCCGGGGCGGCCAGCGTGTCGCCACGTTCCTTATATATCTCAACGACGATTTCGACGGCGCGGAGACCGAATTTCCGCTGCTCGGCATCCGGCATCGCGGAAAGAAGGGCGATGCGCTCTTCTTCCGCAATGTCGAGCCTTCGGGCGCGCTCGACCGCAAGACCTTGCATGCGGGGCTGGCGCCCAAAGCCGGCGAGAAATGGCTGCTCTCGCAATGGATTCGCGGCAAGGGCTGACGCGTCAGGCGTAGGGCCGCCCCGCGCGCGCATAGGCGGCGGCCGAATTGAAGATGTTGATGGCCATCAGGCTTTCTTCCGCCGCCGCGCGCCCGTCGTAAACGGCCGCCACTTTTTCCTGCACCGATTTGTCGGCAGGGGCGGCTTCGAGCGCGAAGTCGGCCAGGTGCGAAGCCAGCCGGAATTCGCCCTTGGCGGCCAAAGCTTCGGCGCGCTCCGCAAGTCTCTTCGCGCCGCCGGCGAGCGCGGCAATCTCTTGCGCCAGGGCCGCGCGGGGCGCGGGCTTCAATTCGCTCGGCCGCCCGCTCCACCAGCCGCCGTAAAAGCGGATCACATTGCGCACGATGAATTCGGCGTCGTCATACACCGGCTGAAGCCAGGGCGAATCCGATGCCGGCATTTGGACGCCCGTCACGATGTCCACATGCGGGGGCGATCCCGCCTCCATTTTCGCCAGCGTGCGCGTGACGACGGTTTCCAGAAATTCCGCGGTCTCGTCCAGCATGCGCGCGATTTTTGCCGCATCGCCCACAACCGGGCCGCCGTGGCCCGGACAGAGCGCCTGCGCTCCGAGCGTCGCCATCTCGCGCAAACCCTTGGCGCGGTCGAAGGGATAGCGTTGCACCTTCTGCGGATTGCCGTCGTTGGGCACTGCCCAGATGAAAAGATCGCCCGGGCAAAGCACGCCCCGGTCCGGACACCAGACCCAGGTGTGATCGTCGGTTTCGCCGCGGCAATGATGCAGCTCGAACCTGACGCCGCCCACCGTTATGTCCATCCGCTCATCGTAAAGCGTGTCGGGGGGAACAGGCGGCGAGCCGAAGGCGCCGAAGGCTTCGTTGGCTTGCGCATCCACCGTGCCGCCGAACTGGCGCGCGTTGAGCGCCGCATTGTGCCGGGCGGTTGCGGCATAGCGGGCAAAGCGCGCGGGCATGGCGCTATGGGCGATCACGCGCGGCCGCTTCTGGCCGGGCGCAAGAAAGGCTTCGAGCCCGTAGGCGTGGTCCACATGGCCGTGGGTGTAGATGGCGGTGTGCACGGGCGCCGATGTCTTCTGGCGCAGCATGGCGGCCAGAACCGGCGCAAACTGCCGGGTGCCGGTATCCACGAGCACAAGGCCTTCGTCCGTCTCGAAGGCGGTGACGCCGGAAAACTGCGACTGGAACCAGCTGCGCTCGCCCACCGCAACCGGCCCGCCGGTCCAGAAGAATTTGGCCTCCTCGGGCGTCTTGCCGCGCATCGCTGCAAATTTGCTGGCCGGATTCTGTGCCATCGCCTGCCCCTTATGGATTTGCCGCATCCATGCTAACCCCCGTGCGCCCCGGCGCAAATTGCAAACGCCCATGAAATATCCGCTCGTCCGTCTGAAACCGAAGGAAGGCCGCAGATTGCGCGCGGGCGCGCCCTGGGCCTTTTCCAACGAAGTGGCGATGACGCCCAACACAAAGGCGTTGGCGCCCGGCGCCCTTGTCAATCTGGCCGGCGAAGACGGCCACGAATTCGGCACCGGCTACTTCAATCCGAAAAGCCTGATCGCGGTACGCCTGCTTGCGCCGGCGCCCGATGCGGAGATCGATGCGGATTTTTTCGAAGCAAAAATCCGCCGTGCGCTTTCAATCCGCGCCGCACTTTTCGACCGGCCTTTTTATCGCCTCATCCATGCCGAGGGCGATGAATTGCCCGGACTGGCCGTTGACCGCTTTGGCGATGTGCTCGTGGCGCAGATTTCGACTGCCGGCATGGAACATCTCGCCGCGCCGATGATTGCCGCGCTCGAACGTGCAACCGGCGCCCGCCACATTCTCCTGCGCGCCGATGCGCCGGCGCGCGCGCTCGAAGGCCTGGAGAGTTATGTGCGCTGGGCAAAGGGCGGCGTCGAACGGGTCACCATCGAGGAAAACGGCGCGCGCTATTTCGCCGATCCGGCCGGCGGCCAGAAGACCGGCTGGTATTACGATCAGCGCGACAACCGCGCCTTCATGGCAGCCCTGGCGAAAAACAGAACGGTACTGGATGCCTATTGCTACACGGGCGGATTTGCGCTGGCGGCCGCTGCCGCCGGCGCGGTGCGGGTCACCGGCCTTGACGGCTCGCAGGGCGCGCTTGCGCTCGCGCAGGATGCCGCACAGGCCGACGATGTGGCGTCGATCTGCAGATTTGACAGGGCCGATGTGTTCGAGAGGCTGGAACAGCTTTTGTCTGCGGGCGAAAAATTCGACATCGTGATTGCCGATCCGCCGCCTTTTGTGCGCGCGCGCAAGGATCTGGAGTCCGGCGCGCGCGCCTATCGCAAGCTGGCGCGGCTTGCGGCTTCGCTAACCGCGCCGGCCGGATTCCTTTTTCTCGCCTCGTGCTCGCACAACATGCCCTCCGACCGGTTTGCGGCGGAATGTGCCATCGGCATTGCGCGGGCCGGACGCAGCGCCCGTCTCATCCGTCAGGCGGGCGCCGGCCCCGATCATCCGGTGCATCCGATGCTGCCGGAAACCGCCTATCTCAAGGCGCTGGTTTATGCGCTCGATTAGATCGTCACCTGCGTGCCGAGCTCCACCACCCGGTTGGGCGGCAGATTGTAGAAGCGGGCCGGCGACAGGGCCGAGGAGGCAAGCGCCATGTAGAGCCGCGTGCGCAGCCGGCC
>JAJPIX010000021.1 GCA_021324545.1 Alphaproteobacteria bacterium
TTGGGGACGAGCGGCACGCTGCGGCGGACGTTCCTTTATTCCCTTGGCGTCGGGGTGGTGCTGGTCGCCATCGTCAACACCGTCAATGTCATCACCATCCAGCACGACCAGCCGGTTCTGGGTCTTGCCGCCCCTGTCGTCTGGGAAGGCACGAGCTGGCTGTCGCTCATCCTGTTCTTCTGGATTCCCTGGATCGGCTACAGGCTTGCGCCGCCCTTCGGCCGGCCGCGCTGGCGGCTTCTTCTGCATCTGCCGGTCGCGCTCGCCTTTTCGCTGGCGCATGTGGGCGGATTTGTGCTGTTGCGCAAGCTCATTTACCGGCTGGCGGGCAGCCACTATGCGTTCGGCGATTTTCTTTCCGGTTTCGGCTACGAAGTGCGGAAGGATTTGCTGGGCTATCTTCTGTTTCTGGGGTGCTTTGCGCTGATCGAGCATCTGTTGCGCCAGCAGCAACTGATCGCAACGCCCGGACAGACGCTCACGTTCGACATCCGCGACGGCGCGAAACTGACGCGCATCAGGCTGAACGAAGTGCTCGCGATCACGTCAGCCGGAAACTACGTCGAGTTCGTGCTGGCCGACGGGCGCCGGGTTCTGATGCGCCGGCCGCTTTCGGCGCTCGAAAACGAGCTTGGCGGCCGCGGCTTTCTGCGCACGCATCGCTCCTGGCTGGTGAATGCCGCACAGGTGCGCGGCCTGAAGCCCGAAGGCTCCGGCGATTATGCGGTGGAAGTGGGCCCGCTGACCGTTCCGCTTTCGCGCCGCTTTCCGCAGGCATTGGCGGCGCTGAAGGGCGGCTGAGCTATTTCTTCACTTCCTTCTGCACCTGGTCGGCGGCTGTCATCAGCAGCTCTTCCATCGTGCGGCGGATCGTGTGGTCGGAAACGCTGGCCGGCAGGTCGGCGCGGACCTTCCGGAACACATCCTCATCGCCCGGCTCCTCGAAATCGGCGGCCACAACCTCTTTGGCGTAGGCCTCGGCCGCGGCGCCGGACAGACCCTTTTGCCCCGCCGCCCACAGGCCCAGAAGCTTGTTGCGGCGGGCCATCACCTTGAAGCGCAGCTCCTCGTCATGCGCCCATTTCGCCTCGAATCCCTTCTTGCGCTCTTCAAAACCCGACATTCCCGAAACCTCTTGAAAAACCGCCATTTCCGCCCCAAATCCAGGACGGACCACCGGACAATAGCGGGACGCACAGCTTTGCGCGACAGGCAGAGCCCTGCGGCTTCCGGAATCGTTGCCGCGCCCCTGCCCCTGCCCTAAATTCGACTTTCGACGGGGCGTCGACAGCGCCCCGTCTCGCGTTTTGACGCGAAGGAACATTCCATGAAGCGCCGCCGGCAGATTTACGAGGGCAAGGCCAAGATCCTCTACGAAGGGCCGGAGCCCGGCACCCTGATCCAGTATTTCAAGGACGACACCACCGCGTTCGACGCCACGAAAAAGGCGGTGCTCGACGGCAAGGGCGTGCTGAACAACCGCATCAGCGAATATCTGATGGGCCAGCTCAACGCCATCGGCGTGCCCACCCATTTCGTGAAGCGGCTCAACATGCGCGAGCAGCTGGTGAAAGAGGTGGAGATCATTCCGCTGGAAGTGGTGGTGCGCAACGTGGCCGCCGGATCGCTGGCCAAGCGCCTCGGCATCGAGGAAGGCACGCCGCTGCCGCGCTCTATCATCGAGTACTACTACAAGAACGACAAACTGCACGATCCCTGGGTCAGCGAGGAGCACATCACCGCCTTCGGCTGGGCGAGCCCGCAGGACCTCGACGACATCGTGAATCTTTCCATCCGCATCAATGACTTTCTCTCGGGCCTTTTCCTCGGCGTCGGCATCAAGCTGGTGGACTTCAAGCTGGAGTTCGGGCGGCTTTGGGAAAACGACTATATGCGCATTGTGCTGGCCGATGAGATCAGCCCGGATTCCTGCCGGCTGTGGGACGCGAGCACCAACGAGAAGATGGACAAGGATCGCTTTCGCCGCGATCTCGGCGGGGTTGTGGAAGCCTACAGCGAAGTGGCGCGGCGGCTTGGCATCATGCCCGAATCGGGCCAGGGCGAAACCAAGGGCCCGGTGCTGGTGAAGTAGTTTTTCCTTCCCCTGAAAGGGGGAGGCCGGCGCGGAACGCGCCGGGTGGGGGTCGGTGGCATGACCCCTCCCTGGCCCTCCCCTTTCAGGGGAGGGAAATGAATGGAGCGGCGGACGCATGAAAGCGCGCGTGTTTGTGACGTTGAAGAACGGCGTTCTGGATCCGCAGGGCAAGGCCATCGGCCATGCGCTGAACGGCCTGGGCTTTGGCCAGGTCGGCGAGGTGCGTCAGGGCAAGGTGATCGATATTGAGCTCAACGAGCGCGATGAGGCCAAAGCCCGCGCCAGCGTGAAGGACATGTGCGAGAAGCTTCTCGCCAACACCATCATCGAGAAATACGAGATTGAGCTGAAGGGATGAGCACTCAGATGTCATGGCCCGCGAATGCGGGCCACCCAGGTGACGCAAACATGGCTCTGATCATATTGAAGAACGTCGCGACCAAATTGGCAGTGTGCAGAACCAAACTGGATGGCCCGCACAAGGCGGGCCATGACAATCCTGGGTGCGAGGTGTTCCGGTGAAAACCGCCGTCATTGTTTTTCCCGCCTCCAATCGCGACCGCGACGCGGCCGTGGTGCTGGAGCAGGTGACGGGGCAGAAGCCCTATATGGTGTGGCATGCCGATTCCGAAGTGCCGTCCGATGTGAGCCTGATCGTCATTCCCGGCGGATTTTCTTACGGCGACTATCTGCGCTGCGGCGCGATGGCGGCGCAAAGCCGCATCATGCGCGACGTGAAAGCGAAGGCCGAGAAAGGCGTGGCGGTCCTGGGCATCTGCAACGGCTTTCAGGTGCTGACGGAGTCCGGGCTTCTTCCCGGCGCGCTGATGCGCAATGCCGATCTGAAGTTCGTCAGCCGCGACGTGGGCGTGGTGGTGGAGGAAACGCAATCGGCCTTCACCCGCCGCTACAACAAGGGCGAACGCGTGGTTTATCCCGTGGCGCATGGGGAAGGAAATTACTATGCCGATCCCGAAACCATCGCGCGGCTGGAAGGCGAAGGCCGCGTGCTGTTCCGCTATGCGCCGGGCGAAAATCCGAACGGCTCGGTGAACGACATCGCCGGCATCCTGAACGAAAAGCGCAATGTGATGGGGCTGATGCCGCATCCGGAATGCGCCTGCGACCCGCTGCTGGGCGCGCCGGACGGGCTGCCCATGTTTCAGGGCCTTGTGGAAGCGCTGGGCTGAATGAGCGAGCCCGCCAAAATCACGCCGGAGATTGTCCGGGAACACGGCCTTTCCGAAGCCGAATATGCGCGCATCAAGGAATTGATGGGGCGCGAGCCGACGTTCGTGGAGCTTGGCATCTTCAGCGTGATGTGGAGCGAGCATTGCTCCTACAAATCCACGCGCGTGCATCTGCGCCGCCTGCCGACAAAGGCGCCGTGGGTGATCCAGGGGCCGGGCGAAAATGCCGGCGTGATCGACATCGGCGATGGCGATGCGGCCATCTTCAAGATGGAATCGCACAACCATCCGAGCTTCATCGAGCCTTATCAGGGCGCGGCCACCGGCGTGGGCGGCATCATGCGCGACGTGTTTACGATGGGCGCGCGCCCCATCGCGATGATGAACGCGCTCAGATTCGGCGAGCCGGAACATCCCAAGACGCGCCATCTGGTGGAGGGCGTGGTGCGCGGCATCGGCGGCTATGGCAACTGCATGGGCGTGCCCACCGTCGGCGGCGAAGTGAATTTCCATCGCTCCTACAACGGCAACATCCTCGTCAACGCCATGTGCGTTGGCCTGGCCAAGACGAACAAAATCTTCAAGAGCGCGGCGAAAGGCGCAGGCAACCCCGTCGTCTATATCGGCTCCAAGACCGGCCGCGACGGAATTCACGGCGCGACCATGGCGAGCGCCGAATTCAACGAGGATGCGGAGGAAAAGCGCCCCACGGTTCAGGTGGGCGATCCCTTCACCGAAAAGCTGCTGCTGGAAGCCTGCCTGGAACTGATGGCGACGGATGCGATCATCGCCATTCAGGACATGGGGGCGGCGGGCCTCACCTCCTCGTCCGCCGAGATGGCGGACAAGGGCGGCAGCGGCATCGAGCTCAATCTCGATCATGTGCCCCAGCGCGAAGAAAACATGACAGCCTACGAGATGATGCTGTCGGAATCGCAGGAGCGGATGCTGGCCGTGCTCAAGCCAGGGCGCGAAGCCGAAGCCGAGCGCATCTTCAGGAAATGGGAGCTCGATTTTGCGGTGATCGGGCGCACGACCGACACCGGCCGCCTGGTGGTGAAGCACAAGGGCAAGGTCGTGGCCGACATGCCGGTGCATGCGCTTTCCGAAGAGGCGCCCCGCTATGAGCGGCCTTTCACCAGACGCACACCGGCGCGCGGCAACCCGCCTTACGACAAATCCCGCCCCGTCATGGATTCGCTTGTGAAGCTTGTGGGATCGCCCGATCTCTGTTCGCGCCGCTGGGTGTGGGAACAATACGATCACACCGTCATGGCCGACACGGTGCAGAAGCCGGGCGGCGATGCGGCGGTTGTGCGCGTGCATGGCACGAACAAGGGCCTTGCCATCACCACCGACGTGACGCCGCGCTATTGCAGGGCCGATCCGTATGAAGGCGCCAAGCAGGCGGTGGCCGAAGCCTGGCGCAACATCACCGCGGTGGGCGCCCGCCCGCTCGCCGTGACCGACAACCTGAATTACGGCAATCCCGAAAAGCCCGAGATCATGGGCGAGATTGCGTCGGGCGTGGACGGCATCGCGGAGGCTTGCCGTGCGCTCGATTTTCCCGTGATCGGCGGCAACTGCTCGCTTTACAACGAGACAAACGGCGAGGCGATTTTGCCCACGCCCGCCATCGGCGGCGTCGGCCTTCTGAAAGACGTGCATCGCATGGCCAAAATCGCCTTCCGGCGCGAAGGCGACGCCATCATGCTGATCGGCGAACCGAAGGGACATCTGGGACAGTCTCTCTATTTGCGCGAGATCGAAGGCAGGGAAGAAGGGGCTGCGCCGGCTGTCGATCTGGCGGCGGAAAAGAAGAACGGCGATTTCGTGCGCAAGCTGATCGAAGACGGCCATGTGGACACGGTGCATGACATTTCCGACGGCGGATTGCTGGTGGCGCTGGCCGAAATGGCGATGGCCGGAAACATCGGCGCCGATGTGGGCGTTGCCGGCCTGCCCGATGCCATTCCCTTCTTCTTTGGCGAGGAACAGGGCCGCTATCTGATTGCCTGCCCGCCCGCTGAGGCCGACCGGATCGAGCAGCAGGCGCGCGAGGCCAACATCATCCACGCCATCATCGGCAAGACGATTGCTGCAAAAGTGTTGCGCGTGGAGCGCGAAGGCGAGATTGCGCTGTCGGCGCTGAAGGCCGCGCACGAAGGCTGGTTTCCGGACTACATCGCCAAACCGCACGCGAACTGACACCCAGTGCCGATCGCCACCTGCCCCCTGGGGGCGGGTCGAAAAATTCGAGCGCATGTGAAGAATTTTCGGGGCGGGGACCGCCGCTTTGTCCCCTCCCCGAATTGCCTGCGCAATTCGACCCTCCCCCAAGGGGAGGGTCATCGGTTATGATCATCCCCATGCCCATGCCGGCCGCCGAAATCGAGAAGTTGATCAAGGCCGCGTTTCCAGACGCGGAGGTGACGATGACCGCGCTGGCCGAAGACAACGATCACTGGGCGGCGATGGTGGTGTCATCCGCCTTCAAGGGCAAAAGCCGCGTGCAGCAGCATCAGATGGTGTACGACGCGCTCAAAGGCCGCATGGGCGGGCAGCTTCACGCGCTGTCGCTGCAAACGGCGGCGAAGGACTAGCGAACTTGACGCTTCGCCCGGCGTTGCTTACGTGAACGACATCAAAACGAGGCCGCCATGTCCCAGTCCGTCCATGACCGCATCCAGAGCGAGGTTTCCGGCAATGACGTGCTCCTGTTCATGAAAGGCACGCCGGTGTTTCCGCAATGCGGGTTTTCCGCCGCGGTGGTGGGTATCCTGTCCAACCTGGGCGTGAAGTTCAAAGCCATCGACGTGCTGAAAGACCCCGAAATCCGTCAGGGCATCAAGGAATTCTCCAACTGGCCCACCATCCCCCAGCTATATGTGAAGGGCGAATTCGTGGGCGGCTGCGATATCGTGCGCGAGATGTATGAAGCAGGCGAACTTCAGCCCTTCTTCGCGCAAAAGGGCATTGCGCTGGAACGCGCCTGAAGCGGCGTTGCCCCGGATTGAGCCAATAACTCTGTGATCGTCATCGCCCGCTTTATGCGGGCGGCGGTCCGCTTTTCTTTTGAACGAAAGCGGGTTGCCCGGACAAGCCGGGCAATGACGGCGTATGGTTTCCGTTCAGGCGCGCAGCACATCCGCAAGCGGCCGGCGCGGGCTTGCCGGCGCCTCTTCCATCGGCACGCCGAGGCGAAACACAAAAGTCGGCTCCCAGCCCGGAAGCTTCGCAAATTTCGCAAGCTCGCCCGCATAGACGTCGCGCCGCCCCAGCATGGCATTGCGGTCCATGCATTCCACCGGCTGGTTCATCGGCTGGGCGGCAAGCTTCAGCGATGTCGCCGACAGATGCATGAGCTGCCAGCATTGGCCGGCGGTCAGCGCGGTGGCCATGTCGAACCGGTCCTTCACCAGAAGCATGCCGAAGACGGGCGCGGTCGCGACCTGCGTGTCGCGGGTCATCGAAAGCCATGCGCTGTCCGCCGATGAGGCGCCCAGATCGGGCAGCATCTTGGCGGCCATCCGCATGACCGGGGAGGCGCCCGAAGCATCGACCGTGATGCCGTCGCGGCGTTCGTTCACCTCATCGAGGCCCGCGCGAAACCAGCGCGCGCTGTCATTCGACATGTCCCTGTCGTCAATGATGCGCTGCGTGGCTTCCACGATCAGCGAGCCGAACTCCTTGCGCGCACCGGGATCGGTGATAAACGCGACGGCGACATTCTGCTGCTGCGCCGGGGAGATGATGGCGTCCAGCACCACGCGCGCGATCCTGCGCCCGGGATCATAGGCGAAACGGTTTGTGTGCCGCCGCGGAATCGATGCCGCCAGCAGCTGAAGCCGTGGCGTTGTCTGGCCCGTGCGGACAAAGCCGATGCGGGTCACCAGCATTGCCGCATCGGGCGGCGACAGCGCGAGCCTTCCGGCGGTCACCTCGTAACGGTTGACGGAATAGCCGCTGACGCTGGCCGCCATCAGGAGATTGGCGATTGCCGCGCCGACGCTGAGCTGCATTTCGCGGCGGAACGGATCGAAGGTCCCGAGATTGCGCGCGCGGTCGGCATAAACATCCACGCCATCCGCATGCAGGCCGAAGAGCCAGGGCTGGGTGTCATGTGCATTCGCGGCCAGCACCGCGGCGCGCACCGCGCCCTTCAGCCCTTCGGCTGCCGGCGCCGGCCATTCGGCCCATGGCGCATAAGCCGGCCCCTCGCCGCTCGAAAAGACGCCGCGCTCCCAGGCGCGATAGCCCAAACCGGCAACGGCCGCAGCCGCAACGCCGCCGCCCAACACCCAACGCCTTGTCGTCATGTCCTATCCGCCCCGGGACGCCCCGCCGCTATATAGCGGATTATCCGAAATGGCGCTGCCAGACGGGATGGATTCGCGGGCGTTTGCTTAACGCCAGCGCCAGTTCGTTCAGCTTGGGCAGATTGGCGGCGCGCCAATCCTTGCCCACCGACCAGCGGCTGAACATCGCCGCATAAATGTCGAGAATGGAGAATCCGTGGGCCAGAATCCACGGCCCCTTCACGATGCGCTCCACGAGCAGAAGCCGTTCGCGCACGCGATCGCGCGCCTTCAGCCGCAGGCCTTCCCTGTCGCAGCCTTCCGGGGCAAACCGCTCCGGATAATCCACGATCTCCACCATCGGGTAGATCTCCGACGCCATGAAGGCGAGCCAGCGATAGGCTTCGGCCCGTTCCATGCTGGCCTGCGGCGGCAGGAGCCTGGCGTTGGGAAAGTGATCGGCGATGGCAAGAAGAATGGCCGCGGATTCGGTGATGATCTTGCCTTCGGGCATGCGCAGCGCCGGAATCTTGCCCGACGGATTGATGGCGAGAAACTCGGGCTTTTTCTGCTCCATCTTTTCGAGCGACACGAGGTGAAATTCATAAGGGGCGCCGGCTTCGGCGAGCACGGCCTCAACCGAAAAGGCGCCGGACCCCTTGTCGCCGTAGATCGTGTAGCTCATGCCCCGTCCGCTATTTCAGTTTTGTCCAGACGACGTCGCGCCCTTCGCGACGGCTCAAAAAACCCGTGACATTGCCCTTTGCATCGCGCACGAAAATCTTTCGCACGCGCGGCTGGCCCGGCGTGAAGAGAACATCGGCAAGCTCGGCTTTCAAGGCTTGCGGCTTGCCGCCGCCCGAGGCGCCCATGAGTTGGTCGCCGTTGCGGCTGATCGTGTAGATGAAACCGGGCGCGGCGGCATAGCGGCCGGCATACTGATCCAGAAGCGATGCGGGCAAAGCCACCGCCGGCGGATCCTGCTGCAGGGCGATCGCCTGCTCGGCAACGAGGCGCCAGTCGCGGCCTTCCAGGACCCAGGTGTCCGTCGAGCGGTAGAGCGCGTGCAAGTGCTGGCCGTGATAATTTTCGTGTTCATCGGCTACATAGGTGGTGATGGCCGTTTTATCAATTATCACCGCCTTCCAGTCCGTGACCCGGATGGTTCCCGACAGGCCGGGCGGAAGCGGAGCAAAACCGGCCAGAAGCTGCGCCCTGGTCCGCAGCGTTCCGTTTTCGTCGGTAAAGCTCGCGCGATCGTCGGCATAGCGTTGCCAGGGAGCGGTATCGCCGGGGGCGATGGCGTCGTAAAGCTGCTGCGTGCGGCTTTGGAGCAGATCGCTTGTGTCATCCGCCGCGGCGGCTGTGTGGAACAGACAGACAAGGCCCGCGGCCAGCATGATGCGTTTCATGGAATCTCCCCCGTGCGGATGTGCATGGCAAGCAATGCCCCGCCCCTTCGGGCCCGCAAATCAAAAGGCCGCGAGAAATACTTCCCGCGGCCCTTGCATGACTGCCATGCGCCAGTGTTAGCGCGAATAGAACTCCACGATCAGATGCGGCTGCATCTGCGAGGCATAGGGCACATCGGCAAGCTTCGGCGTGCGCACGAATTTGGCGGTCATTTTGCCGTGATCGGTTTCCAGATAGTCGGGCGTGTCGCGCTCCGGGCTCTTGGAGGCTTCGATCACCAGCGCCATTTCGCGCGCCTTGGGCGAAAGCTCGATGGTATCGCCTTCGCGCACCTGAAAGCTCGGGATCGTGACGCGGCGGCCATTCACCTTCACATGGCCGTGGCTCACAAGCTGGCGTGCGGCGAACGGCGTGGGCACGAATTTGGCCCGATAGACGACGGCATCCAGCCGCCGCTCCAAAAGGCCAATCATGTTTTCGCCGGTATCGCCCTGGCGGCGGGAAGCTTCCTGGTAATAGCGGCGGAACTGCCGCTCGGTGATGTTGCCGTAATAGCCTTTCAGCTTCTGCTTGGCCTGAAGCTGCGTGCCGAAATCGGAAAGCTTCTTGGCGCGGCGCTGGCCATGCTGGCCAGGGCCATAGGAGCGCTTGTTGACGGGGCTCTTGTTGCGGCCCCACACGCTTTCGCCGACGCGGCGATCAAGCTTGTATTTGGCGGACTGGCGCTTGGACATCGATGTTCCGTTGGTTTTGCGAAGGCGCGCACTATAGTCACGGCAGGTGCTCTGTCAACGCGCAGCATAATCCCCTAAGCCGCTGATTTATATTGCGTTATGACAGCATGCTAAACCTGCGGTTGTTTCCGGATCCCGAAAATTCCCGGTTTCGAAACAGGCGGGCTCGGATAGAACGGCGCCCATGACCTCCATTCCCTTCACCGGCAACCCGCTCGATCGCGCCAGCGAGAAGCGCACCGATGCGCAATGGCTGTCGCAGAAAAGACATGACGCAAGCTCGCTCATTCTTCCCCTGTGGCGGCTGCAGCCCTTTCTCATCGGGCCGGAGAACCGCGAGCCGCCGCTCGAACTCGGGTTCCTGAAGCCGGGCCTGTGCGAAACATTGGCCGCGCCGGATGCGCCCTGCATCTTTCTCGGACTCGAAAACGGCCGCGCGCTGTTTGCGCTCGACATCAGCGCGGCCGATGACCCGGCCGGGGCGGGGCCGCTCGCGGGGCTCGGCCATTTTCGCGAAGCGCGCGGCGCGGCCATGTTTCTTCCGCTCAAGGACGCAGCGATCCTGGGACAGGCAAAAGCCCTGATCGACTGGCACCAGCGGCACGGATTCTGCGCGCGATGCGGCTCCAGAACCGAGTCTATGGACGGCGGCTATCGCCGCGTCTGCGCGGCCTGCAAGGCCGAGCATTTTCCGCGCACCGATCCGGTCGTCATCATGCTGGCCATCCATGGCGATGCCTGCCTTGTGGGGCGCGGCCGGCAGTTTCCGCCCGGATTCTTCTCGGCGCTTGCGGGTTTCATCGAGCCGGGTGAGACCATCGAAGAAGCCGTGGCGCGCGAGATTTACGAAGAAGCGGGTGTGCGCGTGAGCAATGTGCGCTATTTCGCAACCCAGCCCTGGCCCTTTCCGTCTTCGCTGATGATCGGATGCTTTGCCGACGCCCAAGCGCGCGATCTGAAGATCGATCACAACGAGCTGGCCGATGCCTTCTGGCTCGAGAAGCAGAAGCTCCGTGCGCTGCTGAACGGCGAAAATGTCGAGGGCTTGCGGATTCCGCCACCGATTGCGATCGCGCACCATCTTCTGAAACACTGGGCGGAAAACTGAAAATTGCGCGACGCTGCGGACACAATACGCCCGCCGATCGAATCGCGGTTTTTTCAAACAGCCGGGCGTTCGCCCGGGCGGCCGTCCGCGCCGCAGTTATTCCGGATGAAGCCTGTTTCGCCCCGAAGGGCTAAAGCGTGCGTGGCATTGGAATTCTCCTTTGGGCGCAACAGAAAAGCCGCGGGCCTTTGAGGACCGCGCGGCTTTTCGGGGTGCAATTGTGGGGATTTAGGCCAAATGGGGATTCGACGGGCCCCATTCAAGAGATCCTTGCAGAATTTCCGCGACAGAAAATTTCGCCGGCCGGATCAGCCGTTGCGCCGGCGGAACGGATGGGCCGGATAGACGCCCAGAATGTCGAGCCGGCTTGTGAAGAAGCGCAGCTCCTCGAAGGCCAGCCGCACGCGTTCGTCTTCGGGATGGCCTTCGATATCGGCGTAGAACTGCGTGGCGTTGAACGAGCCGCCGAGCTGATAGCTTTCAAGCTTTGTCATGTTCACGCCGTTGGTGGCAAAGCCGCCCAGCGCCTTGTAGAGCGCGGCGGGCACGTTGCGCACACGGAAGATGAAGGTGGTAATGACGGGGCCCGCATCGGCGGGCGCATCGTCGGGCGCGCGCGCCATGACAAGAAAGCGCGTCATGTTGTGCGGTTCGTCTTCGACATTCGCCCTGAGCGTTTCGAGGCCGTGGATTTCGCCCGCCAGCGAAGAGGCAATCGCCGCCGCAGACGGATCGTTCATTTCCGCCACGTGCCGCGCAGAGCCCGCGGTGTCGTGCCAGTGATGGGCCGCAAGCTTCATCTCGCGGATCAGCTTGCGGCACTGGCCCAGCGCGGGGGCCTGGCTGAAGACGCTGCGGATGCCGGCAAGGCTTGCACCCTTCACGCCCAGCAGCTGCAGGTGAATGGGCAGAAAATGCTCGCCCACAATATAAAGGCCGGCATCGGGCAGAAGATGGTGGATGTCGGCGATCCGCCCGTGCAGCGAATTCTCCACCGGGATGATGGCCAGATCCGCCCGGCCGTCGCGCGCCGCCTCGACTGCGTCTTCGAATGTCGGAAAGGGAACGGCGCTCGCCTGCGGCAACGCCTCGCGCGCGGCAAGATTGCCGAACGCTCCCGGCTCGCCCTGGAAGGCGACGCGTCTTGCGTTGGCGAGCGCCGGATTCACGGCTCGCCCTTCAGCAGCGCACGCGCTTTGGCGAGGTCTTCCGGCGTGTCCACGCTGAGCGGCACTTCGGCAACCCGCGCCACCGCAATCGTCATGCCCGCCTCGAGCGCGCGCAATTGCTCAAGCTTCTCGCGCTTCTCCAGCGGCGAGGGCGGCAGCGACACAAAACGGGCGAGCGCCCTGCGCGTGTAGGCGTAAATGCCGATGTGATGATAGAGCGGGCCATCGCCATAGGGCACCCGCGCGCGGGAGAAATAGAGCGCCCGGCCCCTTGTTCCCGACACATCCCATTCCACCACCGGCTTGACCACGCTGGGATTCTCATAATCCGCCGCATCTTCGATTTCGGCGGCAAGCGTTGCCATGTCGGCGCCGGTGGCGGCGAGCGCATCGAGCACGGCGGTGACATTCTGCGGATCGAGCGCGGGCAGATCGCCCTGAAGATTCACGACCGTGTCGTAATCGCCGCGCGAATCAATCGCCTGAAGCGCCGCCCAGATCCGGTCGGACCCGGAGGGAAGATCGGGCGCCGTCATCACCGCGCGACCGCCCGCCTCTTCGATGGCGCGCGCGATTTCGGCTTCTGCGGCCGCCACGATCACCGGGCCCGCATTGGCGGCGACCGCCTGCTCCCAGACGCGCACGATCATGGGCGTGCCGCCGATGTCGGCCAGCGGCTTGCCGGGGAGGCGCGTGGAGGCCATGCGCGCGGGGATGAGAATCACGGGATTCATCTGCAATCACACCCGTTTATGCGACGCTTCGCCGCAAATGACGCAACCATTGCGCCTTGTAATGTCGCCCCGCTTTTCGGGCGGGCGATCTTCGCGCCCATTCCGGCCCGAAGACGCGTCAGTGGCAAGCCTTCAGGAACGCGGGAGCCTGACATTCATGGATTCCTTCGAGTGGAACAAGATCGCAGGCGCCGTTTTGGGCACGCTGATTTTCGTCCTTGTCATCGGCATCGTCAGCGACGCCATTTATGAGGTGCCCAAGCCGGCCAAGCCCGCCTATATCGTGGAAGGCGTGGCCACCACGGCCACAAGTGCGACACCGGCTGCGCCCGCCGAAGAACCGCTGCCCGATTTCGGCACGGTGCTGCCCACGGCCGATACGGCCAAGGGACAGCAGGTGGCAACCCAGTGCGAGCAATGCCACGACATCTCAAAGGGCGGCCCCAACAAGATCGGGCCCGAGCTTTGGGGCGTGATCGGGCGGCCGCGTGCGACCGAAGCGGGCTTTTCCTATTCGACCGCCATGGCGTCCAACCACGATCCGTGGACGTTTGAAAAGCTGTTCCGCTATCTGAAATCGCCGCAGGCCGTGGTGCCGGGCACCAAGATGAGCTTTGCGGGCCTTCGCAGCGCCCAGCAGCGCATCGATCTTCTGGCCTGGCTTCGCACGAAATCGGACAACCCGGCACCAATTCCGCCGCCGGCCCAATCCAAGCCGCAGGCTCCCCAACAGCAGCCGGCGCAGAACACACCGCCCAAGAAGCAATAGCGGTTCCGACGCGCAGCTTGCGCAGGCGCGCGAAACGGGAGAGCGTTTGTCATGAGCAAGCGCCAGCCCACATTGCTGATCGTCGTGCCGCTGGGCTGGGCGCCCTTGTGGACAGGACCGCTTGCGAGCGCGCCGGTCAGGCTGAATGTGGCCGTGCATGGGCGCGACGATTACCGGCCGCAGGATGTGGATTACGTCCTGAGCTTCCGGCCGCCCCCGGGTTTGCTGAAAACATTTTCCAACCTGAAAGCGGTCTTTTCGCTGGGCGCGGGCGTGGACGGATTTCTGGCCGACCCCGAATACCCCCGGCATGTGCCCCTGGTGCGTTTTGTTCACCCGCAGCTTTCGATCGAGATGGCGCAATATGTGGTGATGCACACGCTGATCTTTCACCGCCATCAGGACGTTTTCGATTCCGCGCAGAAGGAACACAAATGGCGCCAGATGATGCTGCCGCGGCCAACCGACAGGACGCGCATCGGCATTCTGGGATTTGGCGAGATCGGCCAGCTTGCGGGCGCGCGCCTGCGCGACCTGGGATTTCCGGTCGCGGGCTGGAGCAGAAGCCGCAAGCAGGTTGACGGCATCGAAAGCTTCGCCGGGCAGGAGGAATTTGACGCGTTCCTTGCGCGCACGGACATCCTGATCTGCCTTCTGCCGCTCACGCCGCAGACGCGCGGAATCCTGAATGCGCGCACCTTCGCCCGGCTTCCCGAGGGCGCCATGGTGATGAATGTCGCGCGCGGCGGACACCTGAACGAGACGGATCTGATCGCGGCGCTCGATTCCGGGCATCTGGCGGGCGCGGTGCTGGATGTCTTCCAGAGCGAGCCCCTGCCGGAAGACAGCCCGCTGTGGGCGCACCCCAGGGTGCGGGTGACGCCGCATATCGCGGCGATCTCGGACCCCGCCGTCACCGTGGACATGGTGCTTTCGGGCATCGGGCGCGCCGAGCGCGGCGAGCCGCTGGACAATGTGGTGGATGTCAGCCGCGGCTATTGAATCGCCGCCGCGATGCGGCCGATCAGTTCCCCAAGTTCGCTTACGAAATTGGAACCTGTCACCGTTCGCTGCACGAGCACGTTGCGGCGATCGCTCTCGTCGCGCTTGCGCCGGGTGAAATCATGCTGGCCGAGCCTGTCGAGCGCGCGGGTGACCGCGGGTTTGGAAATCCCCAGCTGCGCCGCAAGCCCCCGCACGGTATGCGGCGGCGGCTTCATGTAAACCGTGAGAAGAATGGCCATCTGCCGTTCGCTGAGATCCGGCGCATCGCCGGACACGCGCTCGACCAGAACGTCGCGCCAAAGCGCCAGCGCATCGAAGGGCTTCAGCGCAGGCATCGCATCCCCACCGGTTGCCGATGGACGATTATTCTCCTTATCGGCGCGCGCTTGAAGAGCCGAAGCGCGATCCGATCATCGCATAGAGCGCGCGCACGCCGTTGGCTTCCGCGCCCGCCCGGCGGCCGGGCTTGGGGCGATCGGTCCAGGCCGGAATATCGACATGCAGCCAAGATTTCGCCTGTTCGACGAAACGGTTGAGGAAAAGCGCCGCGGTGATGGCCCCGGCAAGATTGTAATTGGGGTTGTTGTTCAGATCGGCGATGGGGCTGCGGATCGCGCTTTCGTAGCCGCGCCACAGAGGCAGGCGCCAAAGCGGATCGTGCACGAGGGTTCCGGCCCGCATCAGATCACCCGCAAGGGATTCGTCATCGGTGAAAAAGGGCGGAAGCTCCATCCCCGTGGCGGCGCGCGCAGCCCCCGTGAGCGTGGCCAGATCGATCAGAAGATCCGGCTTTTCGCTGTCGGCTTCGGCCAGCGCATCGGCGAGCACCAGCCTTCCTTCCGCATCGGTGTTGCCGATTTCCACGGTGAGCCCCTTGCGGCTCCTGAACACGTCGCCCGGCCGGTAGGCGCGGCCGGACACGGAATTTTCCACCGCCGGGATCAGCACGCGCAGACGCACATCGAGTTTTGCATCCATGATCATGTGTGCAAGCCCCAGCACGCAGGCCGCCCCGCCCATGTCTTTCTTCATCGTGAGCATTCCCGACGACGGCTTGAGATCGAGCCCGCCGGAATCGAAGCACACGCCTTTGCCCACAAGCGTGAGCTTGCGGGCCGAGGGCGAACCCCAGCGAAGGTCGATCAGCCTGGGCGCGCGGTCGGAACCGCGGCCCACGGCATGGATGAGGGGATAGTTCGCCCCAATCAGGGCATCGCCCGCGATGACGGAGATTTTCGCGCCGTGATGCCTTGCGACGCCGCGCGCGGCGGCCGCCAGTTCTTCCGGCCCCATGTCGTTGGACGGCATGTTGACGAGATCGCGCGCCAGAAACACCCCTTCGGCAATGCGGGTGATGTCGCCGCCGTCGGCGCCTTGCGGCAGAACAAGCCTTGCCCTTGCGGTTTTGCGCTTTTCCCTGCGCGCAACGGAGAAGGAATAGGTGCCGAGAATCCAGGCCAGCGCGGCGCGCGCGCCCGCAAATTCCTGCGGCACATGACCAAGCCGGTAGGTGCCTTCCGGAAGGGATTCGGAAAACTGCGCAAGCGCGAGCGGATCATGGCCCCGGCCCAGCCCCAGCACCGCGCCCGCAAGGCGGGCGTCCGTTCCCGGCAGAAGCAGCAGCTCGCCCTCCTTTGCCGAAAAGCCCGCCGCTTTCAGCCATGCCGCCTGGCGCTTCGGCAGACGGGCCGCAAGCGCCTTCAGTTCGGATGCGCGGACGGCATGAAGCGGCACCGCGCCGGATGCGCTTCGGACAAGGCTGGGATGCATCGCGTGACCTATCGCAAGGACGGAACCGAAACTAGAAACTGGCGGGCGCGGCCGCAACCGGAGACAGAGATGAGCGCACAATATACGCTGGTCATCGGAACCAAGAACTGGTCGAGCTGGAGCCTGAGGCCGTGGCTTGCGCTGCGCGCAACCGGCGCGCCGTTCGAGGAGATCGTGATCGGCCTTCGCCGGCCCGACACGCAGGATCAGATCCGCAAATATACCGGATCGGGCCGCGTGCCCGTTCTGAAGATCGCCGAAGCCGGCAAGACCCTGACCATTTGGGACAGCCTTGCCATTTGCGAAACGCTTGCCGAGCGGCACCCGCAGGCGCAGCTTTGGCCGAAGGATTGGGACAGGCGCGCGCAGGCGCGCGCCTATGCCGCGGAGATGCACTCCGGTTTCGCCGACCTGCGCGAACAGCTTTCCATGGACTTCGTGCGCAAGATCGCCACCCCGCAGCTGCGCGAGGAAACGAAAAAACAGATCGCGCGGATCATCGGGGCCTGGAGCGATGCGCTGTCGCGCCACGGCGGCGAAGGCGGCTTTCTGTTCGGCGGCTTTTCCATCGCCGATTGCATGTATGCGCCGGTGGTTTCGCGCTTTCACAGCTACGGCATCGAGGTTCCGGCCGCGGTGCGCGCCTATATGGATCGCGTTCTGGCGCTGCCTTCGATGCGCGATTGGGCAAAGGCGTCGCAGGGCGAAGTGGATGCCGGAATCGCCTAGATCTTGCGGGGCATGGGCCTGGGCTTTGGCGCCGGCGCGTTCGCCGCCGGATCGAGCGCGGCGGGAAGCACATGGACCTGGGCATAGAAACGCGCCGCGCCCGGATGCAGCGGCGCGGGCAAATTCGCGGTGGCGGTTTCAAGCCGTATGAGACGGGCGCTCAGATGGCCCTGATCCAGCAGCGCGCGATTGGCCGGATTGAAGAGGGCGCGCGTGATTCCGTAAACGAGGTCGCCGGGTTCGGAATCGTTCACCACCCAGATGGCGCGCGTGCTGACGGTTGGGGTGCGCGGCGTGCGCGGATAGGCGCCGGCCGCAATCGCGCTTTGCGCAAGCGACGGCGTTGATCGGGCCAAGCGCCTTGCGCCATCGCCATCGATGGGAACAAGCCGGGCCTTGCCGCCGGCGAGCAACTCTTCGACCAGCGGCACCGGCGCGCCGCCGATGAAGAACATTGCGTCGATCTGCCCGCTTTCGATCTTGCGCGCGGCCACATCGGCGGTTTCGTAGCTCGCCTTGAGCGAGCGTTCCGAAAGACGAAAGGCGCCCAGCACCTCGCGCGCGGTGAGCAGGGTGCCCGAATCCCTTGCGCCCAGCGAAACGCGCTTGCCCCTGAGATCGACCACGCCTGCGATCTTAGCCTTCGCGGCCGCAATGAGATGGACATCTTCGGGATAGAGCGAGGCGATCACGCGCAGATGTTTCTGCGCCCCCGTTTTCGCAAATTGCGCCTTGCCGGCCACCGCATCGGCGATCACATCGGCCTGCGCAAGGCCGGAATCCACCGCCCCGGAATTGACCGCAAAGACGTTGGCGACCGCGCCATCGCTTGTGCGGGTGGATGCGATCAGGCCTTCGGGCCCGCACACGCCCGGCTGCGCGCAGCGGCTGTTCCCGGGCGGGTGACTGACGATGCCGGCCAGAAGTTCACCAATCGGAAAGTATGTGCCGCTGGCGGCCCCGGTGCTGATCTGGAAAAAGATGCGGGACTGCGCGCGCGTCACCGGCGAGCTTGCCAAAGTGGCAAGCCCCAGAAGGCAGGCCGCAGCCAGCACAACCAGACCTGTCCGGAACGGTTTCATGAACGGCAAGTAAGCCCCGGATTTGCGTCAGGAATTGGACGCTTCTTCATTCAATATGCGGCGCCATGCTTAAGCCTTTGTTGAGGGGTGCCGTTCCATCCTTGGGGGTGCGGTAAACCTTTCGAGAAGGCCAGCGCTCCCATGACTTCCAGGCTCGGTACTTTCGCGACGCTCGGCCTTTGCGGCCTGCTTGTGGCCTGCGCGGACAGCGCGCCCCAGGCGGCACAGCTTGCGGACTCGGCCTCGGCCGACCAGAGCGCAAGCCAGGACAACGCCGCGCTGTTCAAGCGCCTGCCGACCGATCTGGACGGCGAGGTGCGGCGCGCGCAGCTTTTGCGCTCCCAAGGCGATTATCGCGGCGCGGCGGCTTCGCTTGCGCGCCTCATGCTGGTTGCGCCAGACGATCCGCGCGTGATCGGCGAATACGGCAAGGTGCTCGTGCAGGAAGGGCGCTCGCAGGACGCCATGGCGTTCCTCAACCGCGCCATCGAGTTGCAGCCCGACGACTGGATGCTCTATTCCGCGCAAGGTGTGGCCTATGACCAGCTTGGCGATCCCGACAAGGCGAAGGCAGCTTACGAGCATGCGCTCTCGCTGAGCCCGGCCAACGCGGCCGTCCTCAACAACTATGCCATGTCGCGGGTTCTGGCCGGCGATCTTGCCGGCGCGCAGCGGCTGCTGGCGCAGGCGAGCGCAAAAGGCAGCGACCCGCGCATCGCCGCCAACGCGGCGCTTGTCGCGCAGCTCGAGGCAGGACGGACCGCGCCGGCCGTCGCCGCCGCCGCGAAGCCGGCGGCCCCCGTCGTTGGGCCCGCGCCGGCCGCCTACGCCGAGGCAATGAAGCCGCAAGTGGTGATGCAGCCCGTGCCCGCCGATCCGAAAGCCGGCCCCGTGCGCACCGCCGCCGCAAAGCCGCGCCCGATCGTGTCCCATGCCAGGCCGCAGGCGCCCGCGAAGGCCGCGCCGGTTCCGGAACTGCGCACGGCCGCCGATCTGCGCACCGACGTTTCCACGCGATAGAAATTCGGCTTTTCCGATCCTGCGACGACGGCCGCGCCTTTCTCAGAAGGCGTGCATGACTTTCATGATGGCCGGCCCGAGGATCACGACGAACAGGCAGGGCAGGAAGAATACGATCATCGGCACGGTGAGCTTGGCCGGAAGGGCCGCCGCCTTTTTCTCGGCCTCCTGCATGCGCAATTCGCGGTTTTCCTGCGCGCAGACGCGAAGCGCCTGGCCGAGGGGGGTGCCGTATTTTTCCGCCTGGTTGAGGGCAGCCGCGACGGCCTTCACGCCGCTGTGGCCGCAGCGCCGCGCCAGATTGTCGAAAGCCTGCCGGCGATCAGGCAGGTAGGACAGCTCCGCCGTCGTGAGGCCGAACTCTTCGGCGAGCTCCACCGATTGGGTGCCGATTTCGGAGGCCACGCGCGTGAACGCCGATTCGATCGACATGCCGGATTCCACGCAGATCAGCAGCAGGTCAAGCGCATCCGGAAAGGCGCGCATGATCGATTCCTGCCTGCGCTGGGTGACGTTGGAAACGAAAAGATCCGGCACATAGAAGCCGAACAGCGCCGCCGCGAGCGCCGCGCCGAATTTCATAAGGCCGGACCATTGCAGATGGGCGACCAGGAAGAGATAGGTCAGCGCAATGGCAAAGACGATGAAGGGCATGACGAAGCGGAAAAAGAGGAAGGCGATCAGCGGCGCCTGGCCGCGATAGCCGGCCCGCATGAGCTTTTCCTTTGTGTCGGGCGATTCCAGGATGTTGGTCAGCTTGAGCCGCTCCACCGTCTGCTTCATGAAGCTGACCGGCGCAGTGCGAAGCTGGCCGCGCTTGGCGAGCGCTTCGTGATGCTTGCGGCGCAGTTCTTCCCGCCGTTCGGCGACCGCCTTCATGCGGTCGTTCAGCGCGCTGCGTTCCGCATACGGCAGGCCCAGGGTCACGATCGTTGCAAACGCCAGCACGGCGACAACGGCCATGACGTCGAACTGCATGTCGAAAAGGATGTTCAGCCAGCCGATGTCGAACACGTAACCCTGCCCTTCAGTGCTTGAAGCTGATCATCTTGTGCATCACAAAAACCCCGGCGGCCATCCAGAGCACGCAGCCGCCGAGCATCAGGTTGCCCAGCCGTTCGCTGAACAGAAGGCCGATGTAATCGGGCGTGGTGATGTAGATCAGCGCCATCACCGCCGGCGGCAACGAGCCGATGATCATGGCGGACGCCTTGGCTTCGGACGACATCGCCTTGATCTTGCCCTTGAGCCGCTTGCGGTCGCGCAACACGCCGGCAAGATTGTTCAGCGCCTCCGACAGATTGCCGCCCGACTTCTGCTGGATGGTCATCACGATGGCGAAGAAATTCACTTCGGCCGTGGGCATGTTGTCGTACATGCGCCGCAGGCCCTGTTCCAGCGAGACGCCGACCTTCAGGCCCTCGACCAGCGTGTTGAATTCGCCGGCCACCGGTTCGGGCATTTCCTTGGCCACGATCTTCAGCGCTTCCGTCGTGGGCAGGCCCGACTTCACGCTGCGCACGATCACATCGATGGCGTTGGCGAATTCGTTGGTGAACTTCTTTTCGCGCCGCGATTTCAGAAAGGCGAGAAGCCAGCGCGGCAAGCCGAACCCCGCGGCAAAGGCCGCAAGAAGCGTGACGATCAGGGATTGCCCGGTGATCGAGGAAAGCGCCGCCGCCCCAATCGCAAGCGCGGCCGAAATCAGCCAGAAGGTTCTCATGCTCCAGCCAAGGCCCGCCTGCTCGATCCGGCGGCGGACCGTGGGACGCTGTTTTTTCGCGGCCTGCTGCTTTTCCAGATCCTTGAGCAGCTCCTGAACATTCTTGCGGCGCAGATTGTTGGTGTCCGGCGTGCGGCCGCCCTGGGCATTGGGCGCGGCGGACTGGCCGACCTGCGCCAGGCGCTTCTGCGCGGCGGCCGATGAGCCGCCCACGAACGCAAACGCGACTCCGCCCAGCGCCGCGACGAACAGCACGGCGGTGATCATGTAAAGAAGCGAGGCGTCCATTATGGCCTCACTGCTGCTGCAGCCCGTCGAGGGCTTCGGCAAGCTCGCGGTCGAGCCCGAAATAGCGCGCCCGCTCCCAGAAGCTGGGCCGGACGATGCCGGTGCCGATGTGCCGGCCCTTGATGCGGCCGGATTCGTCTTCGCCGGTAATTTCGAAATTCATCAGGTCCTGCGTGATGACCACATCGCCTTCGGTTCCCACCACTTCGGTGATGTGGGTGATGCGCCGGCTGCCGTCGCGCAGGCGTTCGGCCTGGACGATGACATCGATCGAACCCACGATCATTTCGCGGATGGTCTTCACCGGCAGCTGATAGCCGCCCATCGTGATCATGGATTCAAGGCGGCTCATCGCTTCGCGCGGCGAGTTGGCATGCAGCGTGCCCATGGAGCCGTCGTGGCCGGTGTTCATCGCCTGCAACAGGTCGAACGCTTCGGGTCCACGCACTTCGCCCACGATGATCCGCTCCGGGCGCATGCGCAGGCAGTTCTTCACCAGGTCGCGCATCGTGATCTGGCCCTGCCCTTCCAGGTTGGGCGGGCGCGTTTCAAGGCGCACGACATGGGGCTGCTGCAGCTGAAGTTCGGCGGCGTCTTCGCAGGTGATGACGCGCTCGTCGGCGTTGATGTAGGCGGTGAGGCAGTTGAGCAATGTGGTCTTGCCCGAACCCGTGCCGCCCGAGACGATCACATTGCAGCGGCAGCGGCCGATCACCGCCAGCACCCGCGCGCCCGCGGGGCTGATCGAGCCGAAGCGGACGAGATCGTCGAGCTTCAGCTTGTCTTTCTTGAACTTGCGGATGGTGAGGGTCGGGCCATCGAGCGACAGCGGCGGGGCGATGACGTTGACGCGCGACCCGTCCAGCAGGCGCGCGTCGCAGATGGGCGAAGATTCGTCCACGCGGCGGCCGACCTGGCTGACGATGCGCTGGCAGATGTTCATCAGCTGCGCGTTGTCGCGGAAGCGGATGGGCGTGAGCTGCACCTTGCCGCCGACTTCGATGAACACCCGGTTGGCGCCGTTGACCATGATGTCGGCAATATCGTCGCGCGCAAGCAGCGGCTCGAGCGGGCCGTAGCCCAGCACATCGTTGCAGATGTCCTGGAGCAGATGTTCCTGCTCGGCGATGGACATCACCACCGCCTTGATCGAAATGATCTCGTTGACGATGTCGCGGATTTCCTCGCGCGCGGAATCCGGATCGAGCTGCGCAAGCTGCGCGAGATCGATCGTGTCGATCAGCGCGTTAAAGATCGTCGTCTTGATCTGATAGTAGTCTTCCGAGCGGTTGTCGCCGGCGAGCGCGACGGGCTTTGGCGACGGCGCAGGCGCGGTCTGCGCCGGTGCGGCGGCGGGCGCAACCACGGGCGGCGGAGGCGGCGGCGCCATGGCGCTTTCGGCCGGCTGCGCCGGGGGGCCGGCTCGCTGCGGACGGGTTGCCTCGCTCGTTGCGCTGCGCTTGCCGAACATCCGTTATGCCCGCTTCTTGCCCTTGAACAGCGAGAAAAGTGCGGCCTTCTGTTCGACAGCCGCAGCGGTGCGGCCGGTGACAAGCTCGGCCAGGCGGCGCAGGCCTTCGGCCGTCGATGACCTGGGCTGCGCCTGCAGGACCATCTGGCCGTTGTTCGCCGCCGTTCCATAAAGCTGGGGATCGAAAGGCAGGATCAGCGACGGCGGCAGATCAATCGCCTCGGAGAAATCCTTCGTCGGGATTTCCGGCCGCTTGGCAACGCCCACCTGGTTGAGCACGAGCCTGGGCGGGGCATCGTTGGCGCGGCTCTGCTTCAGAATGTCGATCAGGCCTTTGGCCGTGCGCAGGGACGCAAGATCAGGCGTTGCCACGACGACGATGTCGTCGGAGGCAAGCAGGGTCTGCTTCACCCAGGGCGTCCACAGGTGCGGAAGATCGACAATGACGCAGGGCGTCGTGCGGCGCACCGCATCGATGACGGATTCGAAGGCCGAGGCATCGACTTCATACTCGCGGTCGATGACGGCCGGCGAAAGCAGAAGCGACAGGTGCTCGCCGCTCTTCACCAGCAGACGGTCGAGCAGGACTTCGTCGAGCCTTTCGGGCGCGGTCAGCGCGTCGGCCACGCCCTGGCCCACTTCCTCGTTGAAATCGAGGCCGGTCGTGCCGAACGGAAGGTCGAAATCCACGATCGTGGTATCGATCTGCATCGTTTCCGCGATGCACCAGCCGATGTTGTGCGCGATGGTGGACGAACCCACGCCGCCGCGCGCGCCCACGAAGCTGATGATGCGCCCGATCGGCTCCGCATCCGGGTCGAGATAGAGGCCGGAAATGACTTCGATCAGGTGCAGCGGATTGACGGGGGCGACCAGATATTCGCTGGCGCCGCGGCGGATGAGGCCGCGATAGAGCTCCACGTCGTTCACGCGCCCGATGATGATGACCTTGGTCGAGGGATCGCAGACTTCCGCAAGACGGTCGATCTCGTCGAGGGCGGTCTGGCCCTGAAGGCGCGTTTCCACGATCAGCAGATTGGGCGTGACCTGGCCGTGATAATGATCGATCGCGCCCTGGAGCCCGCCCAGCTGCACCGTTGTGTGGGCCTTGGCGAGGCGGCGGTCGGCCGCTGCGCGCTGAAGCGCCGCACCCGTGTCGGGAAATTCGCAGAAGGCATGAATGGAAATGCGCGGAACCGGACGTTCATGCGGCGCGGCACCGAAGGCGCTTTCCTGGTCTGCTTTCGTCATCTGCATGCCCCGTTAGTGAACGTCAGACGAACCGCCCGACTGTTCGTTGCCAAGATCGGTCTTGCGCTTGTCTGCGGACGTGATCGCGCCCTTTTCGTAAAGGCCCATCACCGTTGCGCGGCGCGTGGCATCGGCCGGCGACAGCGGCCGCGGCCCCATCAGGTCGCGCGGATCGGCAACCATCGCCGCAATGTTCTGCTGGACGGAGCAGCCGAAATCCGGCCGCGGCAGGTTGTCGGCATTGTCGGCGGCGTTGTCGGACCAGTTGGCGCAGGGATCGGTGTGGGTGATGTAGCCGACATAGCCGATTTCCACGCGCATATCGCCCCCGGCCGCTTCATGCGTGCCCACGAGGATGTTGGCGCGCGGAACGCCCAGCGCCGCCAGCCGCTCGCCGAAATAGCTGATCGTTTCGCGCGACATCGGGCCATCGGGCGCCGAGATGCTGATCGAACCGTTGCCTTTGGCGAGATAGGTCCGCACGAAGCTGTCGAGCTTTGCCGAATCGTCGGGCTGCAGGGACGAGCCCGCGCCGGAAAACGAGACCTTGATCGACTGATAGGACGGCTCGACCGCGATCGGGTGGTTGGTCATGCCGTCGGCAACGACGCTGCCATCGTTCACCGGCGAGGCGCAGCTTGCCGTGACGAGAAAGGCGCAGGCGCCGGCGGCGCGAAGCAGGATTTTTCCGGTCTTCATGGCCATCTCTCCTATTGGACGATGTAGCCGATGGAATTGCCGGCTGTCTTCAATCCGGCGGGTGTGTGCTTGTAAACGGCGTTCAGGCGGCCGAGCAGGATGGCTTCGGGATCGGCCGGCGGCGCAAAGCCGTCGCCCGGAGTGGCCAGATTCGCTTCGGCCGTGGGGTTGACCATGTAGGCGGTCACGATCACGACAAGCTCGGTTTCGTCATTCTGGAAATCGCGGCTGCGGAACAGCGCGCCCAGAACCGGAATGTCGGTCAGGCCGGGGAACGCATCTATTTCCTGCTTGGTGGTGTGCTGGAGGAGTCCGGCAATCGCGAAGCTTCCGCCGGAAGGCAGCTCCACCGTCGTTTCCGCGCGCCGCACCGCCAGCGCCGGAATCGTGAAGGCGCTGCCCGAGGATCCGCTGGCCTGCTGGGTGAAGGCGCCGGTGTTGGTGAGCTCGCTGACTTCGGTCGAAATCTGCAGCGAGATGCGATTTTCCGACATCACGACCGGCGTAAACGACAGGCCCACACCGAACTGCTTGAACTCCACGACGATGTTGCCGAACTGGTCGCGGCTGACCGGCACGGGAAATTCGCCGCCGGCCAGGAATTTGGCCGTTTCGCCGGAGACCGCCGTCAGGTTGGGTTCCGCCAGAATGTGGATCAGGCCAACCTGTTCGAGCGCCTTGACGACGCCCTGGATGTTGTTGGGACCGTTGCAGGGGTTGGTGGTTCCGGTCATCGGCAATGTCAGCGCGCCCGCCGCGCAGGCTGCGCCGATCTGAAACCCGGACAGCGCGCTCAGCGTGCCGTTGAGGCCAAAGGGATTGGCTGTCGAAGCGACAAGCGGAACGCCCGCCGCATTGACCGCGCCCTGCAGATCGACGCCGAGCTGCTTTGCGACTTCGCGCTGCACTTCCGCCACGCGCACCTTGAGCATCACCTGATCGTGCGCATTAACCTGCAGCATGTTGACGACCTTGTCGGCGCCGCCCGCAAAGCGGCCCGCCAGGTCCTGCGCGCGCTGCGATTCGACAGCGTCGGCGACGCTGCCCGACAGCACGACGTTGTCATTCAGGGCAGCCACCTTGATGTGGGAATCCGGCAGGTCGGAATGCAGCATGGCGGCCAGATCGGTCACATCGCGTTCGACCCGGATTTCGATCGAGAGCAGCTGATGGCCCGCGCCGTCGAAGAAAAAGGCGTTGGTCTGGCCCGTTTTCATGGCCAGAAGGAAAACGCGCCGCGGCGTACGCACCACCGCATCAACGATTTCGGGATTGGAGACCAGGACGTCGCGCGCATCGGCGTCGAGTTCCACGATCTCGGCCTTGTCGAGGGCGAGCGTGAGATGCTTCACGACCGGACCGCCGGCGGCGCGGGTAGCCACATGAATGACATGGGTGTCGGGGGCGTCCATGTCGGGCTGGGCGATGACCCCGGCCGGAAAAACCGAAAGCGCCAAAAGCGCCGCGGCGAATATCGGTTTGCGCATTGCTTCCGGCTCCTATTGCACCGATCCGCCGCTTCCGACGATTCCGTAGCGGATGATCTGAACTTCCCCGGTCGATTGCCGCATGTTGTTGGCGGCGTTGGCGCTGTTGTCGCCCAGCGGACGAAGGGCCAGCGACAGCGTGCCTGTGGCGCGCGCGCGTTCCACCGCCTCGGCCTGCGCCGGCGTCAGTTCGAGCGTGGCGGTTTTGGCCAGGACCGTCTGGTTCTTGTCCTGGTCCTTCGTGTAGGTCTGGTCGACGGCGAGCACGCGCACGTTGCCGAGGATGGTGTGCGCACGGTAGCGGCGCGGATTGGACGAGATTTCCTCGGTGACGATCACATCGACGCGGTCGTTCGGAAGGATGAACCCGCCGGCGCCGGTCTCAGTCGAGATGCCGATGGAAACCGCGCGCGTTCCCGGCGCAAGCGTGGCGGCCATGAATCCTGCGGCATCGCTGTGGACGATCTTCTGCGTGGTGAGCGGTTCGCCAGCGACGATCGGCGCGCGCGCCACGGTGCCGGCGACCGCGCTTTGCGCGTTGGGTTGCGAAGCCTGGGTGATGAAAGAATCGGCGACCGCAGTTTTGGGCCACTCCTGCCAATGCACCATCGCGGGCACGAGCTGTTGACCGGGCTGCAGATCCGTGGAGGCCACAAGCACGCGCGCCATGGCGATCTGCGGTTCGGGCGCGGCCTTGCCCTTTTCGGCGCCGCCACCCAAAAGCGCCCGCACGAGAAGGGCCGCAACGATGGCGGCCAGCCCGGCGAGACCCAGAATAATCATGCGCTGCTTGTTCATGGGGCCCGGCTCCTTTGGAACAATCCAACACCGGAACCCTTTAGAAATTGCTTAACGAGAAGCTTCGCCAATAGGTTAGTTACCGGCGGCTAAACGAAAAAGTTCGGTTTGCGGCAGCAGCAACAGCGCGCCTGCCGCAAGCGCCACCCCATAGGGCATGCCCGCATCGCGTTCGTGCAGACGGGCAATCCAGCCTTCGCCGGCAAGAAAGGCCGGAAGCGGCCAGCGGCGCAGGGTGATGAGCACAAGCGCAAGCACGCCGCCCGAAAGGGTTGCGAAGATCGCGTAGGCGGGCAGCGCGTCCCAGCCAAGCCACAACGCGACCGCGGCGAACAGCTTGGCGTCGCCACCGCCGATATAGCCAACCGCGAAAAGCGCGAAGCTGACAGCCAGGGCGATCGCCGCGCTCAGCAGATGCCAGCCGAAATCACCGGCCGGCATTCCGGCTGCCAGCGCAAATCCGACAAAAGCCGCAACAATGGCAAGCTGCACCCGGTTGGGAATCGTGAAGCTTGCGACATCCCACCCCGCCGCCACGGCCAGGAGCGCAGGAAATACCGCCAGAAGAAGGATTTGCGCGATCATCGTTTGCAGCCCGGTTCATCATGCGCAAGGCGGCTTTAGAAAAAGCAAACGGCCGCCTTCCGGCGGCCGCTGCACGCGAAATCCGGCCTCGATCAGTTGAGGTTGTTCGCGACGTTGTTGAACGTGTTGGTCAGGTTCGTGCCGACGGTTTGCACGGCCACGATAATCGCAACTGCGATACCCGCGGCGATCAGGCCATATTCGATGGCGGTCGCGCCGGACTCGTTCTTGAGAAAACGAGCAATAAGGTTCTTCATTGATGCCTCCACTTGATAACACCCGTTACATCCCAGCCATCGCCGTGATCCCCGGCCGTTGCTTGGACGTGCACGATGCTAGGCGGACGCACTTAACGCGTGCTTAAGCCGCTTTTTGACAAGCGCGCGATTGTGTTTCGGATTGACACGAAAAAAGCCGCTTCGTGCGCAATTCGAAAAGGAAATGGAAGGGTTGCTTAACCACGCGCAAGAAATTCGGCCGCCGGAGCCGACTTAAAGCTTCCTTAAGCCGCGCACACCTACATTTTGCCCAAGATCGAGAGAGGAATTGCCATGCACGCCAAAACCTGCGCCTCTGTCCTGCCGGTCATGGCCCTGCTTCTTGCGGCCGCGCCGGCGGCCGCCGCCAACATCAGCGTTCCCCTCGACGAAGTGCGAATTCTCGCCTTTGCACAGCCGGTTTCCACCGTCTATGTGGGCAATCCCGTCGTCGCCGACGTCACGGTGATCGATCCGCGGCACGTTTTCGTGCTGGGCAAATCTTACGGCACCACGAACATGATCGCGCTCGGTTCCGACGGCAAGGCCGTCGCCAACGAACATGTGACCGTGTTCGGGCACAGCGCCGCGACCGTTACGCTTCAGCGCGGCGCCAACCAGGTGACCTATGCCTGCGCCGCGCGCATCTGCGAGGCCGCGCCGGTTCCGGGCGACGACAAGGACGCGTTTGCGGCCAGCCTGGCGGAGATCGCCGCGCACCAGGGACTTGGCGCGCGCGCGGCCAGTTCGCAGACGGCCAGCAACAACACCCCGCAATAAAGTCCTGACGTTCGCAGACAGGAAAGTCCTGACGTTCGAAGAAGGGACGCACGGGCCTTTTGCAGGCCCTGCGCCGAGGCAGCTTCTATTCGGCCACGCGCAGGTTGGTGATCTGCTGCGCGATCTGGTTGAAGGCGGTGACGACTTCGCCCGATGTCGTGAGGTCGAAATATTTGCTTGAGTCGCTTGCGCAATTCTGCAGCACCGTCGAATTGCCCTGCGTTCCGTTGAGATCCACAAACACTGTGTAGATGATCACGCCGGCGGCTTTCACGTTCGTGCACATCTGCGTCATGCGGGCGTCGGTGCTGCTGTCCTGGTTGCTGCCGTCGCCAGTCCAGCGATCCTGCGTGTTCAGGCCGTCGGACAACAG
The DNA here is from genome assembly GCA_021324545.1 of Alphaproteobacteria bacterium. Lineage (GTDB taxonomy): Bacteria > Pseudomonadota > Alphaproteobacteria > Micropepsales > Micropepsaceae > Rhizomicrobium. Next base: position 28,829 of record JAJPIX010000021.1, read on the forward strand.
GATGATCACCTGCGAGGTGTTGTTCGGCAGCGATCCCGCATTCATTGGATCGCCGTCGGTCAGCGTCTGCCAGCCCCACGCCAGGCCGATGGTCTGGTTCGTGGCGCCGCCGGCCTGCATGTTGGTGACTTCGCTGTTGAGATTCGACCAGCCGGTGCTGTCCAGCACGTCGGTGAGACCCATGAGCTTCTCAAGCGTGCCGCAGCTCAGGCTCCATGATCCGGAAGGCGTGTGGTACGAAAGCGTTGACGGCGCGGCCGGAAAATCGGTCGCTGTGCTTGTGGGCGTAGTGTTTTGCGTATCGTAATCCTGGGTGCGGTCCATCACGCAACCGGTCCAGTTGCTGTGGGCGCGCGGCGTCCATGTGCCGGCGGAATACCATGTGCCGCTGTGGCTTTGGCATATAGTCTTGGTCGTGTACTGCGACTTGGAACAATGGGCGACAATGCACACGGATTGCGTGGAGCCGTTGCCGCCGCTGCAGGTTCCGTTCACGGCATTCCAGTCCGTCCAGTCGATCCAGGTCGCGTTGTAATTGCTGGAACCGACATTCACGACATTGGTGAAGGGCACGATGGAAACCTTGACGTCGCCCGGATTTGTGGCGGCGCCCTTCAGCGTCTGCAGAAGATTGGTCGTGGCCGTCTTGAGCGCGGAAATCTTGCTCGTTCCGCTGCTGTCGGTTTGCGACATCGAGCCGGTGTTGTCGAGCACGAGCGCCACCCACAGTTTCGTCTGTCCCCACACAACCTGGGACGTGGACGACACGGTGATCGTGTGGATGCCCACGATGTTCATCAGGGTCGTGGGCATCGGCACGTTGGCGGAGAGCGTCACGCGTTGCCCGGAGACCGTGGCGGTCACGGCCGACGGCGTTCCATAGGCCGCGCTCTCCCGATAGTTCGCCGAGAAATACTGCTGGGCGAGGGCCTGGGCCTCGCTCTGCGACAGACCGGAGGTGCTGCCCACGGCAAGGCCCGCCGCATCCAGCGCCTCGGACAGACGGGCGCGAACGACGAGCGCGCGGGAAAGATCAATGCCGGTGCCGGCCGCAATCGCGATCGGAATGGCCGAGAGGCCGAAAATCATCGCGACGTTGGCCCGCTTCGACCTGACAAGCGAAAGCGCCTGCCTGCGCAGCGCACCAATCCAGTTTCCCAGCGACATGGCAAAGTCCCACCGACTGACCCGCATTGAGGATGCGCGAAAACAGGTGAAAAAGCCGTGTCGTTCCGGCGCGGTGGTTATCCGCGCGTTACCACGGTCGGGAAAATGCGATCATGCTGAACAACGCGTAAATTTTTCCCGCGCGCCGGTAAGCCAATGTTCACCGCCACCGCTGTTTCCTGTCCGCGCCCGGCGGCCGCGCATTTACAAGTAAGTATCGAAAGGGCGGATAGATTCCATTCCATGGACCGGGCTGGGCGATTTTCCGACCGTTGGCGGCGGGCAGGATTGCGGATGCGGGCAAGATCGCGCGACGGTTCGGCCGCGCTTGAATTTGCCATCGTCGCGCCGGTCTTTTTTCTGCTCCTTTTCGGAATCATCGAGACCGGCCTGATTTTCTTCGCTTCGACCGATCTGGAAAACGCGACGAACACGGTGGCCCGCCTGATCCGCACGGGCCAGGCGCAAGGCATGTCGGCCGCCGATTTCCGCACGCAGGTCTGCAACGACATAGCGCCGCTGCTCGGCTGCAACAGCAATCTGCAGGTGGACGTGGAATCCTTTTCGCAGTTCAGCGGAAACAGCTTTTCCAACCCCATCGTGAACGGCGGGCTCGATCCGAACCTCAACAATTTCTCGCCTGGCAACGCGGGCGACGTGGTTCTGGTCAGAACCTTCTACAAATGGAGCATCATCACGCCGCTTCTGCAGCCCTTCCTGGCGAATCTGACCGGCGGCCAGCACCTCATCAGCTCGACCGCCTCGTTCCGCAACGAACCGTTCAGCTGAACCATGCGCAAGCTGCTCAAATTCCTCAAAGCGCGCGAAGGCCTGGCGGCCATCGAATTCGCCTTCCTGGCGCCGGTGATGCTGACCATGTTCTTCGGCACGGTGGAGCTGTGCAATGCGCTGCTGTGCCGGCAGAAGGTGACCAATATTGCCGCAACGGCGGCCGATCTAGTCGCGCAGGACACGTCCGTTTCGGATTCGCAGATGAACGATATCTTTTCGGCGCTGAACTCGATCATCTACCCCTATCCGTCGGCCGGCGCCCAGATCATCATCACCAGCCTGACCGATGACGGTCATGGCGGCGGCACGGTTGCCTGGAGCGACGCGCAAAACACAACCGCCCATACGGTGGGTTCGACAATGACCGTGCCGGCGGGCGTTCTTGTGAGCGGCGGCAGCGTGATCCTTGCGGAAATCACCTACACGTACAATTCGTCCTCAACCCAGCTTCTGCATTCGCCCATCACCATGACGGACAGCTTTTACGCCAAGCCCCGCAAGAGCTCGACCGTCGCGCGCACCCACTGACGCCTGCGCTCAATCGCGCACGCGCATCAGGCCTTCCTGGGCGACGGAGGCGACAAGCATGCCCCTGGAATCGTAGATCAGGCCGCGATTGAAGCCGCGTGCGCCCGACGCGCTGGGGCTGTCCTGCACATAGAGCAGCCATTCATCGGCCTTGAACGACCGGTGGAACCACATGGCGTGGTCGATGCTGGCCATCTGGATCTTTTTCGAGAACCAGCCGATGCCATGGGGCAGAAGCGAGGTGTCGAGAAGCGTCATGTCCGACGCATAGGCGAGCACGCACTGATTGAGCGAAGTGTCATCGGGCAATGGCGCGGTCGTGCGCACCCAAACCGCCTGATGCGGCGGCCGTTTCTGGGGCGCGAAAATGTCGGTGCGGTCCACGGGCCTGAGCTCGATCGGGCGCGGGCGCAGGAAATAATCGCGCATCTCTTCGGGCACCTTGTCGGCCATCTTGCGGCGGAAATCGTCTTCGCTCGGCAATTTGTCGGGCGGGGGAACCTTGGGCGGATCGATCTGGTGCTCGAGGCCCGGCTCCACGATCTGAAAGGAAACCGACATGTGAAAAATGGGACGGCCATGCTGAATGGCCACGACACGCCGCGAGCTGAAGCTCGTTCCATCGCGGCTGCGATCGACTTCGTAGAGGATCGGAACCTTGGGATCGCCGGCAATCAGAAAATAGGCGTGCAGCGAATGACAGATGCGCCCGGTGACCGTGCGCTGCGCGGCAACAAGCGCCTGGCCCAAAACCTGGCCGCCGAAGACCCGCTGCGAGCGATCCTTGGGGCTTACGCCGCGGAAAATGTTTTCCTCAATCGGCTCGAGGTCGAGCAATTTGAGGAGATCCCTGACCGGCGCCGAAGAATCCGTGCGATCCATGCGTTGCAAATAGGCGAGACGAGCGCGGTTGCGCAAGCATCGTCAGCCTGTCCGCATCGCACAGGCGTATGTCCGGCGCGGGCGCAGATTCGCCGGCGGCGTCAGGCGATGCTCCGCAAACGGACGATTGCGCTTGATTGATTCGCTCTTCTGTCCGTCTTCCCGCGAGTCTCCCATCACTTCCCGCCTGGCTGGGGGTTTCACGGCTTTTGGAAGCGTGGGGCCGCCGGCCAAACGTGCTTCTCGAAAATCGCCGCCGGGATGCTGGATTCCTTTGAACGCGCAAGTGAATCCGGCGATCTGTCTGGACGGGCCGCCAGCTGAGCGGCAGTCTCTAAGTAATTGAAATAATGGAGAAAATCTTTATGGACCCGACTCAAGTCACGGCGGCCCCGTGAGAATTGCGCGAGTCGGGCCGAGGCCGCCGTCCGAATTTTTTTCCTATGAAGTCCGGCGAAATTCAAGCGGCCTCAATCGCTTAGCTTGTGCTTGAAAAGAAGAACAGCCGCCCGGACAATTTCGGGGTCGTGCCATCGCGGGCCAGAAAGATTCCGGCGTGTTACCAAAGAGTTAACCGTCTGCCGAAAGGCTGATCGAAGCGGCAGGTGACCGGGCATGGCCAATCATGTTGCATGGCAGTCACATGGCGACCGGAAATCCCGCAACAGGCCGCACTTAATGGCTCTTCGGGTGGACATCGCGGCTCCACTTCCGCAACAATATCATCTATAAGGCGTTCGTAATCTCGGACGTCACGGTGGGGGGGTCCCTGCCCGTCGGTTATTTGAAACGAGGGTAAAGATGAAA
>JAJPIX010000013.1 GCA_021324545.1 Alphaproteobacteria bacterium
GGCGAAGTGGTCAGCCTCGACTCTTTCCGCAAGAAATAGTAGCCCGCTTTATTCAAAGGGGCGTTCCATGGCTGAGAAGACCCGCACGGAAACCGACACCTTCGGTCCCATCGAAGTCGAAGCCGACAAATACTGGGGGGCGCAGGCCGAACGTTCCCTGCACAATTTCAGGATCGGCTGGGAGAAGCAGCCCGCCCCGATCGTGCGGGCGCTCGGCATCATCAAGCGCGCGGCGGCGGAAACCAACATGGCGCTGGGCCTGCTCGATACGAAAATCGGCAAGGCCATCGTGCAGGCCGCCAACGAAGTGATGGAAGGCAAGCTTGACCCGCACTTCCCGCTTTCGGTGTGGCAGACGGGTTCAGGCACGCAATCCAACATGAACGCCAACGAGGTGATTGCCAACCGCGCCATCGAAATCCTGGGCGGCGAGAAGGGCTCCAAGAAGCCGGTCCACCCAAACGATCATGTCAACATGAGCCAGTCGTCGAACGACACCTATCCGTCGGCGATGCACATTGCCTGCGCGGAGGAAATCGAGCACCGGCTGATCCCCGCACTTCAGCTTCTGCGAAATGCGCTGAACGACAAGGCGCAGAAATGGAAGAACATCGTCAAGATCGGCCGCACCCACACCCAGGATGCGACGCCGCTTACGCTGGGCCAGGAATTTTCCGGCTATGTGCAGCAGATGGACAACGGAATCGAGCGCATCCGCCAGACCATGCCGAAACTGATGGAGCTGGCGCAGGGTGGCACGGCGGTGGGCACGGGGCTGAACGCGCCCAAAGGCTTCGACAAAATGGTGGCCGAACGCATCGCCGCCATCACCGGCATGAAGTTCACCACCGCGCCCAACAAGTTCGAGGCGCTGGCCGCGCATGACGCCATGGTCTTCTCCCACGGCGCGATCAACACGGTGGCGGCCAGCATGTTCAAGATCGCCAACGACATCCGCTATCTGGGCTCGGGTCCGCGCAGCGGTCTGGGCGAGCTGGCGCTGCCGGAAAACGAGCCCGGCTCATCCATCATGCCGGGCAAGGTGAACCCCACGCAGTGCGAAGCCGTCACGCAGGTCTGCGTGCGCATCTTCGGCAACCATGCCACCATCACCTTTGCCGGCTCGCAGGGGCAGTTCGAGCTCAACGTCTACAATCCGGTGATGGCCTACACTTTCCTGCAAAGCGTGCGGCTGATGGCGGACGTGGCGGTGAGCTTCGCTGAAAAATGCATCGTGGGCATCGAACCCAGGCTCGACAATATCAGGCATGGGCTGGAGCGTTCGCTGATGCTGGTGACGGCGCTGGCGCCCAAGATCGGCTACGACGCGGCGGCGAAGATCGCCAAGACGGCGCACAAGAACGGCACCACGCTCAGGGAAGAAGCCGTGAAAAGCGGGTTGGTCACGGCGGAGGAATTCGACAGGATCGTCCGCCCGGAAGACATGATCCATCCGAAGTGAAAGTTCTCATGTACGCGGATGAATGTTGATCCGAAAAATCCTCATCCTGAGTTTGACGAGGGAGCCCGCCACAAGAAAAATCCTCATCCTGAGCTTGTCGAACGATGAGGATTTTTCGCCGCCCGCGAAAGCATGCGCAACGCGGCGTAGTCGCGCCGCAGCAAGGCTTCCTTCTTCTCCCGGCGCCAACCCTTCAATCGGCGCTCGCATGCGATGGCATCTTTCAGCCAAAGGAATTCCTCGGACCAGACGAGCTCAACTGGACGGCGGGAGTGTGTATAGCCCTTAAATCGGCCGGTCTGATGTTCGAAAACTCGTTCTTCCAAGCCCTTTCGTGTCAGACCCGCATAGTATGAACCGTCATTGCAGCGAAGCATGTAAACCAATATCCGCACGCGCTATCCTCGCCCTTCGACAGGCTCAGGGCGAGGATAGGGCTTGAGGTTTCCATGCCCAATTCGCTGAAAAAACGCTCCTTCTCCCTTTCCGGCCATCGCACATCCGTTGCGCTGGAGGAGGAATTCTGGGCGGTGCTGGAAGCCGAAGCCGGACGCGCCGGCAAAAGCATGGCCGCGTTCGTGGCCGGGATAGACAAGAAAAGGGGCCTTCGCCCGCTGGCCAGCGCGCTCAGGCTTCATGCGCTTGCCGCGGCCAAAGGCGGGCACTAGCCTGTTGCTGTCAGGTTGCTGACACAATGCGGTCAGCAGGCTGGCAGCAGAACGGCGGCGCCAAGGAGACACAAACCCATGATCACGCTCTACCACCGCCCGCAGACGCGCTCGAGCAGCATCATCTGGCTTCTGGACGAACTGGAAGCGCCTTACCAGATCAAACTCGTGCAATCGATCCGCGGGCCCGATGGGTCCGGCGCCATCGATCCCTCCAACCCGCATCCGCACGGCAAAGTCCCGGCATTGCAGGACGGCGGCGAAACGATTTACGAAAGCGGCGCAATCGCGCTGTATCTCACCGACAAATTCCGCAAGAAGAAGCTCGGCCCCGCGCCGGGCGAACCCAAACGCGGCGAATATCTGTCATGGCTTTTCTACCGGCCCGGCGTGATGGAGCCTGCCTTCATGGAACGCCGCTTCGGCATCAAGCATGTCTATGGCGCGATGGGCTGGGCGCCGCCGGAGGAAGTGGAAGAGATGCTGAACAGCCATCTTTCAAAGAACGAGTACTTTCTCGGCGACGAATTCTCCGCCGTGGACATCATGGTCGGCGGCGGCTTGAACTTCATGCTGCTGTTCAAGATGGCGAACGAGACGCCCGTGCTGAAGGAATACTGCGCGCGCATCACGGCGCGCCCGGCATTCAGGCGCATGATGGAGCAGGACGCACGGAAATGAGCGAGATTGTCAACCTGCGCCGCGCGCGCAAGGCCAAGGCGCGGCGGGAGCGTGAAACGGCTGCAGAGGCCAACCGCGCCAGGCACGGCGTGGCGAAATCCGTGCGCAACCTCGCCAAAGCCCGCGCCGACAAGGAACGCCGCACCGCCGAAGCGCACAGGCTGGATGAAGATTGATGGCCGAAGGGCCTCTATCCGGCATCCTCGTCATCGATCTCACCCGCGTGCTGGGGGGGCCCTATTGCACGCTGATGCTGGCGGAGCTTGGCGCGCGCGTGATCAAGGTCGAGCCGCCGGCGGGCGACGATGCGCGCAGCTTCGGGCCGTTCGTCAAAACAAAAACCGGCAAGACGAAGTCCGGCTACTTCATGGCGGTCAACCGCGGCAAGCAATCCATCGCGCTCGACCTGAAGAACGACGGCGATCGCGCGATTTTCGAGCGCCTGCTTTCGCGCGCCGACGTGCTGGTGGAGAATTTCCGCGGCGGCACGATGGAAAAACTCGGCTACGGCTACGATGCGCTGAAAGAAAAATATCCGAAGCTGATCTATGCCGCCGTTTCGGGCTTCGGCCACACCGGCCCTTATGCCGCGCGCCCCGCCTACGACATGGTGGTGCAGGCGATGGGCGGGATCATGAGCCTCACCGGCCATGCCGGCGCGCCGCCCGTGCGCGTGGGCACATCGGTGGGCGATATCACCGCCGGGCTGTTCGCCACCATCGGCATCGCCTCGGCGCTCTATGAGCGCACGAAAACCGGCCGCGGCATGAAGGTGGATGTGGGCATGCTGGATTGCCAGGCCGCCATTCTGGAAAACGCCATCGCGCGCTACGCGGCAACCGGCGAGATTCCCGGCCCGCTCGGCGCCGCGCACGCCTCCATCGCGCCGTTTGCGGCGCTGAAAACGCGCGACAGCCACATCGTGATCGCGGCGGGAACCGACGCCCTGTTTGCCCGGGTGGCAAAGGTGCTGGGCCATGACGA
>JAJPIX010000061.1 GCA_021324545.1 Alphaproteobacteria bacterium
CGAAATCTGGTCTGTTCACGGACGGCGACAGGCTTCGCCTCTCGATCGCCCAGCCCTTGCACATTGAAAGCGGCACGCTGATCTACCGCTCCGTCGAGGTCGTGGATCGCCAGACCGGTGCGCTGGGACCTGTGACCCAGAGATGGAATGTCTCGGGCAACCGCGAGAACCGCTTCGAGGCCCTTTACGCGATGCCGGTGCTGGACGGACGCGCCGAAGTCGCGGGCTTCGGACAGGTCGATGTGAACGGCCCGGAGACTCAAGGACGAGGCACCGATCTTTCCATCGGAACGGAATTCAGCGTGAAATTCTGACGCGGCTCATCCCAGAAGTTCGCGGTCGGTCTTGCCGGCCGCGCGAGCGGCTAGATAGTTCCGCTCCAGCTGTTCGAATTCCTTCCGCCGAGGACCCATATAGCCGAACAGAAAACCCGCAACGCGGCGCATCTGAATCTCTTCCGAGCCTTCCGTGATCCGGTAGCGGCGGTGGTGACGGTAGATATGCTCAAACGGTTTGTGGCGCGAGTACCCCAAGCCGCCATGCACCTGCATCGCGCGATCGGCTGCCTCGCAGCACAGGCGATTGGCCCAGTAATTACACATGGAAACCTTGTCGGACAGCCGGCTTGAGACTTCGGTGGGAGACATGCGATCCATTTCCCACGCCGTCTTCCGGATCAGCTGGCGCAGCATTTCAGCCTGGGTGGCAAGCTCCACCAACGGCCATTGAATGGCCTGGTTTTCGGCAAGCGCCTTGTCGAACGGCCTTCTGAGCCGCGCGAATTTCACGCTTTCCTCGATGCAATAGACTGCGGCCCCAAGCGAGCTTGCGGCCTGACGAATGCGGTTTTCGTGCACGAACATCTGCGCGAGCGCCAGGCCACCGTCCGGCGGACCGAATATCGCCGAAGCGGGCACCCACATGTTCGTGAAACTCAAACGCGGGTGATCGGTCGGCATGTTGAAAGTCCACAGATACTCCTCGACCTTGAGCCCGGGCGTCCCGGTGGGAACGAGAAAACAGGTAATCCCGCGCGCATCGCCATCGTTGCCGCTGGTGCGCGCGAACAGCGCGCAGTGCGTGGCGGCATGCATGCCGGTGATCCACATCTTCTGCCCGTCTATGCGCCAGCCATCCTGATTGCCGCGCCGTTCCGGAACCGCGCGCGTTTCCATATGCGTGGCATCCGAGCCATGATTTGGCTCGGTAAGGCCGAAGGCGATGCGTTTGCTGCCGTCGAGGCTGCCGGAGATGAATTCGGCCTTCTGTTCCCGGGTCCCGTAGGTTGCGAACATCAGGACAAAAGGATGGTTGGCGACGATGGAATGTTCGGTCTGAAGATCGTTGTGCAGGCCGAGCCCTCTGGCCGCCAGATGCTCGCGGATCACCGCCATCCAGAGGTTTGACCCGTTCTTTCCGCCGTATTCGCTGGGCAGCGCAAAGCGCAAATGACCCGCCTTGTCCGCGCGGCGTCTGGCCTCGCGCAGCAGGGCTTCCCATTCCGGCCGCGGCAGGCCGCCCCGATCCCAATCGGTGCGCGCATGCTCGCGGCGGTGATCGAAGAAGCGCTGATTGTCGTCGCGTTCCTGCAACGGAATGATTTCGGTTTCGATGAACCGGTCGAGTTCCGCCAGATAGTCAACAAGATCCTGAGGAAGAGAGAAGTCCATGAAGCGCCCCTTGCTTCAATCCCGCGATTGCACACGCCTGACGTAAGCGGCATACGCCGGTTGGTCCACCGCGAGTTTTTCCAGCGTTGTTGCCCAAAGATGGTCTGCCAATCCGGGCGTGTCCTTTGACACCGCGCCGCTTTCGATGGCCTCGCAAAGCGCGCGATTGAGATCTTCCAGCGTGCCGTCGTGTCCCATGAGGGCCTTGAGCCTTGCCGTTTCGGCAGCATTGGACGCCTGCTCGAGCTCGAATTGCCGCCGCGCGAGATCAACCGCGTTTGCTGCGACGCGCGCGAGGAAGGTGTTGCGGCCCGAAAGGGCGGGCAAAAGCTCTTCGCGCATCAGTGTGGCAACGGCGCTCAGCAGCTCGGCCGGATCGGGAGTGTCCTGCATTCTCATCCTTTCGGCAAAATGAGCTCAAGAAGATCGATTTCACATTCGGACGCGCGCCGCGCGATCATCGCGCGCTCAATCGATGAATCGACGCCGCTGCGGAAGGCGGCCGTCATCGCCGAACAGCTTACGCCCCAGCTCAGCGATCCGAAAACCTCCCAAAACAGCACATGCGAAAGCTCCACTTGCCCTCCCCCGGCCGCTGCATAACCCTGCAGCAGGTCTTCGCGCTGCCCGAAGCCGCCGACGGGCTTGTCCGTTTCGCCGAAGCGCCAGGAACCAACGCAGATCCATCCGAGATCCTCGCCCGGATCGCCCAGATGCGCCAGCTCCCAGTCGAGCACCGCGCGCAGACCATCGGGGCCGATGATGAGATTTCCGTTGCGGAAATCGCCGTGAACGAGCTTCAGGGGCCGGGGATCGGGCGGAATGCGTTCGCGCAGCCATTCGAAAGCGAGCGCAAAGACCGGACGCGGCACCGTGTCGGCCCTGTAGCGGCGATGCAGTTCCTCAAAACGCGTGCGCGCGCCTGCGCGGCGGAGCGGCGGCAAACTGGCGGCGGGAATGTTGTGAATTGCAGCAAGCACAGCGCCGCACCGGTGCGCGAGCGTTTTGCGCACACCGGCAAAACGGTCGTCTCTGGCGATTTTCCGCCCCAATGTTTCGCCTTCGATGCATTCCGAGATGAAGCCATGCCCGAGGCCGTCCTGAGGCTCAAGCACATGGAGGATTCGCGGCTCGGGGACGCCTGCCTGGCGCGCGAGCCCGATCAGCAGCGCTTCGGTTTCCAGGCCGGCCGCCTGCTCATGCAAACGATTGCCGCCGGGAGCGCGACGCAGGATGAGCGGCATGGCCCTGTCGGCGACCACCGCATCGAAGGCCCAGGTTTCCTGCGTGGCGCCGCCCGTGAGCCGGCGGAGATTGGCGATGCCGCCGGCGCCGGCGACGGCACGGCGGACGACGGCGGCGAGCAAATCCGAAAATTCCAACCCTGCACCCCGGCGCGATCCCACCGCAGGTTCCGTCAGAACAATCCCGAGTTCAAGCGCTTCGCGGGAGGCCAATCATCGCGCCACGCGGCCGCCCAAATTCTTCGCAAGAATGGCCGCAATGATCATCACAAAGCCCGCGAGCCTGAGCAGATAGATCCAGCTTTGGGATTCCCGCGGGATGCCGGACAACGCCACCACCGCCTGGTTCAGCGCGAACAGCCAGAATGCAAATCCAAAGGCGGCAAAAAAAATGTCTTTCGACCGCGCCCAGAACCGGAAGAAGAAAAGGCCGGCGACAAAAAGACCGGCGCTGTTCATGCCCGTCAGGAATATTGCCGTCGTGGACATCAGTCGATCTCCCATATGAAGCCATAGAGCAGCGTCGCGATTGCCGCCAAAAGGACCAGGTTGCGCGCAATCGTGAAATCGAAATCGGGAAAAACGAAAAGATCGAACGCGACAAGAAGATTGTTCAGCGCAAGCAGCGAAAAGCACAGGGCGCTCCAGAGAAGAAGCTTGGTCTTGTTCCGCAGATAGCTGCGGATGAGCAGCCCCGCGCAAACGATGCTGGTAGCCAGACACAGAAGATAGACCAGGGCGGCCGGTATGCTCATGGCTCATTCCTTGAGACGGAAGGCATCCGCAAAGATGCGCAATTTTTCGTTCGGGCTCGCAGCGATGGATCGAATGACCGAAACGGGCTTCATGCGATAAAGCTGTTCCAGATCGGCAACGTAATTTTCCAGCTGGCGGGAAGCCGGCGCATATCCGAAGCGGCCTTGATCGTCTTCCGCTACCAGACCCGCGCTCCGAAGCGAAGCAAGCGCCTCATCGACTGCGACCGCGCTGCCGCGCAATTCGCGCACGAGCCCATCGCGCGCCCAGCGGCGGATGGCTTCGCGCCGCAGGAACAGCAGCATTTCAAGCGACCAAACCGATTTGATCGTCGCGGCAACGAAGGCAAGTACGTCTTCTTCCTGCACAGGTCAGCGCCAGATTTTCGTAAAGTGCCCCTCAAAGGCGGCGGGTGCCCTAATTCACGAACGGAATTGCATCACTCGCCGAGAGTTTCGGTTTTCTCGGGCCCGACGCGGAACCATTGCGCGCTCCGCACGTTGTCTCTGATTCGTCCTTATCGTAACTATTTGAAAAAGCGGGATTATTTTCGATTCCGCCATGACATAACCCGGCTTGCACGGTAGCATCAAGTGTTTTGCTGGCGAGCGGCCATACCGGACGCGACGCGGCGGGGGAACACACAAACACTGTCAGCGCAGGACGTTGAACGGGCGCCGCGCGCGACTGCAGAAAACGGAATCCACAAAATTGAAGCGGGCCCAGGAGCATAAAATGAAAAGCGGCGCCCCGGAGGAAGCCTCCAATCGTGCGGCACAGGCGGCAATAGCGACAGCAGCCGTTGCACGGGCCGACAACAACGCCGAGCGCATGAACGGCGGCGCTTCCGCGGAGCTCTACGATCTGCTTGCGGCCATGCAGGCCATGAAGGCCGGCGATTTTTCCGTCCGCATGTCGGGACACCAGATCGGGCTGATCGGGAAAATCGCCGATACCTTCAATGATATCGTTTCCGCCAATCAGCGCATGGCCCAGCAACTGCAGCTGGTCGGACAGGCCGTTGGCCGGGAAGGCGAAATCCGCCAGCGCGTGAAGCTCGCCAATCATGACGGCGCCTGGAGCACGATGGAAGGTTCGATCAACACATTGATTGACGATCTTCTCTGGCCGACGACGGAAGTGACGCGCGCCATCGAAGCCGTGGCGCAAGGCAACCTGCTGCAGACGATGCGCCTTGACGTGGACGGCCGCCCGCTGAAGGGCGAGTTCCTGCGCTCGGCCACCATCGTCAACACCATGATCAAGCAGCTTTCCGTGTTCACCTCCGAAGTGACACGCGTGGCGCGCGAGGTGGGCACAGAAGGCAAGCTTGGCGGCCAGGCGCAGGTGCGCGAAGTGACGGGCGTCTGGAAGGACCTGACCGAAAGCGTCAATTCGATGGCGTCGAATCTGACGGCCCAGGTGCGCAACATCGCCGAGGTTACGATCGCCGTGGCCAATGGCGATCTTTCAAAGAAGATCACGGTCGACGTCCGCGGCGAAATTCTGCAGCTCAAGGAAGCCATCAACACGATGGTGGATCAGTTGCGGTCGTTTGCTTCGGAAGTGACGCGCGTGGCGCGCGAAGTGGGCACCGATGGCCGGCTCGGCGGCCAGGCGGTCGTGCCGGGCGTCGC
>JAJPIX010000019.1 GCA_021324545.1 Alphaproteobacteria bacterium
GCGATCACGCCCACGATCAGCGCCCATTGCTGCGCGCGCGGGGTTGCGCCCACAAGCTGGCCCGTCTTCAGGTCCTGAAGGTTGTTGTTGGAGATGGTGGCGATGGCGAACACCACCGCCGTCGCGAACAGCGAATAGGCCACAAGCGACGCGCGCGCTTCCGCCGCCGGGTGCGCCACCACAAGCATCAGACCCGCGCAGGTGACGATCGACAAAATCCCCACACCCGAAATCGGGGAGTTCGAGGCCCCGATCAGCCCCGCCATGTAGCCGCAGATGGCCGCCACCAGGAATCCGCCGATGAACACATAGGGCACGGCCGCGATCACCAGCGCCTTGCTGGCGGGCGCAAGCGGGGTGGGCGCCAGGAATTCGAACAGAAGCCAGGCGATCGCCGCAAGGCAGGCGATGGTGATGATGCCGATCCATCCGGGCGCCATGTCGGTGTCGCGCAGATCCGCCGCGCCCTTGGCCGCGCGATGGGCGGTCAGCGTTCCCACCACGCCGCGCACCACGGGCCCGGCGAGCTTCAGCAGCGTCCAGATGGCAGCCACCGCAATGGTGCCCGCGCCGATGAAGCGCACCTGATGGACCCAGATGCCGCCCGCGTAATCGTCCAGCGAAACCCCCGCCGGCACGGGCCCGAGCGAGGTCAGAATCGGCACGGCCCCCGCCCAGCCGATCAGAAGGCCCACCAGCATCGCCATGCCGACCGAAATGCCCACAAGGTAGCCCGCGCCCAGAAGCGCCAGCGAAAAACCCATGTCGAAGCCGCTGAAGGCTGTGGGCGTGACGCGGAAGAATTTCTGGTATTCGCCGTTGGCCACGCGCGTGGCCGCCAGGATGGCAAGCCCGGCCGATGCCACCGCGCCATAGATCACCGCTCTTAAGCCCTCGCGGCTTTCGCGGGTGGCGGCGCCTCTGGCGCGCTCGCCCACTTGCAGCACTTCAGCCGCGGCCACGCCTTCGGGATAGGGCAGGTCCGATGTGGTCACCATCGCCCGCCGCAGGGGAATGGTGAAGAGCACGCCCAATATGCCGCCCGAGGCGCAGATCCAGAACGAGGTCCAGAACGGAAAGCCCGTCCACCAGCCCACGATCACAAGCCCCGGCAGCACGAAGATGATGGCCGAAAGCGTGCCGGCGGCCGATGCCACCGTCTGCACGATGTTGTTTTCCAGGATGGTGGAATTCTTGAAGGCGGAAAGCACCGCCATGGAGATGACGGCGGCGGGGATCGAGGTGGCGAATGTCAGCCCCACCTTCAGCCCCAGATAGACGTTCGCCGCCGTGAACACGAGCGTGATGAGAACGCCCAAAATCACGCCCCTGAGCGTGAATTCCAGCGTGGTGCTTTTCGGCTTGTCCATTCGCATGCCCCCTTCGCGACCGGCGGCAGCGTTACGGGAAACAGCGCTGGATGCAATGCCTTATCCCGCAAGCGCGACAACAATTATAACTTTCGTCATCGCCCGGCTTGTCCGGCCGATCCAATTTGCTTTCCTATAAGATCGTGATGAGCAAACGGATCGGTCCGTGGCGATGCTTCCGGCTGAGGCTTGAGCAGCTCCGGCTCAGGATCGGGCAGAAACAGGTCTGGCTGTCTCGTCATGACATTCCGGTGCCGTATTCGGTCAGGACCGATATGAACGAATAGCTTCGTCCAACTCGTCGGCCGGCACGAGTTTATAGTGGCGCTCCTCCACAATTTTTATATCGTCGTCCTTATCCGAAGTAAGTTCGAACATCGCGACGCTGCCATCGTCCATAAATTGCACCGATATGGCGCGGCATCTTATCCCGCCAAATTTTTCGGCACATGCGGCGATATCCTGCTGAGCCTGCACGACCGATATTTGGTCAGTTCCCGTTTTGGCCTGTACCGGAATGACATAATGACATCCTTGTTTGTCTATCCCGATATATAGTTCATCTATTTCGATTTGACCGATCCCTTTCACCGTCGTTCGCAAATGGTTTTGCAAAGAGTATGTAGTAAGGCCGAGAAAGATGTCGAGCAAACGGTTGTACCGCACAATTGCAAGAAGCGCCTGCTCGTCGTCGAGGGCGTAAGTGCCAATAAGCTCCGGTGTGGCGTCAGGTATTTTTATCGTCACCAACTCGGCGCGCGGCACGATGCGGTTTTCCCGCGCCAACTTGAATTTATAATGCGCGCGTCCGGCCAACCGTATGTGCCACTCTTTGCCCTTGGGCTGTGTAGCGCGGATCGACGAAGGGAGAAGTGCGCGGAAACGAAAGCTGTAAAGCAGATCGCCTTGGTTTTTTGGGAGTTTAATTCTGAGTTTTTCTGCCCAATCCTCAATTTCCGCGCGCTCGAATTCGAATTCGTTCATGCCCTTCTTCCAGTGGGCGAAGAAGATTTTCTCTATAATCGCGCTGTAGCGATTTTCCCGCTTAGGCGGCACGTCGCTCATGCGCACTCTCTGCGTTTGCGGTACGGACGCGACGTGCGATTACGGTACTTGGAACGCCGTAATACTCTGCCGCCCTGGCGAGTGTCATTCCAAGCAGAGCTTCGTCGCCCAATTCGATCGCCTCACGCGGTGGAACCGGGCGCAAACGTAGCGCCTTTGCAATTTCCGTTGCGACAGCGCGCGCTAAATGCGGCGGAACGGAATTCCCTATCTGGCGGAACCCGTGCCACTTCGTAACGTGAAAGCGAAACCAGTCGGGATACGAATGTAATCGGGCCGCTTCTCGAACCGTAATACAGCGAGGGTAGAGGTAATGGATTGGACGGGGCGAAGTGAATGCGCCCCTATCTGTGTTAGTCCCTGCGCGCAACGTATTGCAAACGCCGTTGGGATCGAGCTTGTGAAACCGGCTGACCGGTTCGGTCTGCCCATATTCCGTCGCTGCAAATCGCTGCCGGGACAGTTCCGTATGATCCGCTCTCATGCTTGAAGTCAGCAGGCCCGGATTGTAGCGCCGGCGGTATCCGAAATGCGAGGGCTTGCTCCCGAGCTCGCGTAGCAGACGAGCATAAGCGGATGGCGATCCAAAGGTTACGGCCACGCTGTCTTTATAAATCAATTCCGGAAACTGTTCGGCGTCTGGAATATCCGCAATGGCCTCGGCAACAGTAACGCGCTTTGTGGGGTTGGGATATTCAGGAAGACGAAGACCCTTCCGTGCGCCAATTAGAAATAGCCTGCGGCGATCTTGCGGCACCCCGAAGTCGGCTGCATTCAAAACCCGATAGGGAAGCAGCACATCGTAATCTCGAGACAGTTGACTGATCATCTCGTCGAGAAATTGGCGGTGCCGCCCAAGCGTAAGGCCCTTAACATTCTCGAACACGAAATATTTCGGAGCGATTTCACGAACGATTCGAATGTAATGCCGAACAAGCGAATTGCGGGGATCGTCGAATGCGCGTTGTCCGATCATTGAGAAACCTTGGCAAGGTGCGCCACCAAACACGACATCTACATCGCGCCTGCCAATCTCCGCACAACTCCTGATTTGGCTTGCGGATACCGTCGCTATATCGCTGCACAATATTGCGCAGTTGGGGAAGTTGAACTCGTGCGTAGCACAGTGGACAGGATCTATTTCTACGGCGGCGGCTATGTCGAAGCCGGCCTGCTCGAAGCCGAGGCTCATACCTCCTGCGCCAGCGAACAAGTCTATGCCGATTGCCCGCATCGGTTCTCCAATTTGTTCACGTTTTATTCTGGTGAGGCAGGAGCGTCAAGATGAGCCGATTCTACGAGCGAAGGAAAGCCAATAACTTGGCCTTTAGCCGATCTCGTTCCCTGGTTTGGCATTGCCAAACGACCAAAACAGACCAGCCACGGCGCTTCAGAGCAGCGCGATTTTTTCGGTCTCTCCTGCAATTGGACGACACTTTTGGAATCCAGTACTCGGAATGAGACTTTGGTAGCCGCCCGTACCGACATGCGTGTCCATGCCAAAAACAGCCGTGGACAAATATGATTTTGCGTCGGCTCGGCATCACTATATCGGGCGACCCCGGCAAGTCCTTCCGGTGTAGCGCATAGCGGCAGCCGAGCCCATGAATCAGCTTCCGCACAATGAGTTCCGGGCCGGTGTGCTTGGTTCGGACCGACTTCATGATCCGTGATCGCTGTTCAGGCGTGCGAGTGTCCATAGGGCTCTAATAAACCCGCGCAGCCTCCCGCGTCCGGCTCGCCTTTGCCCATGCGTGGGACCATAAGTTGCGGACTCCGCGGTCACAAGAAGAAGACAGCCGAACATGGATACAGCATTAAATCCTATCGTCCGCTTGCAATCCGCGACAATGTTCTCTATATGTTCATCGGAAATTTTGAGTCGGAGTGCAGGTGGAATGAAGGAGCTGATTTCAGATTGGTGGGTGCGCGCGTGCGACCCGGCTTCATCCTTTCGAGGCTTCCGGCGTACACAAAGGCCAATTTCAGGGAAAATCGCACATTCTCAATAGCTTGAATGTCCCCCGGGGGGTGGGGGGTCCGGAATTTCGAAAACGAATGGATGTGGTCCGCCGGTCCTCAGCCTCAACATATGGCACCCCGTTTGCCCCCGGGATCGGCGACCCGGCGACCTGCCCGGGCTCCGGCGGCGCCGCGCGTATCCCGCGCAAAAAAAGAGGGAGAGCTTTCGCCCTCCCTCTTCCCCGGCAGTGTCCCCACTTTGCCCCGATGGGGAATGCGGGATCAGTAATGGATGATCTGGGCGGTGTTGCCGATCGCCGCTGCGCTTGCCGCCACATTGCCGCTCACGTTGGTGATGTTGGCGTTGGTCGTGGCGTTGATGCTGGAATTGTTGATCTGATAATTCTGGATCGCGCTGTATTTGGCGTTGGTGTCTTCCTCGAAGCTGTTGCCCACCGCCGTCGAAGCCAGCGACACGTCGTTGCCGATGTTCTGCAGATTGGCGTTCAGCGAAGCCGACGGATCCTGCGCGTTGCATTCCTGGTTGGAATACACGTTGGTGTAGGACGGATCGGTCGAAACGCCGGCGGAGTTGCAGACGGCCTGCGAGCTCAGGTCCACCATGCCGCCGGTGTTTTTGACATTGGCGTTCAGATCGGAACTGATCGATACGCTCGAGACGTACTGATTGTTCGTCACGTTCGTGTTGTTCATGGTGGTGATGTCCACCGCGTTGCCGCCGGCCACCGACTGGCCGGAAACATTGCCGGCCGCGTCCATGACGTTGAGATTCAGATTGGTGTGATCGACATGGAAATCGACCTGGCCATTCAGAATCTCACTCGTTGAGCTGCCCGCGAAGGCTTGGCTCAGAGGCAGGGTCATCAGAGCTGTAGTAGCGATAAGGATCTTGGCGAGACGGTGCATTACGAGACTCCACGGTTGTTGCGTTTGCGGTTGTCATGACAGGCGCGGGTGGTGGTGCAGTCGGGGCCCGGTCCCCGGGCTCGGCCAGCGGATCGCTCGCCGTCCCCAGATTCGAACAGATGCCCGGCGGCACGCGGTAAAGCCGGGTGATCATCTCCAGCACCGCGCGCTCGATGACCGAGCGGACGGCAAGCTGGATCGGCTCCAGCGCGCTTTCGCCGATGCTGGCGTCGAAGAAATTGTGGCCCAGGAAATCGAACACGCCGGCCTGGATCTGCCGGCCGATGATCTGCTTCTGGTAGGAAATGACGTCCACCACTTCCAGCGTGTCGGTGTCCACCAGCCTCAGATCAAGCCCCACATTCATCACGTAAAGCGTGGCGCCGGCGGTGCCCTTGAGCGAATTGGTGGAGGTGCCGCCGCCGTCTGCGTCCGCGCCATCGGAACCGATGTTGAAGTTGAGCTCGGTGATGCCGCCGACCAGATAATAGTCGGAGCCCGGAATGGAGCCCGCAAAGATCTTGCGGTAGTCGGCGGGGCCGTCGGCCGAACCTGGCTGCTTGTCGTCGGTGATGAGCTTGTTGTTGGCGTATTTCAGCTCCATCTCGGCGACGGAGGTGTCGAAGCGTTCGACAAGCGGAACGTCGGCCTTGGCCAGCGCGCTCATCGCCATCAGCGCCGCGCCCTGGGTGACCTTGTGGCCGCTGTTGTCGGATTCGTACTTGCCGGTGTAGTCGGCGATCTGTCCCACCGCGATGCGGATGGGCCGCGTGCGCGTGTAATTGGCAAGGCAGCGCAGCGCGTCGGAATAGGGCGTTTCGTTGGCGATCACCGGCGCGCCGCCGATCGGGGCCACATAGCGGCCGGTCGAATCGGGCGTGGGGCTGACGCAGCCGGAAAGCGCGGTGGCGGCAAAAGCCGCTATCACCAGAGGTTTGACGAGAAATTTTCGTCCGCGCGGTGTCATGGGTGGGGCTCCCCTTCGCATCCGTCAGTGGCCGTTCACGGTCGTGTTGGCCGTCTGATTGCCGTTGTTGGTCTGGTTTGCGTTCACGATCACGGTGTTGCCGGATCCGACCGTTACGACATTGAGCTGGTTGCCGATGGCGGTTGCGCCGCCGAAAGCCGCGCCGCTGCCGCTCACGCCCGGCGTGTTGCCAAGCGAGCTGGCCGACGCCATGCCATAGGCCTGCGCAAAGGCGGAACTGGTGAACTGGCCGTTCACCATGGTGAGGTTGCCGTTGGAATCGCGCAGCGACGGATCGATCGGCTGGTTGCCCGACGCATTGGAGCTCATGCCGAACGGCGTGTTGAACGACGACGCATCGCCCAGCGGGCCGGCTGAGGCTGCGCCCGCAAACAGCACGGCCGCCAACAGGGCTGCTGCCGGTCTCAAAGGCTTGACGATGCACGGCATGGCAAACTGCCTGCTTTGGGTTCCATGCCCCTCAACAGCAACCGCCGTGCCAGCGCTTAATGGGCGTTAATCAAGTGTTTTGTTCCAAACTGGCACCGCCGCCAGTATTTTCGCGTTGAACTGTGGCTGGCCGCGGTGCGATGGAGCGGCCGTCCCGTCCGTGGCCATCCGCCCTGAATTGATTTGGCACGGTTTTTCTTAACGGCCTTTCGTCCTTATATCCGTCCCAGCGAGGAAGCAGGCTCAGCCGATGGCGTTTTTCCAGGAATCCCGATCAGGCCGCGAACCGCTCTTCCGTGCGCCGGCGGTGGTTTTCTGGCTGATCGCGGCGCTGGTGGTTGCCCATCTTGGCCGCGTGCTCGCGCCGGAGTCCTTCTCCAATGCGGTGCTGGTCAACTACTCCTTCATGCCGGCGCGCTACTCGCAGCAGTTCCTGGCCGCGCATAACCTTAATCCGGGCAGCTGGCTCGAACAGGCGCTCCCCTTCGTGGGCTACATCTTCATCCATGCCGATGTCACCCATCTGGCGGTGAACTGCCTGTGGCTTCTGGCGTTCGGGCCGATCGTGGCGCGGCGCTATGGCGGATTCGCGTTCCTTGCCTTCTTTTTCATCTGCGGCATCGCGGCGGCGGCCGTGCATCTTGCCTGCAACTGGGGTTCCGCCGATCCGGTTATTGGCGCCTCGGGCGCCATCTCGGGCCTGATGGCTGCCGGCATCCGGCTTCTTCCCACGTTAAGACGGCCTGGCGGGCCCATGGCGCCCATTCTTTCAGCCCAGGTTCTGCTGTTCAGCCTGTTCTGGGTGATCGTCAATCTGATCGCGGCCAAAACCGGCTTCGGCACAGCCGGAGACATGCACCTCGTCGCCTGGCAGGCTCATTTGGGCGGCTATTTCGTCGGGCTGTTCCTCGCGGGGCCGTTCGATGCCCTGAAAGGCTTAAGGACGCGCGAGAGCCCCGCCCATCCTTGAAGCGGCCGGGGCAGGGCTTAGATTAGAGCCGGACCGCGCAGGAGATTGCACATGAGCGACATCCATTCGCCGGGCGAAGGTCAATATACGCCGCCGCCCCCGCCACCGCCGGGCGCGCAGGGAGTGGCGCCCCGTCCGCCTTTTCCGGCCGCGCGCTTTCTCTACTCCATCCTCTACGGCATCATCGCCTGGTTCGTACTGTGGATCACCTTCCTGCTTGTGGTGGTCCAGTTCATCGTGATTGCCGTGAACGCGCGCGCGAATGAGGAGCTCAGGAACATCACCGCGAGTCTTGCGGAATATCTCTGGGAGCTTCTGGCCTACATGGCGTTTGCGCGCGATGAACAGCCGTTCCCCTTCGGGCCGTTTCCGAAAGCCCAAGCGCATCGCGCTTGATTTCCGGCATGCAGGGCATGGCGGCGGCCGAACCTGGCTATGGCCGCGCGGCGCTTTCTGAATTCCTGCTGGACCCGCAGCTGGTTCATCTCAACCACGGGTCTTACGGCGCGCTTTCCGTCCGTGTGTCCGAGGCGCAGAACGCAATCCGCGCGCATATCGAGCGCGATCCCACGACGTTCTTTCAGGAGGAATATCCGAAAGCCATCCGGGAATCGGCGGCCGTCGCCGCCGCCCATTTCGGCGGGCAGGCCGCGGATTGGGTCTTCTGCGAAAACGCAACGGCGGCGGTGAATTCCGTTCTTTCCTCGCTTTCCTTCCGCGAAGGCGATGAGCTTCTTACGACGTCGCATGCCTATGGCGCGGTGACGAGGGCCATGCGCATCTGGGCCGCGCGGCGCGGCGCCAGCCTTGCAATCGCGGATGTTCCGACACGCGTCGAAAGCGAAGACGAGATCGTTGCCGCCATCGAGCGTGCGTTGACGGCTCGCACAAGGCTTCTCGTGGTTGATCACATCACGTCGGCAACCGCCATTGTCTTTCCGATTGCAAGGATCGTCGAAGCCGCCCGCCGCAGGAATGTTCCCGTGATGGTCGATGGCGCGCATGTGCCGGGACAAATCCCGGTTGATGTGCCCTCGATCGGCGCGGACTGGTATACGGGCAACGCGCACAAATGGCTGTTCGCGCCCAAGGGATGCGCGCTTCTGTGGACGGCGCCCAAGTGGCAGGCCGCGACGCGGCCCGTGGTCCTCTCGCACGGCTCGGAAGAAAGCTACACGGCCGCTTTTGACTGGATCGGCACGCGCGATGTCTCGGCCTGGCTGAGTCTGCGCGCCGCAGTTTCGGAACACGAGCGGCTTGGGGGCCGCCGCCTCATGGAGCGGAATTGCGCGCTGGCCGCCGAGGCCGCCCGCTTCCTGGAAGCGGAACTCGGCGGGCGCCTGTCGGCGCCTCGCCTCATGGCGGCCATGGCCTCAATTGCACTGCCCCATCCGCCCAGACCCGGCCTCGACCGCAAGCTGCGCTCGGTGCTGGTGGCCGAGCACAAAATAGTCGTTCCGGTATCAGTATTTGCCGGAAAACTTTGGGTTCGTGTTTCGGCCCAGGCATACAATGTGTCCGAGGACTATGGCCGTCTGGCCTTTGCCTTGCACAAATGTTTGCCATCCCTTTGATAAGCGCTTATCGGCCATCGTAAATTTGCTGCCGCGAAGTGTGGCTTTCGGGGAACAGCCGGGGGGACAAATAAGTCCAAAATGGGGTTTGGCGGGCAAGACTCTTGCTCCATTTTGTCGGCCCGACTTATCGTTTGTATGACAAAATGTCCGCTGAGTCTGCCCGCGGGGGCAGGACGGCAAAGCCATGAACCCGTCTTTTAGAGGGGCGGGGCACTTACGGGGAGCTTTCACATGCGTGCATCGGGTCGGGCCGTTCGGCCTCTGACGTTACTCACTGCGGCGCTTCTTGCGAGCGCACTGTCTGCGCCGGCATTCGCGCAAATCGAAGAAGTGATCGTGACCGCACAGAAGCGCGCGGAAGACGTGCAGACCGTTCCGATTTCGATCACGGCCTATACCGCGCAAGACCTTGCGGCCCATCAGGTCGAGCAGTTCAAGGACCTGCAGTTCAGCACGCCCAACGTGTCGTACACCAAAGGGAATTTTGCCGGGTCGGATTTCCAGATCCGCGGCATCGGCATCACCGCCATCGGCTATGACGCCGAATCCGGCGTGGCCATCAACTTCGACGATGTGTTCCTGAATGCGCCGCCGCTGGCCGAAGCGGCCTTCTATGATCTGGACAGCATCCAGGTTCTGCGCGGCCCCCAGAGCACCCTTTATGGCCGCGGCGCCACCGGCGGCACGGTCAACGTCTTCAGCGCCAAGCCGCAGCTCGACGCCTTCGGCGGCGATGCGGAAGTCAGCTACGGCAACTACAACGCCTGGGAATTGAAGGGTGCCGTCAACATTCCGCTCGTCCAGGATCAGCTTGGCCTGCGCGTGGCCGGCGACTGGATCAAGCATGACGGCTTCACGACCAATATCGCCAATGGCGACAAGATCGATGACCGTGACGACTATTCGGTCCGCGGCAGCCTGCGCTGGCAGCCGAGCGACCGCACAACGGTTGACCTCGTCGGGCAGTATTCGCGCGAGAGCGACAATCGCATGCGTTCGCAGAAGCAGCTCTGCGCGACGGACCCGAGCGGAACGCTGGGGTGTCTGCCGTATCAGCTTGGCTTTGGCGCGGTGAACCTGAACGCAACGCTGGCCACGATCGCCTCCAGCGTCCAGGGGCTGAACAGCGCCTTTGCGGGATCGCCGCTGGCGGGAATCGGCAACGCGCTCGGCCTGTTCGATCTCACGCAACAGCCGGTCGTTCCGCCCGGCATCATCAATCCGACGGATCTGCGCAAGGTCAACACGGACTTTGACCCGACCTACAATGCCAATGACAGGTTCTTCTCGCTGCAGATCAAGCAGGAGCTGTCCGACTGGCTCGATGGCACCCTGGTTCTCGGTTATGACAAGAACCACGTCTTCTCGCAGGAGAGCTACAACAACGTCAGCGGCGAGCCGATCGATCAGACCCGGCTGGCCGTGGCCGAGGCGACCTTCCTTGGAACGCTTTCCGCGATTGCCGGTCCGGCCTATGCCGCGCTCTATGCGCCGTTCTTCTCGCATGCCGGCCAATTGCCGATCTCGAACCCGGGCAAGCTCGGCATCATCAGCGGCGACATTCGCGGCTACTCGTCGAACGCAACGGCCTTCGACCAATCCAACAACGACAACAAGGAATGGTCGGCCGAATTGCGGTTCAATTCGAAGTTCCAGGGCCCGGTCAATTTCCTGCTTGGCGGCTATTACCTGAGGACCGAGAACACGGGCGACTACTTCATAGACGCCAACACGCTCGACTATCCGGGCATCGTTCTGGGCGGCCTTTCGGGACTTAATCCGCTGCTTGGCGGCCTTTGCCTGACAACCGGCTGTATCCTGGGCCCGAGCTACTATCACAACGACGGCGATTTCAACCGCCTGACATCGAAGGCGATCTTCGGAGAAATCTACTGGGATGCGATACCCGACACCTTGAAGTTCACGGTGGGCGCCCGCTGGACGGACGACGAGAAATTCCAGCGCGGCCGTATCGATCTCTACAGCGGTCTCATCCCGATCGGCACGACCAACGAGGATGCCGCTCTGGCGGCACTGGTTGCGCAGGGCCAGACGGACTTCGACTGCTCGAACGGTTCGACGCCTCCGTCGATCTGCCATGGCACGGCGGTCGGCCCGAACGATGTCTGGCAGATCAACAGCGTGACCTACAGGAAGTGGACGGGCCGCTTTGTGGTGGACTGGACACCGAAGGTCGACTTCACCGACGCGACCCTGGTCTACGCGTCCTATGCGCGTGGCTACAAGGCGGGCGGTTTCAACCCGGGTATCGAGCCGGGTCTCGGCGTTCCGGCCAGCTATGCGCCGGAACAGATCGATGCCTACGAACTGGGCACCAAGAATACGCTGCTGAACGGCACGCTGCAGGCCAATCTCGACGTCTGGTACTACAACTACAAGGGCCTCCAGGTTTCGGCCATCGAGAACAACACCTCCGTCAACCAGAATATCGATGCGAAACTCTGGGGTTCGGAAGGCGAATTCGTGTGGGCGCCGACCGAGCGGTGGCAGTTCAACATGAACTTTGGCTACACCCACTCGTCCATCGGCAATTCGCAGCTGATTGACGACCGCAATCCGACGGCCGGCCGCAGCGATGTTCTGCTCGTGAAAGACGCCACGCTCGGCGCCAATGTCGGCCAGAACTGCGTCCTCTACTATGCGGGCGCAACCCCTGGCACATTGCCCGTCGGTCTGGGCTTCTTCGCACCGCCGGGCGGCGTGAATTCGCTGGCCACCGCGGGCGTTCCGCACACGTCTTACGGAACGTGCATCCCGGGCAACACGGTCATCGATCCGATCTCGGGGCTGACCTTCGAGCAGGCGCTGAACGCTCAGGGCTTCTCGACCTCCGATCCCACGGGTCACGGCAACCACTCGGGTGCGTTCGTGAACCTGAGCGGCAATCAGCTCCAGAATACGCCTGACTGGACCATCAGCCTGGGCGCCCAGTACACCCAACCGCTCGACAACGACTACAACCTCGTCGCGCGGGTGGACTACTACTGGCAGAACGACATGTGGGGCCGCATCTTCAACGATGCTTCCGATCACATCAGCTCGTGGGATCAGTGGAATGCGCAGCTGACACTGAATGCGCCGGAGAACCGCTGGTATATCCAGGGCTTCATCAAGAACATCGCCAACAAGAATAACGTGACGGGCATGTATCTGACGAGCTCGACGTCCGGTCTCTACACGAACGAGTTCATCGGCGATCCGCGGACCTATGGCATCGCGGTGGGCGCGCGATTCTGAGAAAAGCCCACTGCAGTCACAAAGGGCGCCGGCCGGTCCGGCGCCCTTTTTTTTGAGCCGTGCTATCGGGGATGCCGCGGCAATAACCGCCGGTGAAGCCCCGCGGCTGACTTCATTCCGCAGGCGTCGGCCTGGGCTGATGGCCGCGCGCCCCGCGCCATTGCGCAAAGCGCTCCCGCCAGTGATCGAGATAGATGTAAATCACCGGCGTGATGTAGAGGGTCAGCAGCTGCGACAGCAGCAGGCCGCCCGCAACCGCCAGGCCCAGCGGCCGGCGCGTCTCGGCGCCCTGGCCGAACCCGATGGCGATGGGCAGCGTGCCAAGCAGGGCTGCCATCGTGGTCATCATGATCGGCCGGAAGCGGATCAGAGCGGCTTCCTGGATTGCGGTCTCCGGATCGACGCCTTCGCCGCGCTGCCGCGTGATGGCGAAGTCGATCATCATGATCGCGTTCTTCTTCACGATCCCGATGAGCATGATCATGCCCACAAAGGCATAAAGGCTGAGCGTTTCGTCGAAGGTCGTTATCCTGGCCAGGAACAGCAGGTGGAACAGTTCGAGCGTAAGCAGCGCGCCGACGGCGGCCGACGGCAGGCCCGAAAGAATTGTCAGCGGATGAATGAAGCTCTCGTAGAGGATGCCCAGCAGGATATAGACAACGATCACAGCCGCCAGCAGCAGGATCATCGTATTGCCGGTCGAGCTCTGGAACGCCTGGGCAGTTCCCTCGAAGCCGGTCTGCACCGTGGCGGGGAGCCCGATCTGGCGCTGCACGCGATCGATCGTCGAAACCGCGTCACTCAGGGCATAGCCGGGCGCCAGATTGAACGAAATCGTGGCCGATGGAAGCTGCCCCAGATGATTCACGCTGAGCGGCATGGTGCTCCGGGTGATCTTCGTAACCGCAGTCAGCGGCACAAGCGTCCCGCCCTGTGCGGTGACATAGATGCGCGAAAGGTCGGTCGGGCTGTTCTGGTATTTCGGTATGGCCTCCAGGATCACCTGATAGGTATCGGACGAGCCGTAAATGCGGGAAATCTGTTCGCCGCCGAAGGCCGCGCCCAGCGCGGTTTCAATGGCAGCAGGCGTCACGCCCAGCGCCGCGGCGCGATCGCGATCTATGGCCACATTCACCGCCGGCGTGGACAGCTGAAGGTCGCTCGAGACGTCCACCAGGCCCGGCGCCGTCGACAGCGCATCCATGAGCTTGCTGGACCAAGTCTGCAGCTCGGTCATGTCGAGGTCCTGCAGCGTGTACTGATATTGCGCGTTGGTGAAATGACCTCCGATATTGATCGCGGGCGGGTTGCGCGGATAAACGTTCAGCCCAGGAATATGTGAAAGCTTCGGCCTCAGCTCTTCGATGATCTGGTCGGCCGAAAGGCTCCGCTCGGATAGCGGCTTCAGCGTCATGAACATGCGCCCGCTGTTCACGCCCGAACTGGCTCCGCCGGCGCCGACCGCCGACATGAAGCCTTCGATATTCGGATCCCTGGCCACGATGGCCGCCGCTCTCCGCTGGTAGCGCACCATCTGGTCGAACGACGTGCCGTTGGCCGCCTCCGTCAGCGCGAAGATCTGCCCGGTGTCCGAACTCGGCAGGAAGTCCTGCGGGATGACGTAGAAAAGGCCGACGCTTGCCGCCAGGCTGGCGAAGAAGAGGGCAAGAATCGTGCGGCGGTGACGCAGACTCCAATCGAGCGTCTTCACGTAATAGTCGTGCACGCGATCGAAGGTTCGCTCGCTGAACTCATAGAAGCGATTGTGCCTGCGCTTGTGCTCCGGCTTCAGGATGCGGGCGCACAGCATGGGCGTGAGAGTCACGGAAACAAGCCCGGAAACGAAGATGGTGATCACGATCGTGACGGCAAATTCATGCAGCAGCCGGCCGATGATGCCGCCCATGAACACGATCGGAATGAACACGGCGGCGAGGGAGGCCGTCATGGAAAGGATCGTAAACCAGATTTCCCGCGAACCCGTCAGCGCCGCCTGATAGGGCTCCTCGCCGTCTTCGACGTGCCGCACGATGTTTTCAAGCATCACGATGGCATCATCGACGACAAAGCCCACCGAAAGCGTCAGCGCCAGCAGCGAAAGATTGTCGAGGCTGTAGCCGAAATAGGACATGCCGGCGAATGTGCCGATGATCGTGATCGGCAGGGCGAGCGAGGGAATGAGCGTGGCGGAAACCGTGCGGAGGAAGACGAAAATCACCATGACGACAAGAACGGCCGCCAGCAGGAGCGTGACCTGCACGTCCGTAACGGACGCGCGGATCGACTGGCTTCGGTCATAAAGCACGTGCAGGTAGAGCGAGGCCGGAAGCTGCGCCATGAAATGCGGCAGGATATTGCGGATTTCGTCCACCACCGCGATGGTGTTGGACCCCGGCTGCCGCTGAATGGCCAGCACGATCGCCCGCCTGCCATTGTACCAGCTCGCCACATACTTGTTCTCGACGCTGTTGATGACGTTTGCCACATCGCCGATGCGCACGGGTGCGCCGTTCTTGTAAGCGATGATCTGTTGCTGGAAATCCGCCGCGGTCGGCAGTTGCCCGCTGCTGTGGATCACGACGGACTGGGTTGGCCCGCTCAGCTGGCCGGTCGGAATGTTGGGATTGACCTGATCGGCCGCCGTCGCAACCTGGTCAAGCCCGATGCCGCGTGCCGCGAGCGCGGTCGGATCGGTCTGGATGCGCACGGCAAATTTCTGGGAGCCGTAAACATTGACCTGCGCCACGCCGTTCAGGGTCGAAAGCTGGCGGGCCAGCAGGGTCTCGGCGTATTTGTCCACTTCCTGCAGGGGCAGGCTGGTCGATCCCATCGCCAGATACATGATCGCGCTGTCAGACGGGTTGACCTTCCGCATGGTGGGCGGCGAAGGCATCTGTGGCGGCAGGTGGCGGGTGGCGGCTGAGATGGCCGATTGCACATCCTGCGCTGCGGCGTCGATATTGCGGTCCAGGTCGAACTGAATCGTGATGCTGGTGGATCCCTGCGTGCTCGACGAATCCATCGAGCTGATGCCGGCAATGGTCGAGAACTCGCTCTCCAGCGGCGTCGCCACCGCCGAAGCCATCGTCTCCGGATCGGCGCCGGGCAACGAGGCCGAAACCACGATCGTCGGAAAATCGACGTTGGGCAGCTCGCTGATGGGAAGCTCGGCGTATCCGAACACGCCGAAAATCACCAGCGCCGCCATGACCAGGATCGTCATTACGGGCCGGCGGATGAACGGCTCTGAAATGCTCATTTCCGGCTCTTGCCGCCCTGCTGCTGCACCACGACAGGCTTGCCGGGCACCACGCGCAGCTGGCCGTCGGTAATCACGCGGTCACCGGATTTGACATTGCCGCTGACTGCTGCGCTCTGGCCGTCGTCGTAGAGCACCTTCACGGGACGCATTTCGGCCCTGCTGTCTGCGGAAATAACATAGACATATGGCCCGTTTTCGCCCGGATTCACAGCATCGTGTGGCACGACCACCGCGTCATGCAAGGTGTCCAGCGTCGCCCAGACATCGACCAGCTCTCCCGGCACCAGCCGTGAGTCGTCGTTGCCGAACGTTGCGCGCAGTTCGATCGTTCCGGTCTGCGCATTGATGGCGTTGCCGATGAAGTCAACCATTGCCGTTTCGGCCGGTCCGGTGCCGCCATGGACCTGCACGCGAATCGACAGCGCGTGATGGCGCATCTGGCTCTGAATGCGGGGCAGGTCCGCCTGCGGCAGGGAAAAAGAAACCTTCACGGGCTGAATCTGGTTGAGCACTACAAGCGCATTCGTGTCGTTTGCTTTCACCAGATTGCCCGGCTGGATGAGTATCGGCCCCGTCTGGCCTGTCACCGGCGCGCGAATCGTCGTGTACTGAAGATTCAATTCGGCGGCGTTGATGGCCGCCTTGTCGGCATTGACGGTCGCGGCCAGCGCCTTGGCTTGCGCGACCATCTGGTCCCTTTGCTGGGCTGAGGCAGCGCCCTGCTTCGCGAGCGAGCTGTAGCGCGCCGCATCCCGGGCCGCACTCACCGCCTGGGCCTGGTCGCGCGCAAGCGCCGCCTTTGCCTGTGCAAGCGCCGCCTGATAGGGCTGCGGATCGATCTGGAAGAGGACATCTCCCTGATGAACGATCTGGCCTTCGCGGAAGCCGGCCGACAGAAGCTGGCCTTCGACGCGCGAGGTGATCTGCACAGACGTATTGGCCATTACGGTCCCGATCGTCTGTTCCAGCACGGGCACGGTGCGCAACTGGGCGCGCGCCACATAGACCGGCGGGGGCGGACGATGGGGCGCGGTGGACTCTCCGCCTGAATTGGCGAGCAGCCAGACAACGCCCAGGAGCAGGATGCTCGCCAAAATGCCCAGGATGAGACGCCAGCGCGGATGGACGCGTGTCAACGAACCCCGGAAGTCCTGAATGCCGGCTGGTATTGCCTGAGCCGTGGGGTGATACTTGAAATTCTGCATGTCATGGTCCTGCGGCCGGAGCATCATTTGGCGCCTGCAACACCAGTCTCCGGCGGCAAACCGGCCGCCAGAGTAAATGCTCCGGGCCGGTTTCCTATCATGGCGGGTGAAAATTTCGAGTATCGAAGAGTCACAAAGTGTCGCCCCCCGGCGGAGTTTTGTGACAGGGACTGAAAACCATGGCTTTTCAATGCAGTAACCCAAAGTTTACGGTCGCCTGAAGGCCCGGTAATAAATGCGACAATAGGGGGAGCGGGGGATGATCGGATTAATCCGAAAACGAAAGCTTGGCATCGCGCTGATGTGCTCGGATTGGCGCTTGCACCAGGGCCGCGTGGATCTGAACTGGAAGATCGCGCGGGCGCTCAAAGTCCGCGGCGTGGATGTCGTGGCTGTCCCCGGGCCCGACGGTCTCCTGGCCCCCGCGCGCGAGACGGAATGGAGAAGCGCTGTGCGGCAGATCGCCGTGCTCGCAAAGGCGCACGATTCCGTGGCGCTGGCCGTGGTTGCGCACCAGCGCTGCGCCGGCCATCCGGTCTCTGATGATGAGCACGAAATCGGTGTTGCAGCGGCGGCAAAGGCGCTAAAGGAGGCCCTCAAATTCGCGGGGCCGGTTGCAGCCATGGTCGCCACCTACAGAAGCGAGAGCAACTGGGGCCTTAAGAAAATCGCGGATTTCTGAGGCCGACATTGCCGATGGCCGGGATCGCCTCTATAAGCGCCGGCTTCCGCAAACGCGCCGCCGCACCCCATGGACATCCGCAATATCGCCATCATCGCCCATGTGGACCATGGGAAGACCACGCTGGTGGACCAGCTTCTGCGCCAGTCCGGCTCGGTGCGGGAGAACCAGCAGATGGCCGAGCGCGCGCTCGATTCCAACGATCTGGAGCGCGAACGCGGCATCACCATTCTGGCCAAATGCACGTCGGTCGAATGGAAGGGCACCCGCATCAACATCGTGGATACGCCCGGCCATGCCGATTTCGGCGGCGAAGTGGAGCGCATTCTGTCCATGGTGGATGGCGTGGTGCTTCTGGTGGATGCCGCCGAATCCGTCATGCCGCAGACCAAGTTCGTGCTGTCGAAGGCGCTCAAGCTCGGGCTCAAGCCCATTGTCGTCATCAACAAGATCGACCGTTCCGACGCGCAGCCCGAAGAGACGCTTGAAAGTATCTTCGACCTGTTTCTGGCGCTGGAAGCCAACGACGAACAGCTCGACTTTCATGTGCTTTATGCGTCGGGCCGGCAGGGCTGGGCGGTGGCGGATCTGGCCGATGAGAAGAAGGATCTGGCGCCCCTGTTTGAGCGCATCGTGGCCGATGTGCCGAAACCCAGGCCGCTCGCCAGGGCCGGAGATGAATTTCCCTTCGCCATGCTGGTGACGACGCTGGAGGCCGATCCCTATCTGGGCCGCGTGCTGACGGGCCGGATTGAAAGCGGCGCCATAAATGTCAATCGCGTGATCAAGGCGCTCCATCGCGACGGCAAGGAAGTGGAACGCACGCGTGTCACCAAGCTTCTGGCCTTCCGGGGCCTTGCGCGCGTACCGATCGCGCGGGCGGAAGCCGGCGACATCATCGCGATTGCGGGACTTCAGAATGCGACGGTCGCCGACACATTGGCCGATCTCAATGTGGCAGAGCCGATTCATGCCACGCCCATCGATCCGCCCACGCTGGCCATTACCGTTTCGGTCAACGATTCCCCGCTGGCCGGCCGCGAGGGCGACAAGGTGCAATCCCGCGTGATCCGCGAACGGCTGCTGCGCGAGGCCGAAGGCAATGTCGCCATCAAGGTGCGCGAGACGGGTGAGGGCGCCTATGAAGTTGCCGGCCGCGGCGAGCTTCAGCTTGGCGTGCTCATCGAAACGATGCGGCGCGAAGGATTTGAACTTTCCATCAGCCGGCCGCGCGTGCTTTTCCAGAAGGACGCAAAGACCGGCGAAAGGGTCGAGCCGATCGAAGAAGTCACGGTTGACGTGGATGATCCCTATACCGGCGTCGTCATAGAGAAGATCAGCAACCGCAAGGGCGAGCTTCAGGACATGCGGCCCACCGGCGCCGGCAAGACGCGGCTTGTGTTCCTTGCGCCCTCCCGCGGCCTCATCGGCTACCACGGCGAATTCCTCACCGACACGCGCGGCACCGGCGTCATCAACCGGATGTTTCATTCCTACGCGCCGCACAAGGGGCCGATCGAAGGCCGGCGCAACGGCGTGCTCATCTCCACAGGCGAAGGCGAGGCGGTGGCCTATGCGCTCTGGTATCTGGAAGAGCGCGGGCGGCTTTTCATCGTGCCGGGCACGAAAGTCTATCAGGGCATGATCATCGGCGAGAACGCCAAGGACAACGATCTCGACGTCAATCCGCTGCGCGCCAAGCAGCTCACCAATATCCGCACCACCTCGAAAGACGAAGCCGTTCGCCTGACACCGATCACGCCGATGACGCTGGAGCAGGCCATCGCCTATATCGAGGATGATGAGCTGGTCGAGGTAACGCCAAAATCCATCCGGCTCAGGAAGCGCGAGCTCCTGCCGCATCTGCGCAAGCGCGCGAAGGCCGAGGCGGGATAGGCACAGAAATCCACGGGAGTTGACTGGCGGTTTCGACCAATATATGACCAAGGTCATGACTAAGGTCATGGATCGGGCCAATCGGGCCCTGCCGCGGGGGGAATTGGCCGAGCGCATTTACCGGGCGGCGATCGTCATTTTTCGTGACAAGGGCTTCGATGCGGCCACCGTCGAGGAAATCGCCCGGGCTGCGGGGGTCGCCAAGGGGACAATCTTCAACTTCTTCCCCACCAAGGGGGCCATCCTGCTCCGCTACTACGAAGAGCTGGATGCCGAGTTCGGAAGGGCGATGGGGTCGCTGTCGCCCGAAGACCCCAAGGCCGCCCTCATCGATTTCTACGGCAAGGCCGAAGCGCTGCTGCGCAAGGAAGGGCCGCTTGCCGAAGCGGTGTTCCGGCAGATCGCGCTGGATCCCGATCTCGGCAACGCCGATGCCGACTCCGGCGAGAAGGACCGGAATCAGATGACCGCATTCTTCCGCGCTTGCCAGGAAAGCGGGACGCTATCCGAGGCCGTGCCGCCCACCGTGGCCGCGCATGTGGTAAGCGATCTGTGGAGCGCAACCGTGCTCGACTGGCTGCGCACCGGCCAGCGTTATTCGCTCAAGCTGCGGCTTGCAACGAAGCTCGATGCCGTGTTCAAGGGGCTCGCGCCGGTTGCGCGCAGCATGATCTCTGCCATGTCCATCATGCTCGCAGTCTTCCTTTTGCCAGTCTCTTCGCGCGCCGCACCGCAAAACGATGCCCGACCGTTGCAGGGCCTCTACTACGATGCGCAAGGTTATGCGGCTGTCGTGCCGTTCGCCGAGTTCGGACAGGGACTCTTTTTTATCGATTACACGAGCGGACGAACGGGGCCTGTCGTGACACGGGCGGACGGGTTTGCCATTGGCATCGGCATGAAGACACCCAATGGCGAGGCGGGCACCCTGTCGCCTTCGTTCGGAGGCCTGCGCCTCGACGCCGATGGACAACATCGCACCATGCGCCGCATCGCCATAACACGCGCGCCGTTTGTCGTGCCGAATGGCGCCGTCAGGCTCGCCGGCGAGATCGTGCGCCGCGCAGATCAAAACCCGATCGGCGGCATCGTCATCGTGCACGGCTCCAACGACGAACCGCGAACGATGTTCGGCCCATGGCTCGCCTATCTAGTGGCCCGGGGCTGGGCGGTCGCAGTGTTCGACAAGCGGGGCTCCGGAGAATCCACCGGCGACTGGCGCACAGGTGACTTCGCGACCCTTGCCTCCGATGTGCGCGCGGTCGGGAAATTCCTGCGCGCGCAGGATGTGCTTGCCGGGAAACCCGTGGGCCTTGTCGGTATCAGCCAGGCCGGCTGGATCATGCCGCTGGCGGCGGACCAAGGCGGCTTCAATTTCATCGTGTCGCTGGCCGGGGCCGCCGTGACGCCGGCCGAGCAGTCGCTCGAATTCACGGAGCGGCAGCTTGAGGCTTACGGGCTCCCGAAGGACGAGATCGCCAAGGCGCTCGCCTATTACCGGCTCGATCTCGATGTCTCCATTGGCCGAAAGCCCTGGAGCGCCATCGAAGCCGCCTACCGCGCGGCATCCGCTGCCAAGGCCGAATGGCTCATTGCGCCGCCCGAGCCCGAGGGCTCCCCGTCGCGTGGTTTTCTGGGCCGCGTTGCCGGGTTCGATCCGGCGCCGCACTGGGCGAAACTCCATATCCCGGTTCTGGCGGTGTTCGGCGGCAAGGATTTCGTCGTGCCGGAAGATCCCAACCGCGCGCTTCTTGAAAAGGACTTTTTGCACAACGGCAATCCCGCGACCAAAGTCGTCACCATCGCGGATGTGAACCATGTCGGCATGATTGCGGCCACAGGAACGATCGCCGAATACCCGACGCTGGATCATTTCGATCCGGCATATTTCGCAACGTTCGGCGACTGGCTTGCGATGATCGCAAGACACTAATCCCGCTTCAGCCCCAGGCGTCCCGCAATCATTCTGTCCACCATCCGCTTTGGAAGCGTGTTGACGAGAAAATTCTGGAACGGGTCCGGCGTGACGGTGTAGTGTACTTTGGCGTGCGCTGCCGTCAGCGCTTTCCACACGGCGCGGCCGATCTTTTCCGGCGGAAAGCCCTTACGGCCCTGGCTGATCATGTAATTGCGCACCATGTCGAGCGACGGCGCATACGGGGTGTTGGCATAGCGCGACACGTCGATCTGCTCGGCCTTGTCCCAGATGGCGGTCGCTACTGCCCCCGGCGCCACCACGATCACATCAATGCCAAACAGCATCAGCTCGCGGCGCAAGGATTCTGAAAAGCCCTCGAAGGCGAATTTCGAAGCATTGTAGGGTCCTACGAAA
The DNA here is from genome assembly GCA_021324545.1 of Alphaproteobacteria bacterium. Classification (GTDB taxonomy): domain Bacteria; phylum Pseudomonadota; class Alphaproteobacteria; order Micropepsales; family Micropepsaceae; genus Rhizomicrobium. The sequence goes on from JAJPIX010000019.1 coordinate 21,924, forward strand.
GGCGAAGCGTTGCGTCCGCCGACGGACGTTATGTTGACGACGCGGCCGGGCGGACCCTTGCGCGAACGGTCCGCGCCCAAGAGGGGCGCAAAGGCCTGCGTGACGATCAGCTGACCGGTGAGGTTCACCTCAAGCTGCTGGCGGAATTCGTCCACATCCATGTAGAGCAGGGGACCCGCCACCGCGATTCCCGCATTGTTCACAAGGCCAAAGAGCGTCTCGTTGCCCAGCGCGGCCGCCACCTTGCCGGCGCCTGCTTTCACGGCCGCTGCATCCGTCACATCGAACAGAAGCGGCACGAAGCGCTCGCCAAGTTCTTTCGACAGCCGGTCCGCATCGGCCTGCTTGCGCACGCTGCCGAAAACCCTGAATCCCTTGCTGACGAGGACCTTCGCGCAACCCCACCCGATTCCGGTGGAGGCGCCAGTGACAACGACGGATTTCATGATGCCATTCCTTTTGCTTTCTCTCCGGCAAAGGCTTTTCCGTCGAGAAACTGATCAAAGGCCTGCCAGAACCGCCGGCGGACGGGATCGGTTTCCATCAGGATTTCATGTTCGGCCTCGGCAATCTCGATGTAGGCCGCATTCGGCATGCGGCGCGCGAAATCGCGGATGGGCGGGGTGAGCACAATGCGGTCGCGGCCGGCGCCAACGAGCAGGCTGCGCGTCGCAATCGCCTCGGCATAGCCGGGCGATGCCATCGCACGCATGGATTCACCGGCCTGCTTCAGCCAGCCCCAGGTGGGACCCGCAAGCCTGATTTGCGGCGATTTCTTCAGAATGTCCTGCGTGCGCGCCCAGCGTGCGCGGTCGGTGGACACCAGATTCTGCTCGAACGTCATGCGCAGGGGATCGCGCTCGCGCATGCCGATCACATAGTCCTCGGCGCCGGCGCGGGTGACGTTCATCGTTTTCGTCATCAGCGCTGCAAGCCAGCGCGGCGTGCCCCGGGTGGAAACGGCAAGCATCGGCGCCGTCATCACCGCAGCGGAGAAGAGGCCGGGATTATTGTGCAGGCCGCGCAAGAGAATGTGCGCGCCCATGGAATGGGCAAGCACAATCGGCGCAGATGACAGCGGGCGCACGACCTGGTCCATGAATGCCAGAAGATCGGTGTCGTATTCGGCAAACGAACCAATGTGGACTTTCAGCGGATCGGCCAGGGCGCGCGACGATCCGCCCTGTCCGCGCCAGTCCAGCGCCGCCACGGCGAAGCCACGGCCGCGCAGCTCATCGATCACCTCGCAATATTTTTCGATGAATTCCGTCTGGCCCGACAACAGCGCGCAAACGCCGCGCGCGGAAGCGGTCGGCCCCCACACCGCGACGCGCAGCCGCGCGCCGTCCAAAGTTTCGATGAAATGCGGCTTGAAATCCGCGAGCGAAGCGTAGTTCAGCCGCGTGCCTTCTGAAGGATGGGGCCGAGCTTCATGGCAAGGCCCATGTCGCCGGCCACGCGCAACTTGCCCTGCATGAAGGCGCTCGTGCCGTCGAGTTCGCCTTTCACCATCTTCTCGAAAGTGTCGAGGCTTACGCTGATCGTCGTGTCGGCGTTTTTGCCGGTTCCGTCGGACACAGAGTTCGGATTGGACTTTCCGTCAATGAAAACGCTGCCGGCGTCACCGAAATCGAATTTCAGCGTGCCGCCGAGACCGGAGTTGCTGCCGATCGCCTTGCCCATCTGGCTGACGATTTCGTTGATCTGGGGTGAGCTCATCTGTCCCTTCCTGCGTTAAAAAACCAAGGCTTCCGGGCCTGATTTGAGCATTAGTCACCGCCGGATGCCAGATGGCCGGCGTTCAAATCGCCGGAAAGCCCCGTTGCAAGTAGACCCGGCTGGCGGAATGATCGGCGTTCCGGGGACGGGGGCAAGCGCCAGGATGACGATCGGGGAACAGGAAGGACAGCCGCAGGCCGTCGCGGTGTCCGGGCCGGCCGGCCGGGATGCGCTCGGCCATGTGTGCTTCTGGACCCATTTCGCCGTCTTCGGCTTTGTGCTCACGGGCTGGATCTATCCCTTCGTGCCGTCGCTCGTTTTCTATCTTCTGTTCCTGCCTGCCATGTTCTTCCAATGGCGGCTTAACCGTTCGACCTGCGTGCTCAACAATCTGGAATCGCTGATGCGGACGGGGCGCTGGCGCAATCCCGGCAATCGCGAGGAAGGGGCCTGGCTCAAGACCCTGGTGGGAGACACGCTCGGCATTCATCTGACCCGGCAGCAGATGGATCGGGTCATAAATTCGGCCATGTTATTGCTCTGGCTGCTGGCATTGGGACATTTAATGTTCTGGTACGCCCCTGGACTGGCCTTGACGTCCCGCTGATCGCTTCCCATCTCAGAGCCGCCGGAGGCTTCGGCTCCGGCAGAAGCAAATGGTCCGGCCCCGGTTTGGGGCGGGCCGATATTCACAAGGCTCAAAGGAGGTTGTGACATGCGTACGTTCGATTTCTCACCCCTATTCCGTTCGACCGTCGGCTTTGACCGGCTGTTCGACATGCTGGATCAGATTTCCCAGTTCGATTCGGGGCAATCCTACCCGCCCTACAACATCGAGCGGACAAGCGATAACCGCTATCGCGTGACCGTTGCGGTGGCTGGCTTCGCCGAAAAGGATCTGAATGTGGAAGTGCGCGATGGCGTGCTGACCATTTCGGGCAAGCGTGAAGAGACCGAGAAGGGCGAAGACAGGAACATTCTCTATCAGGGCATCGCCGGCCGCGCCTTCGAGCGGCGTTTCCAGCTCGCCGAGCATGTGGAAGTGCGCGCCGCAAAACTCGAGAATGGCCTGCTTCACATCGATCTGGAGCAGATCGTGCCCGAAGAGAAAAAGCCGCGCCGCATCCCGATCAACGGCCCGGAACTGAAGGCCATTGAGGGCAAGGTCAAGGCCGCCTGAAACGCGGGCTCAAAGCCGAAAATGATCGAAGGCCGGGTGGCGACACCCGGCCTTCTGACTCCTACTCGGCCGGGACGGCGCGCGCCTTGCGATAACGGCGGATGTCCAGGAAACCGGGGAGCATGGGCCCAAGCTTGATGAGGAAATCCCACGCCATCAGGAGCGCGCCGGCCGCGAATACCACATCGCCCGGGAGCCGCATCCACTGCCACAGCAGCGTCGTGTTGTAGAATTCCAGGCTGCGCGCATAGGCGAGGCCGTGCTCGAACACCGCATCGAGCTGCGGCCATCCGATCGGGAAGAAGTTGAGCAGGATCCACAGCACCAGTCCTCCGTTGTAGAGCCAGAAGGCGATGATGCCGTTGCGCTCGGTGAATGGCGCGCGATCGCCCGCCGCGTAACGCAGGCAGAAATAGACCAGGCCGATCGCCAGAAGCCCGAACGCCCCGAACAGCGCGGTGTGCGCGTGATTGAGCGTAAGAAAGGTACCGTGCTCATAATAATTGACGAGCGGCGCGTTCAGCGTGCCGCCGCCAAACACGCCCGCGCCCACGAAATTCCAGAACGCCGCGCCGATGATATAGGTGTAGGCGAGGTTGTAGTGGAACTGCTCGTTCCGGCGGATCAACCGGTAGTGGCCGATCGCATCGATGATCAGGAGCACGAGCGGCAGAACCTCGATGAACGAGAACATGCTGCCCATCGGCACCCACATGCTGGGTCCGCCCGCCCAGTAGAGATGGTGGCCTGTGCCAATCACCCCGCCCAGGAAGATGAGAATCAGCTCGAAATAGACCGCGCGTTCGGCAAGCCTGCGCGAGACCAGCCCCACCGCCATCAGCAGATACGCGCTCATGCTTGCCGCAAAAAATTCAAACGACTGTTCCACCCACAAGTGGACGACCCACCAGCGCCAGAAATCCGTGATCGTGAACGATGCTTCGATTCCGGTGAGTGGGATCATTCCGAAGACGTAGAGCACGGCGATGTTGATCGTCGCGGCCCATATCAGATTCTCGAGGCGAATCCGTCCCGTCC
>JAJPIX010000022.1 GCA_021324545.1 Alphaproteobacteria bacterium
CAGGCTTTGGCCCAATCCACCCAGCAGGCGGGGCTGGAAACGGTGGTGGTGACAGCCGAAAAGCGCGAGGAAAACCTTCAGCGCGTCCCGATGAATGTTCAGGCGCTCACCACGCAAAAGCTCCAGGACCTTCACCTCACCAATTTCACCGATTTTGAAAAATACATGCCGAGCGTGACCTATGCCGAAAGCGGCCAGGGCAGCAACGGCGGTCCCGGATCGGTGAACGTCACAATGCGCGGCGTCGCCAGCGACCAGAACGGGAATCACTCCGGTCCGCTGCCGACGGTGGGCGTCTATATTGACGAAGTTCCCATAACGACCATCAACGGAACGCTTGATATTCCGACGTATGATGTCGAACGTGTGGAGGCGCTCTCAGGTCCGCAAGGCACGCTCTATGGCGCCAGCGCCGAATCCGGCGTCATCCGCATCATCACCAACAAGCCCGATCCGTCGCAGTTCGAGGCCGGTTACACCGTTGAAGGCAATTCCGTCGCGCATGGCGGAATGGGCTACAATCTCAACGGTTACGTGAATGTGCCGATCTCCGACAATATGGCGATCCGCATTGTCGCGTGGGATGAACACGACGCCGGTTACATCGACAACGTCCACGGGACGCGCACCTATCCCACGTCGGGCGTGACCATCGACAACGCCAATGTCGCGAAGAAAAATTACAACACGGTTGACAAGCTCGGCGCCCGCGCGGCCCTCGCCATCGATCTCAACGCAGACTGGACAATCACCCCGTCGATCATGGCGGAAACGGAAAAGACCGACGGCGTATTCGCCTATGATCCGACCGTCGGCACGCTGCAGGTGACGCATTTCTATCCGGAATACCAGAAAGACAAATGGTACCAGGCCGCGCTCACCGTGCAGGGCAAGATCGGCAACCTCGATCTCGTCTATGCAACCGGCTACATGGGCCGGACAATCAATGCGCAGGCCGATTATACCGATTATTCCTTCTGGTATGATTCGCTCTTCGGATCCGGCGCCTACATCACCGACAACGCGGGAAATCCGGTCGACCCGTCGCAATATATCGACGGCCACGATTATTTCACGAAGTGGAGCAACGAACTGCGGATTTCCTCGCCGAAAGACGGCCGCTTCCGCTGGGTCGCCGGCCTGTTTCAGGAGCGTCAGACACATCTCATCGTGCAGGACTACAAGATCAACGCCCTGGGATCGGATTTCTGGGTGACAGGCTGGCCAAATACGCTGTGGCTCACCGACCAGATGCGCATCGACCGCGATTATGCCGCGTTTGGCGAAGCTTCATTCGACATTCTGCCCAATCTCACGCTGACGGGCGGCATCCGCTTCTTCAAGGCCGACAATTCGCTGCAGGGCTTCTTCGGGTTCAGCGCGGTCTGGAATCCGGGCGGCACGGGCGAATCCCTGTGCTTTGGGCCGCCCTCCGTCTATCACGGGCCGTGCACCAATCTTGACGCGCGCGTGAAGGAAACCGGCGAAACGCACAAGGTCAATCTGACCTGGCAGATCAACGACAACGACATGGTCTACGCGACCTACTCCACCGGTTTCCGTCCGGGCGGCGTGAACCGCCGCACGGATATCCCGGGCGTCGGGCCCTATGCGTCAGACACGCTCGACAACTACGAAATCGGATGGAAGACAAGCTGGGATGACAATCGCCTGCGCTGGAACGGCGACATCTACCTTGAAGACTGGAACAAGTTCCAGTTCCCGTTCCTTGGGCCGAACTCGGTTACCATCATTGCCAACGCGGGCCAGGCGCGCATCAAGGGCGTGGAATCCGACATTTCCTGGCTTCCTGTTGACAATCTCACGCTCACCGCGGCCATGGCCTACAACGACGGCCAGCTGACATCGCCCTATTGCGGCGGGCCCTGTTCGTCGAACCCGGTGCAATCGCCTGTGGGAACGCAACTGCCGATCACGCCGAAGTGGAAGCTGAACGGCATCGCGCGGTACGATTTCAACGTCGATGACTTCGATGCCCATGTCCAGGGATCCGTCGTTCATCAGAGCCAGGTGTGGCCCGATCTGCGGCTCTTCCAGCGCTCGCTGCTGGGGGCTTCCAAGGCCTTCACGATGTTCGACTTCACGACCGGCTTCGGGCGGGACAACTGGGCCGTGGAGTTCTTCGTCAAGAACGTTTTCGACGAACGGGCCCAACTCGGCCGCTATGCGGAGTGCACGCCGGAAACCTGCGGGTTCGAGACCTATATCCTCGTCGCCCAGCCGCGCACCGTCGGCCTCAGCTTCAGCCAGAAGTTCTGATGAAGCACCGGGCGTCCCGCGCGTCTGGCGGCGAGATCTGAACTGAGGCCGAACCGGCCCCTGCGCCTATTTGGCCCCGAAAGGGCCCGATATCCGTTTGGAATATCGGCCGGAAATTGGTTGAATATGACCGCGCCTGATGGGGCGAGGGGCCATGCGTGCGCTGACAAAGCACAGCATCAACAGCCCGGCGGCGATCGCTGCCGGCGTGGCAATCACAATCCTGTTCGGGCTTTTCGCACTGCATTCCCTGCCCGTTCAGCTCTTCCCCGATATCGAACGGCCCCAAATCGGCATTGAGACCGACTGGCGCGCCCAAACCCCGCGCGAGGTGGAAAGCCAGCTCATCGAACCGGAAGAAGAGGTGTTGCAGGGAATTCCGGGCCTGCAACAGATGGAGGGCCACGCCAATTTCGGCGGCGCCTACATCACGCTCACATTTGCGATCGGCACCGACATGAATCGCGCGCTTGCTGACGTGGTGGGCCGCCTTGACCGTGTACAAACCCTGCCGGAAGACGCGCAAAAACCGCTGGCTGAACTTGCCAACACGCAGGATCCAAACGCCACGCTTCTTTCGATATTTCTGATCGCAAGGCCGGGCAACAAGGACAGCATACAGTCATACCAGCACTTCGTCCGCGACGTGATTGCACCCAAGCTGCAAGCCATCGCCGGCGTCGGATCGGTGGAATTCACGGGTTCCAACACCACCGACGAATTGCAGATTGTGTTCGACCCCATGCGGGCCGCCGAGCTTGGCATCCAGATTCCGAAGGCTGCGGGCGACGTTGGAGACGCCGATGACATCTCCGGCGGCACCATCGATGTTGGCCGGCGCAAATACGGCCTGTCCTTCCGCGGCCGCTATTCGATGGATGATCTCAGTTCCACGATACTGGACTGGCGGTCAGGCAATCCGGTGACGCTCGGCGACATAGCGACCGTGGACATCGGCCAGGCCAAGCGGACGGGCTTTGCCTATTACAACGGAAAGCCCGCGCTCGAGATCGACATCTATCGTGCGGCCGGCGCCAACGTGCTCGATACGGTCAAGGCCGTGAAGGCCGAAATCAGGGAGATCAACGCAGGTGTCGCCAAGGACAAGAACGTGGTGCTGCGGTTTACGTCCGACCCTTCGCCCATGGTGCATCATGCCATCTGGTTGATCGTCTTCGATCTCCTTTTGGGCATTGCGCTCGCGGTCGGCGCGCTCTGGTATTTCATGCGCGACTGGCATGCCACGCTGATCGTTTCCTCCGCCATCCCGATCTGCGCGTGCGCGGTTATCATCCTGCTCGATGTCGCGGGCCGGAGCCTGAATGTCGTTTCGCTGGCGGGGCTCGCCGTGGCCACCGGAATGGTGCTGGATGCCGCAATCGTCGTGATCGAAAACATCCTGCGGCTGCGCGAGGCCGGAAATTCCGCGGAGGCGAGCGCCCATGACGGAACGCATCAGGTTTATCGGGCGCTTTTCGCATCCACCGCGACCAATGTGGCGATCTTCCTGCCCGTCATCTTCCTCAAAGACGTCGAAGGCCAGCTCTTTGCGGATCTTGCGATCACGATCGCCTTCGCCGTGCTGGTCTCGCTTGTCGTTGCGATCGTTGTCGTGCCGGTAGCGTCGACGCTTTTCATGCGCACGCGGTTCAAACAGCACGAATTGAGCGACGTCTGGCAGAAAATATGCGATCAGGTGATGACGCTGACCGACACCCCGCAGGAGCGGCGCGTCTGGATTGCCACGCTGATCGGCGCATCTGCCGTCGGCACATGGCTTCTGCTGCCCAGCATCCATTACCTTCCCGATGTGAAGCGCGATGTCATCGAGGGAACGTTCCAGTTTTCTCCCGGCGCCACCGTCGCCTTCGCCGACCGGGAAATTGCGCAGCCGCTGATCAACAGGATTTCCCCCTATGTCACGGGCGCAAAGGCGCCGGAAATCGGCACCTGGTATCTGAAGCTCGACACGCCCGGCCTGATGCATATGGCGATCCGCATGAAGAATTCAGGCGATGTGCCGGCAATGGAGGCCATTCTGCGCAACGAGGTTTTCAAAGACCTCCCCGACACGGTCAGTTTTGCCAAGCAAGGCAGCCTGTTTGGCGGTTTCGACGAAGGCGGCGGCATCTCGATCAACATCCAGTCCGATGACAACGATGCCATGCGCAAGGCGGCGCGCACGGGCTTTGCGCTGCTGACGTCAGGATTTCCGGGCTCGTCGGTCACGACCGAACCGACGCTTGATTATGATGAGCCGCAGCTCGAACTCGTGCCGAACGACCGTGCCATAGCCGAAGCGGGCTGGACGCGGCCGGAGGTGGCCGACCTTGTTCAGGCCCTGGGCGAAGGCCTGTATGTCGGACAGCGGTTTGAAGACGGGCAGCAGCTTTACGTCATCCTGAAGTCGCGCCCGCTCGACTCCTCGGAAGCGCTTGCAAATGTGCCCGTTGAAACGCCCAACAGCACGCTTGTGCCGTTCGGAAGCCTTGTCACGATCCGCCGCACATTGGCGCCGAGCGGAATTTATACGCTCGACGGCCTTGAAACCTACGCCCTCAAATTCCAGCCGCCGGAGGGCCTTGCGCTCGGCGATGCCCTTTCGGTCATCCGCGCGTCCATCGATCCGAAAATCCACTCGGCCGTCGGCAACGGCGGCACCGTCAGCTATGGCGCCGCCGCCGATCATCTGGACAATGCGCTCTGGGAAATGGGCAGCAATTTTGCGTTTGCCGTGCTCATTCTCTTCGTGATCATGGCGGCGCTCTTCCGCTCTTTGATCGACGCGGCGATCGCCCTGATCGGCCTTCCCCTTGGCACCGTGGGCGGAGTCCTGGCATTGCGCCTTCTCGGGTTGTTCGTTTTCCAGCCCCTCGATCTTCTCACCATGATCGGCTTTGTCGTGGTTCTGGGACTGGTCGTGAACAACACCATTCTGCTCGTGGCCCGCACGCGTGAAGCCGAAAACGAAGGCCTGCCCCGCACGGCCGCGGTGCGCTCGGCGCTCGAAACGAGATTGCGGCCCATCTTCTCAACCACGATTACCGCTGTCTGTGCGATGATTCCGCTCGTGCTGATCCCCGGCGAAGGGTCGGAAATCTACCGGGGCCTTGCCGCGGTCATAATCGGCGGGGTGATCGTCAGCCACCTGTTTACGGTTGTCTTGATGCCGGCCTTGTTGCGCCTGGGCGAAAATCCTGTCACGGCTCGGCAAGACGAACCCGCCAAGCCGGGCGGCGCGGAAGCGGCGGCAGGGGCCAAGGCATGAGGATGCGTAGGATTCGACATCTGCGGTGGTTTCTTCTGGCGATGCTTTTTGCGATCGGGCCTGCGTCTTTTGCCCAGGATAACGGGCCGGTTGCGGTCAGTGTCGTGGTCGTGAAAAAGGTCAAGATGGCGCCCAAACTTGCCGTGCCGGGCACGGTGGTTTCGCGCTACGATTCCCACATTGCGGCGGAGGTGGATGGCAACGTCGAATGGGTTGCTGATGTCGGCGACCAGATCAAGCAGGGCGACGTCGTCGCGCGCCTCGATCAGCATCTGATGCAGATGCAATATGATTCGGACTCCGCCGAGGTCGCGCGCCTGCGCGCAACCCTTCATTACGATCAGTTGCAGGCCACGCGCATGGAAAGGCTTGCGCGGGCCAACGCTGTCGCTGCGTCAGACCGCGATTCCGCCATCTCCACGCGCGACGTGGACAAGGCCCAACTGGCCGAAGCGGAAGCTGCACTGGCAAAAAGCAAATACGATCTGGAGCATAGCCAGATCCGCGCTCCATTTCCCGGCCGCGTGGCGCAGCGTCTTATCAACCCGGGCGAGTATGCAAGCACAGGCACGGCCGTCGTCCGGCTCGTGGACATTGACGACATCGAAGTCAGCGCGCCGGCGCCGATTTCGGTGGCGCGGTTCCTCCAGCCCGGTACTCCGGTCACCGTGCTGGTCGAGGGAAAGCCTGTGGTAACCAAGGTACGCACGGCCGTTCCCGTCGGCGATGTCAACAGCCGCACGGTCGAAATCCGGCTCACGATTTCACGGGCCGACGCGCTGGTGGGCGAGGCGGTACGTGTGTTGCTGCCATCGGCCCAGCCGAAAGACGTGCTCGCGGTGCCGCGCGATGCGCTGGTTCTTCGCGAAGACAACACATATGTCTTCCGTGTTTCCAAGGCCGGGCTGGCCGAACGCATCGCTGTTGAAACAGGCAGCGAAGACGGCAATCTCGTCGCGGTCGACGGCGATCTGGCTGCCGGCGATCGCGTGGTGATAAAGGGTGCAGAGCGCCTGGAGGCCGGGCAGAAAGTTCACGCGGCGCAGGCCAGCTGACCAGCCAAACAAAAGCCCCGCTCCACAGAGTGGAGCGGGGCCATTTTCAATTGGTCGGGGCCAAAGCCCCGAAATGAACGTCTTAGTTCTTCTTCGTGCCGTGGCCGTTCTTGCCGCCGTGTCCCTTGCCGTCAAAGTGAATTTGACCGTGCTGGTGGATGGCCGAGGCGGTTGCCGCAACGGCGGCGCCGGAAACAGCCGCTGTAAAGAGAAGCGCTGTCGCAACTGCAATGATGGAACGCATTTCTGAAGTCTCCCTCGATTAGCCGGTTTGCGCCGGCACGCGATGCACGCCCATATAGCGTCAATTCTAGCGGCGGCCTTCTGGATAAAATATGACAATTTTGTAACGATTCAGCCATATTAATGTTCCAGAGCAGCTGCTGCCCGATACAGTTCGCCAGTTTTTCATTCGCGGCCGAATTGTTTTTTCAATTCCGTTTTGGCGCGCTGAAGCACCCGTTTCCGGGAAGCCGGGAGATTTTTTCCCGCCCGGTTGATGTAGAACGTCAACATCGAAAGGGCCGAACGATACGGCTCCGATTTTCGCGCTGTGCTCCGTTCGGCGGACCGTTTCAGGGATGCCGCGATCCTCTTGGGATCCTTCAGCGTAAAAACATTCTTCTCCAGGTCGAGCGAGTGACTTTCATGCGTGACGCGGGCCGACCATCGCCTTGTATGCGCGGATTTTCGCTTGCGTCTGGCAGCCACAGGACATTCCTTTTCAGTCTGAAAAAACGATTGCAGTCTGCGCGGTGTTCCATTGTGTGGCCGCGCCGCTGCGGTGTGTGTCCTTGTGACGGCCCAAGGGCCCCCCGAATCATGCCGGCTCCGTGGAGAATGCTGGGGAAGGCCGGATTGTGAATGGTGAACGCGCGTGACTGGTGGGCGATAATGCCCAAGCCGAATCGCAACCGGACATTGCTGCAACATTCTTTCGTTCCGCGCGTTTTGCCTGTTGAAGGGCCCAATCCCAGAGGATCGCCATGCCGAGATCTGTGTCTTGGCCCAAATACCGGCCGCTGGCCGCACGCTTTCTGGCTGTCCGGGCGCTGACAGAACGTCTGGCCGCAAACCTGTCGCCGGAAGATCAGTGTGTGCAATCCATGACGGAGGCGAGCCCCGTCAAGTGGCACCTTGCGCACACAACGTGGTTTTTCGAAAAATTCGTTCTGCGGCGTGTTCCGACCTACGTGCCATTCGACGAACGTTTCGACGAACTTTTCAATTCCTATTACGAATCGCTTGGCCCGCGGCAGCCGCGGGCGAACCGCGGATTGCTGACCCGGCCTTCGGCCGCCGAAGTGCGCGCCTGGCGCTGCCATGTGGACCACGCGCTCGGCGAGCTTCTGGAAAACGGCGGCGATGCCGACGAGGACATCTCATTCCTCGTCCAGTTGGGCCTGCATCATGAACAGCAGCATCAGGAGCTGATCCTCACCGACATCAAGCACGCGTTTTTCTTCAACCCGTTGCGGCCCGCTTATGCGCGCGCCCGCCCGAACATTCTCAAGCGCGCGCCGAAGATGGAATGGCTGTATCACCCGGGCGGCAAGATCGGCATCGGTCACGGCGGAGAGCATTTCGCGTTCGACAACGAACGCCCGCGCCACGATGTGCTGCTCTATCCGTTCCGCATCGCCACCCGTCCGGTAACCTGCGGCGAATATCTCGCATTCATGGACGACGGCGGTTATTCGCGGCCCGAGTTCTGGCTTTCGGACGGCTGGGCGCTTGTGCAATCCGAAGGCTGGCGGGCGCCGCTCTACTGGCTGCCCCAGGAGAACGGCCGCTTCCGCATCTTCACGCTCAATGGCGTGCGGCCGCTTTCGCCCGATGAACCTGTTGCCCATGTCAGTTTCTACGAAGCCGCCGCCTACGCCGCCTGGGCAGGCAAGCGGCTGGCAACGGAATTCGAATGGGAAGCCGTTGCGCAAACCGTTCCCGTGAAGGGCAATTTCCTCGTCGATCCATCCGACGTCCACCCCGATGTCGCAGAGGGTGACGGCATCGTCCAGCTGTTCGGCGATGTGTGGGCGTGGACGCGCTCTTCCTACGATCCCTATCCGGGTTTCCGGCCGTTTGAAGGCGAGCTCGGCGAATACAACGGCAAGTTCATGGTGGGGCAGATGGTCTTGCGCGGCGGATCCTGCGCCACTCCGGAAGGCCATATGCGCGCCACTTACCGCAATTTCTTCCCGCCCTCCGCGCGCTGGCAGTTCAGCGGAATCAGACTGGCGGAAGATGCATGAACATCGCGCTCGTCCCCCAAGCGGCGGGGAAGGGGGCGACCGGTTTTGCGTGCGATTTTCTGCACGGCATGGGCTGCAGCCCGAAGCGCGTTCCCAGCAAGCATCTCTATGATGCGGCCGGGGCAAAGCTGTTCGAGCGCATCTGCGAATTGCCGGAATATTACCAAACGCGCGCCGAGCTTTCGATCCTCCGGGCGCACGCGCCTGAAATCGCGGCGCTGATGGGGCGTGGCATCGCATTGATCGAATTCGGGGCCGGAAATCCCCGCAAGGCACGCCTCCTGCTGTCCGCCTTGAGGCAGCCTCAAGCGTATATTCCGGTGGACCTGTGCCCGCCGTCCCAAGCGGTGTTTTCCCTGGAAACGGAATTCGGCGTGGCGGTGCGCCCCATAGTCGCCGACTTCACCGCGGATTTCGCCCTGCCGCGCGTGCCCGGCAAAGGCCTGCGTCTTGCGGGATTTTTTCCGGGTTCGACAATCGGCAATTTCACGCCCGAGGAGGCGCTTTCATTCCTCCGGTCTGTCAGGGCTCGCCTTGCGGGCGGAGGTCTTCTTGTCGGCCTCGATCTCGAAAAGGACCCGCGCGTTTTGCACGCCGCCTACAATGATTCCCTGGGCGTGACGGCCGCCTTCAACCGCAACCTGCTGGTGCGGGCCAATCGCGAACTTGGGGCCGATTTCGATATCGCGGCTTTCGATCACTACGCGCCTTACAATGTGCAGGCGCGGCGTATTGAGATGTATCTCGTCTCGCGCAGGCGCCAGCACGTCACGATCGCCGGCCGGGACATCCGGTTTGCCGAAGGCGAAGCCGTCAACACCGAAATTTCCTGCAAATACACGCTCGAAAGCTTTCGCGCCATCGCCGGAAAGGCGGGCTTCGCTCCCGCCGCGATCTGGACGGATGCGCGCAAATTCTTCGCTGTCGCGTGGTTGGAGGCGGCCTGAGCCAGCACGACTTTCCCATGACGGCATGCCGCGATGACAAAAATATCAGGAATTTCCGTCGGTTTCGGGTTGCGCGGAAATTGCGGCTGGTCCATGGAACGATGAGCCGTATCCGGAAGGGCGGGGCCTTGAGGAACGGGGCGTGAGGTCGAGGCGTTGTCAAATGAGCGCCGTGGCTGGAGCCTGCCCATGAATCGTCTGAGAACACTTGAAAGCTTTGGTCAATCCGCCTGGCTCGATTTTCTGAGCCGCAGCTTCATCCATGACGGTGGATTGGCGCGCCTGATCAGGGACGATGGCATAAGCGGCATCACATCGAATCCGTCCATCTTCGAAAAGGCCATTGATCGTTCCGACGAGTACGACGAGCAGATTCGCGAGCTTTTGGGCGGTGGCATGCGGGAGCCGCGTGAGGTGTTCCGCGCGCTGGCCGTGCGCGATATCCAAAATGGGGCGGACCTGCTTGCGCCCGTCTATCGCGCAACAAAGGGCGCCGACGGCTTTGTCAGCCATGAAGTATCTCCCGATCTGGCGAACGATACCGAAGGCACCATCCGGGAAGCGCGCCAGCTGTGGAAACTCATCGGCCGGCCGAACGCGATGATCAAGGTGCCGGCGACGGCGGCCGGCCTTCCGGCGATCCGGCAGCTCACCAGCGAAGGCCTCAATATCAACATCACGCTCCTGTTTTCGCGCGAAATGTATCAGCAGGTCGCCGATGCGTTTCTCGCCGGTCTTGAACGCTGCACGACCGACATCGCATCAATTGCAAGCGTGGCCAGTTTTTTCGTCAGCCGTATCGACACAAAGGCGGACAAAGCCATCGGAGAAAAGCTCCCGGGCGCGGACGGCGGCATGCGCGAGACACTGGAAAACCTGCGCGGCAAGATCGCGATCGCCAACGCGAAGCTCGCCTATTCGATGTACAAGGACATTTTCTCCGGCCCGCGCTGGGCGCGCCTCAAGGCGCGCGGCGCCAGACCGCAACGGCTTCTGTGGGCCTCAACCAGCACAAAAAACAAGGCCTATTCCGACGTGCTCTATGTCGATTCGCTCATCGGCCCGGACACGGTGAACACGTTGCCGCGCGAAACCATCGAGGCCTATCTGGATCACGGCTCGCCCGCGGCGCGGCTCGAGCAGGGCGTCGAAGATGCACGCGCCCAACTCGCGGCCCTGGAAAATTGCGGCATCTCGCTCCAGCATATAACCGACGCCCTGACGGTCGAAGGCGTGGATGCCTTTGCTGAATCGGCAAACAAGCTCTATTCCGCGCTGAAGGGGAAAATTGCGGCCTTTTCAGCGTCCCCCCGCAAACAGATGTCCCCGGGTTCTTGACGCGACATTGCGCAACATTCGAACGTCATCTCTGCGAACGCGCAAACGGAGTTCGACATGCAGATCGGAATCGTCGGCCTTGGACGGATGGGCGGCAACATCGCGCGCCGCCTCATCGCACATGGACATGATGTGGTAGCCTTCGATCGCAATCCTGCGGCCGTCGGGAAATTCGCGGCCGGCGGCGGAACCGGCGCCGGCGAACTGGACGATCTCGTCAGGCGCCTGGCGCCGCCGCGCGCAGTCTGGGTGATGCTGCCGGCGGGATCGCCGACCGAAGAAACGGTCGGGCGGCTATCGGGCCTCCTTCAGGAAGGCGATATCGTTATCGACGGCGGCAACAGCTTCTACAAAGACGATATTCGCCGCGCCAGGATGCTGCAGTCCAGCGGAATCCACTATCTGGATGTCGGTACCTCAGGTGGAATCTGGGGTTATGAGCGCGGCTATTGCATGATGATCGGCGGCGAGAAGGAAATCGTCGCCCGCCTTGATCCTGTCTTCGCCGCGCTCGCGCCGGGCCTTGGCCAGATTGCACGCACGCCGCATCGTGAAGGCCGTGATCCGCGCGTGGAACACGGCTACATGCATGTCGGCCCCGCGGGCTCCGGCCATTTCGTCAAAATGGTGCATAATGGAATCGAATACGGCCTCATGCAGGCCTATGCCGAAGGGTTCGACATCCTGAAGAACAGGAATACGGAGATGGTCGCCGCCGACGAGCGTTTCGACATTGATCTTGCCGATGTGGCGGAGGTCTGGCGGCGCGGCAGCGTAATATCGTCATGGCTTCTGGACCTCACCTCCATGGCGCTCGCCGAAAACCCGCAGCTCTCCGAATTTGAAGGCGAGGTTGCCGATTCCGGCGAAGGCCGCTGGACGGTGCACGCGGCAATCGAGGAGGCCGTCGCCGCCCCGGTCATCACATCTGCGCTCTACGCGCGCTTCCGCTCGCGGAAGGAACACACCTTCGGCGACAGGCTCCTGTCGGCGATGCGCAACAAGTTCGGCGGCCACATCGAGCAGCATCCGGCCCAGGGAAAAGCGAAAGCATGACAGACAGGAAAGCCAGGCCCGCGCCGCCTTTCGCGATGGTCATTTTCGGCGCGGGCGGCGATCTTACCAAGCGTCTTGTCGTGCCGGCGCTCTACAACCTCGAACGCAACGGCATGTTGCCGGAAAAATTCGCGATTGTCGGCGTCGATCACAACGCCAGGTCGGTCGCGGACTGGAGCGCTGGCTTGCGCGATTTCATGGATCAGATGACGCAAGCCAAGGGCAGCGAATTCGAAGACAGGCGAGTCGACGACAGCCTCTGGCGCAGGATTGCCGGCTCCATGTCGTATATTCAGGGAGATTTTACGCGCGGCGAAACCTTCGCGCGCCTTGCCGATCATCTGAAAGCGCGCGCGAAGGACACGCCTTATGGCGGCAATGTTCTTTTCTATCTTGCAGCCGCCGACCGATTCTTCGGTGAAATCGTGGACCGTCTGGGGGAAGCAAACCTGCTGCACGACGGCGACGGCTGGCGGCGCGTCATCATCGAAAAGCCATTCGGTCACGACCTGGCCTCGGCGAAGGCCCTGAATGCGCGCATCGCCAGGGTGCTGAAGGAGGATCAAACCTACCGGATCGATCATTTTCTCGGGAAGGAGACCGTCCAGAACATCATGGCGCTCCGCTTCGCCAACGGCTTCTTTGAGCCGTTGTGGAACCGCGACCGCATCGATCACGTGCAGATCACCGTCGCCGAATCGATCGGCATCGCAAAGCGCGGCAAGTTCTACGAAGCAACAGGCGCCCTGCGCGACATGGTGCCCAATCATCTTTTTCAGCTTCTGGCCATGACGGCGATGGAACCGCCCGTATCGTTCAATGCCAACGCGATCCGCGGAAAAAAGACGGATGTGTTCTGCGCCATGCATCCGGTAAGGCCTGGCGATGCGGTGCGCGGCCAATATGGCGAAGGTTTGGTCGGCGGCGAGAAGGTGAAGGGCTATCGCGAAGAGCAATTCGTTGCACCCGATTCGACCGTGGAAACTTTTGTGGCCATGCGCCTGCACATCGACAACTGGCGCTGGGCCGGCGTTCCGTTCTATCTGCGGACCGGCAAGCGCATGCCCAAGCGGTCGACGGAAATCGCGATCCGTTTCAAGAACGCGCCTTATGCGCTGTTTCGCGATACGCCGGTCGATATGATGCATGCCGACTGGATGATCCTGCAGATACAGCCGGATGAAGGCATTCGCTTGCGCTTCAATGCCAAGCGTCCGGGGCAGACGGTGGCGCTCGACGGCGTGGCGATGGATTTCCGCTATGCCGACTGGTTCAAGCAGGCCCCGTCCGTCGGTTACGAGACGCTGATCTACGACTGCCTGATCGGCGATGCCACGCTGTTCCAGCGCGCCGACCAGGTGGAAGCTGCGTGGGCCGTCGTTCAGCCTGTGCTGGATGCCTGGGCGGCTGAAAAGCCGCGCAATTTCCCGAACTATGCTGCCGGAAGCGCGGGGCCCGATGAGGCCAACGCGCTTCTCGCGCGGGATGGCCGTTCCTGGCGGCCGGTCTAGAGGAGAACAGATGTCCGCGCTCGAGGGCGAAAAGATCGTTCGCGCCGATCCGCAGGAACTGGCGGCATGCGCTGCGGACTGGATTGCAGGGCGCATCGCGCAGAGCGACGACGAGGAATTCCGCATCGCCCTGAGCGGCGGAAATACGCCACGCGACCTTTACCGCCGCCTGGGCGGTGAACCCTTTGCAAGCCGCATCGACTGGGACAAGACGGTCTTGTTCTGGGGCGACGAGCGGTTCGTTCCCGCGACCGACCCGCGCAGCAATTTTGGCATGGTGCACCGGCTTCTGCTTTCGCATGTTCGCATCCCGGCGCAGAACATCAAGCCGATGCCGACCGACGGCGAACCGGGCGATGCCGCACGCAGCTACGAAGCCGACCTGAAGAACGAATATGGCGCCGGCGTGTTCGATCCGGCGCGCCCGCTGTTCGATTTGATGCTTCTTGGTCTGGGCGAAGACGGGCACACCTGCTCGCTCTTCCCCAACTCTCCCGTACTGGCGGAACGCACTCTTTGGGTTGCGCCGGTCTTGTCCGGAGCGCCCGAGCCGCGGCTGACGCTGACCTACCCTGCGATCGAATCCAGCGCGCATATCGCGTTCCTGGTGACGGGACGTGCAAAGGCCCCGGTCGTCGCGCGCGTGCGCGAGGGCGATCTTTCCCTGCCGGCTGCGCGCATCCGTCCGCAGGGGGAGGTGATCTGGCTGCTCGACTCCGCCGCTGCGGGAGGCTGAATGGCGGGCTTGATCGAAGACTATGCGATGATCGGCGATTGCCGCACGGCGGCGCTGATCGGCCGCAATGGCTCGATCGACTGGTTCTGCTGCCCACGCTTCGATTCCTCTGCCTGTTTTGCGGGCCTGCTCGGAACCGCCGACAACGGCCGCTGGATCATCTCCGCGCGCGGCCGCAAGGCGAAAGTTTCGCGCCGCTATCGCGGTCCCACCATGATTCTCGAAACGGAATTCAAAACAGAAACCGGCTCGGCGCGCCTCATCGATTTCATGCCCATGAACGGCGATTACCCGAGCATCGTGCGCATCGTGGAAGGCATGCGCGGCAAGGTCGCCATGCAGATGGAACTTGTCCTGCGGTTCGACACGGGCTTCACCATTCCCTGGGTGAACAAACTGAACGACATGACACACACAGCCACCGCAGGCCCCATGATGCTGGCCCTGCATACGCCGGTGGCCGTGAACGGAAAGGACATGCGCAGCTATGCCCATTTCACTGTGCATCAGGGTGAGCGCGTTCCATTCATTCTGGCTTATGGGCCATCCCATCTTGCAGTGCCCCAGCCTTTTGAAACCGAAGAGGCGCTTGCCGCCACCGAAAAATTCTGGCGCGAATGGGCCGCGGCCGCACAGGTGCGTGGCAAATGGGCCGACATCATCGTCCGCTCCCTGCTTACGCTGAAGGCGCTGACCTACCGCCAGACCGGTGGGATCGTTGCGGCGGTCACGACGTCGTTGCCCGAACTGATCGGCGGTACGCGCAACTGGGACTACCGTTATTGCTGGCTCCGCGATGCCACGCTCACGCTCCTGGCCTTTCTCAACGCCGGCTACCGGGACGAGGCGCGCCACTGGCAGAACTGGCTGCTGCGGGCCGTTGCGGGAAGTCCGCAGCAGATGCAGACGCTCTATGGTGTTGCCGGCGAGCGCCAGCTCGATGAGTGGGAACTGCCCTGGCTGAGCGGCTACGAGAATTCGCGTCCCGTTCGCATCGGCAACGCTGCGGCCAAGCAGCTGCAACTCGATGTCTATGGCGAGCTGGCCGATGTCCTGGCCCAGGCGGGAAAGGGCGGCTTGCCGCCCCCGCCCCGCCGCACCGAGATCCGCAACATCTTTCTTGCCCATCTGGAAAAAATCTGGAAATTGCCCGACGAAGGCATCTGGGAAATTCGCGGCACACCGCGGCATTTCGTGTATTCGAAAGCGATGGCGTGGGTTGCATTTGATCGCGCCAGCAAGAGCGAGGCCGATGCGCGCCGGCGCAAGCACTGGCGGCGCATTGCGAACAAAGTTCATGCCGACGTGTGCCGGAACGGGGTGGATCGCGAGCGCGGCTGTTTCGTGCAGTCCTATGGCTCAAAGGACCTGGATGCCAGCCTGTTGCAGCTTGCCCCGGTCGGTTTTCTTCCGCCCACCGACCGGCGAATTCGCAAGACGGTTGCCGAGATCGAAAAACATCTCACATACAAGGGCCTCGTGCTTCGCTACCCGTCGAAATCCGGGGTTGACGGATTGCCCCCCGGCGAAGGCGCCTTCCTGGCCTGCAGCTTCTGGCTGGCCGACAATTACCTGCTGCTCGGGCGCCTGAAAGATGCGATCCGTCTGTTCCGGCGGCTTGTCCGTCTCTGCAACGATGTTGGCCTGCTGTCCGAGGAGTATGATCCGGCGGGCAGGCGGATGCTTGGCAATTTCCCGCAGGCGTTCTCGCACGTGGCCTTGGTCAACACGGCATTGAATATATTGCACCATGCAGCGCCACGGCGGCCGCAACCGGTCGTGCGCCGCGAAAAGAAACGAAAAAGCTGAGAATGTGTTGTTCTGGCATGAAAACAGCTGTGAAATTCGATGAATTTCCCCCCGTGGACTTCGGGCACACCGCGTTCCTGTTCGATGTGGATGGCACCCTGCTCGATATCGCGCCGGTGCCCGGCGCGGTGGATG
Organism: Alphaproteobacteria bacterium; assembly: GCA_021324545.1. GTDB lineage: Bacteria > Pseudomonadota > Alphaproteobacteria > Micropepsales > Micropepsaceae > Rhizomicrobium. Next base: position 16,388 of record JAJPIX010000022.1, read on the forward strand.
TGCCCTCGCAACTGCCGGATTGTCTTGTGGGCCTTGAAGGGCGCTGCGACGGCGCCCTGGCGTTTGTCAGCGGGCGCACATTGGCGGAGCTCGACACGCTTTTTGCGCCGCTCGTTCTGCCCGCGATCGGCTCGCATGGCGGCGAGATCCGGTTCGGCAGAAACGACGTATTCCGTGAACCGCCCTTGCCGGGCGAAGTGAAAGCCCGGTTTCGCGGCCTGGCCGATGCCGATCACAGGATCATTTTTGAAGACAAGGGATGCTCGATCGCCTTTCACTACAGGCTGGTGCCGCAGATCCAACCGGTTCTTCTTCAGGCGCTTCAGCAGAAGCAGGCCGACTTGCAGGAGGATGGGCTTGAGGTTTTGCGCGGGAAGGCGATTATTGAAATCAAGCCGAAGCGTTACAACAAGGCGACGGCCTTGCGCCGTCTGATGCAGGAGCGGCCCTTTCTGGGCCGCCGGCCGCTGTTTGCCGGCGACGACACAACGGATGAAGATGTGTTCGCCATCCTGCCGGAGATGCATGGCACCGGCATTTCGGTCGGCCGCAGGATGACAGGGGCCGCCTATTCGGTCGGGCGGCCGGAAGACATGCGCAGCTGGCTTTGCAGGCTTGAGTCGGGGACTGGATGACGACACCGCAGGGGCTTGATCTCGCTGTAATCGGCAATTGCCGGACGGCCGCGCTCATTGATCATGCTGCGCGCATCGTGTGGTGGTGTTTTCCCCGCTTCGACGGCGAACCGGTGTTTTCGCGCCTTCTCGCGGGCACGGAGGAAAAGGGGTTCTCCGACGTTCTGCTTGATGGCGTGGTGGAAACCGATTCTGCCTATATGCGCAACACGCCGGTCCTTGTGACGGTTCTCAAGGCAAAAGATGGCGCGGCCATTCGCGTCACCGATTTCGCGCCGCGTTTCCGAAATCTGGACCGGATGTTCCGCCCGCCGCATCTGATGCGCGTGATCGAACCGCTGTCGGGCCTGCCGCGCATCACCGTGCGCTTTCGTCCCACGCACAATTATGGCGAGCCGCTGGGGCCGCCCGTCTTCGGAAGCAGCCACATGCGGTATCAGGGGGCGGTCTCTGTCCGCCTCACGACCGACGCGCCGCTTGCCTATATTGAAAAGGAAACGCCCTTTGTGCTCACCCGGCCGGTGCATCTGGTTTTTGGCGGCGACGAACCGTTTCCCGGCGGGCTTGAAAGCACGGTGCGGGACTTCTGCGATCGCACGCGCGATTACTGGCACGAGTGGGTGCGCAGGCTTTCGATCGGCTACGAGTGGCAGGAAGCGGTCATCCGCGCGGCCATCACGCTGAAGCTCAGCAATTTCGAGGAAACAGGCGGCATTGTTGCGGCCCTTACGACGTCGGTGCCGGAAGCGCCGGAGTCCGGTCGCAACTGGGACTATCGCTATTGCTGGCTGCGCGACGCCTATTTTGTCGTCAAGGCGCTCAACCGGATTGGCGCCACGCGCACGATGGAGGACTTCATCTCGTTCATTCTGGGCATCGCTTCCGAAGAGGCGGCCGATCTGCACCCCTGTTATGGCATCGTACCCACCGACAGGCTCGACGAAAGGATTGCGCCGCATCTCGAGGGCTATCAGGGCCACGGGCCGGTGCGCGTCGGCAATGCCGCGGCCCTGCAAACCCAGCACGACAGTTACGGAAGCGTGATTCTTGCAGCTATGCCCGTATTTTTCGACCGGCGGCTTGCGCGGCAGGGCGACGAGCCGCTCTTTCGCCTGCTCGAAACGCTGGGCAACAAGGCGGCGGAACTGGCGCTCGAACCCGACGCCGGCATCTGGGAATATCGCGGGCGCAAGCGCGTGCATACGCACTCGGCGGCCATGTGCTGGGCCGGCGTCAGCCGCGTGGCGGCGATTGCGAACCATCTGGGCCTTGCCGATCGCGCGGCGCACTGGAACAAGATTGCGGATATGGTGCAGCAGATCATCCTCGAGCGCGCATGGAATCCGAAGCGAAAGGCATTCTGCGCCGCGCTGGGAAGCGACGATCTCGATGCCAGCGTTCTTCTGCTTCCCGACCTGGGATTGATCGAACCCGGCGATCCGCGATTTGCCGAGACCGTAAAGGCGCTTGATGCGGAACTTCGGCGCGAGCGCCACGTTATGCGATATGTGGCTGTGGACGACTTTGGGCTACCTGAAACAGCTTTCCTGATCTGCCGTTTCTGGCTCATCGATGCATATTGGCAATTGGGGCGTATCGAAGAGGCGCGCGAGATGTTTGCCGATGCCTTGAATCACCGGAACCGGTTCGGTCTTCTTTCCGAGGACGTTCATCCCAAAACGGGCGAGTTGTGGGGGAACTTTCCCCAAACCTATTCGATGGCCGGGCTCATCCTGAGCGCAATGCGCCTGTCCCGAAGCTGGGAGGATCGATATTGGCGCGTATCTTCATAGTTTCCAATCGTGTGGCATTTCCGGATCCGGAGCGTAGCGCGCGCGCCGGGGGTCTGGAGGTCGCTCTCCGCGCGACGCTGAAACATCACAACTGCGTCTGGCTCGGCTGGAGCGGCCATGTGGCCCCGCGCGGAACGAAGCCGCAGACCCGCACGATCGAACACGACGGCAACAGCTATATCGTCACCGATCTGGCGCGCGCCGATTACGAAGAATACTACAACGGCTTCGCCAACCGCGTGCTCTGGCCCATCCTGCACTACCGGCTGGATCTGGCCGAATTCTCCCGGCGCGATCTCACGGGCTATCTGCGCGTCAACAACCACTTCGCCGAACAGCTTGAACAGGTTCTCAAGCCCGACGATGTGGTGTGGGTTCACGATTACCATTTCATCCCGTTCGCCAAGGCGCTGCGCGACCGCGGGCATCGCAATCGCATCGGCTTTTTCCTGCACATCCCCATGCCGCCGCCCGAAATTCTGGCGGCCATGCCCAACCATGACCGGCTGATTCCCTCGCTCTGCCATTACGATCTCGTGGGGTTCCAGACCGATAACGACGCCTCGAATTTCGCGCGCTATCTCGCCAACGAGCTGCACATGTTGCCGCATTTCCCCCGTGGCCAAGGCCTCGACGACAGAAGCACCCGCGTGGGCACTTTTCCGGTCGGGATCGAAACGGAGCAGTTCAACCGCTTGGCGCGACGGTCGGCAGGCTCGGCCTTCGTCCGCAAGCTGAAGGACAGCGTGCCTGGGCTTCTGATGCTTGGCGTTGACAGGCTCGATTATTCGAAGGGGCTGCCGCTCAGGCTCGATGCGTTCGAAAGTTTCCTGCAGGCACATCCCGAAAATCGCGGAAAAATCACCTATCTTCAGATAACGCCCAAGAGCCGGTCGGAAATTTCCGAATATGCGCAGATGGAGCGGATGATCGACAGCGCGGTGGGGCGCATCAACTCGACCTATGGCGATGTGTCCTGGACGCCCGTGCGCTATGTGAAACGCGCCTATGTGCGCACCGCGCTGAGCGGGCTTTATCGGGCGGCGCGGGTTGGCCTTGTCACGCCGCTGCGCGACGGCATGAACCTCGTGGCCAAGGAATATGTCGCCGCGCAGGACGAGAACGATCCCGGCGTCCTCATCCTTTCGCGCTTTGCGGGCGCGGCCGCGGAGTTGACCGCCGCGCTCATCGTCAATCCCTACGACCATGAAGCCGTGGGCGCCGCCATCGGCAAGGCGCTCAACATGCCGCTTGCGGAGCGCAAGGAACGTCATGCCGCGCTATGGCGGGCGCTGCTGAAGAACGATGTTTCACATTGGGGCGACCGTTTCCTGTCCACACTCATGGGGCGGGCAAGCCCCAGACCGGCAGGCGGATTTCAGCCGGCGGCGGCAAGGCTGGGCGCGCAAACGCGCACGAAGCTCATTCCGCCGAACGCAGCGGTTTCCGGCCTGTTTTCCGTCGACAGCCCCTGATCTCAGAAGCGGAACACCAGCACATACATCAGGGCCGTGTTGACGATCAGAAGCGGAATGGCCGTCGGGATCTGAACCTTGATGACGCCGTTGCGGTCCGGCAATTCCAGAAGCGCTGCAGGCACGATGTTGAAATTTGCGGCCATCGGCGTGGCAAGCGTGCCGCAAAACCCCGAAAGCATTCCGACCGCACCCATGATGGCCGGATCGCCGCCGAATTTGTGCACGATCAGTGGCAGCCCAATGGCGGCCGTCATCACCGGAAAGGCCGCAAAGGCGTTGCCCATGATGGCGGTGAACATCGCCATGCCCACGCAATAGGCAATCACCGCAAACAGGGGCTGGCCGAGCGGCAGCCACGCGGTGGCAACCGTGCCGACGGCGCGACCCACGCCGGAAAGCGCAAACACCGCTCCCAGCGCCGCCAGCATCTGCGGCAGGATCGCGGCCCAACCGATGGTGTCAACCAGGCGCCGTCCTTCCTGCAAAGGCGAGAGCACGGGCGGCCTTAGCCAGGGCATTGCAAAGGCCAGGGCAACCAGAACGCCCAATCCGAGCGAAATGAGCGTGATCTGTTTGGCATCGAGCAGGGGCACGCCGTGAATGGTCATGTTTTTCAGAAACAGCGTGCCCAGAAGCGCGGTGATGGGAATGATGAGTGCGGGGAAGAACAGCCAGTTTCCATGCCGCTCCGCGCTGCGGCGCCGTTCGCTCTGGGGCCTGCTTTCGGGCGCGTCTTTGGCCAGAAGCCCAAGCCCGCCGATCAGGATCAGGGACAGCGCCAGAATGCCGTTCAGGAGATCGCTGAGATGGCTGCCAAACAGGAAGCTGCCAGCCAGCAGGCCCCAGAACAATGCGCTCCCCGGATGCCTGGGGCGGCTGCGGTCCAGACATTCCAGAATTGCAAATGCCGCCAGAATGAGTCCGGCCAGGATATAGACATGTTCGAGCGTGATCATTCGCCATCCGCCTTTTGCAGGACGCCGGCAAGCGTGCGCCTCAGCCTGCGGTTCAGCAGAAACAGGCGAATGGCGTGAATTGCGAACGCGGCAACGGCGGTGGGAATCGCCCAGACGGAAAGCTCCAGCGGCTGGACCGTCACGCCGTTCTGTTCCAGAAACCCCTTGATCAGAAGGATCGAGCCAACGGCGATGAAGATGTCTTCGCCGAAGAATGCCCCGACATTATCGACCGCCGCCGAATGGGCGCGGATCAGCCAGCGCGTCTTGTCCGGCAATTCGCCATAGCGCGACTCGGCGGCGCCTTCCGCCATGGGCGCCAGCAGCGGGCGCACCATCTGCGCATGGCCGCCGACCGAGGTCAGCCCGAAGGCCGCGAAAGTCTGGCGGAAGAAGAGATAGATGAGCAAAAGATGCGCCACCGTGGCGCCGCGCAGCTTTGCGATCAGCATGCGCGCGCGCTCCTGCAGGCCATAGCGTTCCAGAAGCCCGATCACCGGCAGCACGATCAGGAAAACGCTGACATAGCGGCTGTCGTTGAACGCCTTGCCGAATGCTGAGAGAACCTCGACAGGCGAAAGCCCCCCGGCAAGTCCGGTCACCAGCGCCGCCGCCGCGATCACCAGAAGCGGGTTGAGGCGAATCAGAAATCCGACAACAAGAACCGCAATGCCCGCGAGCGTGAGCATTCCTGCGCTTACCAGATATGCACGCGGTTGGCCGGAGCGACGTAGAGCTTGTCATCCGGTGTCACGCCGAAGGCCGCATACCAGGCGTCGATGTTTCGCACCACGCCGTTGACGCGGAACTGGCGCGGGCTGTGCGGGTCGCTCACCACCTGCCGCTTGACGAAATCATCCGTCACCTTGCCGCGCCAGGCCTGCGCCCAGCCCAGGAAGACGCGCTGATCGCCGGTCAGCCCGTCCACGACAGGCGCCGGCTTGCCGCGCAGCGACGCATGATAGGCGTCGAGCGCGAGCGTGAGTCCGCCCAGGTCGGCAATGTTTTCACCCATGGTCAGGTCGCCGTTCACATGCACGCCGGGCAAAGGCTGGAACGATGAGTATTGCGCCTCCAGCATTTTGGCGCGGGCTTCGAATTTCCTGGCATCATCCCTGGTCCACCAGTCGCGCAGCGCGCCGGCCGCATCGATCTTGCGGCCTTCGTCGTCAAAGCCATGCGTCAGCTCGTGCCCGATGATCCCCCCGACCGCGCCATAGTTGTAGGCGGGATCGGCGTCGGGATCGAACACTGGCGCCTGCAAGATACCGGCCGGAAACACGATATCGCGCAGCGTGCCGTTATACGCGTCGTTGGTTTGCGGCGTCATGGTCCAGTCGCTCTTGTCCACGGGGCCGAAGGAGCGGTTCACGTAAAACGCCCAATCGAAGGCGGCGGCGCGTTTCACATCGCCGGTGAGGTCGTCGTCGGCAATCGCAAGGCCGGAATAGTCGCGCGGATGATCGGGGTAGCCCACCTTGATCATGTAGGTGTCGAGCTTTTTCAGCGCTTCGGTTTTCGTTTGCGGACTCATCCAGTCAAGGTTCGCGATGCGAAGGCGGTAAGCGGCCTTCAGGTTGGCGACCAGCGCCTCGATCTTGGCTTTCGCCTCGGGCCCGAAATATCTGGTGGTGTAAAGTTCGCCCGCGCCGAAGCCCATCGTGCCAAAGCTGCCGAAACGGTCGCCCACAAGAAAGTCGCTTCCGGCCACCGCCGTCACGGCCCGCTTCCACCGCGCCCGCTGCTGCTGCTGGCCGGCCAGCGTTTTCTCGTGCATGTCGAACCAGGCGTCGGCAAAGGGCTGCGCAAGATAGGGCGCGGCGTTATCAGCGATGTGAAAGGCGCTCCAGGCCCTGATCGTTTCGACAGGCGTCTGCGCATAGATGGCGGCCAGCTTCGGAAACGCTGTTTTCTCGGCAACGATCACGCGCTCCACCCGGCTCAGACCCGCATCGGCCAGAAAACGGCTCCAGGAAAAGCCCGGCGCGAAACGTTCGAGCTTTGCGGCCGCCACAGGATTGTAAACGGCGTCAAGGTCGCGCTGCTGGGCTTTCGTCCAGCTTGCGGCGGCGATCCTTGTCTCGAATTCGACGACGTTCCCGGCTTGCGCCGCCGCATCCGGCCAGTTCGCGAGTTTCAGAAGCTGTGCGACGTAGGCCTGGTATTTCGCTTTGGCCGCGGCGAATTCGGGATTGAGATAATAGTCGCGGTCGGGCAGGCCCAGGCCCGACTGGCTCAAATAGACGGCGTAGCGCTTCGGATTCTTGAGGTCGGCGTCGATGAAAATGTTGAACAGGCTGCCTTCGAAATCGGAATTGTTGCGGCCCATCAGGGCAGCAAGATCATCGCGCGTCTTTGCCGCGCGCACATCGTTCAGTTCCGGCTCGATCGGTTTTGCGCCGAGCGAATTGATGCGTTCTTCATCCATGAAGGCGCGATAAAAGGCGCCCACCTTGCCTTCCAGATCCGATGGCCGGTGGCCGGCCTTCGCGGCGGCGGTCTCCATCATGTCGCGCAGCCGCATTTCGGTGCGGTCGGTCATTTCCAGCCGCAATGTCACCGCCGGCTTGTCGGCGGGAATGGTGTGGGTGTCGAGCCAATGGCCGTTGGCGAAGCGGAAAAAATCGTCGCCGGGACGGACGGCTCTGTCCATGCCCGCGGAATCGAAGCCGTTGGCGCCATATTGCGGCGCCGCAGCGGCACCGGCCCACGCAACAATCGCCGCAAGCGCCGCTGCGCCATATGTCCAGTTGTTTCGCATATTCCCACCCCGGCCGCATTTTCCCGTATTCTCTAGCACGGCGGCGCGGAACCCGTCACCGCCGCCCAACATTGACGCGATGAACATGCCGGCCGGTGCCGCACAGAAAGAATGGGACAGGGTCAGAAAAGAGGCCGCGCATTGCCGCAACTGCCACCTCTACAGATATGCCACGCAAACTGTTTTCGGCGAAGGATCGGTGCGCTCGTCCGTCATCCTGGTGGGCGAGCAGCCGGGCAACCAGGAGGATTTGAAAGGCCTTCCGTTCGTGGGCCCGGCCGGCGGAATTCTGAATCGCGCGCTCGCCGAAGCCGGCATCGATCGCGGCAAAGCCTACGTCACCAATGCCGTGAAGCATTTCAAATTCGCCCGCCGCGGCAAGATAAGGCTCCACCAGAAGCCCAATGCGCAGGAGATCGGGGCCTGCAATCCGTGGCTCTCGCTGGAACGCAGCATTATCCGCCCGAAGCTGGTCGTGGCGATGGGCGCGACAGCCGTTTACGCCGTGTTCGGCAAGACCATGCCCATTGGGCGCAACCGCGGCCGCATCCTCGATCTGGACGCGACAAGCAAGGGCCTCATCACCATCCACCCATCGTATCTCCTGCGCATGGATGAAGAAGACAAGCCGCGCGAATATGCGAAGTTTGTCTCCGATCTGCGCCTGATTGCGCCCTTCGTCCGCGCGCGCCGCAAAGCGGCCTGAACCTGGCGAAACCTCCTGTCGCGCCGGATGGTTCGCCGGCACGGAATGTTGCCATGCCGGGCCGCTCGGCCGCCGATTCATGGCGTCTTTTCGCATGTGCAGCGCGGCCGGACGGCCGTTCTTGCAGCCTCACCCGCGAAAGGATATTGCGAGCCAGCTTTGCATGATCGGCCCGACATGAAAAACCGAATTCCGCTTTCGCTCCGCGTGCCGGAGCCCAAATGCCGTCCCGGCGACAAGCCGGATTTCAGCGCGCTCAAGCTGCCTGAGGCCGGAAGCGTGCCGCGGCCCGAAATCAGCGCCCATGCGCGCGAGCTGCTCGAATATCCGTTCACGCTGATCCGCGTGCTCGACGCCAAGGGCAGGGCGGTTGGCCCGTGGAATCCCAAACTTGAACCGGAAACCCTGCGCCGGGGCCTGAAGCACATGCTGCTCGTGCGCGTTTATGACGACCGCATGTATCGCGCGCAGCGCCAGGGCAAAACGTCCTTCTACATGAAGAGCACGGGCGAAGAGGCGGTCGCCATTGCGGCGGCCTATGCGCTGGAACGCGACGACATGTGCTTTCCGTCATACCGCCAGCAAGGGCTGCTCATCGCGCGCGGCTATCCGCTGATCGACATGATGAATCAGGTCTATTCCAACGTGAAGGATCCGGTGAAGGGCCGCCAGCTTCCGATCATGTATTCCTCGAAGGAATACAATTTCTTCACGATTTCCGGAAATCTCGGCACGCAGTTCCCGCAGGCCGTGGGCTGGGCGATGGCATCGGCCTACAAGGGCGACGACCGCATCGCCGCCAGCTGGATCGGCGACGGCACCACGGCGGAAGGCGATTTCCACTATGCGATGACGTTTGCTTCCGTTTACCGCGCGCCGGTGATTCTAAACGTCGTCAACAATCAGTGGGCGATATCGTGCTTCCAGGGCATTGCGGGCGGCAATGAGGCGACGTTCGCGAGCAAGGCGATCGGCTACGGCCTTCCGGGCCTGCGGGTGGACGGCAACGATTTCCTTGCGGTTTATGCGGCCACGCAATGGGCGGCGGCGCGCGCGCGCGCCAATTTCGGCGCCACCATGATCGAGCTTTACACCTACCGGGCCGAAGCCCATTCCACGAGCGATGATCCCTCGCGCTATCGCCCGGCCGACGAAGCCAAGGCCTGGCCCTTGGGCGATCCCGTCGAACGGCTGAAGCAGCACCTCATCGCCATTGGCGAATGGAGCGAGGAGCAGCATCAGGCGGCTCTTGCCGAAGCGCAGGAACAGGTGCGGGCCGCCAACAAGGAAGCCGAAGCCGTGGGCGTCCTGGGGCAGGGCAACATCCCCAGCGTCAAGACCATGTTCGAGGATGTTTACAAGGACATGCCCTGGCATCTGCGCCGCCAGCGCCAGGAAACGGGAGTCTGATCATGCCCGCGATGAACATGATCCAGGCGCTCAACTCCGCCCTAGACGTGATGATGGCGAAAGACCCCAATGTTCTGGCCTATGGCGAAGATGCGGGCTATTTCGGCGGCGTCTTCCGCGTGACCGACGGCCTGCAGAAAAAATACGGCCTGACGCGCGCCTTCGATTCCCCCATCAGCGAAGGCGGCATCATCGCCACCGCCATCGGCATGGGCGTCTATGGGCTGCGGCCCGTGGTGGAGGTGCAATTCGCCGATTACATCTATCCCGGCTACGACCAGATCGTGTCGGAAGCCTCCAAGATCCGCTATCGCTCGGCGGGCGAATTCTTCGTGCCGATCACCATCCGCACGCCCTATGGCGGCGGCATCTTCGGCGGGCAGACGCACAGTCAGAGCCCGGAGTCGCTTTTCACCCACATCGCCGGAATCAAGACGGTCATCCCGTCCAATCCCTATGATGCCAAGGGCCTGCTCATCAGCGCCATCGAAGACGACGATCCGGTTGTCTTCTTCGAGCCCAAGCGCATCTATAACGGGCCGTTCAGCGGCCATCACGATCAGCCGGTCCTGCCGTGGGCCAAACATCCGGCCAGCGATGTGCCCGAAGGCCATTACACCGTGCCGCTCGGCAAGGCGGCCGTTGTGCGGCCGGGCAACGATCTCACCGTGCTCGCCTACGGCACGATGGTGCATGTCTCGCTCGCGGCCGCTGCCGAGAGCGGAATTGATGCGGAAGTGATCGATCTGCGCACGCTGGTCCCGGTCGATATCGACACGATCGTGGAGTCGGTGAAGAAGACGGGCCGCTGCGTGATCGTGCATGAAGCGCCGCGCACATCCGGCTATGGCGCAGAGCTTTGCGCGCTGGTCCAGGAAAACTGTTTCTGGCACCTGGAAGCGCCGATTGCCCGCGTGACGGGCTTTGACACGCCCTATCCGCACGCTTTCGAATGGCATTATTTTCCCGGGCCGAAACGTGTGGGCGAGGCGATGAAGCGCACGATGGAGACACGCTGATGGGCCGCTATGTGTTCAAGCTGCCGGATGTCGGCGAAGGCACGGCGGAGGCCGAAATCGTAGCCTGGCATGTAAAGCCGGGCGATGTGATCGCCGAAGACCAGCACCTGGTCGATGTGATGACCGACAAGGCGACGGTGGAAATGACGTCGCCGGTTTCCGGCAAGGTGGTGTCGGTGCATGGGGAGCCCGGCCAGATGGCGGCGGTCGGTTCGCCGCTGGTCGAGCTGGAAGTGGAAGGCACAGGCAACGTGGCCGGTAATGGCGCGTCCAAGTCCAAACCTCAAGCTTCCCTCGCCCCCGCAAGGGGAGAGGGCAGGGGTGAGGGGGTTGTTCCCTTCAAATCGCAAAAGGCCGAAACGAAAAAGTCCGAACCGCAAGCGCCCTCTCACCCCAACCCTGTCCCCCAAAGCGGGAGAGGGAATGACGTGGCTGTTCAACCGCGCACCTTCGGCGAAAAGCCGGTGGCCTCGCCTGCCGTGCGCAACCGCGCGCATGAACTGGGCATCGAGCTGCAATATGTGCAGGGCACCGGCGAAACCGGCCGCATCACGCATGAAGATCTGGACAATTACATCGCCTCGGGCGGCCGTCATGCGCGTGCCGGCGGCGGCGCGGGCTATGCGAAACGCGAGGGCATCGACGAGATCAAGGTGATCGGCCTGCGCCGCAAGATCGCCGAGAAGATGCAGGAATCCAAGCGCCGCATCCCGCACTTCGCCTATGTCGAGGAAATCGACATGACGGCGCTGGAAGACTTGCGCGCGCATCTGAACGCGAACCGCCGCGAAGGCCAGCCCAAGCTCAACGTGCTGCCGTTCCTGATGCGCGCGCTGGTGAAGCTCCTGCCGCGCTATCCGCAGATCAACGCGCGTTTCGACGACGAAGCCGGCATCGTGCATCGTTATGCGCCGGTGCATATCGGCATCGCCACGCAGACGGCCAACGGGCTCATCGTGCCGGTTGTGCATCACGCGGAGGCGCTCGACATCTGGCAAAGCGCTGCCGAAGTCTTGCGCGTTTCCACCGCAGCGCGCGAGAACAAGGCGACGAAGGACGAACTGTCGGGCTCCACCATCACCATCACCAGCCTCGGCGCGCTGGGCGGCCTCGTCACGACGCCCGTGATCAACCACCCGGAAGTCGCCATCATCGGGCCGAACGCGATCATCGAGCGGCCGGTGGTGCGGGGCGGCCAGATCGTCATCCGCAAGATGATGAACCTGTCGTCTTCGTTCGATCACCGCGTGGTGGATGGCTATGACGCGGCCGATTTCATCCAGAAGCTGAAAGGCCTGCTGGAGAACCCGGCGACCCTGTTTCTGGATTGAACGCAAAAAGCGAAATGAAAAATTCACGCGGAGGCGCGGAGCCGCGGAGTTTCAAAGTCCGAATTGTTGCAAAAAGCGCAGCAGAAGCGATAGCGGACCGGACGTGTTCAAGGATGTTCCTCCGCGCCTCCGCGTGAATCCCTGTTTTGCAAATCGCGATTGCGCGAAAACAAAGGCAGATGTGACATGGCTGAGATGATCAAGACCAAACTCCTCATCGTCGGCGGCGGGCCGGGCGGCTATGTTGCCGGTATCCGCGCGGGCCAGCTCGGTATCGAGACCGTTCTGGTGGAGGGCGGCCGCTTGGGCGGCACCTGCCTCATCCGCGGCTGCATCCCATCGAAGGCGTTCATCCATGCCGCGGGCCAATTCGAGGACATGCGCAAGGCGGCAGGCCCGGGCCTGCACGGCATCGCGCTCAAATCGCAACCGGAGCTGAACTTCGCCGAACTGGTGAAATGGAAGGAAGGCATCGTGGACCGCCTGAACAACGGCGTGACCGGGCTGCTCAAGCGCGCCAGGGTGCGCGTGATTTCCGGATGGGCGAAATTCTCCGATGCGAAAACCTGCACGGTTGCGGGAAAAGATGGCGACATCACCGTTACGGCCGAGCATGTAATCCTGGCCAATGGTTCCAAGTCGGTTGAGCTGCCGTTCCTGAAATTCGGCGGCAATGTGATTTCTTCGACCGAAGCGCTGATGCTGCCGGAATTGCCGAAAAAGCTGGTTGTGGTGGGCGCGGGATATATCGGGCTCGAAATGGGCATTGCCTTCCGCAAATTCGGCAGCGAGGTCACGGTGGTGGAAGCGCTCGACCGCATCCTGCCGCTTTACGATGCGCAGCTCACCGCACCCGTCGGCCGCTGGCTCAAGGAACACGACGTCACCGTCATGCTCGGCGCGAAAGCAAAAGGCCTGGCCTCGAACGGCGGTCTCACGGTCGAAGACAGGGACGGCAAGACCACCGACATTCCCGCCGACAAAATTCTCGTCACCGTCGGCCGCAAGCCGAATACGGAAGGCTGGGGTCTGGAAAACATGGGCGTGGACATGGCCGGCCGCTTCGTGAAGGTGGACGACCAGTGCCGCACCTCCATGCGCGATGTGTGGGCCATCGGCGACCTCGTGGGCGAACCGATGCTGGAGCACAAGGCGGCCACACAGGGAGAAATGGTGGCGGAAATCATTGCCGGCCACAAACGCCGCTTCGATCCGGCGTCCATTCCGGCCGTCTGCTTCACCGAGCCGGAAATCGTCAGCGCCGGATTGCTGCCAACCGATGAAGCCGCCAAGGCACAGGAGATCGTGCAGTCCATCTTCCCCTTCGGGGCCAACGGGCGCGCGCTTTCCATGGATGCCGGCGACAATGGCGGATTCGTGCGCGTGATTGCGCGCAAGTCCGATCACCGCATCCTGGGCATCCAGGCCGTTGGCGCGCATGTGGCAGAGCTGTCGGGGGAATTCTCGCTGGCGCTCGAAATGGGCGCGACGCTGGAAGACATCGCGGGCACCATCCATGTGCATCCCACGCTCAGCGAGGCGTTTCACGAATCGGCCCTGCGCGCATTGGGGCAGCCGATCCATATCTGACGCGGGCTAACCTGAAGCGACGGCCGTCCACGAAATGCGGCAATAGAATCCGGCCGGGCGATATTCGATCTGCACCTTGCCGTCCTTTTCGCGCGCCGGCACGAAACGGATGAGCCGCAGGCCAAAGCCTTCCCGGTCGGGCGGGGCAACCGGCGGTCCGTCCTGCTCGCGCCATTCGAAGGCGATGTCTTCGTCGCCGGCGCGCGGGGTGCGCGACCATTCGACGAAAATCTTGCCGTCCTTGGAGGCAAGCGCGCCGTATTTGAGGGCGTTGGTCGCCATCTCGTGTATGCCCAGCGCAAGGGACCCCGCGGTCTGTTCGGAAAGCATAAGTCTCGGGCCCGAAATCCTGATCCGCGCCGAATTCTCTTCCAGGAACGGCGCAAGCGCGTTGCGGACAACGGCGCCCGTTTCCAGCTCCTTCCATTCCGCGGCCACGATCTGGTCGCCCACGCCGCCCAGGGCGCGCAGGCGTCCCAGAAATTTCTTCAGATAGGCATCGACGGCGGGATCGTTGCGCGGGTTCGACCAGGTGGCCAGCGAGTCGATGACCGTGATGAGATTCTTCAGCCGATGGCGCTGCTCGCCCAGCATCATCTCCTGCCGCTCGCGCGCCATCCGGCGTTCGTGAACGTCGGAAAGGGCGCTCATCCATCCGGTGAGCTCGGCGCGCGCGTTCGTCAGCGGCACGGCGCGCATGTGGAACCAGCGCCAGTTGTTGTCATCTTTGCTCCAGATCCGCAGATCGGCCTGATGCGCGCGCGGCGGCCTTTCGCCTTTCAGGATTGCCTGATCGTCGCTGTGCACGGCCTTCAGCCAGCCAAGGCTGCCATATTCCGGCCAGACCATGCCGGTCACCTCGCTCCATCCGTGTTGCGGCGTCGAAACATGGCCCGATGGCGATGTCAGAAACACGATGCCCGAAGTCGCTCCCAGCAACTCGCGATAGCGCGCTTCGCTGGCCTGCGCGCGGGCCAGCGCCGTGCGCAATGCTTCGGTGACTGCAACAAGGCAGAGGCCAACCCCCGCCATGGCCGCCAGCGAAATCCACTGGGCGGCGGTGGGCGCGGCGAAATCGAACGCCGCCGGCACGAACATGAACCACGAAAGAGCCAGCGCGAACAAAAGCGCCAGCGCGCCGAACTGCCATCCGCAGAGCAGCGCCACAGCGAGGATGGCGGGGTAGTAGAAGGCAAACGGCACGCCTGGCACCAGCGCGCCGAAGGCGGCGCGCAACGCGGTTGCCGTCGCCAGCGCCAGCACCAGAACCGAAACGCGGAATGCAAACACGCCGGGCGTCGGCGGCGCCTCTTTTGTTATCAGCAGCGGCCAGATGGAAGGATTCGACGGAGCGGTCTGTACGGTTTCGCCAGCTTGGCCGGTTGTCGGCATGAATTCCGCGCTGTTTTCGTCCCGCAACGGACCGGCGTCCAACTTCGCCATTGCGCAGGATCGGTTTGGTTCAACGACGCCGGCCCGCCCCATTCCCGGGCTTTGCAAAGGCTATTGAAGGCTCTAGGGGCGTGCAACCGGCTGAAGCCCGGAATTGGCGTTTTGCGTGCAAACCGCTCCCGGCATGTTCAACAAAAGATAACCATGGCGCTGTCTCAGCGGGCCATCGCGTTCGGGGTGCGGCGCACGAGGTCCCCGACAGCCGCTGCGAGCTCGCCGGCCGAAAATGGCTTTTCCAGGATCGGCCGGTCGCGAAAGCGCCGGGGAATGTCTCTCCGGCCGCAACCGGTCGCGAAAAGGAAGGGAATGTGCCGGGCAGCCAGAATGTCGGCAACGGGAAACACGAATTCTCCGGCGCCGAGATTCACGTCGAGCACGGCGAAATTGATCGTCTCGAACATCGCCGCCTTCCTGGCGTCCGCGAGCCGGGTCACCAGCTTTGCCCGCACATAGCCCAAGTCGGTCAGCATGTCCTCGGTCAGCATGCCCACCAGCGGCTCATCGTCCACCAGCAGGATTTCCGGAATGCCCGCTGCTCTTTTCATGTCGGTCCGGACCGCGCGGCGGCTCCTTCCATCCTTCAGAACAAAACGGAGAAGCCATCGCCATGTTCCCGCCGAAATTGCGGATTCGGGCAGGCACAATCGCTTCACAAATGCAATGTGCCGCATCAGCCCGGCGGCAGCGGGTTGATTGAAAACTCAAGCTCCACGGTCGTGCCGCCTCCCTTGCTCGAACGGCGCCGGAACCTGCCGTCCACCTGATCGGCGAAAATCTTGATCAGCCGCGAGCCTACGCTCGGGGAAGAGGCTTCATCATATCCGATCCCGTCGTCGGCGATGGTTAGCTGCAGGTAACCCTGCTGCGTTTCGGCCAGCTCCACGCGAATTGTCCCGGCACGTTCGGGATCGGGATAGGCATGTTTGAAGATGTTGGTCAGCACCTCCACGGTGAAGAGCGCAATCGGAACCGCCGCCTCGCCCGACACGCGCCGGTCCGCGATGTCAAGATCAAGTCTCAGGTTGTGGCGCTCGGCGCTCATGCCTTCGTGAACCTGCTCGGCCAGATCGCGCAAAAGGCGCTTGAGGCTCACCGAAGTCTGATCCTCGATCTCGTACAGGATGCGGTGCACAAGCGCCAGCGCGTTGATGCGGATTTGCGCCTGCTTGAGCGCATTTTGCGCGGTGGGATCGTAAAACTGCTGCGCCTGCAGGTTCAGAAGGCTGATGACGATCTGCAGGTTGTTCTTCACCCGATGGTGCACTTCGCGGATCAGCACGGTCTTTTGCGCTATGGCTTCCCGCAAATTCTTGTCGCGCTCCTGGATCGCCGCCGCCATGTCCGAAAGCGCGCCGCCCAGCGACTGGAATTCGCGCGGCGCATTTTCCAGCATCGGCCGCACGGAATAATGGCCGCTCCGGTAGGCGGCCGAAACGCGGCGAAGATAGACGATCCAGCGCGTCACCTGCTGATCGGTGGTGAACCAGATGGCCCCGCAGGCCAGAAGGATCATCAGGACCGGCAGAACGAAATCGGCGCTGACATTGATGTAGGTCGGCTGCAGGAGCGTGGCCTCCGGCATGGCGAATCCGACAAAGGTTTCATTGCCCAGCAGGGTCGCCGTGGCATAGCTCCAGATTCGCCCGCCAACATTTGCGCTTTGCAGCTGTTCGGATTTTCCGGGCGCCGCGTGGGCAAAGATGGCCGCCGCGGTTTTGGGGAAATTGGCGGCAATGATCTGGCCGCGGCTGTCGAACACGGCCACAACCGCGCCCTGCGGCAGCTCCTTGGCCTTCAGCATGAAGTCCAGCCAGCGCGTGTCGATTCCGATCGACAGCGCGCCGGTGAAGCGCCCGTTTGCGTCGCGCAGGGGCAAAAGGCCCGTCAGCACGGGGCGGTTGGTGTTCCGGCTGATCAGCGCGCCGCTGACCACGAAATTCGTGGCGTTGCGGAACTTCTTCCAGTCCGCGACGGCGGGCAGGCGCTGCCCGGCCGTTCCGGGAACCGCCGCGCACAACGCAACGCCGTTCGCATCCAGCCGCGAAATGTTGGTGAAGAATGTCAGGCCGCGCAACGCATCTGACAGGTCGTGATTGCATTCGGCCGTGGCGTCGCGAACGTCGCCGATGCTGGCCAGTGCGCGCAGAATCTGCTCCGCCGCCGCCAGCATGTTTTCTTCTTCCGTCGAAGCCGCGCGCGCGGTCTGCAGCAGATGCTGGTGAACTTCGGCGATGTCGTGCTCGGCCCAGCTTGTGCCCTGCAGGATGCTGACAACGACCACCGGCAAAAGCGCAATGACGACCGTAACAAGAAGGCGGAAACGGAGCGACCAGCCCCTATCCAGCGGGATCGCGCTTGCTTCGCTTTCGTCCGGCGGCCTGGGGAGAGTTTGGCGGGACGAGCCGGTCAAGTTGCGCCATGATCTCATGCGCCGCATCTCCTTGCGCCGAGCGCTCCATGCCGGGCAGGGGGGCAGAACCGTCCAACGCGGCCAGCAGCGACTTGCGGGCGCGCGCAACGCGGCTCTTCACGGTGCCTACGGCGCAATTGCAAATCGCCGCCGCCGCTTCATAGGAGAACCCGCCTGCGCCGACCAGAATGAGCGCTTCCCGCTGCTCGTCGGAGAGCGAACGCAGCGCCCGGGCGGTATCCGAAAGCTCGGCCGCCGCGGTCTGTTCGCTCGATGTCCCGGGAATCCGTTCTGCCGCATCCTGGTCCCAGGCGGCCTGCCGCCAGGCGCGCCGGCGGTCAGAATAGAACTGGTTGCGCAGGATCGTGAAGAGCCAGGCCTTCAGATTCGTGCCGGCTGCGAACATGCGCCGCGATTGCCAGGCCTTAACAAGCGTTTCCTGCGCCAGATCGTCGGCTGCGTCCGGATTTCCGCAGAGCGAACGCGCAAACGCGCGCAGGAATGGAATCAGCTCCAGCAGCCCCTGCTTGAACTGCGCATCGGGGTCGCTGGATCGCGGGGGACTGTGCGGCAGGGGATTGAGATCGCGCCCGGTCACTTCTCGACTCCGGGGTCGCTCTCGTCGTCGATCTTGCGCAGAAGATCGAGAAACTCATCAGGCACAGGCTCGCGGGTGATTTCGTCATACATGCGCCGCAGTTCGCGGCCGATGGCGCGTTGCCTTGCCCGAATTGCGCGATTCTTCACCCTGTCCGGCCTCGTTTGCCTGATAGCGTCCTTTGCCACAACGTTTCCGCCCCGTGCTGATGCCGGCTGTCTCATATCACCAACACACTTGCTAGCAAGCGATCGCGCATGCCCCCTCGCGGATTCCGGCGCGAACCACACCGCCCCGAAAACGCCGGACCGCCGGGAAAGTTCCCGTTCCGGAGGAACTTTTTTTTCTGGAAAACGTTGGGATTTGGGCGTCCAATTGTGCCGCAAGACGAAGGAGCTGGCCCATGAGCATGACCCAGACATTGGCGCCGCACCTGCCCTATCTGCGCCGGTATGCGAGGCTTTTGAGCGGGTCCCAATCCAGCGGCGATGCTTACGTCAAGGCCTCGTTAACGGCATTGCTGAACGGCCAGCGGCTGGATACCGATCTGCCGCCGCGCGCGGCGCTCTACAAGCTCTTCCATGCGATCTGGAGCACCACGGGCGAGCACTATGACGACGTGGTGTCGTCGCTTGACGGCAAGAGTCGCGGCGATGCGAAGAAGAATCCCGAAGCGCGTCTTCGCGCGCTTGCCGCATCCAGCCGCGCGGCGTTGCTGCTCACGGCGGTGGAATCCTTCAGCGTGAACGAGGCCGCGACGATCCTGCAGATGACGCCTGAGGAAGTCGAACGCGCGATGGCCGATGCGCAGCGCGCAATCGATGAGCAGCTGGCGTCGCGCGTGCTCATCATAGAAGACGAACCCATCATTGCGCTGGACCTCGAAAACCTTGTCACCGAGCTTGGCCACGAAGTGGTGGGCACCGCGGCCACGCGCGACGAAGCGGTGGCCAAGGCCCTGGCGGAAAGGCCCGGGCTCATCCTGGCCGACATCAACCTCGGGGACGGCGGATCGGGTATCGACGCCGTCAGCCGCATTCTCGACAGCTTCGACGTGCCGGTCATCTTCATCACGGCCTATCCGGAAAAGCTGCTCACCGGCGAGCGGCCCGAGCCGACCTATCTCATCGCCAAGCCGTTCCTGCCGGAAACGGTCCAGGCCACGGTGGGCCAGGCGCTGTTCTTCCACCCCGTACGGCGCAAGGCGGCCTGACCGCGGCATTTTCTCTTTTGGCGCCAGAAGCGGCCTGTGTCTGCTATCATGGCGGGCAGTGGAGGGTTTTATGAGCGATGTTCGATCCAATGGCGGACGGCGGACTGACCGGGATTTGCAGGCGCGGCTCGACGCGCTGCGCGCAGACCTGAGGGCGCTGCAGAACGACATGCGCGGCCTTGCCAACGGCGTCGGCGATGCCGCCAGCGATCGCGTGGCGGAGATGCTGCGCACGACCGAGGAAATGGCCAGTCAGGTGGCGGATGAGTTCGGGGACTGGACCAATGACAATCTTGCCAGTCTTCGCGGCGCCATCCGCGAGCAGCCGCTTCTGGCCTGCGGCCTGGCGATGAGCGCAGGCGCCATCCTGGGCGCCCTGCTTTTGCGGCGCTGACCTGTCGTGTTTGCGCGGACTGCGGCGGGCGTCGTCGCTCTTCTGATCCTTGGCGCGATTACGCTGGTGGGCGTCGCCTGCGCGGCGGCGGCCATTGACCTTGCGCTGGCTCCCGCTGTCGGCCCCGCATGGGCCGCGGCGATAGCGGCCTTCATCCTGCTCATCGTGCCCGTCACGCTATGGATCGTGCTGGCGATCAAGGGGGCCGGCCGCGCGCCGAAAGAGGGAGAAGAGGCCATCCTGCTGGCCTTCGCGTCCCTTGCCAAAAACAGTCCCTGGATGGCGCTCATCGGGGCGGCTTTGTATGGGGCGGCCGACGTGCTGATCCGGCGGCCAAAGCGCTAAGAGGCGAGATAATATCTGATTGATATTGCTTGCGATTTTTGTCCGGCAACCGGTGCCGTCCGCACATGAAAAAATTGTAGAGCGGGGTGGAACCAACCTTAACCGGGCCCGTTCTAACCCTCGAGCGGATGTCCGGTCCGGTACGCCCCAGCCCCTTCGACACCCCGCACTGGGTGTCCGCTCACTTTTCCCTCGAATTGGCGGTTCACAGGCCATCCTTGCAGATGGCCTGTGGCGTATTGGCGGGGGGTTGCAGCGGACGCCGGCCCGGGCCAAATCCCGGTTTGGTGCATTATGATGAAACCGCTCCATTTCAGGGAATTGCGCATGCGTGGTCTGCTTCTCCGGCTTGTCCTTTTGTTCGTGGCTGCGGCTGTTGTTCAGCCGCCGGCGGAGGCGGCGGGCGCATCCGCCGGCGCGATCCAGAATTTCTATGATTCGCTTCTTGCGACCATGAAGCAGGGTCCGCAGCTCGGGATGCAGGGGCGCTTCGAAAAACTCGCCCCGGCGGTCGATGCGGCGTTCGATCTTCCGAAAATGACGGCGATTGCGGTGGGCCCAAGCTTCGCGGGCTATCCGCCCGCCGAGCAGAAGGCGCTGATCGACGGCTTCCGCCGCATGACGATCGCCAGTTATGCCAGCAACTTCAAAAGTTTCGGCGGCGAGAAATTCATCGTCAATCCCGATGTGAAGCAGGTCGGCACCGATCAGCTTGTGCAGACACAGCTTGTGCCGGCAAACGGCCAGCCCGTCGCCCTCAATTACAGGATGCGTCAGGCCGCCGACGGCAGCTGGAAAATCATTGATGTCTATTCGGCCGGTTATGTGAGCGAGCTTGCCCGGCGCCGGTCGGATTTCTCGGGCATCGTGGCAAGCGGCGGCGCGCCGGCGCTGGTGAAGAAGCTGAACGAACTGGCCGACAACATGCTCAAGGCATGATGTCCCTGCGGCGCGGCAGTCCGATCAGAAGCGCCGGCGTGAAGAACAGCGCCACCGCCAGCGTCCAGCCAAGCGAAATGATCAGAAGCTCGCCCATGCTGGCCATGCCGCGGTGATCCGAGAGCCAGAGAATTCCGAAGCCGCAGGCGGTGGTCAGCGCGCTCGTGATCACCGCGCGCGCCAGGGCCGATTGCAGCAGATTGCCCTGTCCCCGGCGCCACGCCATGACGAAATAGATGTTGAACGCCACGCCCACGCCAAGAAGCAGCGGCAGGGCGATGATGTTGGCGAAGTTGATCTCAAGTCCGATCGCAGCGCAGGTGCCCAGGGTCAGCACGCCGGTCAGAATGAGGGGCAGGAGCGTGGCCGTCACGCCCCAGAAGCGCCTGAGCGCGATGCAAAGCAGGATCGTGATCACGATAAGCGCAAGCACGGCGGCTTCCGCGAACGCATTGACGATCGTGCGGCCGGCTTCTTCGATGGAGATCGGCGCCCCGGTCGCATGCGGCGCAATCCTGAGCACGGCCGCGGTGAATCGCTTGAGATTGGCATCGTTGTTGGAATCGCCCGCAGGCGTCACATTCACGCGCGCACGCCCGTCCCTGGTGAGCCAGTCCCGTTTCAGATCGGCCGGCAACGACGCCAGCGTCACTGGCGCCGCCTGAAGCGATTCTTCCATCTGCTGAAGCGTGGTCTTGAGCGACGGCACAAAAGCCTGGCTTGCGCGCGCCCGCATCCGGGGTCCTGCTTGCGCAAGGCGGTCCAGAAGCCCGGCCAGCCTGAGCGCTGTCGCCGCCACCCTGTCCCGGCCGTTTCTGGCCACCGAGCGCAGCCCTGAGGCGGTGCTTTTCAGCGTCTGGACGGTCTGTGCATCGGTGGGGGGCGCGGCCGATCCCATGGTCAGGAAGGTCGGTTCGAGCAGCATGTCGGCATCGGAAATCAGCGCAAGCTTTTCGGTCTGGTGATCGGGCACGAAGCTTGCGGCCGTCACGGTGTGGTTCACCTCGGGAAGCCGGTCCAGTTTTCCGGCCAGCGCCTTTGCCGCCGCAAGCGACGGCGCAAGAATGTCGATGGTGTTCGGCGTCGTCTCGCGGTCCTTCATGAGATCCAGCAGCGTCGACATCGACTCCATGTTCGGGTCTTTCATGTCGAGCGGGTTGGAGTCGAAGCGCAGGAACGGCAGGAACACCACGCCGATGAGGCCAAGAATGCCCGCCGCCAACAGGACCGGCGTGCGCTCCTTCTCGATAAACCGGTCCGCCGGGGCCAGATAGCGGAAACCCACCTCTTTCTGCTCCTCTCCCGGTTTCAGCACGCAGAGCAGCGAAGGAAGCAGCGTGAAGCTCAGCACATAAGCGACCACCATGCCGATTCCCGCGATCAGGCCCAGTTGCGCCACGCCGCGGTAATCGGTCGGAAGAAAGGCAAAGAAGCCCGCGGCAATGGCCGCCGCGGCCAGCGTGAGCGCCGCGCCGATGCCTTCGCCGCTCTTGATCATGCCCGCCGTCAGCGTTTCGTGCTCATGGCGTTCGGCGCGATAGCGCACCGCGAACTGGATGCCGAAATCCACGCCCAATCCCACGCACAGGGGAATGAAGGCGACCGAAATGAGATTGAGCGTGCCGATGATCGCCAGGCCCGCCGCCGTCGTGATGGCCAGGCCGATGATCAGCGAAATCAGGATGGCGGCAATGATCCTGACCGAACGCACGGCCAGCCACAGCACCAGCAGCACGCCGATCATCATGATCGTGGTCATCGTGCGGATATGGTTGGCGAGCGCCGCAAACTCATCGTCGGAGAGCGGAATGTCGCCGGTCAGCCGCACGCGCACGCCGTTGTCGGGCGTCAGATGAAGTTCGCGCGCCGCATTCCGGATCGCGGTGCTGGCGGGCCGCCCGGGCGACAGCGCGTCGTACAGAAGCTTCGGCTTGACCATGATGAAATGGCGCAGCTCGCGAACGCCCGGCTTCTCGCCGCTGACCAGCGTCTGCCAGGAAACGAAGGCGGGCTTGCCGGCCTCGACGCGGGAAAGCGCATCCGCAAATGTCTGCAGCGGGCGTTTGAGGTCGGAAAGCTTGGCCTGGCTTTTTTGCACGCCCAGAATCGCCGTCGACAATCCGGCGAACACGCCATGCAGCGTCGGATCGGCGGCAAGCGGCCCGAGAAAAGGCTGCGCCTTGATGATCTCTTCGGTGGTCGATTTCACCTGCGCGGTGGAAAGAAAAAGCAGCCCGTTGCGGTGGAAGAACGCATCGTCCGAACGCCGCACGCTCTCGAAATACCTTTTCTCCGCCGAAAGCTTTGCCGCAAGCGCGGCGGTGGCTTCGTCGGCCCGTTCCGGCGTCACGCCGTCCACCACCACAAGGATCAGCTTGTCCAGCTGCGGAAAGGCGCGGTCATAGGCGGCCTGGCGCTTGCGCCAGGCAAGGTCGGGCGAAATCAGCGATGCGGTGTCGCTGTTCATGGAAAAATTTTCCGCGGCATAGAAGCTCGCGGCGAACCCGAGCGCGACACAGACAAGAACCAGCAGGGTCGAATGCCTGCAGCTCCATGCGACAACGCGGCCGATCCATCTCGCGTTCATGGGCGGTCCTTCGTTCGCATAATCCTTGTAACGGGCACTGGCGCGATTCGGCCCTGGAGCGGTATTGGTTCTGTAAAGGAGAAATCGCCGCCATGTCGAGAGCCGCAGAATTCGTTTTTCCGGCCCCTGCCGTTCCGGCGCTGCAGATCGCAGGCCGGAGCGCGCTTTTCCCCGTCCGCCGTGTCTATTGTGTCGGCCAGAATTATGCGGCCCATGCGCGCGAAATGGGGCATGACGGGCGGACCCCGCCGTTCTTCTTCGGCAAACCGGCCGATGCGGTGGTGCCGGGCGGCGGCCGGATCGCCTATCCCCCGGAAACAGGGAATTTCCATCACGAAGTGGAGCTTGTCGTGGCGCTTGGCAAGGCGGGCGCGAACATCATGCGCGAGAATGCGCTTGATCATGTGTTCGGCTATGCGGTGGGCATCGATCTTACGCGCCGCGATCTCCAGGCCGAAGCGCGCGAGAAGCGCCAGCCCTGGGATGTCGCCAAGGGCTTCGACTGCTCCGCGCCGGTGGGACAAATTCATCCCGCCGCAGATACCGGTCACGTGGCAAAGGGCGCAATCTGGTTCAAGGTGAACGGCGCAACGAAGCAGTCGGGCGACATTTCCGATCTGATCTGGCCGGTGCCCGATATTGTCAGCACGCTCTCACGGTTTTTCATGCTTCAGCCCGGCGATCTCGTTTTCACCGGAACCCCGTCGGGCGTGGGGCCGCTGCAGCGGGGCGATCGCGGCGAAGGCGGCATTGACGGTCTCGGCACGGTGGCCATCGAAATCGTCTGAACAGGAACAGGCCGCCAGCCCGGACGTTTCCTGAACGGCGGAAGCATGAGTCCGGCAATGGATGAAACGGAAACACGTCCGAATGAACGCGCCGGCGCACATCGCCATGCAAAGGTGTTGCCGCCCGTGAAGGCGCGTCAGGGGGCCGTTTCGGGGCGCGTGCTCATGGTGCTGGCAATCAGCCTGATCGTGCTGGCTCTCGTGTACGCCGGGATCTGGCTGTTCAACGCGCGGCTTTAATCCTTGGCGCGCTCGATATAGGCGCCGTCGGCTGTCTGCACGACGATCCTCGTGCCCACGGTGATGTGCGTGGGCACCATCGTGCGCACGCCGTTCGACAGCACGGCCGGCTTGAATGAGCCCGACGCCGTCTGCCCCTTCACGACAGGCTCGGTTTCCACCACTTCAAACGTCGCGCGCGCGGGAATTTCAAGCGCGATGGGCAGGCCGTTGTGGCTGGAAAGGCGAACTTCCATGCTCTCCTGAAGATAGGGCGCGGCGTCGCCCACGACATCCTTGCCGACATGGACCTGATCGAAGGTCTCCGGGTCCATGAACACCCAGTGATCGCCATCCTGATAGAGGTACTGATAGGTGCGCTCGTCGATGAACGCCTTTTCCAGGCTGTCGGTGGTCTTGTAGCGCTCGTTCACCTTTACCCCGTCGCTGATGCGGCGCATTTCGAGCTGGGTCACCGGCGTGCCCTTGCCGGGGTGGATGTTTTCCGCCGTCAGGACGACATAAAGCTTGCCGTCCTTTTCGATGACATTGCCCTTGCGGATGGAGCTGGCGATAACCGAAACCACGGGAAAGACCTCATTGCTGGCGGTTAGGCCGGGCGCGTATAGCAGGCGCGCTTTGATGCGCCAAGCCACTCTCATCCTTCGACAAGCTCAGGATGAGGGGTTTTTCCCGATGTCCTCATGCTGAGCTTGTCGAAGCCTGAGGTATAACGCGCGCATGACCGAGACATCTCCCTGGTGGGCGCGCGGCCGGCATGCCGACCGGCGGCCCGCCCTTCTCGCCCGCGCCGCCATCAGGCGCGCCCTGCGCGGCTGGTTCGAAGGGCAGGGCTTCACCGAAGTGGAGTGCGGCGCGCTCGCCGCTTCTCCCGGCAACGAGGCGCATCTTTCGGCATTTGCCACCGAATTGATCGGGCCCGACGGGTCGCGGCGCACGCTTTATCTCCACACCTCGCCGGAATTTGCGGCCAAGAAGCTGCTGGCCGCCGGCGAGACGCGCATCTTCGATTTTGCGCGTGTGTTCCGCAATCGCGAGCAGAGCGCCACCCATGCGCCGGAATTCACCATGCTGGAATGGTACCGCGCGAACGAAACCTACAACTCCGTTATCGCCGATTGCCTGAATGTGATCCGCATTGCGGCAGAGACGACCGGAATCGGCAGGTTTTCGTTCAGGGGTCGGGATTGCGATGCGCGCGCGGAGGCGGCGAAGATGACGGTGGCCGATGCTTTTGCCCGCTTCGCCGGCATCGACCTTCTGAAAACGCTGGACAATGCGGGGCAGGGCGACCGCGACGCGCTCGCGACGGCGGCAAAGCGCGCCGGTTTCGACGTGGCGGCGAACGACAATTGGGCCGATATCTTCTCCAAGGTGCTGGTGGCGCGCGTCGAGCCGAACCTCGGCATCGGCGCGCCCACCGTGCTTTACGAATATCCGCGCTGCGAGGCGGCCCTTGCCCGCGCCACGGCGCACGATCCGCGCGTGGCTGAACGGTTTGAGCTTTATGTCTGCGGGGTGGAGCTTGCCAACGGCTTCGGCGAACTCACCGATCCGGTGGAGCAGCGCCGCCGGTTTGAATCCGAAATGGACGAGAAGGAACGCATCTATGGCGAGCGCTATCCGATCGACGGGGATTTTCTTTCCGCGCTCGCGCACATGCCGCCGGCCTCCGGTGTGGCGCTGGGCTTCGACCGGCTTGTGATGCTTGCAACGCGCGCGCGCAACCTCAACGACGTGATCTGGACGCCGCTGCCCTGACTGTCATCCCCGGCCGGCGCGAAGGAAGTTCGCGCCGGCCGGGAATGACAGGTTGTGCTAGCGATAGCTTTCGTTGATCTCGGCGAGCTTGGCGGAACCCGGGCACAGATCCTTTTCCCCCAGCCTGTTCAGCGGCGTCGTCACCGTGTTCAGATGCGCGTGCAAATCTTCCGGCTCTTCGTCGATATAGAGAAGCCCGGTCACGATTTCGCCCGCCGCGTGGCGCTCCTGCAGGTAAGCCATCGCTTTGGCGCGGTCGTGCGGATCGTAATCGGGCGCGAGCTTGGAAAGTCTCAGCACCGAGCCGTCATGCTGCGTCACGGTTTCCACCGTGCCCGGCGCGTAATCCGCCGTGATCTCCGCCCGCGGCGTGATGAAATCGATGCGGTTCACCGCTTCGTTGTGCTCGCGCACGAAATCGTAAGACTTGGTGGAATCGGGATTGTTGTTGAACTGCACGCAAGGGCTGATCACGTCGATGATCGCCGCCCCCTTGTGCGTGAACGCCGCCTTCAGAATCGGCACCAGCTGCTTCTTGTCGCCGGAAAACGAGCGCGCCACGAAGGTTGCGCCCAGCAGCAGCGCCAGCCCCACCAGATCGATGGGCGAATCCGAATTCACCGCCGTCTTGCTCTTGCTGCCCTTGTCGGCGGTGGCCGAAAACTGGCCCTTGGTCAGGCCGTACACGCCGTTGTTCTCGCAGATATAGACCATGTTCACGCCGCGGCGCACGCAATGCACGAACTGGCCGATGCCGATGGAAGCGGAATCGCCGTCGCCGGAAACGCCCAGATAGATGAGGTCGCGGTTGGCAAGGTTGGCTCCCGTCAGCACGCTCGGCATGCGCCCGTGCACGGCGTTGAAGCCGTGGGATTGCCCCAGGAAATAGTCCGGCGTCTTCGACGAACAGCCGATGCCCGAAAGCTTGGCCACGCGGTGCGGCTCGATGGCAAGCTCGTAGAACGTCTCGATCAGGGCGGCGCTGATGGAATCGTGGCCGCAGCCGGCGCACAGCGTCGAGATGCGGCCCTCGTAGTCGCGGTGCGTGAAGCCGATCGCGTTCTTCTGCAGCCCCGGATGGTGGAATTTCGGCTTGGCGATGTAGGTCATGTCTAGTTCTCGCTAAACCCAAAATTTGTCATGGCCCGCGAATGCGGGCCACCCAGTTGGGTTCTGTTAATGCCGCAGAAGAAAGCGAACCCGCGAACTTTCCGATTTCGGGGAGGTGTCGCCTGGATGGCCCGCACCAAGGCGGGCCATGACAAGTTGGGGATCATTCCGCCGCCTCCTTGCGGACAACGCCCATGCGCTCGGCAATCGCGTTGGTGATGAACCGCGCGGTGATCGGGGTGCCGTCATAATGCAGAAGCGAGATGAATTTCGCGGGGTCGATGGCGCATTCGTTCACGATCAGCTTCAGCATTTGCGCGTCGCGGTTCTGTTCGATCACGAACACCTGGTCGTGCGCGTTGATGAAATCCACGACATCCTCGCTGAAGGGGAACGCGCGTATGCGCAAGGTGTCCACATGGCGCCCCTCGGCTTCGAGCTTGGCAAACGCCTCATCCATCGCCACCGATGTGGAGCCGAAATAGATCGCGCCCCAGCGCGTCTTCTGCCTGGCATCGTGGCGGATGGGCGCGGGCACCATCGTTTTCGCCGTCTCGAACTTGCGCAGCAGCCGCTGCATGACATCGGTGTAGTCCTTGCCGCTTTCGCTGTAGACGGCATAGGCATTGTGGCTTGAGCCGCGCGTGAAATAGGCGCCCTTGGTCGGGTGCTCGCCGGGAATGGTGCGCCAGGGAATGGCATCGCCGTCCACATCGAGGTAGCGGAAGAATTGCCGGCCCGCATCCAGCTCCTTGGCCGAAAGCACCTTGCCGCGGTCGTATTTGCGGCTGTCGTCCCATTTCAGCGGATCCACCAGCCAGTCGTTCATGCCGATGTCCAGGTCCATCATCACGAAGATGGGCGTCTGCAGCCGGTCGGCCAGATCGAAGGCGAGCGCGGCAAACTCGAAGGCTTCGTTCGGCCCCTTGGGAAAGATCAGCACATGCTTGGTGTCGCCGTGGCTCGCATAGGCGGCCAGCAGAAGGTCGGATTGCTGCGTGCGCGTGGGCATGCCGGTGGATGGCCCGCCGCGCTGGATATCGAAGATGACGGCGGGAATTTCGGCGTAATAGGCAAGGCCGAAGAATTCCTGCATCAGCGAAATGCCCGGGCCGCTTGTCGCGGTGAAGGCGCGCGCGCCGTTCCAGGCTGCGCCCAGCACCATGCCGATTGCGGCGATTTCGTCTTCCGCCTGCACGATGGCGAACTTGTTCTGCCCGGTGACGGGATCGACGCGCAGGCGCCGGCAATGCCTGGTGAACGCTTCGGCAAGCGAGGTTGACGGCGTGATCGGATACCACGCGCACACGGTTGCCCCGCCGTACACCGCGCCAAGCGCCGCCGCGTCGTTGCCCGCGATGAAGATGCGCTCACCCACCTTGTTGTCGCGGGCCACCTTCAGCCGGCATTTGCCGGCCAGATTTTTCGCCGCGTAATCGTGGCCGATTTCCACCGCGCGCATGTTCAGCCGGATCAGCTTGTCCTTGCCCTTGAACTGGTCGCCGATCAGGCCTTCCACCACGCTCGGCTCGAATCCCAGCAGCGCCGACAGCGCGCCCAGATAGATCACATTCTTGAGCAGCTGCCGCTCGCG
The DNA here is from genome assembly GCA_021324545.1 of Alphaproteobacteria bacterium. Lineage (GTDB taxonomy): Bacteria > Pseudomonadota > Alphaproteobacteria > Micropepsales > Micropepsaceae > Rhizomicrobium. Next base: position 45,498 of record JAJPIX010000022.1, read on the forward strand.
CGGCAGCGTGCCTTCCAGCGTGTTGGACAGCCGCGTGAACGGCACGCCCAGAAGCGTGATGTCCTCGCGCAGTTTCTGGTTCGTCAGCGGCTTGGTGGAATCGTAAACCAGATATCCGCCCGGCTCGATCTCGGCGATGTCCTTGTCCCAGGTCTGCGGGTTCATCTGCACCATCAGGTCCACGCCGCCGCGCCGGCCCAGCCAGCCTTCGCCGGAGACGCGCACTTCGTACCATGTTGGCAGGCCCTGGATGTTCGACGGGAAGATGTTGCGCGAACATACCGGCACGCCCATGCGCAGGATGGACCGCGCGAACAATTCGTTGGCGGAAGCGGAGCCGGAGCCGTTCACATTGGCGAACTTCACGACGAAGTCGTTGGTCGCGGAGATGGGTTGTTGAACCTTGGAAATAGCCGCCTCGCTCATGTTCCACCTCCGCCCTGCGGGGAGGCAGCCTCTTTTTCCCTCCCCTGAAAGGGGAGGGTCGAACCGGCTGCGCCGGTTCGGGGAGGGGTCACACCACGGCATTGACCCCCACCCGCGCGCTTCGCTCGCGACCTCCCCCTTTCAGGGGGAGGAAAGTGGATCATCGGTGGCATAGGTTCTCGGCGTGCGCCGGCTCCAGATAGAATTTCTTCATGTCCCAGGCGCCGGTAGGGCAGCGCTCCGCGCACAGCCCGCAATGCAGGCACACATCCTCGTCCTTCACCATCACGCGGCCGGTCTTCAGCGCGCCCGACACGTAGAGATCCTGCGTCGGATTCGGCGCAGGCGCGGTCAGATGCGTGCGCAGCGCGGGCTCGGGATCGTTTTGCGTAAAGGTGATGCAGTCCATCGGGCAGATGTCCACGCAGGCGTCGCATTCGATGCACAGATTGTCCTCGAACACCGTCTCGACATCGCAGTTCAGGCACCGCTGCGCTTCCTTGAAGGCCAACTCCTTGTCGAAGCCCAGCTCCACTTCCACCTTCACGTTGCGCAGCGTCACCTCTTTGGGCGCGTGCGGCACCTTGTAGCGAAGGTCGATCGAGACGTCGTTGTCATACGACCATTCGTGAATGCCCATCTTCTGGCTGGAAAGGTTGACGAGCGGCGAAGGCCTGTCCTTCACGTCCTTGCCGTTCAGCATCAGGTGGATGGACACGGCGGCCTCGTGCCCGTGCGCCACCGCCCAGATGATGTTCTTGGGGCCGAACGCGGCATCGCCGCCGAAGAATACTTTCGGGTTGGTGGACTGCATGGTCACCGGGTCCACCTTCGGCATGTCCCACTTGTCGAATTCGATTCCGATATCGCGCTCGATCCAGGGGAAGGCGTTTTCCTGCCCCACGGCCACCAGCACGTCGTCGCATTCCATCAGCACATCCGGCTCGCCCGTGGGCACTAGCCTGCGGCGGCCGCTTTCGTCCTTTTCCGCCTTCGTCTTCTCGAACAGAACCCCGGTCAGCCGGCCGTTCTTGTGCAGGAAGGCTTTCGGATTCAGCCAGTTGTGGATGGGGATGTCTTCGTGCATCGCGTCTTCCTTTTCCCAGGGAGACGCTTTCATCTCGTCGAAGCCCGAACGCACCACGACATCCACCTTCTCGCCGCCCAGCCTGCGCGAGGTGCGGCAGCAATCCATCGCGGTGTTGCCGCCGCCCAGCACGATCACGCGCTTGCCGATCCTGTCGATATGCCCGAACGACACGCTCGACAGCCAGTCGATGCCGATATGGATGTTGGCGGCGGCTTCCTTGCGGCCGGGAATGGGCAGATCGCGCCCGCGCGGCGCCCCGCAGCCCACGAAGATGGCGTCATAGTTTTCCGCCAGCAGCGCCTTCAGGCTTTCGACGCGGCTTCCGAACTTCGTCACCGGCTTCAGGTCGAGGATGTAATTGCATTCCTCGTCCAGCACCGATTCGGGCAGGCGGAATTTCGGAATCTGCGTGCGCATCATGCCGCCCGCAAACGGATCGGCGTCGTAGATCACGCATTCATAGCCGAGCGGCAACAGATCGCGCGCCACCGTCAGCGAGGCGGGCCCAGCGCCCACCAGCGCGATGCGCTTGCCGTTCTTTTTTGCGGCGGCCCTGGGCAGCCGCGCGCGAATGTCGTCCTTGTAGTCGGCGGCCACGCGCTTCAGCCGGCAGATGGCCACGGGCTCGGCCTCCACGCGGCCGCGCCGGCAGGCCGGCTCGCAGGGCCGGTCGCAGGTGCGCCCCAGCACGCCCGGAAAGACGTTGGAATGCCAGTTGATCATGTAGGCGTCGGAATAGCGCCCCTCCGCGATCAGGCGGATGTATTCGGGCACGGGCGTGTGCGATGGGCACGCCCACTGGCAATCGACAACCTTGTGGAAGTAGTTGGGATTGCTGATGTCGGTGGGCTTCATGCCCGCCCTGGATGCTGGCCTGTTTGCGGCCGTAACCGAACGCATATCGTCTTATGAACTCCTCGCCCCCGAGAACCCGCCCGAAGGCGATGTTGGCGCCCGTTCTAGCACCCACCCTTCCCTTGCGGGAGGGTCGAAATTTTCGCAGGGCAAGAGAAAGCTCAAAACCTTACAATTGCTGTGCCAATATGGGGGGCGAATAAACCTCGAGCACCGCCGTTGGACATCCTTCTTTCCCCCGAACAGCGCGCCATTGAAGAGGGCGTGGCCAAAGTCTGCGCCGCCTTCGGCGACGATTACTGGAGCGGGTGCGATCAGGCCGCCCGCTTTCCGGACGAATTCTATCGCGCGATGGCCCAGGGCGGCTGGCTCGGCATCGCCATGCCGCAGGCTTATGGCGGTGCTGGCCTTGGCGTCACGGAAGCGGCGCTGATGATGCACACGGTGGCGAAATCCGGCGGCGGCTTTTCGGCGGCCTCGGCCATTCACATCAACCTGTTCGGGCTGTATCCCATCGTGGTGCACGGCAGTGCCGAACAGAAGCAACGCTGGCTGCCGCCGATCATCGCGGGGAAGGAAAAAGCCGCCTTCGGCGTGACGGAGCCGAATGCAGGGCTGGACACGACAAGCATCGAAACTTTCGCGCGCCGCACCAACGACGGTTACGTCATCCGGGGCCGCAAGATCTGGACAACCACCGCCCAGGAGGCCGATCGCATCCTTCTGCTTGCGCGCACCACGCCGAAAGCCGAATGCAGTAAGCCCACCGACGGCATGACGCTGTTCTACACCGCGCTCGACCGCAAGAAGATCGAAGTCCGCCGCATTCCGAAGATGGGCCGCGCGGCGGTCGATTCCAACACCGTGTTCATTGACGATCTGGCGGTGCCCGACAGCGACCGCGTCGGCGAAGAAGGCAAAGGCTTCCGCTATCTGCTGGATGGCCTGAACCCGGAGCGCATTCTCGTCGGCATCGAAGCCGTCGGCCTTGGCCGCAATGCGCTGGAGCGCGCCGGCCAATATGCGCGCGAGCGGCGCGTGTTTGGCCGCGCCATCGGCCAGAACCAGGGCATCCAGCATCCGCTCGCCGAACGCTGGGCCTATCTGGAAAGCGCCTACTGGATGTGCCTGCGCGCGGCGGCTTTATATGACGCGAAGCAGCCCTGCGGTGCGGAAGCCAATGCCGCGAAGTTTCTGGGCGCGCGCGCCGGCTTCGAGGCGGCCACGACGGCGGTGCTCACCCATGGCGGCATGGGTTATGCGAAGGAATATCATGTGGAGCGGCTGTTTCGCGAAAGCCTCTTTGCCCGCATCGCGCCCGTCACCGAACAGCTGATTCTCTCCTATATCGGCGAAAACATTTTCGATCTGCCGAAGTCGTATTGATTTTTCCTCCCCCGTTTACGGGGGAGGTGCTGAGCGAGCCCTTCGCGAGCGAAGCGGAGGGGGCGCGGCCTGCGTCCGCCCCCTCTGGCTCGCTTCGTGAACACGAAGCTCCCCCGTAAACGGGCGAGGAAACGTAAACGCGGGAGAAAAACTGGGCTATCGTCTCCACCATGCAGATTCCCACCCTCGAAACACCCCGCCTGATCCTGCGCGAACCGCGCCTTGAGGATTTTCCGTCCTATGCCGCCATGTGGGCCAACCCCGATGTGGTGCGCTTCATTTCGGGCAAGCCGCAGACGGAAGAGGAAGCCTGGGCGCGCTTTCTGCGCGTCACCGGCCAATGGCATCTTCTGGGCTTCGGCTTCTGGACCATCGAGCGGAAGGATACGGGCCGGCGCATCGGCGAGGCGGGCTTCGTGGAGGGCCGCCGCGCGATCGAGCCTTCGCTCATCGGCATTCCGGAAATCGGCTGGGGCATCGAGCCCGCCGAGCATGGCAAGGGCTATGCGCATGAGGCCGCAAAAGCCGCGCTCGACTGGGGGATTGCCCATTTCGGGGGCCGGCCCATCCGCTGCATCATCGCGCCCGAAAACGCCCCCTCCATCCGGCTTGCGCAGAAACTGGGCTTCAGGGAACTGCTGCGCACGACCTATCATGGCGAGCCGACGATCATGTTCGAGAGGCGCTGATGCCCGGGCTGTATTTCGACGAATTTCACATTGGCCAGACCTTCGCCCATCCCATCCGTCGCACGGTGACGGAAGCCGACAACGTTCTCTTCACCGCCATGACCCACAACCCCGCGCAGCTGCACCTCGATGCGGAATATGCGAAGGGCACCGAATTCGGGCAGCGCATCGTCAATTCGCTGTTCACGCTGGGGCTGATGATCGGCATCTCGGTGGGCGACACCACGCTCGGCACAACCGTCGCCAATCTCGGCATGGATGAAGTGCGCTTCCCCAAGCCCGTCTTCCACGGCGATACGCTGCATGTGGAAACCGAGGTGCTGGAAATGCGCGAATCGAAGTCGCGGCCCAACCAGGGCATCGTCACCTTCCAGCACCGTGCCATCAACCAGCGCGGCGAAGTGGTGGCGCAATGCAGGCGCTCGGCGCTCATGCTGAAGAGGCCCGCATGATCCTGCGCTCGCTTCTCTTCATGCCGGCCGACAGCGAAAAGAAGCTCGCGAAGGCGAAGGCCTCGGCGGCCGATGCGCTGATTCTCGATCTGGAGGATTCGGTGGCTGCGGCCAATCGCCCGAACGCGCGGGCATTGGCGAAAGAGTTTCTCGGCGAACATCATCCGCAAAGCGTCTGGGTGCGCATCAATCCGCTGGGCAGCGACGATTTCATCCGCGACGTGGAGGCGATGGTTGCCGCAAGGCCGGCGGGCTTCGTCGTGCCCAAGGCGGACGGGCCGCAGATGCTGCGTGAGATCGGCCATCACATCGCCACGCGCGAGGCAAAAGCCGGCCTGAAGCATGAATCGATCAGGCTTCTGCCGGTCGCCACCGAAACGCCGGCGGCGGTGCTCTCGCTCTTCGAATACCGCGATCCGCCGCCAAGGCTGGCCGCGATGACGTGGGGGGCCGAAGATCTTTCGGCCGCGCTTGGCGCCGCCGCCAACCGCGATGACAGCGGCGAATTCCTGCTGACCTACAGGATCGTCCGCTCGCTCTGCCTGATCGCGGCGAAGGCCGCGGGCGTTGCCGCCATCGAAACGCTCCATGCGGATTTCCGCGATGCCGCGGGGCTTGAACGCGCCGCCCGCGCGGCATGCCGCGAAGGTTTTTCCGGCATGCTCGCCATCCATCCCGATCAGGTGGGCATCATCAACGCGGCGTTCACGCCGTCGGCGGCCGATGTGGAGCATGCGAAGAAGGTGGTGGCCGCCTTCGCGAACGGCGCGGGCGTCGCCGCGCTCGACGGCAAGATGCTCGATCAGCCGCATCTCAAACAGGCGCAGCAGATTCTGGAACTGGCGGAAGCGGTCAGGGCACATTCCCCATCCTCCCCTTGAGGGCGGATCGAAATTGGCCGGAAAAAATCACGCGGAGCCGCGGAGCATTTTTTGCTTCGCCGGCTACGCCCGCACACGCAGGGCACGGCGCGCTTTGCGCGCCAAACAAGGCAAGAAACACGCGCCGCAAGGCGGCAGCGTTCTCCGCGTCTCCGCGTGAATCCTTCTAGGCCGCCTTGCGCGCGCGGCGCATCATCCAGCCGTAGCAAAATCGATTGGCAAAAAGCAGCACGCGGAGACGCGGAGTCGCGGAGCATTTTTTGCTTCGCCGGCTACGCCCGCACATGCAGGGCACGGCGCGCTTTGCGCGCCAAACAGCGGCCGAACACGCGCCGCAAGGCGGCAGCGTTCTCCGCGTCTCCGCGTGAATCCTTCTAGGCCGCCTTGCGCGCGCGGCGCATCATCCAGCCGTAGCAGAGCACGATCAGCACAGCGAAGGCGCCTACGCTGACGGCGTTGGCCTGGGGGAAATTCGCCGGCACCAGCGCCAGCGGCGCATCCTTGGAAAACGCCACGATCAGCCCCGCCAGGATCACGCCGAACAGGCTTTCGCCCACGATCATGCCCGATGCCACCAGTGTCGCAAGGCGCCTGGAATATTCCGGGTTCTTCGTGCGCTTGGCCCACACATTGTAGAAATGGCCGATGATCGCCCCGATCACGACGGGCAAGGTCGCCGACATCGGCAGATAGATTCCGATCCCGATGGCCAGCGGCGGAAGCCTGAGCAGCTTCAGCCGCCCAAGCAACTCGTCCAGCAGCACCACGCCCACGCCCACGGCCGCGCCGATGCCGATCATCTTCCAGTCCAGATTGCCGCCGATCACCCCTTGCGCCAGCGCCGA
>JAJPIX010000034.1 GCA_021324545.1 Alphaproteobacteria bacterium
ACCGGCATCGGCAACCTGGTCGATGCGGATATGGCGAAGGAAAGCGCCATGCTCACCGCGCTGCAGACCAAGCAGCAGCTCGGCGTGCAGGCTCTGTCGATCGCCAATACGGCGCCGGAAATCGCGCTCAAACTGTTCGGCTAAGGGGATTGAGGCGGGGCCGCCTTCGCGGCTCCGCCTCCATTCTTCCGACCGGACGGCGGCGAGCCGTAACGGCTCTCGCCCCGGGGCGTCTTGGGACTCTGGGGTTCAGAACAAAAGGGCGGGCGGAAGTTCTGCGGGAAGCCGCAGGGCTCTCCGCCCGAACCTTTTTTCAATTTCACAATTTGAGATGACGCTTGAGCGCGTCGACAACGCGCTCCACGTCGTCGTCACCCATGGATGCGAACAGCGGCAAGCTGAGCGCGCGCGCGTAATAACGGTCGGCGCCCGGCAGGGAGAGCGCGCCATAGCGTCTGGTGAAATAGGGCTGGCGATGCACGGGAAGATAATGCACCTGCGTGCCAATTCCTTCCGCAGCCAGCGCGCGCATCAGCCGGCTGCGCGAAATGCCCGCCAGTTCGAAATCGATTCGCACGACGTAAAGATGCCAGGCGGGCAGGCAGGCGCGCATCCGCTTCAGCGGCCGCAGAACCGGTGCGGCGTCGGTCAATATTGCGTCGTATCTTGCGGCAAGCGCCCGGCGGCGCGCCACGAAGCGGCCAAGCTTGTTCAGTTGAGAAAGTCCAAGGGCACATTGCATGTCGTTGGCGCGCCAGTTGAAGCCGGGCTCCGTCAATTCGTAATACCAGGGATTGGGCTCGCCGTTCTCGTCGAAGGCATCCGCCGCATGTTCGAAGCGGGCGGGCTCGCGCGTCATGCCGTGGTTGCGCGCACGCTGCAGGGCCTCCGCCGCCTGCGGATCCTTCGCGGTCACGGCCCCACCTTCGCCCATGGCGATCGTTTTCACGGGGTGGAAGGAAAAGACCGTCAGGTCCGAAAAGGCATTGCTGCCGACGGGGTGGACATTTCCATCCCGCGCCACATAGGCCGTACCCAGCGCGTGGCAGGCGTCGTCCACGATCCTGGCGCCGTGGGCCTCGGCGATTTCCGCGAGCTGTTCCAGTTCGCCGCATTGGCCGTTCAGATGAACGTTGAAGACGGCGTCGGCGCCGCCGGCCCGCGCCAAAGCCGCTTCAAGATCCTGTGGCCGCATCAGCCCGGTCTCAGGGTCCACATCGGCGAACACGATTTCGGCGCCATTTAGATGCGGCGCGCTGGCCGTGGCAAGAAAGGTGACGCTCGGCACGATGACTTTTGTCCCGGGGCCAAGGTTCAATGCCCGCGCCGCCATGTGCAGCGCGCCGGTTCCGTTCGCGCAAACAACGGCATGCTGCGCGCCCACCGTTTTGGCGAGCGCGGCTTCGAAACGGGCGACAAAAGGGCCGGTTGTCAGAAGGTCTCCCCGCAGGGCTTCCGCGACCATCGCGATGTCGTCGTCGTCGACGACCTGCCGGCCGTAAGGGAGAAAAGAGTTCGAAAGCCTTGGCGGCTTCAGCGCCGGCGCGCTCATGCGAAGGCTTGCGCCAGAAGCGCCTGGAGACCGCGGGCATCCAGCCGCTCAGGATTGGCGTCGCTCGAGTAGGCGAAACCTTCGGGCACGGGCCTGGCGCCGCGGTTGATATAGGCCTCGCGCGCGGCCGCCGCAAAGCTCGCCAGAATAACGAAGCGGTCGTCCAGTTCCACTGTCCAGCGCGAATCGTCGGCCGGGATCATGATCTCGTGAAGCTTCTCGCCCGGCCGGATGCCGACGATTTTCTGACCCAGATTGGGCGCCACGGTCTTCGCCAGATCGGTTACGGTGGTGGACGCGATCTTGGGCACGAAGATTTCACCGCCGCGCATCATCTCCATGCTGGACAGCACCAGATTTACACCCTGTGTCAGCGTGATCCAGAAACGCGTCATGCGCGCATCGGTAATGGGAAGGCTTTCGGCGCCTTCCTCCACCAGCTTGCGGAAGAAGGGCAACACGCTGCCACGCGAACCCATGACGTTGCCGTAGCGCACCACGCCAAAGCGCGTGCCGTCGGCGCCCGCAAGATTGTTGGCCGCCACGAAAATCTTGTCGGACGCGAGCTTGGAGGCGCCGTAGAGATTGACAGGGTTCGCCGCCTTGTCGCTCGACAGCGCGATTACCTTCTTCACATTCCGTCTCAGCGCCGCGGAAACCACGTTCTCCGCGCCGAAAACGTTGGTGCGGATGCATTCGAAGGGATTGTATTCGGCGGTCGGCACCTGTTTCAGCGCCGCGGCGTGGATCACGTAATCGATGTCGCGCATCGCAAGCTCCAGACGATCGCGGTCGCGAACATCGCCGATGAAGTAGCGCATGAAGGGGTGGCGCTCCATCGGGAACATCTGCTGCATCTCGAACTGCTTGAGCTCGTCGCGGCTGAAGATCACCAGACGGCGCGGCTTGTACTGCTCGACGACGGTCTTGACGAAATGTTTGCCGAAAGAACCCGTGCCGCCAGTCACCAGAACCGCCTTGCCGTTCAGATCGAGCCAGGGCTGCGTGAAGTCGCGGATGGGCGCGGAGGTCTGCGGCTTCGGCGGCAGAACGGTTTGCGAAACAAGCTTGGCAGCGGCTGGCGCCATGACAACTGAGCCCCTGAATGAATTGCGAAAATAATGGCGCAGGATTGGTTAACGGCCCCTAAGCAGCCGCAATCGAAAACCTGAAACGGCGCGGACTCTGCTGGTAAACAAAAGGTTTCCGTGTCTCGTCCAGCTCCATCGCGGAAAGCATCAGCTGGCAAAACAGGCTGCCGCCGATACGCCTGTGCGTGAGCAGGCCAAGCATCGGGGCCACGGCGCGATCCACAGACACGCGGATGTTCGTCCGGCCGTCGCCCAATTCGGCCCAACCTTCGGTCATGCCGATACCGTGGGAGGCCGATACAAGAAACGAGACCGGTGCACCATGCTCGACGTTCTGGCCGGCAAGGGCAAAACGTTCCACGGTCCTGCCGCCGTTGTGGGTTGCGAGCTTCAGCCTCTCCCAGTCGAAGGCCTCCGGCAGCAGCGTGACATGGCCAAGGCGCAGCGAGCCGCGACCCCAGTCTTCCCAATGGAAAACGATGTCGAAGTCCACCTGCGGCATGGTCGCGCTGAAACGCAGCGTCTTTTCAATGGGGCCCTTCGGCGTTTCGACATGCGCGCGCAACCATATGTCGCCGCCCGCGTCCTGCCATTGGCAGGCGTCGCACCACTCCAGGTCGGTGATTTTCGGCTCGCCCGGCGCCTCAAAAACGCAATCGCCGGTGTACCAGTCCGCCTGCAACGCGATGTCGTCGAAATGTCCGTGCGGCAAACCGCCGATTGCTGCTTTGGCGTGCCCAGCGAACTTAAGACTCTCGATCGCCAGTCCGCGCCGCTGGTCCAGCCGCGCCGAAAGCATCCTGGTTTTCAGCTCAATGTGGCGGCCCTGTCTTGCTTCGGCCCCTGCGGACGCACCCTGAACCTGCGCGTGGGGCCTCGTCCATTTTTCTTCCGCGGCTTTCAGCTGCGCCACATATGCCGCCCACCGCCTGTCTGTAATATGCGTGCGGAAGTCGGATGCCCACAGATAGCAGAGCTCCTTCCAGTTATCGGCGCCGGCGTTGCGTTCAACGAGGCCGCGATAGATGCGCTCGCAAGCTGCGTTGATTGCAATGTCATCGCGGCCGGTGACCGCCCAGCGCGACAGATTGTATTTACGCTGTTTCTTCACCGGTACGGGGCACGCCGCACTTTCGAGCGAAAGCGGCCTGGCTGAATGGTCCGAAAACCCGAGAGCCTCGGATGGTGCAATCAGCCTACAACCCGGCTCGGTTGCCGCGACTTCAAGCGCCTGGGCGATCCGGGTCCATTCGCTTGTGCCGCCGAGCTGCTCCTCGGTGCGATAACGTCCGGGGCGGAAATCGAAAACCTCCGCGTCGCTGGCATAAAGACAGAATGTGCGCGCCCGCCCGTTGCGGTGACTGCGCACATAGACGGCATATTCGTCGAGCCCGATGTCGCCGTGGGCAAGGCGCTGCAATTTCTGAAAGGCGACAGTGTTCGTCCACAAAAGTCCGATATGGCCGCCATCCGCGCCCAGCGCGGTCTGCGGACGATAGCGTGTCTCGACCGGCCATTCAGGGTGATGCGCGGCCGCGTTGTCCCAGTCCGCCAGGATCGCGCGATAACCGGCGTCGCGATAAAGCTCGACCAATCCGGCCGAATAGGCCTGCTCGTTGACAAGCGCGAGCTGCGGCCTGATGCCGAACAGGTGCTCATAGATCTCCTGTCCGATCGCCAGGTTGGCTTCCGTGACCCGCCAAGGCAGCAGCGGCCCGATCGTTTGCGCATAGCCTGACCCGATCAGCTCGATTTTTCCGCAACCGATGAGCGCACGCGCCCGGCCGATCCAATCCGGATCGCGCCTGGCAATTTCTTCCAGCGTGAAGCCGGTGGCCTCGATGCCAATGGGCCCATGCGTTTCGGCAAGCCTGAGAAGCGGCCAATAGCAGCGCGCGATCACATCGTCGCGCTGCTCCTCTTCGATGGATGAAAAGGCAAGATTGAGGTGAAACAGCGCGAAGAGATGCAGTGTCGCGCTTGTCGCGGCAAGGTCGCTCTTTGGCAGCGGGGCGTTCATTGCGTTTCGATCCGCAAATGCGAAATCGCGTCGTTCGCGGCGTTCAGCGCCGCCTCGCGGGTTGCGCCGGTTGCCAGCACCATGGCGGCCGACGGCCGCTTGTCGCCGGCGGGCGGAATCACATCGCCCGGTCTTGCCGTTACGATGAGCTCGACCACCCCGGAAACGGCCTGCGCCTCTTCCACGCCCTTGATGGATGTCACACGCCCGGGCTTCGGAAAGGCGTAGCGCTGGATGACGGGCGTCTGTCGCGTTGGCTCAAGCTCATCCGGCGAGATGTCTTCGCCCAATGCCACCTTGATGGCCGCGCCGATAAAGTCCACGCCGGTGTTGAGCGGTATTTCGCGCGTACAAAAGAAACCGCCGGAAAGCCTGGCCGCCACCTCGATGACATAGGGCTTGCCGCCGTGCACCACAATATCGCCCTTGACCGTCCCATTGACGATGCCAAGCGCCGCAGCCGCGCGCGCGACCACCTGCCTGACGCTGGTCTGGATCTGTTCGGGCAAATGGCTCGGCAAATCGCCGCCATTTTCGATGAAGAAGGGGGCATAGCGTTCCAGATATTCGTAGTTGCGGTCGGAAAACCCCGGCGTGAAGCAGCGGCCACCCACGACAACCGACTCGGTGGAAACCTGCGGGCCGGAAAGATATTGCTCCACCATCACGCGCTGCGTCGGCGAATGTTGTTGCGCGAGAAGGAACGCGCGCGTGAGGTCTTCCACCTGCGCCACGCGCTGGACGCCGCGCGAACCCCTGGAATCCACGGGCTTGATCACAAGATCGCGCCCGCGTTCGATGGCCACGCGTTGAAGCGCCTGGGGCGTTTCCACTTCCGCAAACCAGGGCACGGGGACGCCCGCATCCTGAAAGCAGCGCTTCATGGCAAGCTTATCGCAGGCCTTTTCCGCGGACTTCATCGAAATTCCGCAAAGCCCCAGCCGCTCGGCCACGCGTGCGGCCGTCTTCGGCGCATCGGCTGCCACGCAGATAACGCCGTCAATTTTGCGGATCTTGCGGCTGAAGCGTTCGGCGGCGGCGGCCGTTTCATCGGCGCCATAGACGTCGGCGATCAGGCAGGAATCGGCAAATGCAAAGCCCGGTGCGTTCGGGTCGCGGTCGGAAACCACCACATAGTGCCCCATTTCCTTGGCGCGGCGGGCGGCATCGGCCGCTTCGATTCCGCCGGAAACGATCAGCAGCGTCTTGCCCATCAGAAATAGAGCCCGCCGTTCACGTTCAGCGTCTGCGCGGTGATGTAGCTTGCGGCGTCGCTTGCCAGGAACACTACGGCATCGGCCACTTCGCTCTGCGTGCCGAGCCTTTTCAGCACGATTCCTTCGGCCGCCTTCTGCACGCTGGCCGCCTTCAGGCCGGCGTCGGCCATTTCGGATGCGATCAGGCCGGCCGCAACCACATTGGAGCGTATGTTGTACTGCGCGCCGAAACGGGCGATAACCTGCGACAGCGAAATGAGCCCCGCCTTCGAAGCCGCGTAATGCGCCGTGCGCGGGCCGCCATATTGGCCGCTGACCGAGCCGATGTGAACGATGCTGCCGTTCTGCGTTTCTGCGAGCAGCGGCAGGAAAACCTGCGCGCAAACAAACGGACCCTTCAGATTGGTGGCCAAAATGGCATCCCAGTCCTGATCCGTCATCTGGTCGAAATCCGCGGGCTTGTTGATTCCGGCATTGTTCACGAGAATTGAGATCGGCCCCAGCGCGCCCTTCGCGTCCCTGGCCGCAGCCTCGACATCCGCGCGATCGGTCACATCCATCTTGACCACAATCGCCTTGCGGCCGAGCCTTTCGATGGCTTGCGCGACTGCGGTCGCCTCATCCCGCTTCTGACGGAACGTGATGGCCACGTTCGCGCCAGCCTCGGCCAGGCCGATGGCGATGGCGCGCCCGATGCCGCGGCTTGCGCCGGTCACCACCGCGTTTCTGCCTTCGAGCGAAAAGCGTAACATCAGGCATGCGCCTTGCGCGAAATGGCGCGCTTTGCAGCTTCCGCAATGAAGGGCGCGGAAATCGCAAAGTGTTCGGCAAGCTCTTCCGGCTCGCCGGATGCCCCGAACGTGTCTTTCAGCCCCACGAATTCGACAGGGCAGGGCCAGGCCCTGGCCAGCGCCTCTGCCACCGCACCGCCAAGGCCGCCATAGATATTGTGATCTTCCGCAGTCACGATTGCGCCGGTTTCGCGCGCGCAGGTTGCGATCAGCGCCTCATCGATCGGCTTGATGGTGGCCATGTTCACAACGCGCGCCGAAATGTCTTCATCCGCCAGAATGGCGGCTGCTTCCAGCGCGCGGCCCACTTCCACGCCGCAGGCGATCAGTGTCACGTCCTTGCCGTCGCGGATGATCCGTCCCTTGCCGATTTCAAACGTGTGGTCCTTGCCGAAAATCCGCTTTGCGGGGCTTCTGCCCGTGCGCATATAGACCGGGCCTTCGAATTCCAGCATCGCGCGCGTGGCAAGCGCCATTTCGGCCGGATCGGCCGGCGAAATCACCGTCATGCCCGGGATGGCGCGAAATGCAGCCAGATCTTCCAGCGCCTGTGCCGAGCCGCCGTCGGGCCCGACGTCGATTCCGGGATGGCTTGCCACGATCTTCACGTTGCGGCCCGCATAGGCGATGGACAGACGCGCCTGTTCGATTGCACGCAGGCAGAACACCGCGAAGGTTGTGACGACGGGGAGATATCCGACGGCCGACAATCCGCCCGCGGCGGCCATCATGTTCTGTTCGGCGATACCGAACTGCAGAAAACTTCCCGGAAAGGCCTTGCGGAAATGGTGCGCGCCGGTGCCGCCGGCAATATCGGCGTCCAGCACAACAAGCTTGGGAAAATCGTTGGCGCAGGCGGCCAGCGCCTTGCCAAAGGCTTCGCGCAGCGAATCGCCGCTAGTTCCGATCAGGGCGGGCGCAGGCGCGGCCGCTTCAGCTTTTTTGGCCATCGAGCAGTTCCTTGATTTCCCAAAGCGTCGCATCGAGCGCAGCCAGCGCATCTTCCGCCTGCTGGCGCGTCAGTTTCACGCTGCCATGCCATTGCGGCAGGTTTTCCATATAGGGCACGCCTTTCCCCTTGACCGTATGGCAGATAAGGGCGGCGGGCTTTTCAAAGGTTGCAGCCGCGCGGTGAAGGCCGGAAAGAATGGCCTTGATGTCATGACCGTCGATTTCCGCCACCGCCCAGTTGAAGGCACGCAGCTTCGCGGCCAGCGGTTCCAGGCCCATGATGTTTTCATTGCGGTCATCGCTCTGCATCTTGTTGTAGTCGACAAGCACGCAAAGATTGTCGAGCTTGTGATGGGCCGCGCACATGGCCGCTTCCCAGACTTCGCCCTCCTGCATCTCGCCGTCGCCGAGCAGCGCATAGACGCGCGCGGTGCTGTGCTGAAGCTTCAGGCCCATCGCCATGCCAAGCGCCACGGAAAATCCCTGGCCCAGCGAGCCTGTGCTCGTTTCGGCCCATGGCAGATCCTTCACATGCGGATGGCCCTGATAGGGGCTGTTGAGCTTCCGCAGGTTGAGGGCATCTTTCGCGTCGCAAAAGCCATAATGCGCGGCCACCGCATAAAGCGCCGGCGCCGCATGGCCTTTGGACAGGACAAACCGGTCGCGATGCGGATCGTGAATCGAATCCGGCCACAGGTTGAGTTCCGCGCCATAGAGGCACGCCAGAATGTCGGCGCAGGAAAGCGCCCCGCCGGGGTGGCCGGAGCCCGCATGATAGATCGAGGCGATCACATGGCGGCGCACGAAGCGCGCGGCCGCGGCAATGTCTTCGATCAGGCTGGGCGAGGAGATGTTGAGCGGCTGAACCCTTTGGGCGCCCTCGGTCTGGATCTCTGCTTTTGCCGGCTTCATGTTCATGCGCATCTCTGCCCCTGCGTCAGGCCGCCCGCCTGAGGCGCGCCTGCGCCACAAGATCGGAATAGAAGAGAATCTCCGCGCGCGGCGCCCGTGCGCGTGCCTCCCGCTCGATCTCGGCGGCAAAGCTGCGCGACATCACGATGATGGCGCCCACGTTGGCGTCCTTCAGCGCCTCCGCTCCCGACACCGGCACGCCGAAGCGTTCGCCGACATGGGCCTTCAGATGCGTGTCGATCAGGAGCGTGAGAATTTGCGGATCGAACCCGCCGTGAACGACAAGGCTGTCGAACAGTCGGCCGGCGCCCCAGACCGCAATGCGCTTGGGCGCAAGCTGCGCGATTTCGGCCGCAACTGCGGACAGCGCCTCGATATTCTGCGCGCGGATGGCGCCATAGGCGGCGATGAGCCTCCGCGCATTTTCCGTCTCCCGCTCGTTACGCGCGACAAGGGGAATCGAGCCGGTTCCCCTGCGAGCGACGATCAACAGATTTTCGCGGTCGTGCGGATCGGGCTTTTGCACGATCTCGAAGCCCGCGGACTCCACCATGGCGGTCAAGGTAGCCACGGAAAAATGCGTCAGATGCTTGTCGATGAACCACTCTTCCACAATGTCATGGCTTTCGATAATCGCCACATTAGGCACGTCGAGAACAAGAAGCCCGCCGGGCTTCAGCGTGCGCCAATGATCGCGCAGCACCGCAAGCGGCGATGCCAGATGTTCCAGCGTGTGGCAGGAATGAATGATGTCGAACCGGCCTGTTTCCAGCGCCGCGTCTTCGATTCGCGCGCTTATGAGTTCCGTGCGCGGAAGGCCGGCGCAAAGCCCGGCCACACGCTCGTCGGGTTCGAGCGCGACAAGCTCGGCATGAGGCGCCGCGTTTAGCAGGGCGCGCGCAAAGCTGCCGCGATTTGAACCGGCGTCCAGAATGGAAAATTCCTGCGCGAGGTCCGTGTGGCGGATCAGTGCGTCAATCGCCGCCTTGGTACGGAAGCCCTTGCCATAGCGCACATTGCCCCAATCCGCGCCGCTTGAAACGGCCATCGCGGCACGCGGCGCGCGATCGATGCGCGGCAGACTTTGCAGCAGTCCGCAATGATCGCAAAGATGGATTTTTAGTCCGCGGGTCGAGCGCTCCGGCTCGTAAACGGCTTGCAACGTGTCACGCCCGCACAGCTCGCAATTCTTGCTCATCGATGGCGTCCGGAAGGGCCCCGGTAACCATCTTTGGCGAGGTGGCGTTAATAATTCATGACATACTCGCGCCTGTTTTCGTATCCGAGCGCGCGCATCATGTCTGCGGCAATATTGTCGAACTGCTTGCGCTGCTCTTGACTCAGCAGTCTGTCCTGGGGCCGGTTCACATTGTGCGGGCGTGCGAATAACGAAAAATATTCGTCGCGGTAAGGAAGATTAAGAAATTCATAAAGGCCGCGCGCCGCCTGCGGGCTTTCGCGCAAATCCTCCAGCCGCACGAAGTGTCTGCGGGCGGGCGGCAAGCCCTCCAGCGCGCGCAGGATTACACGATTGATCTCCGCCCAATGCCAGGCGATGCGCTGAAACTGATCGTAGTGGCGAAATTGCCGTGCGCGCGGATCATCCGGCCGCGGCACGGGCCACCAGTATTTCTTTTCGGGCGGCGGGGCGCAGTTGCGGGCGGGATCGTCGCAATAGGCCTGGAAGATCTGCATGGAACGGTCATCGTAACATTCCGCGGCGAGCTTGTGGAAATAGGAACCTGCCACCTTTCGGCCGTCGCGAACCAGATGGACGAATTTGGCCTCAGGCAGGAGTGCGGCCAAATCCGGGATGAGCCAGGAAAGCTTGTTCGACGAATCGCCCCAATGAGCTTCTTCGCTGTACCGCACGGCGGCGGCATGCGTGCCCGCGAGCACGCGCCGGGCATCGGCTTCATCCGCCAGGCCCAGATATCGCTTTACGGCAAGCGGCTGGACGATATGCACCATGTATTCGTGATGCGCTTCGACGCCGGGCACGGCCGAAATCGCCTTGTGCAACATGGCCGTTCCCGACCGCCCGCTGGAAACGATGAAAAATGCAGCCGTGCGCTGGCCCATGGCCGGGGCGATCTCCCGCGTTAACGGTCTCTTAGCCTTGCTGCCTTTAGAAATGGTTAAGCTTAAGCGAATCGCTCCCGATGGCGCCGTTTCCGCTCTTCATTGCCGAAGCCTCCAGCAATCACGGCCGCGATCTTTCCCGTGCGCTGTCCTTTGTGGATGCGGCGGCCGATTGCGGCTGCGGCGCCGTGAAGTTCCAGCTCTTCAGGATCAACCGCATGTTCGCGCCGGAGATCCTGGAGCAGAGCGCCCGTCACCGCGCCCGTAAGGACTGGGAATTGCCCGTGGCACATCTGGGTCCCCTGGCCGAACGCTGCGCCCGGCGCGGCATCCAGTTTTCGTGCACGCCCTTCTATCTGGAGGCGGTCGAAGAACTCCGGCCTCACGTGGATTTCTACAAGATTGCGTCATACGAGCTGCTTTATGCCCCGCTGCTGGAAGCCTGCGCCAGGACGGGCAAGCCCGTCGTGCTTTCCACCGGCATGGCCACGATGGACGAGATCAGGCGCGCGGTGCACACGCTGTCATCCGCGGGCGCGCGCGACATCACGCTGCTGCATTGCGTATCGGCCTATCCGACGCCGGCAGATGAGGCCAACCTTTCGGCGATCGCCGCCATCCGCAAGGCCACGGGTTGCCCGACCGGCTGGTCGGATCACACGCGCAGGGCATCTGTAATCGAGCGTTCGGTGCACCATTGGGGCGCTGCGGCGGTTGAATTCCATCTCGACCTCGACGGCAAGGGCGCCGAATATGCGGCGGGCCACTGCTGGCTGCCGCAGGAAATCGCCCCTGTCATCGCACGCGTGCGCGAAGCCTTTGCCGCAGATGGCGCAGGCTTCAAGGAACCGCAGGCCTCCGAACTCGCCGATCGCGAATGGCGCGCCGATCCGGCCGATGGCATGCGGCCCCTGCGCCATGTCCGCGCCAGCTGGAAACCGGAAGCCGCATGATCCTGCCGCCGGAACCGAGCGATCATTTGCGCATCGTGGCCGTGATTCAGGCCCGCATGGGTTCCAGCCGCCTGCCGGGAAAAGTGCTCAAACCCATCGCGGGAAAGCCGCTGCTCTGGCATGTCATCGAGAAGCTGAAGAAGTCATCCCTGATCGAGGCCATTGCCGTGGCCACGTCCACCAATCCGCTGGACGATGCGATCGTGTCGTTTGCACGCGAACAGGGCATCGCCGTCGTGCGCGGGCCCGAAGAGAACGTGCTTGCGCGCTTTGCGCGCGCCGCCGAATTGATGGATGCCGATATCATCGTGCGCGTCTCCGCCGATGCCCCGTTTCTGGACGCGGGCTTCATCGATCATCTTGTTGTCTCGCTAATCGAGCAGAATGCGGACTATGTGCTGCTGGAAGACGGCGCGATCACCGCGCATGAAGGCGTCGATCCGCTGACGCGCCGGGCGCTCGACAAGCTGATGATGGACGCAAGCGAAGATCCCGTCGCGCGCGAGCACGTCACCGGCTATTTCAAGCTGCATCCGGACTTTGTGCGCATCGCGCGCGCCCCGGCCTATGCGCCGCTCGCGCGGAAGGCTGGCCGCCTGACGGTGGACACGCCCGATGATCTGGCCTTCATGGAGGCGGTTTACGAACGTCTCCATGCCAGGGCCGGCGAAGCCTCGCTGGCCGATCTTCTTTTCCTCCTGGATCGCGAACCCGGCCTTCGCAAGCTCAATGCCCATGTCAGCCAGAAAGGTCTGCAAGCATCCGGCCGGCTTGCGCTTATTCGCTGCGATGGCGGCGGCGGGTTCGGCTACGGTCACGTCAAACGCATGGTGGCGCTGGCGCGTTCCTTGCGCGACCGAGAAGGCATTGGCGCACAGTTTGCCGTCAACGGCAGCGAGGATGCCCTTCTTCCGATAAGCGGCGCGGGCTTTGAAGCGCGACTGGTCGGCCAGGACGCCCCGGCCCTGCAGGCGATGGTCAGGCAATCGGCGCCCGACATTCTGATCTGCGACATGCGCGAAGGTTTCGATGCAGTTGGGCTTCGGTCCATCGCGGAAGAAGTAAGCCTCACGGCAGTGATCGACGACGCCTCAGACCGCCGGCTTGCGGCCGATGTGGCCTACTATCCGCCGGTACCGCAGGCATCGGAACTTGTCTGGCCCGGTTCGCATTGTGCGCCAAGGATTGGATGGCAATGGGTTCTTCTGGGCATGCGCAGCGTTGCGCCGGTCGCGCGCGTTGCCGACAGGCGTCTCACGCTGCTTGTATGCATGGGCGGCAGCGATCCTGCGGGGCTGACCCTGCGCGCCGCCGAAGCCTTGCGTGAGCGCGATCCCAGTTTGCGCGTTCGTTTCGTGATCGGTCCCGGGATGGCCGATGGCGAGCGCATCGCCCGGCGCATTGCCGCGTTGTCCGCCAATTTCGAAACGGTGGAAGGGGCAAGCGATCTTTCCGCCGAGTATGGCTCCAGCGATCTGGCGTTGTGTTCATTCGGCGTTACCGCCTGCGAGCTTGCGGCATTCGGTGTTCCGGCCGTCTATCTCTGCCTCACCGAAGATCACGAGCGCTCGGCAAGCGCGTTTGAAAAAGCCGGCATGGGGCTTTCGCTCGGGCTTGCACACAGGGCCGGCGATGTCGAAATCGCCTCTGCCGTGCATGCGTTGCTCGAAAATCCCTCACGCCGCCACCAGATGCATGCCGCAGGTCTTGCCCTGATCGATGGCGAAGGCGCCAACCGTATCGCCGCCGATCTCGCCCGGGCGCTCGCCGCCCGCCGCGCAGCCCCGCTCAGGGCCGCGAACGGATAGCCTCGAGCGTCCGCTCGAACACCTCCCGCCAGTCGCCCGCGCGCGCCGGCATCATGCAGCGGCAGGCCGGCGCAAAGGGTTCGCAGTCTCGTCCGAAGCTCGTCCAGCTCCGGTCGTAGAGAATTTTGAAGGTCGGCACGCCGCAGGCCGCCGAAAGCCAGGAAACCGCTGTCGGCGCGCTCACCACGCAATCGAGCGCGCAAAGCATGGCCGCGGTGGCGTCAATCTCGTTTTTCTGGTCAAGGCCTTGCGGCACGGCGATCTTTCGCCCGCTTGTCTTTTCCAGGCGGCTGATTTCGTCATCGGCGGCATCGTATTGCGCGCATACGATTTTGCCGGGCAAGGCGCGAAGGAATTCGCCCCAGGCTTCGAGCGGCGCGTATTGCAGCGTGCGCTCGCCGCCCGTTTTTCCGCTGCGCCAGCAGATGCCCGTGCGCGGGCCCCTGGCACCAAAGACGCTGCGCCAGCTCTCCAGCCGCCCAGAATCGGGCACAAGATAGGCATGTGGCTGCGGAAAATCGCAGAGGTCGCGCCGGAACATGCGTGGCAGGCTTCCCATTTCGATGACGCGGCTGGCGCCGCCCTCGCGCCTGAGCCAGCCGTAATGCGCAAAGGTCTGTCCGCCGCGGTTTTCCATGGCGCTCGGCCGCACAATGACGCCCTCAAACGAGCGCGCGAAGAGCTGAACGAGTCTGGGCTCGCATTCCAGAACAATCGTGCCGCCGTCCTTTCGCGCGCGCGCGGCCAGATCGGGAATGAGGCTTGCGAACATGATCTGGTCGCCGATGCCCTGTTCGGCGGCCGCCAGAAGGCGTTGGGGAACGCGGCCGCCATCCCATGGCGCAAGCCTGTGATCGCGAATGATGGTCTTGCCCGGCAGTTTCAGGCGCGCTTCATAGTCGCGCCAGCCTTCGCGCAAACGTCCCATGGACAGATGCAGCATTGCACGGTTGAGCCTTAGTTGCGCGTTGGCCGGATCGCGCCTGATCGCTTGCGCATAAAGCGACAGCGCCTCTTCCTCCGCGCCCATATCGGCCCGAAGATCGGCGAGATTGCCGAGTGCGATGGCGCTATCCGGCCTGATTTGCAGGGCTTTCGCATAATGATCCAGGGCCTCCGCCGTCCGTCCGGTTTCCCGGCAGATGGAACCGAGCGTCAGCCACGCCTCCGGCGAATCCGGATGATGCGAGAGTGCCGTCAGGATCTGCGCTTCGGCTTGAGCGTATCGCCCCTGCGCGCGCAACAGATTGGCAAGGTTGACTGTTGCCTCTATCCGTCCCGGCTCCAGGGCCAGAACCTGCACAAGGAAGCGCTCGGCCGCCTCCGCCATGCCGAGCGCGCGCGCCGTGTTGCCAAGCGCAAACAACACGCGCACGTCGGCAGGGTTTTGCGCAAGGGCGCGCTCGAAATGGGAGATCGCCTCTGCGTGATGCCCCTTCGCGGAAAGGGCAAGGCCTTCGCTGTAAGGATCAGATCGCAACGACACCGCAGGGGCCATGGCCGCTTGTGCCGCGGCCGCCGTTAAGATGGCGTTAAGCACAAATTTCGCGCCTTCAGGGGCTGTTAAGCCCAAAGGGCCAAAGTTGCCGCCTCAAGTTCCGGGCGGGCGATGGCAAGCACCACAGGCATCATCAACTTCGATACGGCGTCGCTGCTGAACTACTTCAACGCGCGCATCCAGGCGTCCGTGAAGCCGTCTTCGCCTGCGGGCAGCGCGCAGAAAAATGCGCCGTCCGGCGCCGGCCCAACCCCGCCCTGGCAGGCGCCGAAGCAGACACAGGAAGCCCAGGACGCGCAGACTCTTTCCGTCACCGATTTTTTCGATGGCGCTCGCCTTAGCGCAAGCGCCGCGAACGGCAAGACGGCCGAAGACAACCAGAACCTGTTTTCGCTCTATCAGGCCGTCAATACGCTGGAAAATCTGGCGGGCCTGGCTGCGCGCGATGGGATGACGGAAGGGCAACTTGCGGGCTTCAACACCCGTTTCCAGAACGGATTGCAGCAGGTGCAATCGTTCCTCAAGACCACCACCTTCAACAATTTCACGCTTCAGGCCACAACGCCCGGCTCGTCCGTCACCAGTGCCGTAAGCATTCCGTTCGCCACGTCGCAATACACCGGCGGGACCGTCGCCAAGGGCGATGCCGTGAGCGATCCGCTGTCCGGCGTCAGCGCCTCGGACAGTTTCACGGTTTCGATCAGGAAGGGCAGCACCACAACGCCGATCGCAATCGACCTGTCGCAGGTGCAAGGGCCGCTCACGCTCGACAACATCGTCAATTACGTCAATCAGCAGATCAAGGCGGCCGGATTCTCGACCCGCTTCTCCAAGGTGATGACGGGCGGTTCGATCGACGATCCGGAAAATGCAACCTGGGGCATCGCAATTTCCGATGTGCCAAGCGAGACGGTCTCGCTGTCCTCTGCCTCGGCCACGCCGGCGCTCTATCTTGCGGGCTCGACCGGCTCGGCAACCGGAATCACGGCAGGTTCCAGCAGCGCCGATCCGGACCAGTCGGGACATCTCGTCAAGCTTTCCGGCCTCGATGCCACGCCGCAAGGTACGTTCAGCAGGAACATCGCGCCGGATTCGGGCACTGCCACCGCCCAATCCACCGCGGTCGATTCGAACGGCAATGTTTATGTCATCGGCACTTCGGCCGGCAGCTTCGGAACCCAGCTCAATCAGGCGGCGCAGGATGTCTATCTGACCAAATACGATTCAGCCGGAAATGTGCAGTGGACGCGTCTGCTTGGCGCCTCCGGCATGGCAAGCGCCTTCTCGCTCGCGGTGGATCCCGCGGGCGGCGTGGCCGTGGCGGGCTCAACAACGTCCGACCTCAGCACCACGGCCGTGGCGGATGGCAACAGCGACAGCTTTGTCGCGAAATTCGACGCCAACGGCGAGCAGAGCTGGGTTCAGCAGATTCAGACGCTCAACGCCAATCAGGGTTTTGCCGTCGGCGTCGATCAAAGCGGCAATGTCTATCTCGGCGGGCAGGCGTCCGGCGTCATCGCCTCGGGTCAATCGAATGCCGGCGGAAGCGATGCGTATCTGGCCAAATATGATTCCAGCGGCAAGCTCGTCTCGGAAAGCCAGTTCGGCACCGGCGGCGCCGACCAGGTCTCCCAACTCGCCACCGCGGCCGATGGCTCTCTGATTGCCGCCAGCGTCCAGAACGGCCACGCCATCCTGTCCAAATATGCGAATGGCGACATCACGTCCACGCCCGTCTGGCAGATGGACCTCGGCGATCTTCAGAATGGCGGCGCCATTACAGGCCTCGCGATCTCGGGCAACCAGATCTATCTTGCCGGCACGTCGTCGGGTGTGACGGGAACTGGCGCGCAGGCGGTGAATTCTCCATCCGGCATGGATGCTTTCGTGATGGGCGTCACCGACAATGGAACGGGCGCCACAGCCGGCAATCTCACCTATGTCGGCACGGGCGCCAGCGACTCGGCGGGCGCGCTCACGGTGGGAACTGACGGCACGGTCTATCTTGTGGGCAGCACCACGGGCACCTTTTCCGGACAGTCGCGCACCGTCGCGGGCACCCAAAACATGTTCGTTTCAGCCGTCAATCCGGACGGCACGATCCAATGGACGCGCCAATATGGCGGCGCAGAAGGCATCTCCACGGGCAGGGGCATTGCCATCGACGCGCAGGGATCGAGCGTGCTCGACAGCCTGGGCCTGCCGCGGGGCGAGATTGCCATTCCGCAACTCTTCGACCTTGCGGCCAACACCACGCTGCGCGCGGGCGATTCCTTCGAGATCGACGTTGCCGGAACGTCGGCGCGCAAAATCACGATCCGCATCGACGACGGCGAAACGCTGCAGACGCTCGCCACCAAGGTCAACGCGGCGCTCACGTTTGTGGGCTCGGCCAAAGTCACCTATGCGCAGGGTGGGGAAGCGTTGCAGATTTCCGTCAACCCGGGCGTCACCGCCACGCTGGTTCCGGGGCCCGATGGTTTCGACGCGCTGGGCCGGCTCGGTATTGCGGCGGGGGTGATCACAAAAGCTCCGGCCAAGGAAAGCGCCGACAGTTCTTCATCCTCCGCCAGTTCCGCCGATGCGCCGAAGGTGTTTGGCCTTGGCCTTTCCGGCAATCTCGACATTTCCACGCAGTCCGGCGCCAAGATGGCCAAGACGATGCTCAGCACGGTGCTGTCGTCCATCCGCAACGCCTACACGCAGTCGAACAATCCGTCGCCCGGCGCAACTGCATCGCCGGCCGCCGCCGGAAACGCGCCGGCCTATCTGCAGTCGCAGATCGCCAGCTACAATGTGGCCCTTGGCCTGTTCAGTTCGGGAACGCCCGGCGGAACCAGCGCCTGATATTCAGATCACGCTGTTGTAAAGCATGGCCGCGGGCCTGTTCGCGCGCGGCTGGGCGGGACGATAGGTGCGCACCGGCGCCTGCTGGCGTTCCACTTCTTCCGCAATGGCGCGGATCATGCCCTCGCTTGCATTGCGGATGCGCGTCAGCACGCGTCCATGCCGCTTCAGGGCGTCGTGAAAACGTCTTGTCGCCTGGGCGAATCTTGCACGAAGCGCGGCAGGGGCGGCTTCCGCCGCTTCGCGCGTCAGGGCCGATGCTTCGCGGACATAAATGGCCGAAAGCTGTTGCATGTCCGGCTCGATCGCGCGCATGGCCCGCGCATTGCCCTGCTCCAGCGCCGCGATGTCGGCTTCCAGCGCAGCCGAGATCCTCTCGCTCATAACAATAAGGCGCTCGATATTGGCGGAAGCACTCAATGCAGTCTCTCCTGCGCCGCCAGCAGCTCGCGCCTGATGGCCGGCGCCAGGCCGAAGCCGCCGCGGGCGGCGATCTGCTTGCCATATTCGTCCAGCATGAATGAGCGGAACATCGCTTCGCCCTGCCCGCCACCAAAGGGTCCGTCTGTCGGCACGCCGTCGAACATCGAGCCCAGAAATTGCGAAATGAACACCGCTTCGAACTGCTGCGAAACCTTGTCGACAGTCGCGCCGTCGGCCGGACGTGCAGGCGTGTTTGGAGCCTGCATGATGGCGCTCACGCCGCTCATCCGATCACCTGGATGTCGGCTTGCAGGGCACCGGCCGCCTTGATCGCCTGAAGGATCGAGATGATGTCGCGCGGCCCCACGCCCAGCGCGTTCAGGCCGCGGACCAGGCTCTGCAGATTTACCCCGTCCGACAGCACGGCCATCTTGTTGCCCTTGCTGTCGTCCACCTGGATGGATGTGCGCGGCACAACCTGCGTCTGGCCGGTCTGCGAAAATGGCAGGGGCTGGCTGACTTCGGGTGTTTCTGTCACGCGGATGGTGAGGTTGCCCTGCGCAATCGCCACCGTGGAAATGTGCACGTCCGAACCCATCACGATCACGCCGGACTGCTCGTCGATCACGACTTTCGCGGATTCGTCCGGATTGACCTTCAGCTGCTCCACGTCGTTCAGAAGCCCGACGACGCCGTTGGCGTAACCCTGCGGCACCGACAGGCGCACCGTCGAAGGATCAGTCGCCTGCGCCACATCGGTGCCGATGAAGCCGTTGATGGTGCTGGAGATGCGGGTGGCGGTCGTGAGGTCGGGATTGCGCAAGGCAAGCCTCAACGTCTGCTCGCTTGCAAGCTCGAAACCTGTTTCGCGCTCCACGATGGCGCCGTTGGCAATGCGGCCGGCCGTCGGTACGCCGCGGGTAACGCTTGCAGCCTGGCCTTGCGCCACGAAGCCGCCAATCGTCACGGCGCCTTGGGCCAGCGCATAAATGTTGCCATCGGCGCCGAACAGCGGCGTCACCAGAAGCGTGCCGCCTTCCAGGCTCTTGGCATCGCCCATGGCGCTGACCGAGACATCCATGTGCGAACCCTGCGCCGCAAAGGGCGGAAGGTTTGCCGTCACCATGACGGCGGCGACATTCTTGGTCTGCATGGTCTGGCCACGCGTGTTCACGCCCAGCCGCTCCAGCATGGTTTGCAGGCTCTGCTGTGTGAAAGGCGCGTTTCTGAGGGAATCGCCGGTGCCGTTCAGGCCGACCACAAGGCCGTATCCGACCAGCATGTTGTCGCGCACGCCCTCCACATCCACGAGATCCTTGATGCGCGAAAAGGCAAATGCCTGCAGCGGCGAAAATGCCAGCGCGGCACAGGCCAAAACGGAGATCAGCCGGACGAGGCGGTGCTGTTTGCGCATTCTGCTCACTTTGGCTGCCGCGTTGGTCGGCAGCCTTTGACAATGGACCGGCAACAGCCTTGCCAGTTTCATGCCGTGGCGCGATGTGGGAAACATCAATAAATACAGCCGCTTACAGGGCAGACGAGAGACGGGGGCGCCGCCCCCGGCATTTTTTTCCCGGCATCGGGCGCAAGTCCGATGGCCGCATGGACAGCACCCGGCTGCCTTCCTAATTTCGCCCCGCAGCGAAACGGGAATGACCGCGCGTGCCACAGGAGTATCAGCTTGTCCTGCTTCGCCATGGCGAAAGCGACTGGAACAGGAAAAATCTGTTCACCGGCTGGCGCGACGTGGATCTGACCGATCAGGGCGAAAAGGAAGCCCGCGAAGCCGGCCACATCCTGAAGACATCCGGCTTTGATTTCGATGTCGCCTTCACCTCGGTGCTGCGCCGCGCAATCAAGACCTTGTGGCTCTGCCTCGAAGAAATGGACCGGATGTGGATTCCGGTCAAAAAGCACTGGCGCCTCAACGAGCGCCATTACGGTGCGCTTCAGGGCAAGAACAAGGCCGAAGCCGTCGCACAATTTGGCGAGGCGCAGGTCAAGGAGTGGCGCCGCAGTTATGCCACGCCTCCGCCGCCCGCGGATGTGGGCAATCCCCTCGACTATCCGAAATCCGATCCGCGTTATGCCGGGCTCTCGGCGGCCGACCTTCCGCGCAGCGAGAGCCTGAAAGACGTGCTTGGCCGCGTGATGCCCTATTGGAACGATTGCATTGTGCCCGAATTGCGTGCGGGCAGGCGCGTTCTCGTTGCCGCGCACGGCAATTCCCTGCGCGCCCTGCTCAAGCATCTGGAAAATGTGAGCGATGCGGAGATTCCGGAAATCAACATTCCCACCGGAATTCCGCGCATCTATCGGCTGGACGGCAATTTCAGGACAATCGAGGCGCGCTATCTGGGCGATCCCGGCGAGATTGAAGCGAAGATCCGTTCGGTGAAGGCGCAGGCCGCAAAAAGATGACGCGCGGGCGTGGCGCGTGCGCGGAATTCCGCTAGATTCGCCGTTGTGGTGCCGAAACCCCGTATTTTCCTGCCCGCGCTTGCAGCGCTCATGGCGATGAGCGCCTGGGCTGCATCTGCGCCGTCCAAAAAGGCGCCGGGGCTGCGCGAAATGGGACCTGCCATCCCCGCGAATCAGATTTCGCGCCTGCCGTCCACGCAGGAACAATATCGCGCGCTTCGCCAGCAGATCGAACGGCGCAAACCGGCCGTCGAGAGCGCGCGGCAAAGGAGCGCGCGGCTGAAGGCACAAGCCCTGGCCCTGAAACAAAAGCTTATCGCGACCGCAGCGCGCGTTCAGGCCCTGGAAACCGAACGGGCAGGGCTTGACGCGCAAATTCGGGAGCTGTCATCGCGGGAAAAGGCGTTGTCGGAAAGTTTTGTCCGTGATCGCGTTTCCGTTTCGCACCTGCTGGCAATCCTTGAACGGCTGCAAACCGACATGCCGCCCTCCCTGGCCATGAATCCGAATGATGCGCTGGCCGCCGCGCGCGGGGCCATGGTGCTGGGCTCTTCGCTGCCGCGGGTGTACGGCGCGGCCGCCGATCTTGCGCGCAAGCTCGATGCGCTGCGCCAGACGCGCGCGGCTTTGGCGCGCAAGCGCGCGCAAGGCGTGCGCAACGCCCAGGATCTGCGGATCGCCCATGATGAGCTTGATCAACTTCTCGCGATAAAACAGCTGCAGGCCGAACAGGCGCAAAGCCAATATGCGGATTTGCAATCCAGGCTCGATGCGATCGCCGGGCAGGCTTCGGACCTGGAGGCCCTTCTTGCCAAGGTGGCGGCGCTTCGCAAGGCGCCCCAGGCGCAGGGGGTTGTGGTAGTGGCCGCCCGGAAACCGGCCGATTTGGGGGTCCCCAAGGCCGGCGCCTTGCGGCCGCCGGTGATCGGCCGGCCCGAAATCCGCACAGAGGAAGGCCCGGGGCTCGCCTATGTCACCGCGCCGGGGGCGCAGGTTGTCGCTCCTGCCGACTCCAACGTGCTTTTCGCAGGCCCTTACCATAAAACCGGGCAAGTCTTGATATTGGAAACAGGCGGCGGCTACGATCTTGTCCTTGCAGGGCTCGATCGCATTGATGTGCGGCCGGGAGATCAGCTTCTGGCGGGCGAGCCGTTGGGCACAATGCCAAAGAACCCATCCAGGCTCTATTTTGAATTGCGGCAGAACGGGCGCGCGCTCAATCCCGCGCCCTGGCTTGCCGGCCAAACGAGGAAGGCGAAAAGAACATGAAGCGTGCTGCATTTGTCGGAATCGGCGCCGTCGTCGGCTTTGTGGTCGCGCTGACACTGTTTCCGGCCGCCCACGGCGCAAGCGACATGAGCGCCTACCGGCAGCTCGACCTGTTCTCCGATGCCTTCGAGCGCGTGCGGGAAGATTACGTCCGTCCCGTTGACGACAGCGAGCTGATCGACGACGCCATCAACGGCATGGTGTCAGCGCTCGATCCGCATTCGAGCTACATGAACGCAAAAGAATTCGCCGACATGCAGATCCAGACCAAGGGCGAATTCGGCGGACTCGGCATCGAGGTCACCCAGGCCAACGGCCTCATCAAGGTGATTTCGCCGATTGACGGCACGCCCGCGGCAAGGGCCGGCATCCGCACCGGCGATTACATCGCCACGATTGACGGCATGTCGGTGCAGGGTCTTTCTCTCACCGACGCGATCAACAAGTTGCGCGGGCCGCAGGGAACAAAAGTCACGATCACAATTCTGCGCCCCGGCGCGAAAAAGCCCTTCGATGTCACGCTCACGCGCGCCATCGTGGAGGTGGATGCGGTCAAATATCACCGCGACGGCGATATCGGATACATCCGCATCGCCGCCTTCAACGAAAAGACGGCCGACGAAGTCGAAGACGCGGTTGCAAATCTGAAGAAGCAGATCGGTCCCGGCCTCAAGGGTTACATCATCGATCTCAGGAACAATCCGGGCGGGCTTCTCGATCAGGCCATCCAGGTCTCCGACGATTTCCTGAATTCCGGCGAAATCGTCTCCACGCGCGGCCGGCACCAGGATGATACCCAGCGCTATGACGCAAAGCCCGGCGATATCGCCGACGGCAAGCCGATCACCGTCCTGATCAACGGCGGAACGGCGTCTGCGTCCGAAATCGTCTCCGGGGCGTTGCAGGATCACAAGCGCGCCACGATTCTGGGCATGACGTCATTTGGCAAAGGCTCGGTGCAGACGATCATCGTCCTGGGCGATGGCCGTGGCGCCTTGCGGCTCACCACGGCGCGCTATTACACCCCGTCGGGCCGTTCGATTCAGGCCGAAGGGATTGTGCCCGATGTTGCCGTGGCGCAGGGCGATGAGGCGCAGCTTGCAAGCCTTGGTGCGTCGGAAGCCGATCTTCCGGGGCATCTGGCGGGCGACGGCGGAGCCAAGAAGCCGCAGCACATCATCAAGCCGCCGGCCGGGAAGAAGATCGACGATTTCCAGCTGTCGTATGCGCTGGATCTGATGCGCGGCAAGGTGGCCGTTGCCAGCGGCAACAAGAGCGCGAATGCGGATTGATGGAGCCGGTTGGATGAAACTCCTCTCGCTGGCAGGTCTTGGCGCGGCGGCCGGATTTTGCGCTGCGGTCGCCTTCACCCATATCGCCCAGGGCGACACCGGCGACATTCCGCCGTCCTCGTCCTACGCGCAGCTCGATCGCTTTGCCGAAGCGCTGACGAAGGTCCACGACAACTACGTGACGCCGGAAGATGACCGCACGCTCGTCGAAAACGCCATCGACGGCATGACATCCAGCCTTGATCCGCACTCCAGCTATTTCAGCCCCACCGTATTTGCCGAAATGCAGACCACGACCCAGGGACAATACGGCGGCGTTGGTCTGGTGATTGCGGTCGAAAGCGGCCAGGTGAAAGTGATATCGCCCATCGACGGCACGCCGGCCTCGCGCGCCGGGATCAAGGCGGGCGATGTCATCATGGCCATTGACGGCGTTTCGGCCCAGGGGCTCAAGCTCGATGATGTGCAGTCCAAGCTGCGCGGGCCGCAGGGAACCAAAGTCACGATCACCGTGGCGCGCGAGGGCCAGAAAGATACGATCGATTTCCATCTCGTCCGCGCGGATGTGGCCGTGGAGCCCGTCACATGGCGCACCGATGGCGATGTCGGCTACATCAAGATTCCAGCCTTCAATGACCACACCGACGATGGCGTCAAGAAAGCCGTTGCCGGGATCAAGGCGAAGCTCGGCCCCCGCCTCAAGGGCTATGTCCTGGACCTGCGCAATGACGGCGGCGGCGTGCTCGATGCAGCGATTGCGGTGTCCGACGATTTCCTCGATGGCGGCGAAATCGTTTCCACCCGCGGCCGGCACCCCGAAGACATGCAGCGCTACGACGCCCATCCCGGCGACATCGCCGACGGCAAGCCCATCCTGATCCTCACCAACGGCGGCACTGCCTCGGCGTCGGAAATCGTGGCCGGCGCGCTGCAGGATCACCGCCGCGCGAAAGTCGTGGGTACTGTCACTTTCGGCAAGGGCTCAGTGCAGACGATCATCCCGCTTAACGACGGCGAAGACGGCGCGCTGCACCTGACAACCGGGCGCTATTACGCGCCGTCCGGCCGCTCCATCCAGACGGTGGGCATCATTCCCGATTATCCGGTTGCCGCGGCCGGCAAGAAGATCGATCCCGCCGATCAGGAAATCGAAAGCGAAGCAAAGCTTCCCCACCATCTTCCGGCCGAAGGCCCGGGCGCAAATGCCACGCCACCGCCGCCCCTGCAGCCGCCGCCGGGCAAGACCTTTGATGATTTCCAGCTCGATTACGCGGTCAGCCTTCTCGACGGCACGACGCTGGCAAGCACGGCGCCAAGACCCCACGGCTGATTCGTGCGCTCAACCGTTAACCCAAGATAACCGCGCTTTCGTTAAAGTGCGGTTGCATGACGGCGAGCAGCATGGCTGAGGACGCTTCCCTCCATCGCAGAGGCGGGTTGTTTGGCGCGGCTTCCGCGCCCCTTCTGGCATGGGCTGCGTTTCTGGTGGCGCTGGCGGCGGGGGCGGGGGCGATTCTGCTGTTCGGCAATCCGCGCGCGGCCGATCCGGTTGTGCTGCTGGATCTGAAACCCGCGCAGCAGGCTGGCCTGCGCAGATTGCCGCCGCCGCCATTGCCCGCCCAGGCCCAGACGCCGCAGCCGCGCGCCACCGCCACCACGCTTCCGCCGAAGATCGTCCCGGCCGTGATCGACAAGCCGGTCTATGCCGATCATGCGCTGGTGGCCGATCCGGCCCTGCTCGAACAGACGGCGCAGGGGCCGCTGCCAAAAATCGCCGACGACGGCCGCACGCCCATGCAGGCCTATGCGCCCGTCGTTCAGACACAAAGCCGCATCCCGATCGCGGTCGTGATCGGCGGGCTTGGCATCAGCGCCAAGGCAACCGCCTCGGCGCTGTCGCAACTGCCTGCAGGCATCACGCTGTCCTTTGCCCCCTATTCGGATGATGCGCAGCGCTGGGTCTCCGAAGCCCGCCGGCTCGGCCACGAAGTGCTGCTGGAAGTGCCGATGGAGCCATATGATTTTCCGGACAGCGATCCGGGCCAGGAAACGCTGCGCGCCGGCGGCAACGAAATGGCCAATATCCAGCGCCTTGTCTGGGCGATGACGCGCTTCACCGGCTATGCGGGCGTCACCAATCTTCTGGGCGGCCGCTTCATGTCGGATCCCGAATCGCTGTCCCCCGTGATGACGTTTGTGTCGCGCCGCGGACTTCTCTTCTTCGACAACGGCTCGGCCGCGCGCTCCGCCGCGCCCGATGTCGCGCGCAGCCTGTCCGCGCCATTTGTGCAAAGCGCCGTCACGCTCGACAACATCCAGACCGCGATGGAAATCGACGCGCGGCTGTCCGAGCTCGAAAGCCGCGCGCGCAACGGGGGCGCTGCGTCGGGCGTGGGCTTCGTCTATCCGGTGACGCTGGACCGGGTTGCACAGTGGTCCAAAGGCCTTGGCGAGAGGGGCTTTGTGCTGGTGCCTGCTTCGGCGCTAGTCTCCCGGCAGAAGTAACGGTTTTCGCGCCGCCATGTCCCGCCATCACGGTCTCAGTCATGATGATCTGCCCTATCGCCCCGCCGTCGGCGTGATGCTGATCAATCGCGAAGGCCTGGTGTTCGTCGGCAAGCGCATCGATCAGACGGTGGAGGGCTGGCAGATGCCGCAAGGCGGCATCGATGGCAACGAAACCCCGGTCGAAGCCGCCTTCCGCGAGCTGGAAGAGGAGATCGGCACGCGCAACGCGAAGTTCCTGCGCGAGCACGACGAATGGCTGTCTTATGACCTGCCGCAGCACCTCCTGGGCGTTGCGCTGCATGGCAAATACCGCGGCCAACGGCAGAAATGGATGGCGATGCGCTTCCTTGGCCGGGATGCCGAGATCAACATCGCCACCGAACATCCCGAATTCGCGCAATGGAAATGGCTCGCCATCGAGGCTCTGCCGCGGCTCATCGTGCCGTTCAAGCGCGACACCTATTCCAGGGTCATCGCCGCATTCCGCGATCTTGCCGGTCCCGTGGCTGGGGATTGAGTGCGCTTTCCGCGCAAACGCCGCGATGAACCGGCCCGACTCGCAATCCAGGCCGCCGCGTTCTATATCCATGCGCGGGAGTCCGGTTGCGGACAAAGCGCTCGCCAACCCGGTCAGGTCCGGAAGGAAGCAGCCGTAACGAATCCGCTTCGGGTCGCGGCCGGGCTCTCACCTATCCACGAAAATGCAAGAAAACGCCCGCGCGCGTTTCGCCTGCGGCTTGCTATAGTCGGACAATGGACGAAAGCGAAGACATCGGCCTTGACCTGGAATCGCCGCCGCAGCCGGCACGGGGCGAAGCCTATCGCGTGCTCGCGCGCAAATACCGCCCGCAGGATTTCACGGGCCTGATCGGGCAGGACGCGCTGGTCCGCACGCTGTCCAACGCATTCGCCACCGGGCGCATCGCCCATGCCTTCATGCTCACCGGCGTGCGCGGCGTGGGCAAAACCACGACCGCGCGCATCATCGCGCGCGCGCTCAATTGCATCGGGCCCGACGGCAAGCGGACGGAACCGACCATCCACCCCTGCGGGGTGTGCGAACCCTGCGTCTCCATCGCCGAGTCGCGCAATGTGGATGTGCAGGAAATGGACGCAGCCTCGCGCACGGGCATCGAGGACATCCGCGAAATCATCGATGGCGTCCGCTATGCGCCGGCCGCCGCGCGCTACAAGATCTACATCGTGGACGAAGTGCACATGCTGTCCAAGCAGGCGTTCAACGGCCTTCTGAAGACGCTGGAAGAACCGCCGCCGCATGTGAAGTTCATCTTCGCCACCACCGAAGTCCGCAGGGTTCCGGTGACGGTGCTGTCGCGTTGTCAGCGGTTCGATTTGCGCCGCATCGAAACACCGGCGCTGGTCGCGCACCTCAAGTCCATCGCGGAAAAGGAAAAGGCGAACATCGAAGAGGGCGCGCTGGGGTTGATCGCGCGCGCCGCCGAAGGCAGCGTGCGCGACGGGCTCTCCCTGCTCGATCAGGCCATCGCGCATGAGGAGGGCCAGGCCATCACCGCCCAATCGGTGCGCGCCATGCTGGGCCTGGCTGACCGAGGCCGCATCCTTGATCTGTTCGAAAAAGTCATGAGCGGAAAGATCGCCGATGCGCTGGCCGACCTTGCCGAGCTCTACGATCGCGGTGCCGATCCGCTGGCGGTGATGCAGGACCTTCTCGAAACGACGCATTTCCTTACCCGCCTGAAGGTGGCGCCGGATGCGCAGGGCTTTTTCGACGGTGGAAGCGCCGAAGCCGCACGCGCCGCCGGAATGGCGGCCGGGCTTTCGGTGCCCGCGCTCAGCCGCGCCTGGCAGATGCTGCTCAAGGGCCTGTTCGAAGTGCGCGATGCCACGCGCCCCATCGCGGCATGCGAGATGGCGCTGGTGCGCCTTGCCTATGCGGCCGACCTCCCGCCAACCGACAAGCTGGTGCGCGATCTGCTGGAAGGCGATGCAGGACCGGCAGCTGCAGCCAAAACCCAAGCGCTCCCTCCGGGCGGCTCGAAAGGCGCGAAAGATTTTTCGGGGCGGGGACAGCCAGCCGATTCGGCTGCCGGCGTTTCTCCGCAGGTTTCGGCCCATGCGCTCGGAGAGGGCACCGCCGCTGCCGCGGCAAGGCTCGACGATGCGCCTGCGCCGATCCTGCGCACGCTGGAAGACCTTGCCGCGCTGGCGCAATCCAGAGGCGCGCAGGTTCTCAAGGTCCATATTGAAAACGACATGCATCTGCTGCGCCTTGAACCGGGCCAGCTTGAATTCCGTCCGTCCACGCGCGCGCCCCGCACGCTTTCCGGCGATCTTGCGCAAAAGCTGAAGGAATGGACCGGCATGCGCTGGGTGGTGACCGTCGCGCGCGAAGGCGGCGCGCCCACCATCGCCGAGGCGCGCAAGGCAAAACGCGCGCAGGAACTTGAGCGCGTCGCCCAGACGCCGATGGTGCGCGCGGTGCTGGACCGCTTTCCGGGCGCCGAGATCGTGGC
>JAJPIX010000010.1 GCA_021324545.1 Alphaproteobacteria bacterium
TCCATCGCCGACGAGGCGCTCAAGCACAAGGGCGTCAGGGAGGTCGTGCTTGTGGACATCGACGGCCGCGTGGTGGAGCTCTGCCGCGAGCATTTCGCCGAAATCAACGCCAAGGCCTTCCGGGATCGACGGCTGAAAATCGAGATTGCGGACGCCTTCGAATTTCTCGGAAGGCCCGAAAACAAAGGCCGATTCGATCTCATCGTCGCCGACCGGCCCGATCCGGTCGGCCCCGGCAAGGCGCTGTTTGGCGAGACGTTCTACGACCGGGTGAAAAGGGCGCTGAAACCCGGCGGCTTTGCCACGTTCCAGACGGGCGTGCCCTTCTATCAGCCCTGGGAAATCACCGACGCGCTGAAGGAGCTGGCCGAATTCTTCCCGCAATCGGGCCTCTATCTGACGGTCGTGCCGACATATATCGGCGGCTTCATGGCGCTATCCTGGGCCGGCAAGGGCCGGCGGCTCGGCACGCCAGCCGGACTCCGCAAGGCCGCGGCCGCCTTTCGGGCCGCGAAGCTGAAAACCGACTATTACAACCCGGCAGTCCACGCCGCGGCCTTTGCGTTGCCGGAGTGGATCAGGCGCTTGGTGCCCTGAGCAGGCGGTCGAAGATCGCGCGCACGCGGGCCTGCGCATCGGCGAGGCTTGCCTCAAGCGACTCAAAATCCCGCGCACCGGCCGCCCTGGCCAGGAGCGCCTTGAGCCCGCGGGTTGCCGATCGCGGCTGGAGCGTGCCCTCCACCGCAATCCGCAGCACCTGAAGCAGCGACTGCTCGATGCGCGCGGTGGAGATCAGGGTCTGCGCATCCGACGGGTCGAGCAGCCCGGCCTGCGAAAGCCTTTCGAGCGCCGCAACCGTGTTGCCGGCCTTCTCCGGCTCGCGCGCGCCGGCACAAAGCTGAAGCGCCTGGGCGATGAATTCGATGTCAACCAGGCCGCCGGGCGCGAATTTGAGGTCCCATCCGTTGGCGGCCGGAAACTGCGCGGCAATCCTGTCGCGCATGTCGCGCGCATCCCGCACCACGCGGGAAGCATCATCGGGCCGGCAAAGCGCCGCCCCGATCGCAGCCTCGATGTTGCGCCGAAGAGCATCCGGCGCATGAACGACGCGCGCACGCGTGAGCGCCATCCGTTCCCATGTCCAGGCCTCGCCCTCGTGATAGCGGGCGAAGGTTTCGAGGCTGACCGCAACCGGCCCCTTGTTGCCCGAGGGCCTGAGCCGCATGTCCACCTCGTAGAGCGTGCCTTCGACCGTGGGCGTCGTGAGCGCCGAAATGAGCCGCTGCGCGAGGCGCACGTAATAAAGCGAAGCCGGCAGCTTTTTTTCGCCCCGGGACAGGGCCGGGGGATCCGGCGTTGCGTATACGAAGACAAGATCAAGGTCGGAGCCCGCGGTCATTTCGCGCGCGCCGAGCCTGCCCAACGCGATAACGGCGAACTGGCCGCCCGCAATCCGCCCGTGATTGCGCGCAAACTCCTCCTCGACGACGGGCAGCAAGCCGGCAATGACCGTTTCGGCGATGTTCGAGAAGGCGGCGCCGGCACCTTCGGCGCTCACCGCGCCCTCGATCACCTGCGCGCCCACCCGGAAAATCTGTTCGCGCGCGAAGCGGCGCGCGGCATCCAGCCTGGCTTCGTAGGTTTCCGCGCCCGCCAACAGGGCCGCAAAACTTTCGTTCAACGCCGCAGCCGAAGGCAGCTCCGTGAGAAACCCCGGATCGAGCAGCGCATCGAGAATGGCCGGCGCGCGGGCGAGATAATCGGCAAGCCTTGGCGCCGAGCCGCAAATCCGCGCAATGAGCTTCAGCAGCTCCGGACGCGCCTGAAGCAGGGACAGAATCTGCACGCCTGACGACAACCGGGAAAAGAAACGGTCGAACTGGTTGAACGCGGCATCGGGATCGGCGGTTGACGCGAGCGCTTCGAGCAGCAGCGGGATCAGGACCGTGAGCAGCTCGCGCGCCCGCGCACTGCGCGTGGCGCGGATACGCCCGTGATGCCAGGCGCGAATGGCGCCCGAGACATGAGGGGCGTCGCGATAGCCCATGCCCTCAAGCGTTGCGAGCGTTTCGGGATCGTCCTCGACGCCGGTGAAGACGAGGCTGCCCTGCCCGGCCGACAGCGGCAGCGATCTTTCGAACAGATGCGCATAATGGCGCTGAACCGTCTCCAGTTGCCGCCGCAACTCGGCGGAAAACGATTCCAGATCGTCGAATCCGGCGAACATGGCCACATGCCGGAGCTCGCCATCCGACGACGGAAGCGTATGCGTCTGCTGGTCGTCGATCATCTGCAAGCGGTGTTCGACATGGCGAAGAAAGCGGTATGCGCCCGTCAATTCGGCGGACGTCTGGCCGGAGATCAGGCCGCGGACGCGCAGGGCTTCGAGCGCGGCCAGCGTTCCCGCGGGCCGCAACGCCGGATTGCGCCCGCCCGCGATGAGCTGCTGCGTCTGCACGAAAAATTCGATCTCGCGGATGCCGCCGCGCCCGAGCTTGATGTTGTGCCCGGCAATCGCGATGACGCCGTGGCCCGCATGGGCGTGAATCTGGCGCTTGATCGAATGAATGTCCTCGATCGCGGCATAATCCAGATGCTTGCGCCAGACGAACGGCTGGATGGCTTTCAGGAAGCGCGCCGCAGCCCTGCCGTCGCCGGCGCAGGCGCGCGCCTTGATCATCGCGGCGCGTTCCCAGTTCTGGCCCATCCCTTCGTAGTAATTTTCCGCAGCCTCGGTGGAGATCGCAACCTGGGTTGCGCCCGCATCGGGGCGCAGACGCAGATCGGTGCGAAAGACATATCCGTCGGCGGTGGTTTCGCTCAGCAGCTTCACAAGCCCCTTCACAAGGTCGATCGCGGCCGCACGCGCTTCGCCTTTTTTCCGGAAGGGAAATGTTTCCGCGTCGTAGAACACGACCAGGTCAATGTCGCTGGAGTAATTGAGCTCGAAGGCTCCGAACTTTCCCATCGCCAGCACGATGAGGCCGGTTTCTTCCTCGAGCGTTTCGGGACTGCCGCCGATGCCGGCCGCGGCCGCAGCCTCTTTCAGAAGAAACCGCAGGGCCCCGCGCACGCACGCGTCGGCAAACCGGGTAAGCGCCGCAGTGACCTCATCGACCGTCCACACGCCGCCAATGTCGGCCAGCCCGATCACGAGCGCGGCCTGGCGTTTGGCGCGGCGCAAAATCCGCATGGCGCTGTCCATGTCCGGTGCGCCGGCGGCCCCAAGCGCATCCGCCCCGATCTGCGCCATGACTTCCCCCGGCGAAAGGGAAAGAAGCGCAGCAAGGGCATCGCGTTCCCGCAACGCAACCCTGCCGAGAAAGGGGCTGTTGCCGAAGGCCGAGATCAGCAACGGGCGCACCGATCCGTCCGGGACAACGGGCGGATCGCTTTCGGCAAGCGACGCCAGGACGCGCGCAGCCCTTTCGGGATCGAATGGCTTGGGGAACGGGCGCGCGGGCGCCGTGATGTCGGCCATGGCACATTCTAGATTTCGCGCGGACGGACTCAAGAATTGGACGCGAAAGTCCCCGGCGCCTTCGATGCGGCCTCGGCCGCATGGCGCGGCGCATTTGTGCGCGATCCGCCGCTCGAAAACAGCAGCGACGCCCTGAGCCCGGGATGATTGTCGCCCAGCGTGAACTTTGCCCCGTGCAGCCTGGCTACGGCGGCCACCAGACTGAGGCCCAGGCCGGTGCCGGGCGGATTGCGGCTTTCCTCCAGCCGGACGAATCGCCCAAGCACGCGCTCGCGATCCTTTTC
The DNA here is from genome assembly GCA_021324545.1 of Alphaproteobacteria bacterium. GTDB lineage: Bacteria > Pseudomonadota > Alphaproteobacteria > Micropepsales > Micropepsaceae > Rhizomicrobium. Next base: position 3,766 of record JAJPIX010000010.1, read on the forward strand.
GGGAATGCCGGGGCCTGTGTCGGCGACCGCAAGCTCGATGCCGTTCGCGGTTTCCGCAACCGAGACGGTGATGCGCCCGCCCGATGGCGTATATTTGATCGCGTTGTCGATCAGGTTGGCCAGCGCCTGCGACAGAAGATTCTGGTTGCCCTCGATCACCGCGCCGCGCCCGAGACTGGTGGAAAGCGTCAGGTTCTTCTCTTCGGCGAGCGGCGCATAGAGCTCCGCGACGCCATCGGCAACCGCCGTCAGGTCCACAAGCGTCATGGTTTCGCGCACCACGCCGGCTTCCGTTTCGGCGATCAGGAGCAGCGAATTGAAGGTCGCAATCAGACGGTCTGTTTCGGCGACGGCCGCATCGATGCCGGCCGTTTCCTGCGAATTGGGGTCAAGCTGCTTGAGCGTTCCTTCCAGCCGGTTGCGCAGACGGTTGAGCGGGGTCCTGAGATCGTGCGCGACCGCTTCGGTGACTTCGCGCATGCCCTTCATCAGCCGTTCGATGCGGTCGAGCATGCGGTTGAGATTGCCGGCCAGTTCGTCGAATTCGTCGCCCCGCCGCGTCACGGGCACCCGGCGCGAAAGATCGCCGGCGATGATTTCGCTGCTGGTGCGGTTGATCGAATCCAGGCGCGCAAGAATGTTCCGGCTGATGAGCGCCCCGCCGACAAGGCCAAGCATCAGCATCAGGGCAAAGGTCCACGGCAGCGTCGTGGTAAAAAGGTGCTCGGTCTCGTAGCGTTCGTGAATGTCGCGCGCGACGAGAAGCTGGAATCCGCCGGCAAGGCCGAAAACGCGCCCGCGCGCGCGGCGAATTTCCATCGTATCGCCGTTGCGGCGCTGGTAATTGAACTCGACGAAATCGTCGTCGTGCGAACGGACCGCGGGCCATCCGTCGAGATTGCCGGCGATCGCCCGCTTGCGGGAATCGGTCAGGAGGTAGAGATCCGGGCCGCCCCGCACCGAGCGGCCGATGATCACTTCGGTCAGGCCCTGAAGCCCCTGGCGCTGATACTGCTCGGAAAGCCCCGTGATTTCCGCTTCGATGATCTGGTTTGTCTGCGCGTCGAGCGCGCGCTTGGTGTTCCAGTAGGTGAACGCGACCGTCGCCGCCGCCGAGACGGCGAACAGCATGACGTAAAGGAGGACAATCCGGAACGCCTGGCTGCGAAGAAGACTAGGCGCGCGCACGGATCATGTAGCCTGCGCCACGCACCGTATGCAGAAGCGGCAGATCGAAGCCCTTGTCGATCTTGGCGCGCAGCCGCGAGATATGCACGTCGATCACGTTGGTTTGCGGATCGAAGTGATATTCCCACACGCTTTCCAGAAGCATGGTGCGCGTCACCACCTGGCCCGCGTGGCGCATGAGATATTCGAGCAGGCGGAATTCGCGGGGCTGAAGATCGATGGCGGTCCCGTTGCGGCGGGCCGTGCGCGTGAGAAGGTCGAGCTCCAGATCGCCGACCTGGAGCCGCGTCTTAACGGCGGAAGGCTGGCGCCGCCGCATGAGCGCATCGAGCCGCGCCAGAAGCTCCACAAATGCGTAAGGCTTGGGCAGATAGTCGTCGCCGCCGGCTTTCAGGCCCTTGACGCGATCGTCCACGTCCGAAAGCGCGCTCAGGAAAAGGACGGGAATGCTGTTGCCCTGCTCCCGCATTTCGCTGACAAGCGACAACCCGTCCATTTTCGGCAGCATGCGGTCGATGATCGCAACGTCGTAAGGCCGCGACAGCGCAAGCGTCAGGCCGGTTTCACCATCGGCGGCATCGTCGACGACGTGCCCGGCTTCCTTCAGGCCGTTGACGAGATAATGCTGCGCTTCAAGATCATCTTCGACAACAAGGATGCGCATGACGTGCTCCTTAAAGGAAGGCCTTCAAACATTCGGCACTGGGTCCGCACCGGCAGCAGCAACGGGGGGATGGGGCTGCCGCCGCCGGCGCGGGGGCCCGGACAACGCGGTCGCCCGCGCTGGCCGGAACGCTGAAAAGACTCAACCAAACTTGAGGGCCACGAAATGCTGGCCGCCTGAACCATCGACAAGCAGCAGAATGCTCTTGCGGCCGGCCTTATGCGCCGCCGCCAGGGTTTCCTGCACATCCTTTGGCGTGCTCACCTTGCGGTTGCCTACGGACAGCAGGATGTCGCCCGGCTGGATGCCCTTGTCGGCCGCATCGCTGTCGGGATCGACCTTGGTCACGACAACGCCGTGGGCGTTGTCGTCCAGATTGTAGAGACGACGCGTTTCGGTGTTGACGGAGGCAAGCCCCATGCCGAGTGCCTGCGTGGGCGTTTCCATGCTGGCGTTCGCCGACGGTACGTCGTTGGAGGCGACCTGCTCCTGCCGCTTGCCGATCGTGACATTGAGCGTCTGCGCCTTGCCGTCGCGCTCAACGGTGAAGGCGGCCTTCGTGCCCGCCGGAATGGCCGCCACGCGGCGCGTGAGATCGCGCGAATCCTCGATCGCGATGCCATTGAGCGCGGTGACAACGTCGCCCGGAAGGAAGCCGCCCTTCGCCGCGGGACTGCCCGGCACCACAGTGGCGACAATCGCGCCCTTGGGCGATTTCAGGCCGAGGCTGCCGGCGATGTCCGGAGTCATGCTCTGAATCTGCACGCCCAGCCAGCCGCGGTTGACGTGGCCGTGATCCTTCAGCTGCGCAACCACCTGGTGAATCGTGGAAGCCGGAATGGCAAAGCCGATGCCGACGCTGCCGCCGGAGGGCGAGAAGATCATCGTGTTCATGCCGATGACCTTCCCCTGGATGTCGAAGGTCGGGCCGCCCGAATTGCCGCGGTTGATGGGCGCGTCAATCTGGATGAAGTCCGTGTAGGGGCCGTTGCCGATGTCGCGGCCGAGCGAAGAGACAATGCCGGCGGTGACCGTGTTGCTGAGGCCGAAGGGATTTCCCACCGCGATCACCCAGTCGCCCACGCGCACCTGCCGGTCGTCGGCGAATTCCACGGTCGGAAGCGGCTTGTCGCTCTTGACCTTCAGCAGCGCAATGTCGGTCGCCGGATCGGTGCCGATAAGCCTTGCGTCGAACTCACGCCCGTCGGACAGCTTCACGGTGATCTTCTTGCTGTGATCGATCACGTGATTGTTGGTCACGATGTAACCCGCCCGGTCGATGATGAAGCCGGAACCCATCGCCACCGACTTGTGCGGAATCGCGCGATTGGGAAGCTGATTGCCGAACTGGCGGAAGAATTTCTTGAAGGGCTCGGGCAGATCGTCGGGAATTTCGGCCGAAGCATCCTGATCCGGCGCGGCACTTTCCTCCACCGTCACCGTCACGACGGCGGGGCTCACGCGCTCCACAAGATCGGCGAAGCTGAACGGCGCACCGGATTCGATCATGCGGGGCGTGCTGGGGGCGGCCGCCGCCTCGGCGGAGACCGGGATGAAGCGCGCCTGCGGGACGCTTTCGCCGGAATTCTGTTGCGGCAGAAGCGAGAAGGCGCCAAGGCCCAGCAGCACGATGGCCGCGGCCGAACCGGCCGCCATGAGACGAACCCTCAACTTCTGCGGTTGGGGATGGGACGCGTTACTTTCTGGTTGCATTTTTTCTCCCTTCGAGGCGCAAAGGCCCACCCGCACTCACGCCCCAAGTTTTCTCATCATTCTGGAAGATAAGAGGCATACGCCCATTAGCTTGCCTGTTTCTAACCTAATCATTAACTAGCGGACATCGAAATTAAAAATGATAAGCGCCGCGCATTAAATATCTGAAAGGCTGGAACATTTCGGCCTTCGGCGGCAGCCTCAGGATTTCGCGGGCCGGGCGCGGAGAACCACAACGGCCACCGCGGCTGCCCCGGCGAGGATCACGAGCAGCGGCCCGAACCATAGCCAAACGGTCGCGGGCTCGAGCGGCGGCTTCATCAATATGAAGTCACCGTAGCGCGAGACCAGATAGGTCTTGATCTGGGCATCGCTCTGCCCCGCCAGTATGCGCGCCCGGATGAGGCGGCGAAGATCAATCGCCAGCGGCGCGCTGGATTCATCGAGCGACTCTCCCTGGCACTGCAGGCAGCGCAGCTGTTTCTGGAGCGCGACGGCACGCGCTTCCTGCTGCGGATTGGAAAGTCTGTCCGGCCCCGTCGCGCCCGGCGCCACCGACGCCGAGGCCAGGAGAATGAGAAGCGCGAGGATGGCCCGCCTCATTCCGCCAACGCCGCATTCGGCGAAGCCGCCGCAACGCTCCGCCGCAACCGGCCGAACAGGCTGGCAAGCCCGCCCAGCGCCATGAACGCGCCGCCGAACCAGATGAATGGCGCGAGCGGATTGACATAGGCGCGGATCACCCACGCGCCGCCGCCGCGATCATCGCCTAGGGCGACATAGAGGTCTTCATAACCGGTCGTGCGGATCGCGGTATCGGAGACAGCCTGTCCTTCGACGGGATAGCTGCGCTTTTCGGGCGCGATTGTGGCGATGGTCCGGCCGTGGGTTTGCACGGAGATGTCGGCGCGATCGGCAAAATAGTTCGGACCCTGCACGCGCTCCACGTTGTCGAGCCGCAAGGCATATTGTGCAACCTGCATGGTTTGGCCCGGCTTGAGCACATCGAGCGCTTCGCTTTTCCACGCGGTGGCGCCCACGATGCCGAGCAGCGTGACGCCAAGCCCCGCATGAGCCAGCGCCGATGCACAGGCGCCGAACGACATCGTTCGCGCGCGCCAGCGCCCGGAAATCTGGATTATGCCGGCGGCGATCACCCATGTGGCAAGGGCACAGGCGCAAGCCGCCTGAAGCGCAGGCGCAGCCGCAAACGCAAGCACCAGGAGGCCGGCAACCGCGGCAACGCCGAGCGCCGGCGAAAGCGCACGAAACGCAGCCCCCAAATCCGCCTTGCGCCACGACAGCTGCGGCCCCAGCGGCACGAGCAAAAGCAGCGCCGCAAACACCGGCGCAAAAGTGATCGCGAAATAGGGCGGGCCCACGGAAATCCTGATGCCCCAGAGCGAGTCCAGCACGAGCGGGTAAAGCGTGCCGATGAACACCGTGGCCGCGGCGGCCGCAAGAAGGAGGTTGTTCAGCAGCAGCGCCGTTTCGCGGCTGACCGGTTCAAACGCTGCCCCGCCCTGGAGTTTGGGCGCGCGCCAGGCGAAGAGCGCAAGCGCTCCCCCGATCGCGGCAAAAATCAGCGCGAGGATATAAACGCCGCGTTCGGGATCGTTCGCAAAGGAATGAACCGACGTCAGCACACCCGACCGCACCAGGAACGTTCCGATCAGGCTGAGCGAAAAGCCGGCGATCGCCAGCAGAAGCGTCCAGGCGCGAAAGGCGCCCGTGCGTTCGGTGGCCAGCGCCGAATGCAGCAGGGCGGTCGCCACAAGCCACGGCATGAGCGAAGCATTTTCCACCGGGTCCCAGAACCAGAAACCGCCCCAACCCAGGTCGTAATAGGCCCACCAGCTGCCCAGCGTGATGCCGAGCGTGAGCGCAATCCAGGCGGCCAGCATGAAGGGCCGCGCGGCGCGCGCCCAACTGGCATCGGCCCGGCCGGTGATGAGCGCCGCCGCCGCATAGGCAAACGCCGCCGAAAGCCCGACATAGCCGGCGTAGAGCATCGGCGGATGCATCGCCAGCCCCGGATCCTGCAACAGCGGATTGAGCCCGGCCCCTTCGAAGGGCGGCGGATCGAGCCTGAGAAACGGGTCGGACGTGAAAAGAATGAACAGCAGAAAGGCCGCCGCCAGCAGCCCCTGCACGCCGAGCGCCGCGGAGGTGAGCTGCGCGCCGCCGCGCCGGGCGAAGGCGATTGCCGCGGTATAAACCGCCAGCACGAATACCCAAAGCAGCATCGAACCTTCGTGGTTTCCCCACGCGCCGGTGATCTTGTAGATGAGCGGCTTTGCGGTGTGCGAATTCTGCGCCACATCCAGCACGCTGAAATCGGATGTGACGAACGCAAACACCAGCGCGCCGAACGCCAGCGCAACGAACGCAAACAGGCCCATCGCCGCATGCAGCGCGACATCGCGGGCAAGACCGGAATTGGCGCGCGCGCCGGCAAGGCCGGCAATCGCCATGACGAGCGACAATGCAAGCGACAGGCACAGGGCGAGTTGACCGATTTCGCCTGTCACCGCGCGGTTCCTTCGCCTTCCTTCCAGCGGCCCGCGCGTTTGAGCGCATCCACCACTTCCGGCGGCATGTAGCGCTCGTCATGCTTGGCGAGCACTTCCGTGGCATTGAATTCGCCCGATCCGTCAAGCGATCCCGCGGCGACCACGCCCCGCCCTTCGTGAAACAGATCCGGCAGCACGCCCGTATATTCGACAGGCACGCGCGACTTTCCGTCGGTCACGACAAACCGGACCGTCGCGCCGGGCCCATGCGCGACGCTGCCCTGCTGAACAAGGCCGCCGATGCGAAACGCAACACCGGGCTCGATATGTCTGGCCGCCACGTCGGAGGGACTGTAGAAATAAAGAACGTTGTCCCGCAGCGCGGTCAGCACGAGCGCTGCGCCGCCCGCGGCGGCGATGAAGAGGGCCGCAGCGAATGCCAGGCGGCGGCGCTTTCTTTGATTCATCAAGGGCTTCTGCTTCCGGCCGACGCCGGACTATAAAGAACGGGTTTGCGCAATCCAACACAGTCGCGACGCTCTGACGCCCCGCTTTGGCCCCAATGGGCTATGATTGTTGAATCGGATCGAAGGGGAGCGCCATGACCCGAATTCGCGCCGCCGCGGCGGCCGCCATCTGCCTGTTTCTCGCATCGTGCCTGCCGGTGACGACGTCGGTGCCGGTGGGCTCGACCGCCGGCTTCAGGCCGGACCCATCGCTGATCGGAACCTGGATCGCGCGCAGCGCCGACAAGTCGGACAAGAACGCCGACGCGGCCTATTTCCACTTCCTGCCGCAGCCGGACGGCAGCTTCACGCTCGTCATGACGCCATACAAGCCCGCAAAGGATTCCGGCGAATGGAGCGTTTACCGGCTGCAGACGGCAACGCTTGGAACGAACCGCTTCATCAATGCGCAGGAAGTTTCCAACAACGGCAAGGCGCCCGACGATTCCCTGACGCGGATATTTCCGCTGCTTTACCGCGCGGGCAAAGGCGGGCAGATCACGCTCTATCTGGTGGACGAAGATGCCGCCAAGGCCGCAATCCAGTCGGGCAAGATCAAGGGCGAAATCGAGCAGGGCTCATACGGCGATGTGCACATCACGGCGGATGCCCAGGCGCTCGACGCCTTCTTCCAGAGCCCCGACGGATTGAAGCTGTTCGTCAAGCCGCTTCTGGTAATGACGCGCGCCAAATAGCTAGTGCTGCACGCGGCGGAAGATTTCGTCCGCAAGCCCGGTGTCGTAGCCAAGACCCGACGGCGTGAGCACGATCTGGTGCGGCCACTGGCTGCGCGCCAGCCCCTTGCGCTCGAGCGCGTTCCAGACCTTTTCGTTGTAAAGGCCCGTTGCGTCCTTTCCCGCCACCACCGCGTCGCCCAGATGAAAATGATCGCCATGCGCCTGCGGAAATTGCGAGAGAGTCACCTCGCCGGGCCCCGGCCCGGCGGTCGCGGCGCCGCGCAGGCGCACGAGCGCCTGCATGATGGTCAGCGTGCGCAACTGAAGCGGATTGAGCTTCAGCGGATTGCTTTTCGGCGGCATTCAGACACCCCTCAAGCGGCCAGCCACTTCACCTCGTCGGCGGCGGGCATGGGCGGCGGGCGACGCCAGACCGGCGGCGTCTCCGACATCCGCACGACCGGCCCCAGAAATTGCAGCCGCCCGCGCGCGGTGTCGCATGACTGCATGTAGGCGTCCAGCCCCGCGGGCGCCCAGTTTTCGGGAACGGCGGCCGCGTCGGCCTTCCCCAGCGATTGCAGCCACATGCCGGTGGCCGACAGGGACACCTCCACAAGCCAGCTTCCGCCCTCGCGAATGCGGCGCAGCAGGGCGGCGATGGCGCCGGCAGCGGCGAGATAGCCCGTGATGTAATCGCAGGCGGCGGCCGGGATGATCTGCGGGATGACCTCGCGCCGGCCCTGGCGCTGCGCGACGAAGGCGCCCTGTTCATGGGCGATTCCGGTTGCGGCCTGCGCGAGCTGTTCCCATCCGCGCCGTTTCGCCCACGGCCCGTCATGCCCGTAGCAGGAGACGGCAACATAGATCATGCCCGGATTGGAATGGGCGAGCGCATGCGGCGTGAAGCCCAGCTTGGCAAGGGCGCCCGGCCGGTACGAATCGATGAACACATGGGCGCCGCGCGAAAGCTGCCGCAAGGTTTCCGCATCGCCCGGTTTCAGCAGATCCAGACTGATGGCGCGTTTTCCATGGCCGGTATCGAGATCGAAGGTTTCGATCGTTGGAAGCCGCTCGCTGCGCACCAACAGGATGTCCGCACCATAGGAGGCGAGCGTGCGTCCGGCCGTGGGGCCGGCCAGCACGCGCGTCAGATCCAGCACGTGAACATCGGCCAGGGGTTCGGAACTCTGCAAAAGCCTTAGCGGCGGCGCCGAGCCGATTTTCTTCAGAACGATGGGCGGCGTGCCGGCAATCGCGGCACCCTGCGGGCTGTCCCGCCATTCCAGCGGATCGCGCACCACCGCGCCGCAAAGCCCCATGAAAGCAAGCGATTCCTCCAGCGCAAAGGCATTCCACTTTTCCGCGCCCTGCGCGATGGCTTCGGGCGTGCCATCGGCATTGAGCAGATCGAGCGTGCGGGCCGCCAAATAGGGAAACCCGCCGTGCAGATGGATGAAGCGGCCGTCGCCGCAGCGGTAAATCCCCGTCACCGGGTGCTGCTCGCGCGGCAGGCTCTTGCCGTCGAGGGTCTGCAGCGCAAAGGACAGCAGCGAGGCGCCCGCGGCGCCCAGATCAAGCGAGACCTGCTGCTGTTTGCCGCCGCGCAGCCGCCAGATTTCGCCCGCGGCGGCCGCGCCGAAGCCAAGCGCGGCAGCCGCCGCAGACGCGGCGCGAAACGGCGTGGCCAGAACAGGATCGTCGCCTTCGAAAACAGGCGGGCGCAGGGGTGCAATGCCGGCAGCCCGGTTCAGGACCTCGAACGCACCACGCGCAACGGACATTGCTTTCTCCGTGCACAGATATATTCCGGCACGGATTGGCCCGCAATCACAATCATGTGGAATCAGGCGGCCAGCGCGGCGCGCGCCCTGCGGTGCAGAAGATCGGCTTCCTGCTCGCTGAAGAGGATTGCCGTGAGCGAGGCGGCCAGCTCGAAATGCTGTTCCACACGGGCACGGCGTTCGCTGTCGCACTCCCGAAGCTCGCGCACGATTTCCTCGATATAGAGCTTGAGTTCGCCGGAAACCTTGTCGAAGGCGTCCTTCTGCGCCGCGGCGAAGGACCCGGCGGCGGCCGATGAACGGCAGCCGACGATGAGCCTTGCATAGTTGATGGCGCGCGCGGCCTTTTCAGGGTCCACCGGGCGCGATACGTCCGGCACGCGCGCGCTGCGGCCGAAGCTTCCCTTCTGCATGGCCAGCACCGCCAGAATCTCCTTCACGCCGCGCTCCATGAATCCTTCCATCACTTCGGCGATCGCCGCCCGGTCGCTGAGCAGGCGCTGGCCCCATTTGCCGTCGCGCCGCACGCCCACTTCCTTGACGAGCCCGTTGGATAGCTCGGCAAAACGGTCCACGTGATGCGCCAGTTCCGCGCCGTCGAAGGCCGGCGCGCGCGCGGCGCGAATGGCTGCGGCATGTTCTTCGATGTCGGCGAACAGGATTTCGCCCACGAGCCCCATGTCGGTGCGGCTGATGAGGATATCCTGCGTCTGACGCGAAATCATGAGCGGCAGGCGCAGCGCTTCCCACGGCTTTTCCAGCCGGTTCATCGCCATCACGGCCACAAATGGCGCGGCATCGGGAATGGCTGCGGCCAGCTCGTCGTAAAGCGCGCGGTACATCCAGAGGAATTCGTCTGTCATGGCCTGCAGCCGGAGCGGCAGCTTGTCCTGAAGCGCGCAGATTTGCGGGCCCGCCGAAATGACCAGCGCCATTTCGCCGGCATCGGCGAGGATCATGTCATTTCCGAGAAGCTGGCGGACGGCCTTGCGCTCCGGTTCGGATTCAAGGGCGGCGCGCATGGCCGGCGCGGCTTCCGCCCAGAACAGCGCGGTGCGCTCCATCGCTTCGTTCATGCGGCCGGTCAGGATCAATGTGCGCGTCTCGGCGGCGAAAGCGCCGGCCGACTGGGGCAGGAGCTTGCCGGCAATCCATTGCCAGATGGGCACGATGCTGGCGCGCGCGATGCGGCCCTTCTGCTTCTGCGTGCGCGGACGGTTGGTCAGAAGATCCTCGAACGGCCGGCTGAAGAGACGCAGCGGCCCGGGAATGCGCCCGGAATGGGCATCGCGAAGCATCGGCCGCAGGCCCTCGAGAATGAGATCATGCGGCAGCGCGCCATGTTCGCTGAGCCGGTCAGCTTCCACGGCCTTGGCCAGCCGGGCCGCCAAAGGGGCGGGCAGCTTTCCCAGGAAGCCAAGCAGGACATTCAGTTTCTCAGGCGTCATGCGGAGCATCGCCCCCCGGGCGGCGTGTCCAAAAAATGCTTTCAGACCAACATTCTAGGGGGGACAATCTTAATAGGGGCTTGCGCCAATCAGAGACTCGCCGGCAGCGTCAGGCGGGCCTCGAGCCCCCCCATGTCCGAGGCCCCAAGGGCCAAAGCCCCCCCATAAAGCTTGGAAATGTCACGGGTTATGGCCAGGCCAAGCCCCGTGCCCGGAACATTCTCGTCCAGCCGCTCGCCCCGTTCGCCCACCCGGGAGCGTTCTTCGGGCGAGAGGCCGGGCCCATCGTCTTCGACGCGGATGTCGAGCATGCCGCCGGTCCGGGTTGCCGCGACCCTGACGCGGCCGTGCGCCCATTTGCAGGCGTTGTCGATGAGGTTGCCCGCCATCTCCTCGAGGTCCTGCTTGTCGCCGCGGAAGACAAGGTTCGGCGGACAATCGACCGTGAAGTTCAGGCCGCGGCCGGCATGGATGCGCTTCAGCGTGCGCAACAGGTCATCCAGCACGGGCCGCACCATCGTCCGGCTTCCGATGACATCGAGAGCGCCCGCCGCGCGCGCGCGCATGAGATAATGATCCACCTGCCGGCGCATGATCTCCACCTGGCGGAACACGGCATCGGCCAGCGGGCCGGGCTGGGCGGCCGCTTCGCTCGACAGGACCGTGAGCGGCGTCTTGAGGAAGTGCGCGAGATTGGAGACATGGGTGCGCGCGCGCGCCACGACTTCCGCATTGTGGTCGATGAGGCTGTTGAGCTCGGCCGCAAGCGGGGTGATCTCCACCGGAAAATCGCCTTCGAGCCTGCGCGCCTTGCCGTCGCGGATGCGGGCAAGCGCATCGCTGACGCGGCGCAGGGGCCGCAGGCCGATGCGCACCTGGATGAAGATCGCCAGGATCAGCCCGGCGCCGAGCACGGCAAAGGACCACATCAGCGTGCTGTTGAAATCGCTGACATCGTTGTCCACTTCCGAAAGGTCGCCGGCCACGGCGAACGTATAGCCGCGCATGCCCTGCGTCTTGCCGTTGCGGATGACCGGAAAGTCGATATGGCGCTCCAGCACGCGCAGATGCTGGCCCTCGGGCCCCACGGCATAACCCCAGATGAGGCCGTGGCTGTCGTGCGGGCCGGTTTGCACGATGTTCTTGTCCCACAGCGAGCGCGAGACCTGTATGTCCGGCGCGCCCGGCTTGCCGGCATTGTCCGGCGTGATCTGCCAGTACCAGCCGGAATAGATCCGCTGGAACCTCGGTTCGGCGAATTCGCCCTGAAGCGTAATTCCCCCTTCCGGCGCAGGCGTTGCCGCCGCGATGAGGCCATCGAGATAGAAATCGAGCCTGGCATCGAAGCTGTCTTCGGCCGAGCCGCGGAAGACGCCCGACAGGAGAAATCCGCCGCCGACAAGGCCGAGCACGATCAGCACAGCCGCCGCCGCGATCAGCCGCGCCGAAAGCGACTCACGCCTTCGCGCGGTCTTTTTCTTCTTCAGGCGCGTCGGGATTTGCAAGGCAATAGCCAAGGCCGCGTACCGTTTGGATGAGATTGGGGTCGAGTTTCTTGCGCAACCGGCCCACGAATACCTCGATCGTGTTGGAGTCGCGGTCGAAATCCTGATCGTAAAGATGCTCCACCAGTTCGCCGCGGGACACCACGCGCCCCTGATGATGCGCCAGATAGGCCAGCAGCCGGTATTCGAGCGATGTCAGCTTCACCGGGCTTCCGTTCAGCGTGACGCGGCTTGCACGCGTGTCGATGCGCAGCGGGCCGATTTCGATTTCGGACTTGGCGATGCCGGCCGCGCGCCGCAGAAGCGCGCGCAGGCGCGCAAGCAACTCTTCGGTGTAGAACGGCTTGGCCAGATAATCGTCGGCGCCGGCATCGAAGCCCGTGACCTTGTCGCTCCAGCGGTCGCGCGCGGTGAGGATGAGCACGGGCATGGTCTTTCCGGCCTTGCGCCACCGTTCCAGCACCGTCACGCCGTCGAGCTTGGGCAGGCCAAGATCCAGAATGACCGCATCATAGGGTTCGGTATCGCCGAGAAAATGGCCTTCCTCGCCGTCGCTTGCGGTATCCACGACGTAACCGGCGTCAACCAGCGCGCGCTTCAGAAGGCGCTGCAGATCACGATCATCTTCCACCAGAAGTATGCGCATGTCTCACCTGCCGCGGCGTCCGCGCCCGCCGCGCGGGCCGCCGCGGGGTCCGCCGCCCCATCCGCGCCAGAAGCGGAAGGGACCGCGCGGCCCGCCGCGAAATGCCCCGGGCGGACGCCCGTAGAATCGTGGCGCACCTTCTATACCGATAATCCGGCCCGTGCGCGCATCGGCATTGAACCAGACAATATGGCCATCCGGTGTCAACCATTTGATCCGGTAATGCGGGCGGCCGTCGGGGCCGGGAAACGGGCCCTGCGCGTCGTAGAAGGCGCCGGGATATCCTTCGCGGATCTGCGGCAGGATCTGATCCAGCGGCTGCACTTCGCCGGAACGCACGCGCTCGCGCACCTGTGACTGGGCGAGCGCAGACGATATTCCCATCAACACCAGCAGGGCGGCCGCCAAAGTCGCAATGCCACGCATGGGCGGTTTCTATCCCTTTTGCGATGAACGCGGGATGAATGGGCCGTCAAGGCCACATTCAGCCCGCATGCACAATATTACGGCCCAAGATGTATGGCTTCGAAAGAAGAATTACAGCGTCAGCAACCTGGGGCAAGCAAGGAGAGAGGATCATGAATATCCGCAAACTTCTGATGCCGGCCCTTGCCGCCGGTCTTGTATTCGCCGGCGCAACGGCGAGCGATGCAGCAGTCGTGCACAAACGCGTGGTGCATCGCACATGGGTCACCCACAACAACGGCCAGCGCGTGGTGCATCGCACGACCGTGACGACGACGCGCGTCGTGCGCCGCCCGTTCCGGCCGTTCATCACGCGCGAACGCGCCTTTGTGTTCTTCCGCGCGCGGCCGGGCATCCGCTACGTCGGCACACCGTATATCTACGGCAATTACTATGTGCAGCGTTGCTATGACCCGGTGACCGGGCGCCTCGCGTTCTGCGAGATCGACCCCTACACCGGCGCGTGGCTGGGCATCCGGTTCACGCTCTGACGGTCTTGAGGCCGCACGGCCAGCGGCAAGCCCCTCCCCGCGAGCCGCGCGATATCAAGCGGGAACCCGCATTGGCGTTGAGCCAATGCGGGTTTCTCTTTCTGCAGGTTCTTTTTGCGCCGAAAGGAAAATCTCACGCCGAGACGCGGAAAACGCGGAGCGCGAATTTCTCCGCGGCGCCGCGTGACTCATTCCCTGAATACGGCGAACTCATCAAGCGCCGCGCGTTCGCTGACGAGCGAATTGACGGGCGCGCTTTCATCGGCGTAGCCGAGGCTCATGCCGCAGAACACCATTTCGCTTTCCGGCACCGAAAGATATTCGCGGATGACCCTGTGCCACACCGCCCAGGCTTCCTGCGGACAGCTGTGAAGACCATGTTCGCGCGCCAGCAACATGATGTTCTCCATGAACATGCCGAGATCGGCCCATTGCCCCTGCTGCATCTGGCGGGCGATCGTGAAGATCATGCCCACCGGCGCGCCGAAGAATTCCCAGTTGCGCGCGAAGGCCCGCAGACGCGCCGGCTTGTCTTCGCGCGGAATTCCGTATTTCGCATACATCTGCTCGCCCACGCGGAAGCGGCGCGTGCGGTAGGGTTCGGTCAGATGCGGCGGATAGATGTGATATTCCGGCGGCTCGCCCATCGGATGGGTCTTGCGCGCCTCGGCCACGCGGCGGACGAGCTCATCGCGCGCGCCGCCCATCAGCACATAAACCTTCCACGGCTGCAGATTGCCGCCCGAGGGCGCGCGCGCGGCGCGCGACAGAATATCCTCCACCGTTTCGCGCGGCACGGGATCGGGCCTGAAGGCGCGAACGGACTTGCGCGTGGCGATGGCGTCGGAGACGTTCATGCACATTCCTCTCCGGCCTGCGCGTTGACCGCCTCCAGAAATGCGGCCTGCAAAGCCTCGAGCTCGGATTGATAGGGCTTTCGCCCGTGGAGCGCCATACGGGCCAGCGTCCTGAAGATTGTCCAATAGACTTCATCACGAGAACGGACCTCACCGATCTGCCTTCACGCCAAATTTGGAAACGATTTATCGGGTAAAGAGCGCTTTTCTCTGAAGAAATCACTTGTATCTGAAATACCTTTACTTCTTCTGCGATGAGTGAGGAGAGAGAGGTCCAGCCATCGGAGAGATTTGTCATCACTGGAGTTGTGCGTTTTCAACCGGGGAGAATAAAGCGCCACCTTAAATAGATGCGCGCGCCCTTTCTGCGGAGAAATACCGTAAAGGTGCGTTGCATCAAAAAATTTGCTTGAACGCCCGAACCTAGCGGGAGCAACTCGGGACAGAATCTCCTTTGTGGCACAATCAACTCTCAAAAGTGGAGCATTTATCGCCGTGAACGACAGGAGCCGCGATGGGCAGGCTAACATAATGTAGTTCCATCATTTGATGATATATAGCTGCACGATGGCGCTTGGGTCATTCTGTTCCCCGGGCTGAACACTCCGAGCCAATTCGACATGGACAACTGCTCGCTTATGCCACGGCTCGATGCGAACAATGACGACTTTGGCGGTCGTCGGCGGAGTCGATTTGATCGACCAAATCTGTCCGGGAGCGAAGTGCGGCGCCGCCGCCATCGCTGTGGAACTGCACAAGCAGAAGCCCACAGCGAACACCACGGCTGCACAAAGCGCGAGGAGATTTCGGCGCAGATACATCTTCAATCGCCTGAGTGGGTGACGCTATCTCACCGTCGTCTCCGACATGTGAACGACGGTGCCTTTGCTCTCAATGTGCCCGCGAATGTAGCTTTTCACAGCATTCCAGCAGGAACGTTTGACGCGCCCCACCGTCTCA
>JAJPIX010000040.1 GCA_021324545.1 Alphaproteobacteria bacterium
AGTCATTGGCATGAGTAACGACTCCTCTGCATTGTTCGGGTCGTGCGACTCGCACCCCCCAAAACGCAAAGAATATGAGTGTCTTGCGTCAATGACGCAATAGCCCGCCCTTCTGTCATGGGCATTTTGCGGAACACAAATTCATTTGATGCAGATTTTTCCGAATGAATTCGCAATTCGCGCGATGGTGGTGAAAATTCAGAAAAATGCGCGCTCGTCACGCCGCCACATTGAAATCTGTACGAATCACACGTCGTCGGGCAAATTGAGTCGGGATTTGAGAATGGCATTGACGGCCGAGGGGTTCGCCTTTCCCCCGGTTGCTTTCATCACCTGACCGGTGAACCAGCCCGCAAGTTTCGGCTTCTTCTTCACCTCTTCCACCTTGTCGGGATTGGCGGCAATCACCGCGTCAACCGCCTTCTCGATGGCGGACATATCGGTGACCTGCCTGAGGCCGCGCTTCTCGACAATATCCCGCGGATCGCCGCCTTCACTCCACAGGATGTCCAGCAAATCCTTGGCGATTTTGCCGGAAATCGTTCCATCGGCGATCATCGCCAGAATGCTTGCGTTTGCGCTGGCGGAAACCGGCACCTGCGCGATGGTCAGGCCATCGCGGTTGAGGCGTCCCAGCACTTCATTGTTCAGCCAGTTGGCGGCCACTTTCGGATCGGCGGCGCGCGCCATTTCCTCGAAGTAATCGGCCAGCTCGCGCTCGGCCACCAGCACGCCCGCATCGTAAGCGGAGATGCCGAAATCCCTCATGAAGCGGGCCTTCTTTTCGTCCGGCAGCTCGGGCAGCGATCTGGCGATCCGGTCAATCCAGTCCTGTCCGATTTCCAGCGGCAGCAGGTCGGGATCGGGGAAATAGCGGTAATCATGCGCTTCTTCCTTGGAGCGCATGGAGCGCGTTTCGCCGTTGCGGCTGTCGAACAGGCGGGTTTCCTGTTTGACGGCACCTCCGCCCTCGATGATGTCCACCTGGCGGCGGGCCTCATATTCCACGGCCTGCGCCACGAAGCGCATGGAGTTCACATTCTTGATCTCGCAGCGCGTGCCATAGGGCGCGCCAGGCTTGCGCACCGAGACGTTCACATCGGCCCGCATGGAGCCTTCGTCCATATTGCCGTCGCAGGTTCCCAGATAGCGCACGATGGCCCGCAGCTTGCGCAGGAAGGCGGCGGCTTCCTCGGCCGAACGCATGTCGGGCTTCGTCACGATTTCCATGAGGGCGACGCCCGCGCGGTTCAGATCCACAAAGGTGTAGTCGGCGTGCTGGTCGTGCAGGCTTTTGCCCGCGTCCTGCTCCAGATGCAGACGCTCGATGCCGACCTCGCGCGTTTCCCCGCCCGGAAGGTCAATGGTGACGATGCCCTCGCCTACGATGGGCTGCTTGTACTGGGAAATCTGATAGCCCGGCGGCAGATCGGGGTAGAAATAGTTCTTCCGGTCGAAGACCGAGACGCGGTTGATCTTCGCCTTCAGGCCAAGCCCGGTCTTGATCGCCTGCTCCACGCAGAAGCGGTTGATGACGGGCAGCATGCCGGGCATGGCCGCATCCACGAAGCTCACATGCTGGTTGGGCTCGGCGCCGAAGGCGGCCGAGGCGCCGGAGAAGAGCTTGGCGTTGGAGAGCACCTGGCAATGCACCTCCATGCCGATGACGATTTCCCAATCGCCTGTCTGGCCCCTGATGGTTTTGGCGCTGCTCATACGGCCCTCCACCACGGCGAGGGCTTTGCAGCAAAGCCGGCAGCCTCTTCGATGGCGCGGCCCGCGCGCAGGACGGTCGCTTCGTCAAACGCCTTGCCGATGATCTGCAGGCCCAGCGGGAGACCTTCCGCCGTGAGCCCGGCCGGTACCGAAATGCCGGGAAGGCCGGCAAGGTTCACCGTCACCGTGAACACGTCATTCAGATACATGGAAACAGGATCGTCGGACTTGGAGCCCACGGCAAAGGCGGGCCCGGGCGTGGCCGGCGTCAGGAGCACGTCGCACGTCTCATAGGCCTGCACGAAATCCCGCAGGATGAGGGCGCGAACTTTCTGGGCGCGTGTGTAATAGGCATCGTAATAGCCGGCGGAAAGAACATAGGTGCCGATCAGCACGCGACGCTTCACCTCCGCGCCGAAGCCTTCCGCGCGCGTCTTTTCGTAGAGATCGATCAGGTCGTCCGCGCCTTTCGCGCGCAGGCCATAGCGCACGCCGTCATAGCGCGCGAGATTGGATGAGGCTTCGGCAGGCGCCACGATGTAGTAGGCCGGCAGCGCATATCTGGTGTGCGGCAGGCTGACATCCACGATCTCGGCGCCCTGCGCCTTCAGCCATTCGGCCCCCTTGCGCCAGATGGCCTCGATTTCTTCGGGCATGCCGTCAAGCCGGTATTCCTTCGGGATGCCGACGCGCAGCCCCCTGATCGGCTTGTCCAGCGCCGCCTCGTAATCGGGCACGGGAACATCCACGCTGGTGGAATCCCGGGGGTCCACGCTCGCCATGTGCCGCAGCAGGATCGCCGCATCGCGAACGGTGCGCGTCATGGGGCCCGCCTGATCGAGCGACGAGGCGAACGCCACGATGCCGAAGCGCGAACAGCGGCCATAGGTCGGCTTCAGGCCCACGATGCCGCTGACGGCGGCGGGCTGGCGAATGGAACCGCCGGTGTCGGTGCCGGTGGCGCCCAAGGCAAGACAGGCCGCCACGGCCGCCGCGGATCCGCCGGAAGAACCGCCGGGCACGAGATTCTGGTTCGAATTCCGCGCGCGCCAGGGATTGAACACCGGGCCGAAGGCGCTGGTTTCATTCGACGAGCCCATGGCGAATTCGTCCATGTTCGTCTTGCCCAGCATCACCGCGCCGGCATCCCACAGATTCTGCGAGACGGTGGATTCGTAGGGCGGCACGAAATTGTTCAGGATGTTCGAGCCGGCGGTCGTGCGCACGCCTTTGGTGCAGAACAGATCCTTGATGGCGAGCGGCAGCCCTTCCAGCGGGCGCGCCTGGCCGCTGGCGATGCGCGCGTCGGACTCTTTGGCCATCGCCAGCGCGCGCTCCGGCGTTTCGGTGACGAAGGCGTTCAGCGAGCGCGACTTTTCGATCGCGGTGATGTGCGCCTTCGCAAGCTCGGTGGCCGAGACCTTTTTGCCGCGCAACGCCTCGCGCGCCTCGGCCAGCGTGAAATCGGTGAGCGCGCCGCTCATTCCACCACCTTGGGCACGAGAAAGAAATTGTCTTCGGACTGCGGCGCGTTGGCGACGACGGCCTCGGCCTGATCGCCTTCGGTCACTACGTCGTCGCGCATCTTGAGCTTCTGGGCGACCACGCTCGTCATGGGCTGAACGCCCTCGACATTCACTTCCTGCAGCTGTTCCACCCAGCGCAGGATTCCGTTCAGCTCCTTTTCCATCGCCCCGACACGCTCTTCCGGCAGCGCGATGCGCGCCAGCCGGGCGATGCGGCGAACGGTGTCCCTGTCCACGGACATGAGGTTTCCTTTGGGCGAATGTGCTAGACAGGCGCCTAGCTACCAACCAGCCGGAAGCCTTGCAAGCGAGGGATTGCATAGCCGATGTCCTTTGGAATCTACGCCGTAGATCACGTGCAAATCGCCGTGCCCCGGGCGCTGGAGAAGGAATCCATCGCCTTCTACCGCGACGTGCTGGGCCTGGCCGAAATCGAAAAACCGGCCGACATGAAGGGCCGCGGCGGCGCCTGGTTTGCGGCCGGCAACGTGCAGCTTCACATCGGGCTGGACCCGGAGGGCTCCCCGCCCTCCAAACGGCATGTCTGTTTCCTGGTGGCCGATCTGGACGAGGCGCGCGCAAAGGCGCAGGCGGCCGGCCTGGCCATCGAGAAAGACGGGCCGGCCGAAGGGCTGATCCGCATTTTCATCCGCGATCCCGCCGGCAACCGCGTCGAGATCGGGCAGCGGACGGATGGGTAAAAACATCTCAGCCTCTTCCCCCTTTATGGGGGAAGGTGGCCACCGCAGCGAAGCGAAGGCGGACGGAAGGGGGCTGTGCGGTTGCATCCCCCCATCTGTCGCTTCGCGACATCTTCCCCCACAAGGGGGGAAGAGGCTCGCTGAATGAGCATCGTCTCGCTCGGGCAGCTTCATGCCCTTCTTGAGCCCGGCGCGCGGTTGCTCGGCCTTGATCTTGGCGAGAAGACCATCGGGATGGCGCTGTCGGATACGCTGCGCTTTGTCGCTTCGCCGATGGACACAATGAGGCGCGGAAAATTCACCGCCGATGCCAACGCCATTCTGACCCTGATCGAAGAACACGGCATCGGCGGGATCATCATCGGCCTGCCGCTGAACATGGACGGCACCTCCGGCGCCGCCGCGCAATCGGCGCGCGCCTTCGCCAGCAACCTTGCGAAGCTCAGCGATGTTCCCATCGTGCTGGTGGACGAGCGGCTTTCTACCGCCGCCGTAACGCGCACGCTTCTGGAAGCCGACGCCTCGCGCAAGCGCCGCGGACAGGTGGTGGACAAGATGGCGGCCGCCTACATCCTGCAAGGCGCGCTGGACCAGTTGCGCACAATGAGGAATGCGTAGAGCGGTCCAGGTTTTGAGGGAAACCATACACCGTCATGGGCCGGCCTGTCCGGGCAACCCATTTTCTTTCAAAAAAGAAATTGGGTCGCCCGCATGGAGCGGGCGATGACGATGGCGGAGACCGCGATTCGATCCAGGACAACGCCGCCCCAGTCGCTTGCCGCACTTCGGGCGCAGCCCTATAAACCGTACTCCCATGGGCAAAGCGGCGCGGCCGGCCGCCAGACGGCGGCACATCACCTCGATCAACGATCTCGAGCTGTCCGAGATCGGCAAGATCTTTTCCCAGGCCGAAAGCTTCCTCAGAACGCTGGGCGATCCGTCGCGCAAATGGCGCGTGGGCAAAAGCACGGAAACGGCCAAAGGAGCGATCCTCGCCACGCTGTTCTATGAGCCCTCCACCCGCACGCGGCTGTCGTTCGAAAGCGCGATGCTGAGGCTCGGTGGCAAGGTCATTTCCAGCGCCGATCCCACCACAAGCTCCGCCGCAAAGGGCGAAAGCCTCGCCGATACCGTGCGCATCGTGGAGAATTATGCCGACCTTCTGGTCATTCGCCATCCGCGCGACGGAGCGGCGCGGCTTGCCGCGGAATACGCGCACGTGCCGGTGATCAATGCCGGCGACGGGGCGCATGAGCATCCGACGCAAACGCTGTGCGATCTTTTCACGCTCCGGCGCGCGCACAAGACGATCAGGAACCTCAATGTGGCGCTGACCGGCGACCTGAAAACCAGCCGCACGATCCATTCCTTCGTCTATGCGCTGGCCCGCCACGGCGCGAACATTCTCACCATGCCGGCCAAGGGCATGGAGCTGCCGGAGCATGTGGCCTGGCGGCTGGAACATGAATTCCGCTCGCGGCTTTTGCCCAAGGCCGAGCAGGGCGAAGGCTTCGATGCGGTGTACGTCACCGCGAACAGGCCGCACCAGCTTGCGCTCATTCCCACCGGAAAGAACATTGACGTGATGTATGTCACCCGCTTCCAGAAGGAACGCTGGGCGGAAGCCAGGGGCGACTATCCGACGATCGATGCGGATTTCCTGAAGGCGGAAAAATATTCGCACACCAGCGTGCTGCATCCGCTTCCGCGGGTGGGCGAACTCGACACCGCGCTCGACAGCGACCGCCGCGCGCTTTACTTCCAGCAGGCCGCGTACGGAATCCCCGTGCGCATGGCGCTGATTGCCGCGCTTCTGGGCCGCGCCCGAAAGAACAGCCTGGAAAAATTCCCGGGCGGCTTCCGCGCCGAGCGGACGCCGCTTTACGACCAGCCGACGGAAACCGGCATCCGCTGCGCCAACCCCAACTGCATCGTGCACGACGCCATGGAACGCAAATATACGCGCAACAAGTTTCATGTGATCGGCGGCGCGCGCCTGCGCTGCTTCTATTGCGAGACGGATATCCTGGAATTCGTCGCCGCCAACCGCACCAGCGGCGAATTCACCGAGCAGGCGCCGAAGAGCCTGAAAGACACGCTGTTCTTCGCAAGCGCCGCCGATGCCCAGGCCGCGGGCTTCCGGCCGGCGCGCAAACTGGCCGCGCACGCCTGATGTTCGCCCTGCCCCATCCGGCCGACTGGACGACCGTCGCGATTGCGATCGTGCTGGCGTATCTGCTGGGCTCCGTTCCGTTCGGATACCTGTTCTCGGTGGCGGCGGGCGCAGGCGATGTGCGCAAGATCGGGTCCGGCAGCACCGGCGCCACCAACGTGCTGCGGACGGGCAAGATCTGGGCGGCCGTGGCAACGCTCATTTGCGATGCGGCCAAGGGGGCTGCGGCCGTGCTGGCGGCGCGGCGGTTCGGCGGCGATGAGCTTGCGTTCTTTGCCGCGCTGGCCGCCCTCATCGGGCATCTCTATCCCGTGTGGCTCAGATTCAAGGGCGGCAAGGGCGTGGCGACCGCGGGCGGAATTCTGCTGGCGGTCTATTGGCCCGTGGGGCTGGCGCTGATCGCCACATGGGCCGCCATGCTGGCCATCTTCCGCATCTCCTCGCTGTCGGCGCTGGCGGCCTGCGCGGCCGCGCCGGTTTACATGATCCTCTTCCATCAGCCGCTGTACGCCACGCTCGCGCTCATCATGGCGATCGTCATCATCCTGGCGCACGGCAAGAACATCGCGCGGATTCTGGACGGCACCGAGCCGCGTGTGGGGCAGAAGAATACCGCCTAGCCATGACGTCCCTCTCCGACAGCGAACGCCGCGCCTGGTGGCGGCTGGCCCGCACGCAGAATGTGGGGCCGGTGACATTCGCCAACCTGATCGCCCATTGCGGATCGGCGAGCGCCGCGCTCGAAGCCGTGCCACGGCTGGCGCGCCGCGGCGGCAAGGCGGAATTGCGCATCCCCACCGATGCCGACGCAAAGCGCGAATTCGATGCGCTCGCGAAAATGGGCGCACGCATGATCGCGGCCTGCGAGCCCGATTTTCCGGCAGGCCTGGCGGCGCTCGATCCGCCGCCGCCGCTGATCAACGCGTGCGGCAATCTGCATCTGCTCAAGCGCGACATGGTGGCGATCGTGGGCGCACGCAACGCCTCGGCGCTTTCGCGCAAGCTCGCGCAGACGCTTGCCGCCGATCTTGCGGCGGCGGAGCTTGTGGTCGTGTCGGGCCTCGCGCGGGGGATCGACACCGCCGCCCACGAAGGCGCGCTCAGGGGCGGCACCTGCGCCGTGCTGGCCGGCGGGATTGACGTCATCTATCCGCCGGAGAACGAAGCGCTCTACGAACGCATCCGCGCCGAGGGCGCGATCGTTTCGGAGATGCCGCTGGGACAGGCGCCGCAGGCGCGCCACTTCCCCCGGCGCAACCGCATCATCGCGGGGCTTTCGCGGGGCGTGGTGGTGGCGGAAGCCGCCGAAGGATCCGGCTCGCTCATCACCGCCAGTTACGCGCTGGAACAGGGCCGCGAAGTTTTCGCGGTGCCCGGATCGCCGCTCGACCCGCGGGCCAGGGGCGCCAACCGGCTCCTCCGCGAAGGCGCAACGCTGACGGAATCCGCCGAAGACGTGCTGGCCGTGCTGAAGCCGATGCTGGGCCAGACCTTCCGCGAGCCCGAACGGCCGTCCGCCGGCGGCAAGCCCGATCTTCCCGAGCTGGAAACCGAGGCGGAGCGCATTCGCGCGCGCGTGGAGGAATGTCTGGGGCCTGCGCCGGTCGAGGTGGACGAGATCGTGCGGCAATGCGGAGCATCCGCCGGCGCGGTGCTGATCGTGCTGCTGGAACTGGAGTTGGCCGGCCGCCTCGCCCGCCATCCCGGCAACAAGGTGAGCTGGGCGTAGGCCGGCCATCGCAAACTTGCCGCCACCCGCCCCGAACGCGGGCGATGACATGGAAAGGCAACCGGGCAATTGAACGCTGCGCCTGAGTTGCATCTCCACCAGCCGCAGCCGGCGAACCTGCGCGCGCACGCGGGCGCGCAACGCGCGCATCTGTGCCGTACGCGTTCCGGATTTCACGGCGTTCCTGTTGCCGGGCTGGCCGCCGCGCCTGCGTTTTGGGGGTGCGCTCAAGATGTTGTGCCCGCCTGCCTGGCCAGACATTCGTTTGTCGATTTTTCGCGTTCGGCATGAATGCGCGCGCTGGCCAGCTGCTGGCGCGTGCCGGAATCGGCGATACGCGCAATGGCCGACGCCGTTTGTGCCGACGCCGCGATGAGCCGCGCCGCGGCCATGGCGGCCTGGGATCGCGATTCCGGCGTCAGACGGTGATCGCCCGCGATGTCGAGGCACGCCGCGACCAGCTCGCTGCTGTCCGCCAGCGCGACCCGCAGCGCCTTGAGAGACGGAATCCCCGCCTCTTCCATCACGTCCACGCCAAAGGCCGGCCCATCCGGCAAGCCGGCGCCGCCGGATGTTTCGTTGTCTTCCGACTCTTCTTCTGACACGGATCAAACTCCCGATTTTTCATGTTCATCCTTCGTTCTCAATATCAGGTATAAAAGCCGCTTTGTCAAGCAAAAAAAGGAACTAAGAGATATAATAGGCTTATCGGGCGCGGCGGGCCTGATTGCGGGCCTCGAGCGCGGCCGCCGCCAGAAGATGGGAGAGCAGCTCCAGCCCCTGCTCGTCCGTCAATTTCTTCAGGGATTCAAGCATTTCCTCGGCGTAGGCCGCGATCTCCACGGGGGTGATGCCGCCCGCCTCGTTCGTTCTCAACTTTGCATTGGCCTTCTGCATGGTCTTGGCCGTTACCGGGACCTGGCTCCGCCCCTTTGGCGCGCCATATACAACTTGTAGTTATGTTTGTGGCCAAATCTAGCCATAATACAACTAGAAGTAAATGCTTTTCGGCGCCTGGCGGCGTTGACACTTCTTGGTTCTTTCCATCAGTGTCCGCGCCCTTGGCCCAAAGGCCTCGAATCACCCGGGGTTCGCCCCCATATGTCCGCGCTCAGCGCCCCACGAGTCCTAGACCCGCATGAATGTTCTCGTTGTCGAATCGCCAGCCAAAGCCAAGACGATCAACAAGTATCTGGGCTCGGGCTACAAGGTGCTGGCCAGTTTCGGCCATATCCGGGATTTGCCGCCCAAGGACGGCTCGGTCAGGCCCGACGACGACTTCGCCATGAGCTGGGAAGTTGATGCCAAGGCCCAGAAGCACATCCGCGAAATCGCCGAGGCCGTGAAAAGCGCCGACAAGCTGATTCTGGCCACCGACCCCGACCGCGAGGGCGAGGCCATCTCCTGGCATGTGCTCGAGGTGCTGAAACAGAGGAAGGCCCTGAACGGCAAGCCGGTGGAGCGGGTGGTGTTCAATGCCATCACCAAATCGGCCGTGCAGGAGGCCATCGCCAATCCGCGCGCCATAGACCAGGAACTGGTGGACGCCTATCTGGCCCGCCGGGCGCTCGATTATCTGGTGGGCTTCACTTTATCTCCTGTGCTGTGGCGCAAGCTGCCCGGCGCGCGCTCGGCCGGCCGGGTGCAGTCGGTGGCGCTGCGGCTGATCGTGGAGCGCGAGGCGGAGATCGAGGCCTTCCGCCCGCAGGAATACTGGACCGTCGCCGCGAGCTTGCGCGTGCCGAACGGAACATTCGGCGCCCATCTGACCCATCTGGACGGCAAGAAGCTCGACAAGCTTTCGCTGAAGAGCGAAGCCGACGCGAAAGCCGCGGTGAGCGCCATAAACGCGCAGCGCTTTTCGATCGGCAATGTCGAGTCGAAGCCGGTCAAGCGCCACCCCGCCCCGCCCTTCATCACTTCCACCCTGCAGCAGGAAGCCGCGCGCAAGCTGGGCTTTGCAGCCAAGCGCACCATGCAGATCGCCCAGCATCTGTATGAAGGCGTGGATATCGGCGGCGAGACGGTGGGCCTGATCACCTATATGCGCACCGACGGCGTGACCATGGCCGGCGAGGCCGTGGCCGAGGCGCGCAAGATGATCGGCGAACATTACGGGCAGAAATACCTGCCGGCGGCGCCGCGCGCCTATTCGAGCAAGGTCAAGAACGCGCAGGAAGCGCATGAAGCCATCCGGCCCACGAGCTTCGCGCGCCGGCCGGAGACGCTGCATCTGCGCGATCCCGACATGGTGCGGCTTTACGAGCTGATCTGGAAGCGCGCGGTCGCAAGCCAGATGGAAAGCGCCGAGCTGGAGCGCACGACCGTGGATGCGGTGTCCGCCGACAGCAAAATCACGCTGCGCGCCACCGGCACCGTGACGCTGTTCGACGGATTCCTCACGCTCTATCAGGAAGGCCGGGACGATGAGGCCGACGAAGACGGCGCGAAGCTGCCGCAGGTCGCCATCGGCGATGCCGCGGCCGTCGAGAACATAACACCGGAGCAGCATTTCACCGAGCCGCCGCCGCGCTACACCGAGGCCAGCCTGGTGCGCAAGCTGGAAGAGCTCGGCATCGGGCGGCCTTCGACCTATGCCTCGATCCTTTCCACGTTGCGCGACCGCGCCTATGTGCGCATGGACCGCAACCGGTTCATTCCCGAAGACAAGGGCCGCATCGTCACCACCTTCCTCGCCAATTTCTTCGGCCGCTATGTCGAATACGGCTTCACCGCCGATCTGGAAGAAAAGCTGGACGAGATTTCGGCCGGCGAACTGGACTGGAAAGTCCTGCTGCGGGATTTCTGGCGCGATTTTTCCGCCGCCATCGGCGAGACGAAGGATCTGAAAATCTCGCAGGTGATCGACGCGCTGAACGATGTTCTGGCGCCGCATCTTTTCCCGCCCACCGCGGACGGCGGCGATCCGCGCAAATGCCCCACCTGCGGAACCGGCGCGTTGAGCCTGAAACTCGGGCGTTTCGGCGCGTTCATCGGCTGCTCGAACTATCCGGAATGCCGCTACACGCGCCAGCTCGGCGCAAAGGCGGGCGAAAGCAGCGAGCCCAAGGTGCTGGGCACGCATCCCCGGACGGGCGAAGAGATTTCGCTCCGCTATGGCCGCTTTGGGCCCTATGTGCAGCTTGGCGAAGGCGAGAAGCCGAAGCGCGCGAGCATTCCCAAGGGCAGCGATGCTTCGGCCCTCGACCTTGAGACCGCGATCCGGCTTCTTTCGCTGCCGCGCGAGATCGGGCTGCATCCGGAAACGCATTTGCCGGTAGTGGCGAATTTCGGCCGCTATGGGCCCTATGTTACGAGCGACGGCCAGTATGCGTCGCTCGATTCCCCGGAAGAGGTGTTCACCGTGGGGTTGAACCGCGCGGTGACGCTGCTCGCCGAGAAGAAGGCGAAGGGCCGCGCGCGCAGGGGCCCCGAGCCGCTGAAGGACCTGGGACCGCACCCGGTGAGCGGGGCCACGATCAAGGTGATGAAAGGCCGCTATGGGCCTTATGTCACCGACGGCAACGTCAATGCCACGCTGCCCGCCGACATGGACCCGATGGCGGTTTCGCTTGACCGCGCGGCGGCCCTGATTGACGAGCGCGCAGCCCGCGGCGGCGGGAAGAAAAAAAGACCCGCGAAGGCGAAAAGCCCAAAGCCGGAAAAGGCGAAATCCGAAAAAGCCCCGAAGGCGAAGGCTTCAAAGGCGAAAACCAAGAAGAAGCCGGCCGCCAAGATTCCCGAACCGACGGAATGATCTCCCTCGCCCCCGCGCAGCCGGGGAGAGGATCGGAGTGAGGGGGCAACATCACAAAGCCTCTTCCCACCCGGTTTATTCAACTCCCCCTCACCCTGCCTCTCCCCCACATGCGTGGGCGAGAGGTGATAGCGTTGTGCTATTGCTCTGCTGAACCCAGGACAGCTCCCGTTTGAACAAAGCCAAAACCCGCAAATCCGAGCTCCTCACCAAGGACCGCGTGCTGGAAGCGCTCGCCAGGCTGCCAAGCGCCAGCAAGCGCGACATCGCGCGCGCGCTGGGCGTACATGGCGCTGAGCGCATTGCGCTGAAACGCATCCTGAAGGAGCTTGAGTCCGAAGGCGCCATCGCGCGCGGGCGCAAGCGCGCCTATTCGAAGCCCGGCGCGCTGCCCGAGGTTCTGCCGCTGGAAATCATCGGCCAGGACCCGGACGGCGATCTTCTGGCGCGGCCGCTGCATTGGGATCTGGACGAGGAGCCGCCGAAGATCGTGGTGCTGCCGGGGCGCGAAGGCGAAACCCCGCCCGGCACCGGCGACCACGTTCTGGCGCGGCTTTCGCGCGCGCATGACGGATACGAAGCGCGCGTCATCAAGCATCTGGGCGCAAGCGTGCATCGCGTGCTGGGCGTGTTCCGCATGGGCACGGGCCGCGAGGGCCGCATCGAACCCATCGACCGCAAGAGCCGCATCGCTTTCGTGGTCGCCGAGCGCGACCAGGCCGGCGCGGATTCCAACGAGCTGGTGCTGGCCGAACCCCTGCCGCGCCGCGGCGCGGGCGGCCCGCGCGCGCGCATTGTGGAAAGGCTTGGCAGCCTGAATGCGCCGCGGGCTGTGAGCCTGATCGCCATTCATGCGCACGGCATTCCGACCGAATTTCCGAAAGAGGCGCTGGACGAGGCTGAGCGCGCGCAACCCGCCGCGCTCAACGGCCGCACCGACATGCGCGAGATACCGCTAGTCACGATCGACCCGGAAGATGCGCGCGATCATGACGACGCCGTGTGGGCCGCCCCCGACACCGATCCGAAAAACAGGGGCGGGCATATTGTCGTGGTGGCGATTGCCGATGTGGCCGCATATGTCACGCCCGGATCGGCGCTGGACCGCGAGGCGTTGAAGCGCGGCAACTCCGCCTATTTTCCCGACCGCGTGGTGCCGATGCTGCCGGAGCGGTTGTCGGCGGATTTGTGCTCGCTGCGCGAGGAGGAAAACCGCCCCTGCCTTGCCGTGCGGATGGTGTTCGACGCGGACGGAAAAAAGCGCCGCCACGAATTCATGCGCGGGCTGATGCGCTCTGCCGCCAAGCTCACCTATGCCGAGGCGCAGGCCATGTTCGACGGGCGCATTACGCGCGACCGGCAGGCGCTGGCCGACAATGTGATGAAGCCGTTGTGGAACGCCTACCGGACCATGGCGAAGGCCCGCGATGCGCGCGAGCCGCTTGATCTGGATTTGCCGGAACGGCGCATCGTGATCGGCGAGGACGGCAAGATCGCTTCCATCGCCTTCCGCGAGCGGCTGGAATCCATGCGCCTGATCGAGGAATTCATGATCCAGGCCAATGTGGCCGCGGCAGAATCGCTGCAGAAGGCGCGGTTGCCGCTGATCTTCCGCATTCACGAGACCCCGTCGCAGGAAAAGCTGGCGGCGTTTGCCGATTATCTGCGCACGATCGGTCTTTCCTTCGCCAAGGGACAGGTGATCAGGCCGTCCAGCTTCAACCGAATCCTGAAACAGGCGAAAGGCGGGCCGAACGCCGAGGTCATCAACGATGTGGTCCTGCGCACGCAGGCCCAGGCCGTCTATGCGCCGGAGAACATCGGCCATTTCGGGCTGAACCTTTCGCATTATGCGCATTTCACCTCGCCCATCCGGCGCTATGCCGACCTCGTGGTGCATCGCGCGCTGATCCGGGCGCTGAGATTGGGCAAGGACGGATTGACCGACGGCGAACTGGCGAAGCTTGGCGAGATCGCGGACCACATTTCGATGACCGAGCGGCGCGCGATGGCGGCCGAACGCGATTCCACCGACCGCTACGTGGCGGCCTTCATGGCCGACCGCGTGGGCGCCATCTTCGATGCCCGCATCACCGGCGTGACGCGCTTTGGACTTTTCGTGCGGCTGAAGGACACCGGCGCGGAAGGACTGTTGCCCGCCCGCTCGCTCGGCTTCGAATTTTTCCGCCACGACGAGCGCCGCCACGCGATGATCGGCGACCGGAGCGGCAAGAAATATTCGCTGGGCGATATCGTGCGCGTGCGGCTGGCGGAGGCGGCGCCGCTGACGGGGGGCCTGCGATTCGAACTGGCCGAAGCCGGCGCGCCCGCGCGCCGCCCGCACATTACGAAAACAGATAACAAACGCCGCCGCCGCGCGCGGTCCTGACTCGCACGCGCAGGCCCGGTACGCTAGGCTCGCCGCGAACCGGCTGGAAACATCCGACTCGCCACGAGAGAGCAAACCCATGCCCTCCCTCGACCAGGCCGTCGTTCTGATTCGCGAATATGGCTATCTGATCCTCTTTCTGCTGACGGTCGTGGAAGGCCCGATTGCGACCGTGCTTGGCGCGTTTCTGGCGGCGCAGAGCTATTTCAATATTTTCATTGTGTATGTCGTGGTTGTCACTGGCGACCTTGTGGGCGACATTCTCTATTATGCGGCGGGGCGGTTCGGGAGGACCCACCTGTTGGAGCGCTTTTCGGGGTTGACCGGACTGACGCCGGACCGTCTGACGTGGCTTGAACGCTGGTTCGAAAGCCACGGCGCCAAGGCCATTCTCGTCGCCAAATACACCCAGACCGGATTCATCGCGCTGCCGGGCGCCGGCGCGGCGCGCATGCCCATTCCATCCTTCCTGTTCTTCAATCTGGTGGGGACGATCCCCAAGGCGTTCATTCTGTGCGCGGTGGGATTCCTGTTCGGCGCGGCCTATCACCAGATCGATTCCTGGATTGACCGCATCTCGCTTCTTCTGGCGCTGGCGGCATGCCTGTTCGGCGCCTGGGCGATCGTGCGTTCCCGGCGCAAGACCGCGGAGCGATAGCGCATGACACAACTGAGCTGCATTGTCCCCGCCTACAACGAAGGCGCGCGCATTTCGAGCGTGCTGCGCGCGCTGAGGCATCCGCTTATCGGCGAGGTGGTGGTCGTGGACGACGGTTCCGCCGACGATACGCGCGCACGCGCGCTTTCGTTTGCGGGCGTGCGGGTGATTTCGCATGCGGCGAACATGGGCAAGAGCCGCGCCGTCTGCACGGGAATCCGCGCCTGCCGGGGCGAATATCTGCTGTTCATGGATGCCGACCTGATTGGCCTGAAGCCGCACAACCTGACCGACCTGATTGCGCCGGTGCTGAAGGGCCAGGCCGACGTTTCCATTTCGCTGCGCGGCAATGCGCTTCTGCCCTGGAAATGGATCGGGCTCGATTACGTGTCGGGCGAACGGGTGCTGAGGCGTGATCTCATTCTGCCGCATCTGGACGAGATTGAATCGCTGCCCGCTTGGGGACTGGAAGTGTTCCTGAACAACCTCTTCATCGAGCGCGGCTGCCGCATCAAGGTGGTGCGCTGGGACAATGTGATGAGCCCGCTGAAGCACCGCAAGCACGGCAAGCGCAAGGGGCTGGCGGCGGAAATGCGCATGCTGAACGACATCGTGGAAACCATTTCGCTTTCCGGAACGCCGCTGCAGATCAGCGCCATGATCCGCGCGCGGGTGTGAGAGTAAAGACGGCCCGCGCAGCACCTATTGCCACAGCCGTCATCGCCCGCTTTATGCGGGCGGCCCAATTTTTGAGAACAACAAAATGGGTTGCCCGGACAAGCCGGGCAATGACGGCGTTAAGATATTTGCGTCCGGGGAAATCGCGCTTATCGCCCCTTGCCCAGCACGGCCGCGCGGCGGGCGAGGCTTTTCGTCGGCCATTCCTTCTTCATGTCGTAATAGACCCTGAAGGCGCGCGCGCCCTTGGGCAACGGCAGCCACGGCACGCGGGAGCGCGTGAAGATGTGCACATCGGGCTTGATGTTGTGCGGGCGCTTCAGCGTGGCAACGCGCACGAAGAGCATGACCTTGCGACGGCCGTAATCGCTCCAGAGCGCCGTCTGGCATTTGGGGCAGCGGTAGATGTCGTGCGGGCGGCCGGAATCGGTTTTCACGGTCACGCGCCTGGGCTTGCCCCTGGTGAGGCGCACGTTCTTCGCCTCGATGATGGCGTTGATGGCAAACGCCCCGCCTGTCTGCGTCTGGCAATCGGTGCAGTGGCAGCAATGCACGAACATGGGCTTTGCCGTGAGCTCGAACGCAACGGCGCCGCAGAAGCAGGAAGCGGGATAGCGCATGACGGATTCCCCTCAGGATCGGCCGGCCGCCTTTCGCCGGCAACGCTTGACGGGACCATTATCTGCGGAGCACGCGCATTCGCAAATCACTCCGGCGTGCGCGCGGCGATGCGCGTGCCGTCCGCGATCCGGTCGCTGGGATGCAGCACCACGCGGTCGCCGGCGGTCAGGCCCGACAGCACTTCCGCCACATCGTCATTGCTGTGGCCGACAACGATGCGCGCAAGGCGCGCGCGCCCGTCTCTTTCGGCGAACACGGCCCATCCCCTGCCCTCGCGGAACATCGCGGCCACGGGCACGCGCAGCACATTTTTGGATCGCCAGATCGTAATGTGGACGATCACGCGGTAGCCATCGGCGATCGGGGCCCTTTGCGCCCGGGGGCCGGTGAAATCGAGCAGCACGTTGACGCGCTGCTCTTCCACGCCGAGCGCGGAGATTTTCGTGAAACCGGATGGTTCCACGCGGCGGACGCGCGCGGCAAGCGGGCGGGCGCCGCCCCAGTCGGTGATCGTGGCGGCATCGCCCGCGTGCACCTTGACGGCGTCTTCCGAAATCAGGTCGGCGACGATTTCGAGCCCGGCGGGATCGCCGACTTCGAGAATGGGCGCGCCCGCCACAAGCACCGCTTCGCTTTCGTGCGGAACGCGCAATACCCGGCCCGACACCGGCGCAATGATGGGAATGCCCGCCTGCGATGCCTGGCCCGGCTTTGCGCCGGGATCGATCAGAAGGGCACGCGCGGCTTCGAGATCGGAATTCTTCACGCGCAAGGCCGCTTGGGCGGTCGCAAGCTGCGCCGTGGCGGTGTTGAAGGCGAGCTGCGCGCGCTCCAGATTGGCGGTGGAGATGGCGCCCGATGCGCTCAGGCTTCTCGCGCGCCTGAGGTCCGACGTTGCAAAAGCCAGCTCGGCTTTCACGCGGTTCACATCGGCGGCCGCGAGGCTGCGCGCCGCTTCCGCGGCGCTGACGGCCGCTTCGGCCTGTGTGCGCGTGCGCACATCCAGAAAGGACGGCGCGATGGGAAGCAGATCGGCGACTTTCGTTTTCCCGCCGATGACGGAGTCGCCCGGATGCACTTCCACGCGAAGCAGCCGGCCGTTCACCGGCGCGGAAATCTGGTAGATCTCGCGCACACGTGTGCGTCCTTCGTCGGACACGTCCACCTGCATCGGCCCGCGCGTAACCGTGGCGAGCTCCACCGCAACCGGCCGCGGCCAGAAGGTCCAGACGAACGCGCCCAATACGAGCGCGCCTACGGCGATCATGAGTGCGGCGCGGCGCTGCCCCGGCGACATGAGCTACTCCCGTGTCTTCAGCACGGCGATCAGGTCAAGGCGGCTGATCCGCCGGCCAACCACCAGCGCTGACGCCGCAGCCGAGATCAGCACGATGCCCATCGCGATGCCATAGGTGGCGGGCAGGATAATGAAGGGCACGCGAAAAAGCTTCGTCTCCATCGCCGACGCCATCAGCCAGGCAAGGCCGTATCCCAGCGCGCAACCGATGGGCAGCGCGGCGAGCACGAGCAGGGCAAGCTCTCCGAGCAGGATGTATGTCACCTCGCCGCCCGTGAACCCCAGGACGCGAAGGCTGGCAAGCTCCCGCCCCCGCTCGGACAGCGAGATTCGCGCGGCATTGTAGATCACGCCGAAGGCGATAATTGCACCCAGCCCGATGTAGAAATCGATGACGATGGTCATGCTTTTGGCCATCGTTTCGCGCAGCGCCGAAATGGCCTGCTGGCGCGTGGAAACGGTCGCGACTGCGGGAATATCCTTGAGCCGTTTGAGCAACCGCTCCTGTACCGCGCGGTCGAGCAACGCCTGGATTGCAGTGATTGCGTGCGGCTCGCCGGTCAGCCGCCAAAGCGCGCGCTGATCCATATAGGCCGAAAGCCCGACGTGCTCCATGGCAATCGCCGAGACCCTCAGGCGTGCGTGGCGGCGCGCGCCTTCGAGCACATCCACGTCAACCGCATCGCCGCCTTGGACCTGGAGAAGACCGGCAAGCTTGTTCGAAAGCACGATCCCTTCCTGCGGCAGGGTGAAGGCGCGGCCCGCCAAATCGTAGAAGGCGCGGTAGCGCGTGCCGGACCTGAGGCCCGAAATGCCAAGCCGCTGCGAGACATGCCCGTGAGACAGGCGCGCGGGCACCTCCAGAACCGGTTCGGCGCCACGCACGCCGGACAGATGGGCGATATCGAAGCGCGCGCGCTCGCCGCGCCGGTCCACAAGCCCGATCACCACATCCTGGCGGTTGGCGCGGAAATAGAAGCTGTCCACCAGCTCGTCGATGGCATCGAAGAAGAAAAACAGGCCCACCAGCAGCATGACCGCCATCGCCGACCCGCAAATCGTCAGCGCGGCCCTGAGCGGCCAGCGTTCGATATGCCTGAGGATCATCTGCGTGGGCATCGAGGCGATGCGATCAAGCCCCATGCGATCCAGCAGCGTGCGCCGGTAGATGGCGGGCGCGGGAGGCTGCATCGCCGTCGCCGGTGCAAGGCGCACGGCCCGCAACACGGCCGTCCAGGTGCCCAGCGCGGCGGCGAGAAGCGAGAGCAGCACGGCCATCGAAAAGACCGCCGGATCCATCCGGTATTCCAAAAACGGGAAACGGAAATAGTCCTGATACATGCCCGTCATCCAGCGGCCGAGCCACAATCCGGCCGCGATGCCGGCCACAACGCCGGCCGCCGTGATGACGAGCGAGAACTTCAGATAGTGACGGCCGACCTCGCCGTTCGAATAGCCGAAAGACTTCAGGAGCCCGATCGATTCCCGTTCCGTATCGATCAGGCGCGAAAGAACCATGTTGATCAGAAAGGCGGCCACCGCCAGAAAAACCGGCGGAATGACGAGCGCCACGGTCCTGAGCTGATCGAGCTCCTGATCCACATAGGCATTGCTCATCTGATCGGCGCGGCCGTAAGCGGCCGTTCCGCCGTAGCGCGCCAGCAGATTGTCGAGGCGGCGGATCACCTCCGGCTCCGACGCGCCGGGGGAAAGCGAAAGGCTGATGTCGTTGAACGCGCCGTCGAGATCGTAGGCGGCTTCCAGGATTCTGCGCGGCATCCAGAGAACGCCGAAGGCCTTGTCGTCGGCCATGAGCTGGCCGGGCGGCAGCGTGTAAATGAACTCCGGCGAAAGCGCGATTCCCACGACCGTAAAATCGCGCTTGCGGCCGTTCAGCAGGACCGAAAGATGCGCGCCCGTGTGGTCGCCGAGCGCCTGCGCCATATTCTCGCTCATGACGAGCTCATCGCGGCCGCGCATGGGCATCCGGCCCTCGCGCAGCGCAAGCCGGTTGAGGCGCGGCTCGCCCTCGTCCGGCAGAGACACCAGCAACGCCGACGCCGGCCGGTCGAGCGAAGGAATGTCGAGCGCGGCGTAATAGGTGATGCGCGCCGCGGCCGCGGCCACGCCGGGAATTTCGGAAACCTGCGCGGCCACGCGCAGCGGCGCGCGGCGCAACTGCGAAAACACATCCGCAAAGCGGTAGCGCTCGTAATAGGCATCGCGCGTCTCCCGCAACGAAATCATGGCGCCGTAGGTCATCACCACAATGGCCACGCCGCAGGCGATGACGGCCGCAATGGCGAGCGCCTGGCCCTTCACATGCCAGAGGTCGCGCAGAAGTTTCCGGTCGAGCGCGCGCATGGTCACCACTTGAGGGATTTCGCCGGCTGCCGCGCGGCATTTTTCACGACGCCGGCGATGCGCCCGTTGGCAAAGGAGGCCACACGGTCGCCCATGTCCGCGATCGCGACGTTGTGGGTGATGATGACCGACGTCGTGCCCAGCTCCGCGTTGATGCGTTCGATGGCCTGAAGGACGATGACGCCGGTGGGCGAATCCAGCGCGCCGGTGGGTTCGTCGCACAGGAGGATTTCGGGGCGCTTGGCAATGGCCCGCGCGATCGCCACGCGCTGCTGCTCGCCGCCCGACAGTTGCGCGGGAAAATGATTCTGGCGGTCCTCCAGGCCGACGATGGCCAGCGCGTCGGACGGCGTCATGGGACGGGATGCAATTTCGGTGACAAGGGCGACGTTTTCCTTCGCCGTCAGGCTGGGGATCAGATTGTAGAACTGGAAGACGAAGCCGACATGATCGCGGCGATAACGCGTGAGCTCGCGCTCCGACATCGTTGTCAGATGATGATCCCTGAAGAGAACGTCGCCCGCGCTCGGCCGGTCGAGCCCGCCCAGAATGTTGAGGAAGGTGGATTTGCCCGAACCGGACGGTCCGAGCAGCACGAGCACTTCGGATTCGAAAATGTCGAGCTCCACGCCGCGCAGCGCCGCGACATCCACTTCGCCGGAACGGTAGATTTTCGTCAGCCCGTGCACATGAAACGCCACGGCCCCGCGCGCAAGATCCGTCGGTGCGGACCGGATGTCAGTTGCCCGTGCCATGATGGCTGTCCGCCAGTTCCGCTTGCGCAAGTTCACGCATCATAAGCACAGCCGGCCGCAAAAAGGGCCGGCAACCGCCACGTTCGGCGCGCCGGTCAACGGTCCCGATTTTCTATATTCCGGCGCCATGGACCGCCTTGATCGACCTCAAAAAAACGGCCCGCGCGCCCGCATTTTGCAGGCGATTTGCCCTGCGAATGAGTTGCGGCGCGCCCGGCGCCACATAGCTTGCAGAACCGTCAGCCAATCCTGATTGAGGACTGCGCCGGCTCACCCCACATTCCCTTGCGTGACCGAGAGCCCCCTTCAACGTCACGGCAACGAGGAGACTGACCAATGTTGAAACTTCGGAAGTTGGCGCTTCCAGCCGCTGTGCTGTTTGCGCTTGGTACTACGGCAGCGATTGCCTCCGACAATTCGGCGGATCGCGGCGGCGTGGAGCGCAACAGCCCGGACAAGCCGGAGAAGCCCGAAAAGCCGCACAAGGATCGGCCTGACCGTCCGGAACGCAATCACCGCTGATTGACCGCGAAGGACTGCACACAGAACCTCCGTCCGCACCCGCGGGCGGAGGTTTTGTTCTCAGGGAAGTTACGTATATCGCGCGCGCGCCACACTCCTAGATTCGCGTGGAACGAGCATCGAAGGCGCCGATGGCCCACCAGATCATCCGCTTTGCCGCCGCGGTCTGGCTTGCGGCCGGCGTCCCCGCGGACGCACAAACGCTCACGCTGAGCGGGGCCGCAGATTACAGCAGCGGCCATTACGGCCAGGCCATCCCGACCGAGATTCTCTTCGAGTCCGTTTCCGGCAAGCTCGAATATCAGGATACCGCCGTGACGCTGACGGTGCCCTACTTGCGCATCACGGGCCCCGCCGATTTCGTGCCCGATACCGGCGTCGTGCGGCCGTCGAACGGCCCTGCCAGAAGCACCCGCGAGGGCCTTGGCGACATCACGATCGCGGTGGATCAGGATGTGACGCCCGACGCCTTCGACACGACGTCCATAGACCTGATCGGCAAGGTGAAGCTTGGAACGGCAGACGAAAAGACGGCCCTCGGCACGGGCGAAAACGATTACTATGCCGAAATCGATCTTGCGCAGACCGTGTGGACCGACGGTTCGCTGTTCGCCGCATTCGGGCGCCGCTTCACAACCGACACGCAGGAAACGCTGCTGCATGACGTGTGGTACGCATCGGCGGGCGGAAGCTGGAAAGTCACGCCGGAGCGCAGCCTGGGCGCGATGCTCGATTTCCGCCAGCATGCCGCAACCGGCGCCGGCAACGTTCTGGAAGCGACCGTTTACGGCACGCAAAAGCTCAATGCCGACTGGAAGCTGATGCTATATGTCGTAAAGGGGTTCGCACCCGGCAGTCCCGCGCTCGGCGGCGGACTGGTGCTGAGCCGCGCCGTTTCCCTCTAGCCTCGGAAATTCGATTCGGAAGATGCTGCCGTGCGGGCTGTTGGCGCGCACCGAAACCTGCGCGCCGTGAAGCTCCGCCATTTCGCGCACGATGGCCAGGCCGACGCCCGCACCCTTGCTCCTGGGGTTGCGCCAGAACGGCTCGAAGATGGCGCGCGCATGTTCGGGCGGGACGCCGGGGCCTTCGTCGCAGACTTCCACCGTGGGCGGATCGGCAAAGCCGCGCGTGATCACGCGGCCGCCGCGCGGGGAATGACGAACGGCATTGTCCAGGAGATTGCGCAGCGCCACTTCGATCGCGGGCGCGTAGCCGCGGATGCTGACATGCCCACAATCGGCATCGAGCTCCATTTTCACGCCCTGGGCCAGCGCGCGGGGCACTTCGCGCGCCACCGCCTCGCGCGCGACGGCGCAGAGATCCACCACCGCGTCAGCCCGGGCGCGGCGGGAGGCAAGCTCTGTGACGATCAGAAGCTGATCGATCAGGCGCGCCAGCCTCAGGATTTCGGCACGCGCGTCGGCCAGCGGCGCCCCTTCGCGGGCCAGCCGCTCGGCCAGCACCGCGAGCGGCGTACGCAATTCATGGGCGACGGTGGCGGAAAACTGGCGCTGCGCGGAAAAGCCCCGATCAATGCGGTCGAGGCTTTCATTTACCGCCTGCACAAGGGGCAGAAGCTCCGCAGGCGTTTTGGCTTCGCTCAGACGCGCGCCATTGCGGCCCGGCTCGATGTGCCGGGCTTCGCCGGCCAGCTGCTTGACCGGGCGCAGACCGCGGCGCAGCGCGAATGTGGCCAGCGGAATGGTGACGATCATCAGCGCAAGAAGAAACGGAAGGATTTCATCCCGCAGCTCATCGCCCAGCCAGCCGAACCAGGTTGCCGCGTTGTACGTCACGGGAAAAAAGACGATACGCACCAGACCATCGGGCCCCATGCGCTCGGCCTGATAGGAGAAATTGAGATCCCAGCTTTCGATGGCGCTGCGGCGCGGCCAAAGGATGGCCGGCTTGCCGGAGCGGCCGTCATAGA
Source organism: Alphaproteobacteria bacterium (assembly GCA_021324545.1). GTDB lineage: Bacteria > Pseudomonadota > Alphaproteobacteria > Micropepsales > Micropepsaceae > Rhizomicrobium. The sequence continues at coordinate 22,820 of JAJPIX010000040.1, forward strand.
CCGCAAAGCGCAACGCAGAGAGGATGGGGCTCGCCGCGACCGCCTTCTCGTCAATGGAGATGCGGCCGGTTGCGTCAACGCCAATGAGCGGCACGATGGCGTCGGCGCTCTGTTCCAGCGTCCTGTCAATCGCCGGCTTGAAGCCTTCCTCGTCGGTGTAAAGCGTTACGGCAATGCCGATGGCCGGCGCCAGCGCAAAGATGGCCGCAAGCTGCACGATCAGCCCGCGCGCAAGCGAACGCGGCCGCTTCAGGGCGACGTGCACAGCATGTATCCCACGCCGCGGATGGCGTGAACCTCCGCGGCGGCGTGATGTTCCATGAGCTTGCGGCGCAGGCGCGAGACATTCACTTCCACGACGTTGGAGCTGACATGCTCATCGGGCGCATAGGCCGCGCGCATCACGGCATCGCGGTCCACCACCGTCTCGGCCCGCCGCATGAGCAATTCCAGAATCGCAAGCTCGCGGCGCGGCATGTTGAGCCTGCGCCCGCCGATGCGAAGCTGGCGGCGGACGGTATCGAGCTCGATGTTCACATAGGTCAGATTCTTGCCCAGGGCGCCGCCCGGCCTTCGCAGAAGGGCGCGCACCCGCGCCAGCAGTTCGTCGGGCTCGAACGGCTTCGACAGATAATCGTCGGCGCCGGCATCCAGGCCGCGCACTTTGTCGTCCAGCCCGCCGCGGGCCGTGACTGCAATGACCGGCAGCGAACGCTGCGCGCGGCGCCAGCGCTTCAGAAGATCAACGGCGTCGCCGTCGGGCAGATTGAGGTCGAGAAGCACAAGATCGTAGCGCGTCTTTTCCACCGCGGCGGCGGCGCGGGCAATTGTGGACACGCAATCGACGGCATGGCCGTCTTCCCGCAGGCGCCCGGAAATGGCTTGCGACAGGCGCGGATCGTCTTCAACCACGAGCAGCCGCGTGGCGGGCCGTTCGGCCGCACCCCTGGGCGAATGCTCCGCGTCGGTTTCAATCTGCGCCACGGCCATGATCCGTTTGGCCACAGACTAGACGCGGCGGGCAGCCGACGGGTTGATCTGAATCAAGCGCGATTTTCGCGGGAAGAACGGCAAGCCGCGCGCCACATGGCGCCGCGGGCCGAGACGGTCAGAGGGCAATGTCCAGCGTGCAGGTGACGCCGGCCGGGGCGAAATCGAATTGGGCGCGGCCGAGATCGGAGAGCACCCGCTCGATGAGCATGGAGCCAAACCCCTTTTTCTCCGGCGGCAAGACCTGGGGCCCGCCGGATTCGCTCCAGTGCAACAGGAGCCTTGGCGGCGCGCCCGGCGCCAAATGCCAGCCCAGTTCCACCCTGCCCTTCTCGTTGGACAAGGCGCCGTATTTGACGGCGTTGGTGGCCAGCTCATGCAGCGTGAGCGTAAGGAGCATGGCCTTGTTGGCGTCGAGAGACATGCCCGCCCCGCCTTCCATCGCGATGCGCGCGCGGAAATTCTCGCGGAACGGCAGAAGCGCCTGCTGCACGACATCGGCCAGGTCCGCACTGTTCCAGTTTTCCGCCGTCAGAAGATCATGGGCCCGCGCCAGGGACATGAGCCGGCTGGAAAATGCCTCGCGGTCGGCGGCGGGGCTGTTGCGCAACGTCTGCGCCGCCATGGCCTGAACCGTGGACAGCGTGTTCTTGATGCGGTGGCGCATTTCGCTCATCAGCAGCTTTTGCCGCTCGGCCTGGCGCTTGCGCGCGGAGATGTCGCGCGCAATCTTCGAGGCGCCCACGATACGGCCGCGGCTGTCTTTCACGGGCGAAATGCTGACCTCGACATCCACCAGGCTTCCGTCCTTGCGCCGCCGCACGGTTTCGTAATGCTCGGTGCGCTCGCCGCGCCGGATGCGTGCGATGATCTCCGGTTCTTCATTTTCATGTCCGGGCGGGATGAGCATTGTGATGGGCCGGCCGATCGCTTCATCCGCCCGATAGCCGAACAGCCGCTCGGCCGCCGCATTCCAGCTGCGGATCACCCCGTCCAGGTCCTTGCTGATGATCGCATCGTCGGAGAATTCCACGATGGCCTTGAGCATGGGCGCCTGGACATCGGCGGCGACGCGTTCGGACATTCTCGTGAGCAGGTTGAGCGCGCCCGTGAATGCGCCAGCCTCATCGAACAGCGGCCGCGAACTGGCGCGGAAGGGCACGCGCGTGCCGTCGGGCCGCTCGGCAATCGCTTCGCCGGTGGCCGCGCGCCGCTCGCGAATGCAAACGGCCATCGCACATTCGTCGTGCCGCATCGGTCTGCCGCCGGCGGTGTAGAGCTTCCATGATCCGCACCATCTGGTTTCGCCGATCTCGGGACGCACGCCCCAAAGCTCTGCGGCGGCCGGGTTGAAATAGGTGATCCGGCCCAGCGCATCGGCCGCGCAAACGGCGGCCGGCAATTGATCGAGCATGTCGCGGAACGCGGAATCCGCCAGCGGAGCGCGCGGCAACGCTGTCTGCCTGATGCAGCGCCCTGTCTTTTCGCCGTCGGAACGGTTTATCATCATTGCCACGAGAGCTGGTTCAAAGAGACCCCCGATACCGACCAACACATCAGCCGGCCGTTCCGTTCCGGGCCGTGACGGCGGCCGGACAGCAAATCCTTGGCGGTTGCATCGGCCTCCCCGCGATGAATTTCAGCCAAGCCCATGTTGCAAATGCACGATCGCGAAAGCCTTTGTTCCGGTTGCGGGCCAGATGGCCCGTTTTTCGCACTCGGGCATGGCGAGTGCCGGACGCGGGGGCGGCGTGGTAAGCTACGATGAACTGAAGGGGAAATTTCCATGAAATTCTTCACCACGCTTGCAGGGATTCTGTTTCTGGCCGGTGCCGCCGTTCACGCCTATCGCCTGTATGCGGGCTTCGCCATCACGGTGAACGGTTTTTCGGTGCCTGTCACCTGGAGCTGGGCAGCGGCCGGCATCGCGCTGGTGATGGGCCTTGGCCTCCTTGCCGAAGCGCGGCGCTGAACGGCGCTTTGCGCCGCCTCACACGTGCTGGCCGCCGTTGATGTGAAGCTCCGCGCCGGTGACGTAGGACGACTGATCCGTGCACAGATACCAGATGGCCTTGGCCACTTCTTCGGGCAGGCCAAGCCGGCGCAACGGAATGTTCTTCACCAGATCGGCGGTGCCGGGCGACAGTATCGCCGTGTCGATTTCGCCCGGCGCAATCGCATTCACGCGCACGCCCAACGGCCCGAAATCGGCCGCCATTTCGCGGGTGAGCGCAGCCAGCGCCGCCTTGGACGTGGCATAGGCGCTGCCCGCGAAAGGATGCACGCGGCTGCCCGCGATGGAGGTGACATTGACAATCGCCCCATGCGCTGCGGCCAGCTCTTCCATCAGCCCGCGCGCGAGCCAGATGGTGGAAAAGAAGTTCACCTCGAACACCTGGCGCCAGAGCGCCATGGGCGTGTTCAGCGTGTTAAGCCGGATGCCGCCGCCCGCGGGTACGGCATCGTTTCCCGCATCGCCGCGCGCCGTGGAACCCGCACCGCCCTTCGGGCTGATGCCGGCGTTGTTGACGAGCGCATGCAGCTTGCCATCCGCAAGGCGGGCGCGCATCTCGGCGATGGCGCGCAGCGTATCGTCCGGATCGGAGAGGTCCACCTGGATGTGGTCTTCCGGCCCGGCCGCCCAGGGGCAGTTTTCCGGAAAGGCGTGGCGCGAACAGGTGATCACCCGCCAGCCGGCGGAGGCAAAGCGCTTCACCGTCGCATGGCCGATGCCCCGGCTTGCGCCGGTGAGGATCAGCGTCTTGCGCTCTTCGGTGTCGCGCCTGGTTTCGGCCATGGGCCAAGTGTAGCCCAATTTCCCCGGCCGGGCCTATGATCCGGCGGGCCTATGAATCCTTTGCCAGTTTCCGCAATTCGGCCCGCACCAGCGCCTCGAGCCGTGGGCCTGTCAGGGATGAAAGCGACGCCAGCGATTGCGTGCGCGCGGCATCGGCCACGATTTCATAGCCGATGAAATAGCCGCTGCGCGCCGGCAGGCCCTTGTGAAGCCGCGCAGCATCGGCCGGATCGCCCGAGAGGAATTCGGCATAGAGCGTGCCATCCGCCGAATCCATGTCGCCCAGAAGCTTCCGCGTGAGATGCGGCATGTGAGGGGCAAGCGCGCTGCGCAAGTCAACCGGCGACAACAGGATCTGCTGCTCGCTGAGCCCCGGGTTCAGCACGCGCTCGGCATAGGTCGCAAAGCCTTCGGCCCAGATCCAGAACCACAGCGGCATGCCATCACCGGCCGCCACCGTGCGGAACGGATCAATCTTCCGGAAGTGGTAGAGATGAAACAGCTCGTGTTCCACGAGCGGCGCGAGGTGGGCGCTGTCGAGCGGCACATCCGAGGCCGCGATGCTGTCGAGCCCCAGAAGCAGCGTGAACGTGCCGTTCACGGGCCGCTGCTCGCCGGTGAAGCTGTCGAGCGAGAGCGTGAGATAGACCGGAACGGACGCGCCGAGATCGGGAAACTTCGCGCGGAAGGCCGCCAGATATTCCGGCAGGCTTGCGAGCAATATGTCGTGCGCCTTCTGCATGCGCGCTGCGCGCCTGGGCAGGTCTGCCAGAATTTCGGCGATGCGCCGGTTCAGCGCGGCGTCATAATCGGCGCCGGAGAGCGGAACGATCTGCGGCTGAAACACCTCCGGATGCCGCGCCACGATCATCTGGCGGAAAAGGGCAACCTGCGCCTCCGCCGGCAGGCCCTTTGACTTCTGTTCGAACGCCTGGACATCCGGCATGAGGTCGGTGACGCGCATGGCGGTTTGCGCCTGCGCGGGCGCCGCGAGCATTGCGGCCAGGACAGCGGCAATCGCAATCGTCTTCATGCGCGGCAGGCTAACCCGTTTCCCCTAGCGCGCAGAAATGCTTTTGCGCGGACGCCGGTTTTGCATCCGCCGCATGGGCAAAAAACTGGTTGGAATTCAGCCGCGTGCGAAAACCGGCGGCTGTTCCAGCCCCGCCGGATCCTGGTGGATGATCACCTGCGCATGGGGGAACGCCGCGCAAACGTCGGCTTCGACCTGATCGCTCACCTCATGCGCGCGCAAGAGGCTGATCGTGGGATCAAGCTCGATGTGGAACTGGATGAAGGTGTTGATGCCGGCCGCGCGCGTGCGCAGATCGTGGATGTTCCTCACTTCGGCATGGCGCAGCACCACGGATTTGATCCGGTCGCGCTGATCGTCGGGCAGCTCGCGGTCCATGAGCTGATTGTAGCTCTGAACGAACACTGTCCAGGCGCTCCACGCCAGAATGACCGATATGGCGATGCCGATGACGGGATCGGCCTCCAGCCAGCCGAACTGCGACGACAGGAAAATGCCCACGATCACCCCGCCGTTGACCAGAAGATCGCCCACGTAATGCATGCGGTCGGCGCCGACGGCTACCGAATTCGTGCGCCGCACGGTCAGCTGCTGGAACGCCACCAGCGCCAGCGTGACCGCGATCGCGGCCACCATCACCGCGATGCCGACAACCGGCTGCTCCACCTTGTGCGGGGCGATCAGGCGGCTTGCCGATTCAATCAGCAGGAACGCCACCGATCCCGAAATGAACGCCGCCTGGAAAAGGCCGGCCAGCGGCTCGGCCTTGCCATGGCCGAAACGATGCTCGCGATCGGCCGGCATGAGCGCATGGCGGATCGCCAAAAGATTGATCGACGAGGTGAAAACATCCAGCGCGGAATCCGCCAGCGACGACATCATGGCGATGGAGTCGGTTACGATATAGGCGACGGCCTTGACGACGACGAGAAGCGAGGCGACCGCCACCGCCGCCCATGCCGCCCGCTGCATCATGCGGGCCTGAGACCTGGCCATGTCGGCGGCGGAACTCACGGGAAGAGCCGCTCCGTGCGCCAGGGCGCGGCCGCGGTGTCGCGGCGATAGACCAGCCGGTCGTGCAGGCGGAACGGCCGATCGCGCCAGAATTCGATCTCGAGCGGCGCGACGCGATAGCCCGACCAGTAGGGCGGCCGGGGAACTTTCGCGAGGGCGTATTTCGCGGCGTATCTGGCGATCTCTTTCTCGAACACGAAGCGGCCTTCCATCGGGCGGGACTGCGCAGACGCCCAGGCGCCGATCTGGCTGTCCTTGGGGCGCGTGGCGAAATAGGCGTCCGCCTCTTCGGGCGCGACCGGCGAGACCGGCCCGCGCACGCGCACCTGTTTTCTGATCGTCTTCCAGTGCAGCACGAGCGCCGCGTTGGGGTTGGCCGAAAGTTCCCGTCCCTTGGCGCTTTCGGTGTTAGTGTAGAAGACAAAGCCCCGCGCGTCGGCGGCCTTGAGCAGCACCATGCGCACATTGGGGTGCCCCTGCGCGTCGGCGGTGGCGAGCGCCATGGCGTTGGGTTCGTTGGGCTCGGACTTCCCGGCCTCATCCATCCATTCGGCGAAGAGGGCGAACGGATCAAGGCCCTCCCTGATCCCGCCATCGTCCATGGGTCCGCCAATCTGGCTCATGGGGCGGAAATAGCACCTTGGCGGCCCACTTCCTATATTGTGCCCCGGTCCCGATTCCGGGCCCGTGGAGAGGCCATGCGAGATCCCTACGAAGTTCTCGGCGTATCGAAAGGCGCCAGCGACGCCGAGATCAAGAAGGCATTCCGGGCGCTCGCCAAGAAATACCATCCCGACACCAAGGGCGGCGACGAAAGCGCCAAGAAGCGCTTCCAGGAAATCAGCGCGGCCTACGACATCCTGGGCGACAAGGACAAGCGCAGGAAATTCGATGCCGGCGAAATCGACGCCAACGGCAATCCGCGCGGGTTCGATGCCGGCGCGGGCGGCTTCCGCGGCGGCCCGTTCGGAGGGGGCGGCCCCGGCGGCGCGCGCGAATACCGCTACACCTGGACGAACGCCGAACCGGGCGCTGAAACGGAAGGCTTCAGCGCCGAAGACCTTTTCTCCGACCTGCTCGGCGGGCTTGGCCGCGGCAGCGGCCGGCGGCGCAACACGCCCCAGCGCGGCCAGGACTTCATCATGAGCATGACGGTGGGCTTCGAGGAGGCCGCGCGCGGCGCAACCCGGCGCATCGAGCTGCCAAACGGCGAACAGATCGACGTGAAAATTCCGGCCGGGCTCAAGGACGGCCAGCAGATCCGCCTGCGCGGGCGGGGCGGCGCAGGCCGCAATGGCGGGCCCAACGGCGATGTGCTGATCGAAGTGTCGGTGGCGCCCCACCCCACCATGACGCGCGAAGGCCGCAACATCAAAATCGATCTTCCGGTCACGCTGAAGGAAGCCGTTCTCGGCGGAAAGGTGCCCGTCCACACGCTGACCGGCGAAGTTTTCCTGACGGTGCCCGCCGGCTCCAACACCGGCACGGTGCTCAGGCTCAAGGGCAAGGGCATCCCCGCTTCGGGCGGAGAACCCGCCGGCGACTTATATGTACGGCTACTGGTGGTCCTGCCCGACCGGCCGGACGCCGAACTGAAGAAATTCGCCGAAAACTGGAGCACGGGCTACGATCCAAGGGCCAAAAGCCGGTGAATGCAGGACAATTTGTCTCCGGACGGGGTTAGGACATAAACTCCGCGCACCATAAGCCAAGGTTTTCCGAATTGCCGCGCAAGCTGACCGCCATCCTGTCCGCCGACGTTGTGGGCTACAGCCGCATGATGGAGGCCGATGAGCCGGGCACGCTGGCGCGCCTGAAGGCCAACCGCGCCACGATCTTCGAGCCCCAGGTCGCCGCCCATGGCGGGCGCATCGTCAAGCTGATCGGCGACGGGACGCTGGCCGAATTCGCGAGCGTCGTATCCGCGGTGCAGTGCGCGCTGGCGATCCAGGCCGAAACCATCGAAGCGGAAGCACAGGCACCGGAGTCACGGCGCATCCATTACCGCATCGGCGTCAACCTGGGCGATGTGATCGTCGAAGGCGACGACATCTATGGCGACGGCGTGAACGTGGCCGCCCGCATCCAGGCGCTGGCCGAGCCGGACGGCGTGACCATTTCGGCAAGCGTGCGCGACCACATGGACGGCAAGGTCGAAGCCGAATTCAGGGACATGGGCGAACACACGGTGAAGAACATCGAGCGGCCCATCCGCGTCTTCGCCGTGAAGGCGAAAACAAAGGCTGCCCGGACGTCGCGGCTTTCGATCTGCGTTCTGCCTTTCGCCAACATCAGCGACGACCCGCAGCAGGAATATTTCAGCGACGGAATCAGCGAAGACATCATCACCGACCTTTCCAAGGTGTCGGCGCTGGGCATCATCGCGCGCAATACCGCCTTCCAGTTCAAGGGCAAGAGTGTGGACATTCCGCAGATCGCCCGCCAGCTGAAGGTGAGCCACATCCTGGAAGGAAGCGTGCGCAAGGCCGGCGCAAGGCTGCGCATCACCGCCCAGCTGATCGACGGCGGCAGCGGCGAGCATGTGTGGGCCGAGCGTTACGACCGCAATCTCGACGACATTTTCGCGCTGCAAGACGAGATTTCCGAAGCCATCGTGAAGGCGCTGAAGCTGAAGCTGCTGCCGGAAGAAAAGAAGGCCATCGAGAAGCGCGGCACCAGCAATGCCGAAGCCTACAATCTCTATCTGATGGCGCGGCAGAATTACGTGATCGGCAACGAAGGCTATTCCAACCGCGCCGAAGCCATCGTGCGGCTGTGCAAGCGCGCCACGGAGATAGACCCCAATTACGCGCAGGCCTGGGCGCTGATGGCGCTGGGGCAGATGATTCTGCGTTTCACGCACGGCATCAAGACCGACGACGGCCTGAAGGCGGTGGAGCACGCGCTTTCGCTTGATCCCAATCTGGCGGAAGCACACGCGATCAAGGCGCGCATCCTGTCGGATCTCGGGCGCACGGAAGAGGCCAACGCCGAAATCGCAAGCGCGCTCAAACTCGACCCCGAATCCTACGAGGTGAACAAATCGGCGGCGCGGCTGAGCTTCCGCCAGAGCCAGATGAAAGCCGCCGCGCATTATTTCGAAAAGGCCACTGCGCTGATGGAGACCGATTTCAGCTCGCCGCTCATGCTGATGACCTGTTACGGCGCGACCAAGGACCGCGACGCGCTCCTGCGGGCGGCGCGCATCACCCTGGAACGGTCGGAAAAGACGCTGGCGCAGGATCAGAACAATGGCGCGGCGATTGCCGCCGGCACCAATGCGCTGGCGGTGCTGGGCGAACCGGACCGCGCCAGGGACTGGATGAACCGGGCGTTGCTGATCGATCCCGACAACATGAACATGCGCTACAACTTCGCGTGCACGCTTCTGACGCAGCTGCGCGACAACGACACGGCGCTGGAGATGCTGGGGCCGGTTTTCGCCAAATGGAACAGCGGATTCCTGAAGCACGCCAAGGCCGATCCCGACCTTGATTCGATCCGCGACGATCCGCGATTCAAGGCCATGCTGGCTTCGGCGGAAGCGCGCGTGGCCCAGGAAGCCCAATCGGGCGAAAGCTGATGCAGCGCAAGCTGACGGCGATCCTTTCGGCCGACGTCGTTGGCTACAGCGGCCTGATGGAGGCCGACGAGGCCGGCACGCTGCAGAAGCTGAAAGACAATCGCGCCCGGATTTTCGATCCGGCCGTCGCGGCCAACGGCGGGCGCGTGTTCAAGCTCATGGGCGACGGCGCGCTGGCGGAATTCGGCAGCGTGATGGCGGCGGTGAATTGTGCCATGGCGATCCAGACGGAAACCGAGAAGAGCGACGCCTATGCCGGAGATCGCATCCGCTATCGCATCGGAATCAATCTGGGGGAAGTGATCGTCGAAGGCGACGATATCTACGGCGAAGGGGTGAACGTGGCCGCGCGCATCCAGGCGCTGGCGCCGGTGGGGGGCGTTGCGATTTCCAAGGCCGTCCGCGACCAGATCGACGGAAAGGTGCCCCATGCCTTCGAGGACATGGGCGAACATTCGGTGAAGAACATCGAGCGCCCGATTCATGTATTCTCCGTCCACGCGTCCACCCCGGCCAAGGCTGAAGGTTCCAGAATGAGCTCACCCGGCAGGCTTTCCATCTGCGTTCTGCCGTTCGTGAACATGAGCGGCGATGTGGAACAGGAGTATTTCAGCGACGGCATCAGCGAAGACATCATCACCGATCTTTCCAAGGTGTCGGCGCTGTCGGTGACTGCGCGCAACACCGCTTTCACCTACAAGGGCAAGAGCCTGAAAATCCCGCAGGTTGCGCGCGAGCTGGGCGTGAGCCACGTGCTGGAAGGCAGCGTGCGCAAATCCGGCGGGCGCGTGCGCATCACGGCCCAGCTGATTGACGGGGCCGCCGGCGACCACATCTGGGCGGAACGTTACGACCGAGACCTCAACGACATTTTCGCGCTGCAGGACGAAATCTCCGAAGCCATCGTGAAGGCGCTGAAACTGAAGCTGCTGCCGGAAGAGAAAAAGGCCATCGAGAAGCGCGGCACCGACAATGTGGAGGCCTACAATCTTTACCTGATGGCGCGGCAATACAGCGTGACCGCTAGCCTTGGCGATCCGCGCATGGCCGACGCCATCCTGCGGCTGTGCCGGGGAGCCCTCGCGCTCGATCCCAACTATGCGCGCGCCTGGGCCCTGATCGCGGTGACGCAGGTCAACCGGCGCTTCTATATGGGGCTTGCCGGCGAGGACGGGCTTGCGGCCGCCGAACGCGCCATCGCGCTCGATCCCAACCTCGCGGAAGCCCATGCCGCGAAAGGCGTCGTGCTGACGTTCAGCAACAACCCCGCCGCGGCAAAGGCCGAGATCGAAAAGGCGCTGGCGCTCGATCCGGAATCCTACGAGGCGACCAAGGCGGCCGGGCGGCTGGCCTACACCGTGCGCGACTATGACACCGCGGTCCGCAATTTCGAGAAGGCGGCCGAGATCATGGACACGGATTACTGGTCATGCGGCATGCTGCTCAGCACCTACCGGGTGAAGGGTAACAAGGAGCTGGCCCGGCGCAACGCCGAGCGAACGCTCGCCCGCACCGAACGGATCCTGGCGCAGGACCCCAACAACGGATCGGCGATGAGCTTCGCGATCGACGCGCTGGCCACGCTCGGCCAGGCCGACCGGGCCAAGGAAATGATGAAGCGCGCGCTGCTGCTCGACCCCGACAATGTGAACATGCGCTACAATCTGGCCTGCTCGACCCTGATGCAGCTGCACGATGTCGATGCCTGTCTCGATCTTCTGGAGCCGCTGTACAAGGTGATCTCCCGCGCGCTTCTGAACTGGACGAAGAGCGATGCGGACCTCGATTCCATCCGCGACCATCCCCGGCTGAAAGCCATGGTCGCCGAGGCCGAACAGCGGCTGGCCGAAAGCGGCAGCTAGGGCCGCTGGAAACCTGCCCCGCCCCTCGGCTATAGGGGTGCCCCACAGCAAAAGGGATCAGACGGCATGTCCATAAACGGCCTGATGGCGGGCAAGCGCGGCCTCATCATGGGGGTCGCCAACGACCGCTCCATCGCCTGGGGCATCGCCGAGGTGCTGCACAAGGCGGGGGCGGAGCTGGCCTTCACCTACCAGGGCGAGACGTTCCGCAAACGCGTGGTGCCGCTGGTGGAACCGCTGAAACCCGCCGCTGTGCTCGACTGCGACGTGACAAGCCAGGGCTCGATGGACGCGGTGTTCGCGGAGCTGGGGAAAAAATGGCCGTCGCTCGACTTCGTGGTGCACGCCATCGCGTTTTCCGACAAGAGCGAGCTGACCGGACGCTATGTGGACACCTCGCCCGACAATTTCGCGATGACCATGAACATCTCCTGCTATTCCTTCACCGCGGTCGCACAGCGCGCCGAACGGATGATGCCGCATGGCGGGAGCCTGCTCACCCTCTCCTACTACGGCGCAGAGCGCGTCATCCCGCATTACAATGTGATGGGCGTGGCGAAGGCCGCGCTGGAAGCGAGCGTGCGGTATCTCGCCGAAGACCTGGGAAAGAAAAACATCCGCGTAAATGCGGTGTCGGCCGGGCCGATCAAGACGCTGGCGGCGAGCGGAATCGGCGATTTCCGCTACATCCTGAAGTGGAACGAATACAACTCGCCCTTGCGCCGCACGGTGACGACAGAAGAAGTGGGCAACGCTTCGCTGTTTCTTCTGTCCGACCTCGGCAAGGCGGTGACGGGTGAGTGCCTTTTCGTGGATGCGGGCTATCACATCGTGGGCATGAAGGCGGAAGACGCGCCCGACCTGTCCGTTCCCAAGCCTGAAGGCTGAAGCGGAAGCCGCGAACATGACTGCTGCCGAGCCGGATGATTTGATTGCCGATGTCCGGGTTATGACGGCCGGGCTCCGATGAGTCATAACACCTTCGGCCATCTGTTCCGCGTGACGACCTTCGGCGAAAGCCACGGTCCCGCCATGGGCTGCGTGGTGGATGGCTGCCCGCCGGGCATCCCGCTGGTGGAGGCCGACATCCAGCGCGATCTGGACCGGCGACGGCCGGGTCAAAGCAAATTCGTCAGCCAGCGGCGCGAGCCGGACACGGTGAAAATATTATCCGGCGTTTTTCAGGACGAGCGGATGAAGAAGCAGGTGACGACCGGCTCACCCATCGCGCTGCTGATCGAGAATGTGGATGCGCGCGGAAAAGACTATGCGGAGATCCGCGACAAGTTCCGTCCCGGCCATGCCGACTACACCTACTGGGCGAAGTATGACGGCATTCGCGACTATCGCGGCGGCGGCCGCCAGAGCGCGCGCGAAACCGCCGCCCGCGTGGCCGCCGGCGCCATCGCGCGCAAGGTTCTCGACACTTTATACAGGCGCGTGGCGGTGCGCGGCGCGCTGGTGCAGATCGGCAATCGCGCAATTGATCGCAAGCGCTGGGACTGGAAGGAAATCCCGCGCAACCCCTTTTTCTGCCCCGATGCGAAGATGGCGGCGGAATGGGCGGTTTATCTCGACGCCATCCGCAAGCGCGGCTCCTCCATCGGCGCGATCGTGGAAGTGGTGGCCGAAGGAATTCCGGCCGGGCTGGGCGCGCCGGTTTACGGCAAACTCGATGCCGATATCGCCGCCGCCATGATGAGCATCAATGCGGTCAAGGGCGTGGAGATCGGCGCGGGCATGCGCGCGGCCGAGCTTTCCGGCGAAGAGAATGCCGACGAAATGCGCAAGGGCGCGCGCGGCCGCCCGCGCTTTCTCTCCAATCAGGCCGGCGGAATTCTGGGCGGCATTTCCAGCGGCCAGCCCATCGTCGTGCGCTTTGCGGTGAAGCCCACTTCTTCGATCCTGACTCCGCGGCGGACGATTGATGTGAAGGGCAACAACACCACGATTTCCACCAAAGGGCGGCACGATCCCTGCGTCGGCATCCGGGCCGTGCCCGTGGGCGAAGCGATGCTTGCCTGCGTCTTGGCCGACCACGCGCTTCGCCACCGTGCGCAGATGGGATGAATGACCGTCAGCCCGTCACGACATGAAGCACGATATCGCAGGCGAAATGGCTGCCCATCGCCCATTCCAGCCCGAAGCGGCGGTAGAGCCAACCGAACACAAGCCCGCCCAGTGCATTGAGCGCAACGACGCGCAGGGTGAGCGCGGCGGTCAACGGCGCGATGGCGGCCGCAGCCGGCAAATGCCCCGCGCCGAACAGCAGCGCCGTCACGATATTCGCCGTCCAGAACACGCCGCCCGGCAACAGCGCACGCCCGTCCGCGCGCCCTCCGGCGATCATGCGCAGAAAGAGACCGAGCAACGACAGCAATCCCAGGCGCATCAGGATTTCCTCATCAAGCCCCCCATAGAAAGAGGCCAGAAAGCCTTGCCACGGAGAGGGTTGAGCGCCGGCGTGCCGCGCCTGGGCGATGAACGCCGCCACCGATGGCATCGGCATGAACACATAACGGTCCAGCGCAATGAGCGCGCCGCCGGTCACTAGGCCGGCGGCAATGGCGAACGTCAGCGTCGCCGCAGTGCGTTGCGGCAACGGTGAGCGCGAATAGAGCGCGGCAAGAATTGGCGCGCCCAACCCCAGCTTGCGCGCGGCCCACAAACCGGCGAACACCGCAATGGCCAGAAGCAGCGCCGATTGCGCGAACGAAACGGCCAGCAAGATACCGATGGCAAGATGGCTGCGCGCGGCGGCAGCGGCCAACGCGCCGCGCTCAAGCGCGAGAACATAGGGAAGCACAAGCGCAGCGCCGAGCAGCGCCAGCGCATAAAGCGTGAGGCCGACCTTCCAGAACACCCCGCGCGGCAGTTTCTCCCCGGCCATGCCTGCCGTTCCGCTCACCTCGCGCGCCGGCGCGCGCGCGGTTTTCTGAACACGGCGATTTTGGTCAGATACGCGACGTCGCTCTTCTCGCGTTTCAGGCCCACATCGCCAAACAGTTTGGCGAAATCGGTTTTCGCGTAGCTCGAGAAATAAGGTTCATGGAGAAGGTGGGGGAAGACATCAATCATGCCGTCGAAGGCCGGCGCATCGCCATACTGAATCGAATCCGCCAGCACGAACATGCCGCCCGGCTTCAGCACGCGCGCGATTTCCTTCGCCACGGCCGCGCGCACCTTGGGCGGCAGCTCGTGGAACAGGTAGATGCTGACGGCGCAATCCACGCTTCGGTTCTTGAGCGGCATTTTCTCCGCCGGCGCATGGACGTAGCGGATGTGCCTCTCGCGCGAAAGATTGCGCCCGGCTTCTTCGAGATAGGGCTCCGAGAGATCGAGCGCGATCGCCTGCAGCTCCGGCTCGACATGCTTCACGAAGGACAGAAAGCGGCCGGTGCCCGCGCCGATATCGAGCAGCGTCGTTTTCGCCGGATCGCGGGTTTCCAGAAACTTCGCGATGGGCACGAAAGCCTGGCGCCGCATGGCATCGGCGGTGCCGGCAAACAGCGCTTCCACCTGGAAATCGTAGAGCTTGGCGGAGTCGCGGCTTAAGTAGCCGCCGGTCTGAAAGTGGAAATTCTGGCGGAAATAGCGGGGCAGATCGCCCTCGCCTTTCACTTCGCTGTGGCCGCGCCTGCGCCTGCGCCTTGCCACGCGCGGAATATCGGCCAGGAACCGCGCGCTCTTCATCGCCTCGCGCATTTCGCCGGCCAGATCGATGGGCGCCGGATA
This sequence comes from Alphaproteobacteria bacterium, assembly GCA_021324545.1. Classification (GTDB taxonomy): domain Bacteria; phylum Pseudomonadota; class Alphaproteobacteria; order Micropepsales; family Micropepsaceae; genus Rhizomicrobium. The sequence continues at coordinate 37,834 of JAJPIX010000040.1, forward strand.
GAGCCCGGCTTCCACATTGCGCCAGTCCTGCACGAAGAGATCGCGCATGGCCGCAAACGTGGTCGCAAGCGATGGAATCGGATGTTCGGGCACCGGAATTTCGGCGAATGCGTCGCGCGCCACGATCCGCGCCGCCAGATAGTGCATGCCGTAAAATGCCACGCGCGCGGTCTGCGCCGCCGCGTAAGCCAGGGACTTCGACCTTTCGTTCATTCCGTCACCAGCTGGGAAGTTCGGCCGCGATCTGGGTTCCGACCGAAACCTGCGGATCGGACGGCGGGGACATGCCGGTGTCCTTTTCCTCCTTGGCCACGCATGTCTTCGCGGCCACGCCCAGATCGGGGAAATCGTGCGAGGCGGAAAATACCGAGAGCACGCAGTTGTCGAAATATGTGTATTTCGCCTTCGCAGAGCAGCCGAAGGATGTCCGGTCGGGCCGGGCCGCGGTGATGACCAGACGGTCGGGCGCGGAAATCGCCGGCACGAAAATCCCCGAGAAGCAGGCCGAAACGATCACCACAGCCGGATTGTGGCCGCAGGCATTATTGACCATGATCGCCAGGTCGGTCGGCGAAACGATGTCATCCCCCACGCGCACGCCATCGGGCGATCCATGCGACGTGATGTAAAGCAGGCAGCCGCCCGGCGCAGACTGCGACAGGTCCCAAAGCGCCGTCGCCATGCCGTGCGCGCTCGATTTTCGCAGCGACGGATCCCCCAGGCGATCGGCCTGCGCGGACAACTGCGCGATGTTCTGCGGCCTGAACCCAATTCCTTCAAGATCGGTAACAAGATCGCGCCGGGCATCGTCGAACACCGGGCTTTGGCTTCCGTCGTGCGCGCGCCAGTCGCCCGCCACCACGACGGCCGCCCAGTTTCCAAAACCGTTCGCCATTGCCGGAGCGGCGGCGAAAACGGCCGCCCCGATCGCTCCCAGAAATGCGCTCAGCCGCATGCGTCGTTCACCTGCGCGTAAAGACCGCCACCAATTCAATATGCTCCGACCAGAGAAATTGGTCCACCGGCCGCACGGTCCCCATGCGAAACCCTCCGTCCGACAGAATCCGCGCATCGCGCCCGAAGCTTTCGGAATTGCAGGATACATAGGCCACGCGCGGGACATCGGATTGCGCAAGCGCCCGCACCTGCGCCAGCGCGCCGGCCCGCGGCGGATCGAGCACGACGCCATCGAAGGCGCCGAGTTCGCCCGCCGTGAGCGGCTGCCGGAAAAGATCGCGCCTTTCGGTCGTGACGGGCTTGAGCCCCGCCGTCTTGCGCGCCGCTGCGCCAAGCGCATCCAGCATGGCCGGATCGGCATCGACCGCATGCACGCGCGCGCGTTCGGCGAGCGGAAAGGCGAATGTGCCGGCGCCGCAGAAAAGATCGGCCAGGTACTTCGCACCTGCCAGCGCATCGCGCACGAAAGCCTGGAGCATGTGTTCGCCTTCGCGGGTCGGCTGCAGAAAGCAATCCGGCGGAATCGCGACTTCGGCCCGGCCGAGGCGGACCAAGGGTCTCGCGGCTTCGGCCAGAAGCTCGCCATTTGCCGTCATCCGCGCAAGATCGAGCCGCGACATCCAGCGCGCGATTTCCGCGGCAATGTTTGGGTCGAATTTGCGTTTCCAGCGCAGCGCAACATCCAGGCCGTTGTCGGACCGGGTGACATGGGCTTCCGCCCCTTCGCCTTCGCGCAGGATCGCAGCCATCATGCGGCGCAGGCCGCCCGCAAGAGCGAAGACTTCCGGCGTCAGCACCAGACATTCGCGCATGTCCACGATGGCGTGCGATCTTGCGGCATGAAACCCGATCAGGACGCCGCCGCCGCGCTTTGCGAGCTTGAACACCGCCCGCCGCCGCGTGGCCGGCGCAACGGCTGCGACCTCGGCCACATCCGCATTTCCCAATCCGTGGCGCTCAAGCGCGCGGACGACAGTGTGGCGCTTCAGCGCGCGATAGTCCGCCGGCGCAAGGTTTTGAAAGGTACATCCGCCGCAGGTGCCAAAATGGATGCAGACGTGCGGTTCAGGCACGGAGCGCGGCGGCCTCGCGCTCGCGGCCAAGCGCCGACAGCGCCGTGGCAACGATGGCCTTGGCGTCAAGACCGGCCGCTTCGTACATTTTTTCCGGCGTGTCCTGATCGATGAAGCGGTCGGGCAAGGTCATCGGCCGGAATTTGAGGCCCTTGTCGAAGGCGCCTTCCAGCGCCAGGAACTGCATGACGTGCGCCGCAAAGCCTCCGATCGAGCCTTCCTCGATCGTGATGAGCACTTCGTGTTCGCGCGCCAGGCGGCGAATGAGATCGTGATCGAGCGGCTTGGCGAAGCGGGCGTCGGCGACAGTGGCGGGCAGTCCGCAGCCCGACAGTTTCTCCGCCGCGATCAGGCATTCCGCCATCCGCGTGCCGAGATTGAGAATGGCGATGGACGTTCCTTCGCGCACGATGCGGCCTTTGCCGATCTCAAGCGGCGTGCCCTTTTTCGGACGCTCAAGCCCGATTCCTTCGCCGCGCGGATAGCGAACGGCGCTGGGCCTGTCGTCAATGGCGGCCGCCGTCGCGACCATATTGGTGAGCTCAACCTCATCGGAGGCCGCCATCACCACGAAGCCGGGGAGCGTGGCGAGATAGGTGATATCGAACGAGCCGGCATGCGTCGGCCCGTCAGCGCCGACAAGACCGGCGCGGTCCATAGCGAAGCGCACCGGCAGGCGCTGAATCGCCACATCGTGCACCACCTGATCGTAGGCGCGCTGCAGGAAGGTGGAATAGATCGTGGCGAACGGCTTCATGCCTTCCGCCGCGAGCCCCGCCGCAAATGTCACGCCGTGCTGCTCGGCGATGCCGACATCAAAGCAGCGGTCGGGAAAGCGTTTGGCGAAAAGATCGAGGCCGGTGCCCGACGGCATGGCGGCGGTGATGGCGACAATGCGCTCATCCTTTTCCGCTTCGGCGATCAGCGCCTCCGCATAGACCTTGGTGTAGCTTGGCGCCTTGGAGACCGATTTCTTCTGCTCGCCGGTGATGACATCGAACTTCACCACGCCGTGATATTTGTCGGCGCTGGCTTCGGCCGGCGGATAGCCCTTGCCCTTCTGCGTCACTACATGAATGAGAATGGGCTTGTTCTGCCTGGCGTCGCGGGCGTTTTCGAGAATGGGAATCAGGTGATCGAGGTTGTGGCCGTCGATCGGCCCCACGTAATAAAAGCCCAGCTCCTCGAAGAGGGTGCCGCCGGTGAAAAGACCCCGCGTGTATTCCTCCCAGCGCTTGGCGAGCTTTTCAAAACCGCGCGGAAAGCGGTGCGCGATCGTCTTGGCGAAGCGGCGAAAGCCGCGGTAGGGCCGGCTGGAAATCAGCCGCGCCAGGTAATTGCTCATCGCGCCCACAGGCGGCGCGATGGACATGTCATTGTCGTTCAGGATCACGATCAGCCGCTCGTTGCGGCCGCCGGCGTTGTTCATCGCCTCATAGGCCATGCCCGCGCTCATCGCGCCATCGCCGATGACGCAGATGACGTTGAAATCCTCTTTCTTCAGATCGCGCGCGACGGCAAAGCCCATGCCCGCCGAAATCGACGTCGAAGAGTGCGCCGCGCCGAAGGGATCGTATTCGCTTTCGGCCCGCTTGGTGAAGCCGGACAATCCTCCGCCCTGCCTGAGCGTGCGCATGCGGCTTCTGCGGCCGGTGAGAATCTTGTGCGGATAGGCCTGATGGCCGACATCCCAGATGAGCTTGTCGCGCGGCGTATCGAACACGTAATGCAGCGCTACGGTGAGTTCGACCACGCCGAGGCCGGCGCCCAGATGCCCGCCGGTCACCGAAACCGCGCTGATCGTTTCCTGGCGCAGCTCGTCGGCAAGCTGGCGCAACGCCCTGCGCGGGAGGGCGCGCAGGTCGCGCGGATAATTCACCTGGTCGAGAAGCGGTGTCGAACCGGCCGGACTCATCGAATTCCCAAACTGCCAACCGGTGCTTCGGGTTTCACCATGAAGGGCGCGCGAAGACACCGCCCGAAGAAGGTCGGCTTTTTCGTCAAACAAATCAAGGTGACACTGCGCATGACGGAACGCGAATTGGCCCCGGCGCCGGCTGCCCCGCGGCGGACGGGCCTCAGCCCAGATCCACCGGTTCGCTCCCCTGCGGACCCTTGGCGCCGTGAACGATTTTTTCCAGGCGGCTCTCCGCGGCCTTCAGTTTTCTTTCGCAATGCGCCTTGAGCGCCTGGCCCCTTTCGTAGAGGGCAATCGAGTCTTCGAGATCGACCTCGCCCTGCTCCAGGCGGCCCACGATTTCCTCAAGCTCCTGCAGCGCCGCCTCGAAGCTCAGATCGGCGACGGCAGTGTCAGGTTTCGTGTCCGGGTCTGTTCCGGCCATGGCGTCTCCAGAAGCGCGCGCCAGCGGCCGCGCGCAAGCCTCATAACGCGGCGGCCAGCCTCAGACAACGTGGGGAAAACTGGACCCAGGCGCGAGGTCGGGACGCCTGAGATAAAAATCCTGATCGGGCCTTCGCGCCGTGAAATGCGCCCGAGATGAGGCGGCCAGTCAGCTGACCGCGGCCGGATCCGATGGAAATCATCTGTCTTCCCGCATGAGCGCGCGGACATGGGCCTGGGCCGACCGGCCCAGCGCCGGCAGGTCATAGCCGCCCTCAAGAGTCGAAACCACACGGCCATCGCACAGGCGGTTGGCGACGGCGCACAGCGCGCGCGTGACCCAGAAGAAATCGCCTTCCTGCAGGTTCATCTGCGCCAGCGGATCGGCAGCATGCGCATCGAACCCCGCCGAAATGAAAATGAATTCCGGCGAAAATTTTTCGAGCGCCGGGAAAATCGCGGTTTCACAGGCTTCGCGAAACGCATCGCCGCCGGAAAACGGCTCGAGCGGCGCGTTGACGATGTTGCAGGAAATGCCCGTCTCGCTTGCGTTTCCCGTACCCGGATAAAGCGGCGCCTGATGCGTGGATGCGTAGAAAAGATTTGCGTCGTTCCAGAAGATGTCCTGCGTTCCATTGCCGTGGTGAACATCAAAATCCACGACCGCGACGCGATTTAATCCGTATGCGGATCGTACATGCAGCGCGCCGATCGCAACATTGTTGAACAGGCAAAACCCCATCGCGCGGCCGCGCGGGGCGTGATGCCCGGGGGGCCGCACGGCGCAAAACGCAGAGCGGCATTTATTCTGCATCACGAGATCGGCCGCATCGGCGACCGCGCCCGCGGCATACAGGGCCGCCTCTGCCGAGCCGGCCGAAACAACCGTGTCGGGATCGATCTGCACGAAGCCGCCGCCCGATGAGGCAGCCTTCGCGGCGCGAAAGATGGCCTCTACATGGGATTCGTCATGCGCCCGCAGCAGGCTTTCCCGGCTGGCCTTGTTGGCGGCAATCCAATTAAGTGACTGAAATTCCTCTGTTTTCAAGCTTGCCAGAATCGCCTCAAGCCGCGCCGGGCGCTCTGGATGGCCAGCCGGTACCACATGGCCGAGACACGCAGGGTGTGTGATCAGGGCAACAGACATCGGGATCGCACATCACGAAATGCCCCAAGTTATTGCGCCGCGGCGCGACAAATGGCCAGCCGATACGGGATCTCAAAATCTTGCTTGAAGACTCAATGGCTTATTGGAGAGACGGCCAGCGATTCCCATGCGTCACAGCGTTGATGCACAAATGCCACAACGCCTTCGGGAATCTGCATAAACGGCCAAATCCATTTTGACCCGTCAAAGGGACTCTCTTAGCCTGCGGCCAAACGGGCAAATCCGTGCGACCGTTACCGGGGGCGCGGGGACAGCTGCCATATGAGGGCAAGCGTGTCCGTTGTGGCAGTTGTCGTTACGACCGAACCAAGGGGGTTCCAAGTGTATAAGACCAATCTTAATCAGCGCAGCCTGCGCTCCGCTCTGTTGCTTGGCGCGTCGGCCGCCGCCGCCGTCAGCCTTGCAGCGCCCGCAATGGCGCAAGAGCAAGTCGAAACCGTGGTGGTCACGGGTTCGCGCATTCCGCAAACCGGCCTCTACAGCACCAGCCCGGTGACGGCGGTTGGCCAGCAGGAAATGAAACTTGAGGGCACGACCAACGTCGAAACCCTCATCAACAACCTGCCGGAGGCCTTCGCAGACTTCAACGACACGTCGTCGAACGGCGCAACCGGCACGGCTTCGGTCAATCTCCGCGGCCTCGGCGCGGCACGCACCCTCGTGCTGATCGACAACAAGCGCATGGCGCCTGGCGATCCGGGCTTCCCTGTGGCCGACTTGAACCAGATCCCGGCAGCCCTCGTGGACCACGTTGAAGTCCTGACCGGCGGCGCCTCGGCCGTGTATGGTTCGGACGCTATCGCCGGCGTCGTGAACTTCATCATGCGTCACGACTTCGAGGGCGTGGAAATCGACGGCCAGTACAGCGTTGACCAGGCCGGAAACGACAGCGAGCCGTTCTCGAAATGGAATGCGGCAACCGGCTTCAAGGCTGCGCCCAAGAACTGGTGGGGCGGCGCGACAGCTGACGCAACCATCATGCTGGGCGTGAACACGGACAACGGCAAGGGCAACATCACGGCCTATCTCGGCTACCGCGACACGCAGGCGGTGCTGGAAAAGAACCGCGATTTCTCGGCCTGTTCGTTGACGGCGAAGGGCATCCTGTCGTTCGGCGAACCCGCCGATGGCGGCCTTGCCTGCGCCGGCTCGTCGAACTTCAACCGGTGGATTTCGCTGGACGACTATTATGCCAGCCAGAACTACGATTTCTTTGAGCGTGGCACCGGCGCCCCCGGCAGTGGCTTCTTTGAGACCTATGCCGGAACGCCGGACGAGAAGTTCAACTATGGACCGCTGAACTATCTGCAGCGTCCTGACGTTCGCTACACCGGCGGTTACTTCGCGCACTATCAGATCAACCCCGCCGTGGACGTCTATTCGAGCTTCATGTTCACGGACAACCACACGGTTGCGCAGATCGCGCCGGGCGGCTTCTTCCTGGGCACGTATTTCAACGTGAACTGCGACAACCCGCTGATGACGGCGCAGGAAAACGCCGCCCTCTGCGGTGAAGCAGGCGCGGGCAAGTACACGACCGGGCCGATGGCCGGGCGCTTCAACGGCAGCGGCAACATCACGCCGGGTCAGGCGCTGATTGCCGTCGGCCGTCGCGACATCGAAGGCGGCAACCGCATCGACGACCTGCGCCACACGTCCTACCGCATCGACCTCGGTGCAAAGGGCGATCTGGGCAACGGCTGGAGCTACGACGTTTACGGCCAGTACGGCATCGCCCTGTTCGACACGCGCAGCTTCAACGACTTCTCGAAGACGCGCGCGGCCAATGCGATGCAGGTCGATCCGGTGACCGGCCAATGCTTCAATGACGTGGCGAACGGCTGCTCGCCGATCGACATCTTCAACGGCATTGGTTCGATCAACAACACGCCGCAGGGCCTCAACTATGTTCAGATCACGAACATGGAAACGGGCTACACCGAGGAACAGATCCTCAGCGGTTCGTTGACGGGCGATCTGGGCCAATACGGCATCCAGTCGCCGTGGGCGAAGAACGGCGTCGGTATCGCGCTTGGTTCGGAGTGGCGCGCCGAGTATCTGCAGCTGAATCCCGACTACGAGTCGCAGATCGGCGACTCCTACGGCGGCGGCGGCAAGATCCTCCCCGTGCCAAAGTCCGGCTTCAACGTGACGGAACTCTTCGGCGAAGTGCGGGTGCCTGTGGTTCAGGGCCAGCCCTTCTTCGAAGACCTGACGCTGAACGGCGGCTACCGCTATTCGTCGTACAACACGGCCGGCCACGTCGCGTCGTACAAGTATGGCGCGGAATGGCAGCCGATCGACGACTTCCGTCTGCGCGCCAGCTTCCAGCGTGCGGTGCGCGCACCGAACGTCCTGGAACTGTTCTTCCCGAACAACGTCGTTCTGTTCGGCGGACAGGACCCGTGCGCAGCCGGCGCTGATCCGGCTCAGATCGCGCGGTGCCAAGGGGCTCCGGGTGCGGCAGCCGTGCCAAATGCAGGCTCCGGCATCCTTACCTGCCCGGCCTCGCAGTGTAACCAGCAGACCGGCGGTAACGTGAACCTCCGGCCGGAAACCTCGGACACGCGGTCCTTCGGCATCGTGTTGACGCCCACCTTCTTCCAGGGCTTCACCGCGACGATCGACTACTTCGACATCAAGGTGGACGGGTTCATCTCCGGCATTTCGCCGACACTGACACTGGCAGAATGCTATGGCGCATCGGCGACAGCCGCGAGCCAGGCCTTCTTCTGCCCGTTCGTGCACCGCGATCCGGGAACGCACTCGATCCACACGCCCAACGGCTTCGTGGCGGCGACCAACGCCAACACGGGCTTCCTGAGCACCAAGGGCGTCGATTTCGAGGTGAACTACCAGGCGGATCTGGACGATTGGGGCATGACCGGCGACGGTTCGTTGTCGTTCAGCTTGCTGGGCACGTTGCTCAACTCCCTGGTCACCGAGCCGCTTCCGGGCCTCGGCACCTACGACTGCGTCACCCTCTACGGCACGGTCTGCGGCACGCCGAATCCCAGGTGGCGTCACAAGTTCCGCGTCACATGGTCTTCGCCGTGGGACATCGACTTCTCGGTTGCCTGGCGCCACATGTCGAGCGTGGACTTCGACCAGAACCAGACCAACCCGCTGCTTGGCGGTGGTCCGGCTGTCTGGCCGGGCTGCCCCGCCGGCACGTTGCATGGCGTTGGCGATTGCACGGACGCCCACATCCCGTCGTACGACTGGTTCGACATTTCGGCGAACTGGACGGTGCGCGACGGCGTGGAAATCCGGGCCGGCGTCAACAACGTCTTCGACAAGGAGCCGCCGGTCATGGACAGCAATACGCTGGCCGTCTCGTCGCCTCCGTTCGGCAACGGCAACACCTATCCGAACGTCTACGACGCTCTGGGCCGCACGATCTTCGTCGGCGCGACCCTCAAGTACTAAGACGGACGGTATCGACTTTCAGCAGCGGCGGCCCAAAAGGCCGCCGCTCTTTTTTTGCGCCGCCGGGCCGCATAGGTTGGCCCGATGAATGGGCCTCAACTGCCTGCGGTGCCTGACGCCATAACCACGGCGCTTGACGCCCGCGACATTCCCCGCGCGACCGCGCTGGCGTGCGAGGCGCTGGAGAAGGGCGTGGAGCACCCTCTCCTTCTGAACCTGCGTGCCTATTGGCACGAGGCGAACGGCCGCGAGGCCGAGGCCTTCGCCGACCTCAGGCGCGCCAGCGAGCTTGCGCCCGATGATGTCTCCATCCTCAACGCGCTGGGGCTTTCGCATGCGCGCGCCGGGCGGCTTGCCGAGGCGCTTGGCGCCTTTGACGCGGCCCTTCGGCTTCAGCCCGATTTCGGCCCGGCGCACTTCAACAGGGGCTGGGTTAGCGAGGATCTGGGCGAGCTTGATGCCGCCCGGAATGCCTTCGCGCGGGCAGCAGCCCTGAAGCCCGAGGCGGCAGAACCGTGGGCGCGGATTGCGGCGCTCGCCGCGCGGGCGGGCGAATGGGCCGCGGCGAAGGAAAACGCCGAGCGGGCCCTGCGCCTTGATTCGGGCAACGCCACCGCCGCTCAGGCAATGGCGAGCCTTGAGATTGCCGCCGGCGAGGCAGCCGCAGCCGAGGCGCGGCTTCGGGCGCTTCTTGCGCGCGACGATCTTGGCCCGCTCGATCGGGCGGCCGCAGAAGGGCTGCTGGGCGATGCCCTGGACGGGCAGGATCGCATCGAAGACGCCTTTGCCGCCTATGGGCGGCGCAACGCGATCGTGCGCGAGCAGTATGCCGGGCGGTTTTCCGGCCCCGGTGTTCAAACCGTTCCCCAATATCTTGCCTGGCTGACGGAATGGTTTTCCCGACTTGCCGACGGCCAGTGGCTGGCGGCGGATGCCGAGCCGGACAGCACGGCACATGTCTTCCTGATCGGCTTTCCCCGATCGGGCACGACCCTTCTCGAAGAGATTCTGTGCGTCAATCCCGGCGTCGCGGCGACCCAGGAACGGGACGGGCTTACGGATGCGGTGCGCGACCTGATGGCCAAGCCGGCCGACCTGGAACGGCTGGCAGCGCTGCGCGGCGGCGCGCTCGCGCGCTACCGGCGGAGCTACCGCGCAAACCTCGCCGCGGCCGGCGTCAACGTCAACGCGCCTGTTTTGCTGGACAAGCAGCCCTACAACACGATCAAGCTGCCCGTCATCGTCAAGCTGTTTCCACGCGCGCGCATTGTTTTCTCCATCCGCGATCCGCGCGATGTGGTGCTTTCCTGTTACCGCCGCAGGTTCCGCATGAACCCGTCGAACTATGAGCTCCTGACGCTGGACGGCGCCGCGCGATTCTATGACGCGGTGATGCGGCTGGCCGGGCTTTACCGCAGCAAGCTGGCGCCCGGCATATTCGACTTCCGCCACGAGGCGCTGATCGCAGATTTCGAGGGCCGGATGAACGACGTTTGCGCCTTCACCGGGATCGGCTGGACCCCGTCCATGCGCGCGTTCGCCCAAAGGCCCAGGGCGCGCGCCATCGCCACGCCAAGCGCCCAGCAGGTGGCCGCGGGGTTGAGCGGACAGGGTATCGGTCAGTGGCGCCGCTACCGGCGGCAACTGGCGCCCATCCTGCCGATCCTGGCGCCCTGGGTGGAGGCGTTCGGATATCCGGCCGATTAAGCACGACGTTTGACGCAAGGAGTGCTAAACGGCCCCGAGGTGCTAGCATTGTGGAACGGGGTTCCGGAAACAGGACAAATGGCGACCATCGAAACACGGCCCAGCGCGGAACAATGGGCTGCGGCCATCATCGGCGACATTTCCCAGGCCGTCGCGGCGGGCGACCTTGCCCGGGCGCAGCAGCTTGCGGGCGCCGCCATCATGCACGGCGTGCGGCATCCGACCTGCTTCAATGCCCGCGGGCTATGGATGCAGCAGACCGGGCGGCATGATCTGGCGCTGGAGGATTTTCAGCGGGCGCTGGCGCTGAAACCGAACGACCCCATCATTCTCAACGCCATCGCCATGTCGCTGCTGAAGCTGAACCGCGTTCCCGAAGCGGCCAAGGCGATCGATGCGGCGATTGCGGCCGATCCGAACAACGCCCAGAGCCATTACCGCAAGGGGATCGTGGCGGCGACAGCCGGCAATCATGACGTGGCGCAGGCGGCTTACGAACGCGCCGTTGAAATCGACCCCAATCATGCCGAGGCCACAGCAAGCCTTGCCTCCATCGCGGCGCGCAAGGGCGAAGGCGACAAATCCCGCGCGCTCGCAAAGCGCGCCCTCGAACTGAAGCCACACCAGCCGACGGCGCTTCTGGCCGAAGCGATCGTGGACCTCGGCGAGAAGAAGTATGCCGACGCCGAGGCCCGCCTGAACCGGATTCTGAACGAGGGCTATCTCTACAACGAGGCGCGCTCGGCCGTGCTGGGCCTTCTGGGCGATGCCTATGACGGGCAAAAGCGTTATGCGGAAGCCTTTGCCACTTATTGCAAGGAAAACGAAGAGCTGCGGCGCGAACACGGCCACCGCTTCGCCAACAGCCGCGGGGCCGACGCCGCCAGGAATCTGATCGCCTATTTCGAATCGACGCCGAAGGACATCTGGGGACCGCCCGATGACGGCGGTTCGCTTCCCGGCGCGCCGACCGAACATGTGTTCCTGCTGGGATTCATGCGGTCGGGCACCACGCTGCTCGAACAGGTGCTGGCCAGTAATCCGCGGATCGTGGCGCTGGAGGAAAAGGGCCTGCTTCACGGCCTGGGCGACGTGTTCATGACCAGCAATCTGGGGCTGGACGCCCTGGCCGCCATTCATGGCGAAGAACTGCGCCGCAATCGCGAGACCTATTGGCAGCGCGTGCGCAATCACGGCGTGGACGTTGCGGGAAAAATCTTCGTCGACAAGCAGCCGCTCAACACCATCAAGCTGCCGCTCATCGCCAAATTCTTTCCGAAGGCCAAGATTCTTTTCGCGCTGCGCGATCCGCGCGACGTGGTCTTCAGCTGTTTCAGGCGGCATTTCCGCATCAATGTCACAATGTTCGAATTTCTGGATCTCGCCGATTCCGCACGCTTCTACGCTTCAACCATGCGGCTGGCCGAGCTTTATCGCGAAAAACTGCAGCTGGATCTGTTCGAGACGCGCTACGAGGAGATCGTGTCGAATTTCGAGGAACATGTGCGCGCGCTTTGCCGGTTCATCGGCGTGGAGTGGTCCGACAAGATGCGCGAGTTCAACAAGATCGCGCCCAATGTGGACATCCGCTCGCCCAGCGCCACACAGGTGCGCCGGCCGCTCTACAACGAGGGCATGGCGCAATGGCGGAAATACGAGAAGGAGCTCGCGCCCATTCTGCCCATCCTGCAGCCCTGGGTGGAGAAGTTCGGCTATCCGCCGGCCTGAGGCCTTGCGGCGTTTTGCCGGTAATAGTCGAGCATGCCGTTCAGAAGCACGCGAATCAGATCGTGCTCGGCCGCGGTCAGATACGGATTCCAGATGTCCAGCATCAGGATCACGCGCAGCTGATCGCTGTCGTTCCAGGCTTCATGTTCGATCGTGTCATCGAACACCCAGGCCTTGCCAACCTGCCATTCGCGCGTTTCATTGCCGACGCGGAAATAACATTTGCCCGGCACGATCAGCGGCAGGTGCGTGATCAGCCGCGCATTGGTCGAGCCGGTATGGGGCGGAATGCGGGTGTGCGGCGCCAGAAGCGAGAAATTGACGGTCGGGCCGAGGTTCGGGATGTCCACCAGCGGCAGCTTCTCCAGCACCGCGGCCGTCTTTGGACAGCGCGCGCAATGTTCATCGATGCGCTTGCCGTCTTCATAAAGAAAATAGACGCTCCATTTGGGCGAGCGGTTGAGTTCCAGCCACTGGTTGACGGGCACATCATCCGGGCGGTTGATGTAGGGCCGGATGTCCCTGTCCTCTTCGTAGATCTTCAGAAATTCTTCGCGGATATCATCGGTCGCGGCTTCGAGTTCCTTCAGCCACGGAAACTGCTTTTCATCATAGTACTGGATGGCAGGAACGGCGGGAACGTGCAGCAGCAGGGGCTGCTGGACATACACTTTCTTCGCGCCGGTCGTCGCATCCTTGCATTGCTCGAAGCGGGAAAGGTCTTCGTCCTTGTGGCGGGCCCGGACGTCCCGCAGGCGGCTTTCGAGAAACTCTTCCAGCGCCGCGGCGTTCTCGCGCACGACGTCCCGCGCGTGCGTCAGCGGGCCCTTCAGGCCCTGCGGCGCATCCTCCAGCGAAGGGGCGATGACAAGCACATCCTTGTAAACCTTCGCCGCCTGCCGTTTGTCCCCCAGCCGCTCCAAAAGCATCGCCTTCGACAGCAGGGCCGGATAGTAATAGGGGTCGATCGCGAGCGCGGCGCGGATAGCCGCCATCTCGGCCGCGGAATCGCCGAGCGCGCGATGGGCGAATGCGATATTGAGCGGGATAACGGAATTGTCGCGGGAAATCGTCGCCGCGCGTTCCAGCAGTGCAAGGGCCTTGCGCGGCTCCTTGCGGTAGAGAGCATGCTGTCCCAGATGCAAGAGCGCCGCAGGGTGATCGGGCGATGACTCCAGGACGCGCTGCCAGAGGGCGGCCGCCTCTTCCAGCCGGCCCGCGGCCATGGCGGCCGTAGCCTGCTGGCCCAACGCTTCGATGCTTGTCCCCTGGACGGCGCTCACCGCTTGCGACACCCGTTAGCCACCAAAAGTATGACGAAGGGGAAAACCCCCGCAAGCGCTAAGGCCATGAAATCGCGGCCGAAATGCCGCGGGGGCACGTCAATAGGCCTGGCCCGGCAGGTTTACGGCCCGCATCTCCACTCCACCGCGCGGCGTTTCGTTCAAAGCCCTGATCGCGATCCGGGCGGGCGGCGACGACATGATCGTCACCAGCCCCTGCATGGCGCGCATGGTGGCCGCAGACTGGCCAAACATGTTGCTGAAGGCCTGGAAAAAGCCCTTGGGCTGCGGATAGCGCTTGAAGACAGCCTGTTCGTTGGGGCCGATGCCGGCCAGTTTCTTGGCCTCGTCCACGGCCGTCCAGAAACCACCGAGCCGGTCCACAAGGCCGCGCGCTTTGGCATCGGCGCCCGTCCAGACGCGTCCCTTCGCGATGGCCTGCACCTGCGCCAGAGGAAGCTTCCGGCCCGCGGCCACCTTCTGCGTGAAGTCGGCATAAATCGCGTCGGCCTGGGCATTGAGATTGGCAAGCTGCTCGGGTGTGTAAGGCTCAATGCCGGAATTGAACAGCGCGTTCTTGCCCACCCCGATATCCTCGGCGGTCACGCCGATCAGGCCCAGAGTCTTGCCAACGGACACCTTGCCCGTGAGCACGCCGATGGAGCCTGTGAGCGTGCCCGGCTCCGCCACGATCTTGTTGGCGGACGAGGAGATGTAATAGCCGCCGGATGCCGCAAGCGAGCCCATGCTGATGACCACGGGCTTTCCCTTCGCTTGAGCCTTTTTCACCGCGTTCAGGATCTGGTCCGACGCGGTGACCGAGCCTCCGGGCGAATCCACGCGCAGCACGATCGCCTTGATGGATTTGTCGTCCGCAGCGGCGCGGATCGCCTGGGAAAGATTGTCGCCTGCGATGACCGTGTTTTCGCCCCCGAACGGGCTGGTTTCAACCTTGCCGTCCTGGATATCGCCGGCCGCCTCGATCAGCGCGATGTTTCCGCCCGATACGCCGATGCGCTGCTTCGTGTGCACATAATCGACAATATCGATGGCCTTGGCATCGGCGCCCGCGCGCCGCAGAGCCGCCCATTGCGCATCGTCGTCATAACCGATGCGATCGATCAGATGCGCCCTCAGGACGCTTCCGGCGAATTGCGGGCTCTGCTCGATGGCGGAAACGATCGACTTCTGGTCCAGCCTGCGGTCGGAGGCGGCCTGCGCGGTGGCCACGTTGTACCACGACTGCAGGACTTCCTGTGTCTCTTCGCGGTTGGCGGGGGTGTAACCCTTCTCCATGAACATGTCGGCCGCACTCTTATACTCCGCGCGCTTGACGATTTGCGGCTCTGCCTGAATCTTGTCGAACAACCCGCGCAGGAAGATCGCGCCCCCCGCGGTGCCCGCCGGTTCGAACGGGCTCTTCGGCTCCATCCAGATTTCGTTGGCGGAAGACGCGGCCAGATAGTCGCCCAAGCCTTCGGAGAAAAATCCCTGCGCGTAGGCGATCACGAATTTTCCGGACGAACGGAACCGCTGGATCGCCGCGCGGATCTCTTCGGCCTGCGCGACCGGCATGTCGGCGGAGCCGACGCGCATGAATACGCCTTTCACGCGATTGTCACGCTGGGCCGCATCGAGCCCGAGCACGATGTCCATCACGGTCGGACGATGGCTGCCGAAGCCAAACGGGCTGGGCGCCGATGAGTCCGCCATCGGTTGCCGCAGATCCATGCTCAGGATGATCTTGGGCGGCAGTCCATCGCCCTTGGCGAGCCCGATCACGCCCAGCACGACGACGATCAGGACAAGCGCGAGCGCGATTTTGACAAAGCCGTTGAGGGTGCCGACGAGGATGGACCGGCACCAGCGCAGGAAGGCAACCATGGCAGATTCCCTTGCAATATCAACATCTTGATCGAACAGACACGACACCGCATCCGCCCGCCCACGATGTTATATGGGAAGGATGTTAAGGAAGGCCACTCCCGCTCCGGTCAGGCGGCCCGGCGCGACTGCCCCTCCACGTTCCGGCTCAAATGGGCGGCCAGGCGCGGAGCAGCGAATTCTGCGCCATACATGAAACGCAGAAGCGGACCGAAACTGTCCATCGCCGCCAGTCCCATGACATAGAGCCCGGGCACGGCCGTTTCGAAATTGTCCGTCACAAACGGCGGCCTTCCCGGTTCGGCGACGCGCGTCACAAGAGCGGCATCGAGAAATGGAATTCTGTGCATGTCGGCCTTGTATCCGGTCGCGGCGATCACATGATCGCAAACCAGCGCCTCTTCATCCCCCGACGGGCCTTCCAATGTGAGAACCGCGCGGCCATTTTTCGATTCGGCCCCGACGATCTTGCGGCCAAGCAGCGTCTGAATCTTGCCTTCGACCTTTTCGCGCATGAACCATCCGGCGGCCGGATGCATGTGGCTTGAAATGGCGCGCCGTTTCAACGCATCGGGCAGGCGATAGAACAGAAGCGGGGCCGCCGCGCAGAAATAGGACCGCCAGCCGCGGCCGATGCCGGACGCCGGGCGCTGGATCCTGTAGAGCAGCGTTTCGGCATCGGGGTCCGGAATGCTGTTGAAATCAAGCACGCGCGTGCGCGCCACGATGCGCGCCTTTGCACCGGAGGTCTGCAACAGCGAGGCGAGATCGATGGCTGACGCCCCACTGCCGATGACGACGACATCCTTGCCCCTGAACTGTTCAACGTCGCGGTGCGCATAGCTGTGCGACAGCAGCTCGCCGGGCAGATTGCGCAGCTCGTCGGGAATATGGGCAAACCATGTAATGCCGACCGCCAGGACGACACGCGCGGCCTGCAGCTGTTCGCCGGTTTCAAGGGTCAATGCGAAACCCTCGCCGCTGCGCCTGAGCGCGGTGACCTGGACGTCCTCCAGATCGGGCACAAAACGCGCGCGAAACCAGTCGGCATAAGCGATGAAGCGGTCGAGCGGGATCGGCAAGCCTTCGTCCGCATAGGGAATGTTACGCGCGGCGCACCAGGCCTTCATGGTGGAATCACCGGCCGGCGCCGACAGATTGGACGCAAAGCCGTCGGACTTGAGCATCATGTCCCTGGGCATGTGGTTGCGCCAGGTGCCGAGCGGCTTGCCGAAAATGCGATGTTCGACGCCGCGGGCCCGCAGATGCGCGGCCAGCGACAAGCCATAAGGTCCTGCGCCAATGATGGCGACCGGGCAAATGTCGTTCATTTCAGTATCCTCGCGCGTTCCAAATCAGGACAGGGCGTCCCGGAACAGGCCGCATTTCCAGCAAAACCGGCCGTCCGCGCGGGTCGGTTCCAGATCCATGCCAGGAACGGATCCTGCAAGCCGGTTCCGCGCGCGGGAGAATTGACGATGACGGGACGGGTTTTGCTGTACGCCACGCAGGGCTGGCCGTCGGTGGCACGCTATGCGGCGGCGTTTGCGCAGGCCGGCTGTGCCGTGGGCGCCCTGTCGCCAAGGCGCGCGCCGGTTGCGGCCAGCCGCTATGTGGAATCCCTCCATGCCTACAACGCGCTCCTTCCGCATGCGTCGCTGGACATCGCCATTACGCGGTTCCGTCCCGACCTGATCGTGCCATGCGACGATCGCGCAACCGCCCATCTGCTTTCGCTTCATGCCAGGGCGCCGCGTCATTCGCCGGCCACGGCGCTGATCGAACGGTCGCTGGGTGCGCCTGCCAATTACGGGCGCATGATGGCGCGCAACACCTTCATGGCCGAGGCGATGTCCCTGGGCATTCGCGTGCCGAAAACCTTTCCCGTGACCGGCGAGCGCGATCTTGATTCGGCCCTGGCCGAGACCGGCTTTCCGGCCGTCCTGAAGGCCGACGGAACCTGGGGCGGCGACGGCGTAATCATCGCCCGCACGCGCGAAGAAGCCCGCGCGGCATTCCGCAAACTGGCGCATCCGGCTTCACGCCTGCGCAGCGTTGCGCGCGCCTTCAGACGCCGGGACGCGCATTTTCTGCTGAGCGCCTTCGCGCCAAAGCAGAGCGCCGTCAGCGTGCAGAATTTCGTGGCGGGAAAACCGGCCGCCAGCGCTTTCGCCGCGTGGAAGGGAAATGTTGCCGGCGCGGTGTACTATGACATGGTGAAAACGGACGGGCCGATGGGCCCGCCCAATGTGATCCGCCGCGTGGATTGCCCCGAGATTGCGGAAGTCACGCGAAAAGTGGCGGCGCATTTCGGGCTTTCGGGACTGCACGGCCTGGACTTCATTCGCGATGCCGAGGGCCATGTGCATCTGCTGGAAATCAATCCGCGCGCCACACAGGGCGGAACATTGGGATTCGGACCGGGCCGCGATGCGCCCGCTGCGCTTGCCGGCTGCATCGCGCCGGATGCCAAAGCCCGCGCCGCCATCGAAAACGATCTGGTGGCGATCTTCCCGCGGGAATGGCGGCACGATCCTTTGAGCCCGTGGCTCACACGCGCGCACCATGACGTGCCCTGGGACGACCCCGGCGTGCTTCAGGCCTCGCTCGGCATGAAGCCGCCTCGGCGCAAGGCCCGCCGCGGCCTTACGGCTTCGTCAGTTCGGCCACAAGCGCTGCCTGGCCATACACGTTCCGAAGCGCTTCCGTAATCGCCGCCGTGGATACGGCGACGGCACGGTTCTGCGTGTCATCGAAGCCGAAGGCGCCGCCCAGGCTGTGAATGTTGCCGTCGAACACCGCGCCGATCACCTGCCCCTTCGCATCGATCACCGGCGAACCGGAATTGCCGCCGATAATGTCGTTGTTGGTGGTGAAATCGAACACCGTGTCGGGATTGACCTTGTTCTGCGCGTTCACCCATTTCGGCGCCAGCGCAAACGGATCCTGCCCGGTCGCCCGCGCCCAAAGGCCCTTGAAATAGGTGAAGGGCGGAATGGGCGTGCCATTCTCGTTCCAGCCTTCGACCTTTCCGTAGGTCAGCCGCAGGGAAAAGGTCGCGTCCGGATAGATGCTGGTGCCATAGATCGCAAAGCGCGCCCGGGCAATTTTCTCTGACGCCCGGTCGGTCGGGCCCGTCACCCTCGTTTCGTATTCGGTACGGATGGCGCGACTGGCGGCATCGGTGGCCAGCACAAACCGGATCATCGGATCGTCGGAGGCCTGAATGGCGGCCAAGCCCCCGTCCCACAACATCTTCCGGTATGCGGCATCCGAAAGCCGCGATTTCGAGAGGGCGGCCGAAAGTTCCTGCGGCGACTGCTTGCCGAGAAATGTCCGGGTGCCCGGCGCGTCCGCCGTCAGATGTTCACGCAGCTTGGTCAGCCAGAATTCCAGCACGAGCTGCTCCAGCTCCGGATAGACCGGCCGGTTGTCGAGCACGCGCTTTTCCAGAAGCGGCAGGCGGCTGTCGGTATACTCGGGCAGCCGGTCGCTGTTGGGTTTGGTGCGTTCCTCGGCGGCACGAACCAGCGCCCGCGCATAGCCGAACAGGTCGGAAAGCATGCCTGCGCGCGCCTCTTCCATCACATAGGCCTGATAGAGCGCCTTCCGGTCGGCCTGGACGCGCGCAATATCGGCCCACGGATCGCCGATTTCCGCCTTGAGCTTGCGGTCTTTCATCACGCGGGCGCGCAAGTCCGCATCGGCCTTGCGTTTGGCGGCAATCAGCGCGGGGGCGACGAGCGCCCCTTCCTCGCCGTTCAGCGCCTTGAAGCTGTTTTCCACGCCGAACAGGTCATCGTTGGAAATGCGGGCGTGTTCGGCGCTTTCCTCGCCGAACCGGATCAGGCGGCCGCGCAATTCGGAGAACAGGATCAGCGTATCGGGAAGCGAGACATCGCGCAGGGTTTCCAGCTGCTCCGCCGTGAGAAGGCGTTGCGTTGAGCCCGGATTGCCCGCCATGAACACGGGCTCGCCTGCGGCCGGCGGCTCAGTGCGCCATTTCAGGTGATTAGGCGTCGAGACCGGCTGGCCGTTCTCATAAAGCCGCACGAAGGAGCAATCGAGGTCGTAGCGCGGGAAATTGAAATTGTCGGGATCGCCGCCGAAGAACGCCGTCTGCTGTTCCGGCGCGAAGACAAGGCGCACATCGGAATACTTGCGATAGGTATAGAGCTTGTACTGACCGCCTTCATAAAGCGTGATCACCTGGCAGCGCTCGGTGGCTTCCCGGCCGCCGCAGGATTCCTTTTCGATCGCGGCGATTTCGCCATCGCGCGCCTTGACGAAATCCTGGCCCGTTTTGCCGGCGGCTGCTTTCGTCACCCGATCGGTGACATCGGAAATGCCGATGAGGATTTCCGCCTGCATGCCGGGACATAGTTTTTCATCCGAGAGCGCTTCCACGGCGAAACCCTGTTGCACGTAGTCCATCTTGTCGGTGGAGAGATTTTGCGCGCAGTCGCGCACGCAGTGATGATTTGTGAGCACGAGGCCCCTGTCGCTGACCACCGAGGCCGAACAGCCGGACGACAGCCGCACGGACGAAAGCTGCACGTTGTGAAGCCACGCCGCATCGATATCGACGCCGTATTCCGCCTTGACCTTGGCGGACGGAAAATTGTCGAAGGTCCACATGCCTTCGTCGGCATATGCCGCACCGGCAAGCGCGGCGCCTGCGGCCAGCACCGCGAGCACAGAAACCGTCTTCATGGAATTCCCCCTGACGTGACAACGGGAGCACGCGCGGGCTCCGATCCGCCCCGAACCCGCGTTCTTACAGGCTGTCGCCGCGTTCTGGCAATGCGGCGGGCTATTTTCCGGCGTGGCTTACCGTATAGACAAAGTCGTATTCGCTGCCCTTTGCGTCACGCGCATGGATGGTCATCGATCCGCGCGCGCCTGCGTATTTGCCGGTTCCCCCGGTCACGGCGAGTGTGGAGTCGGAGGCATCATAGAACGGGCCTTCGACGGTGATCTGGCCGTCAGCCAGGAACAGGGTCCAGAAACACTCGTAGGACTTTCCGACCGAAATGCGGAAACAGACGCCCTGATCGGTGCCGACCTTGTTCCGGTCGGCACTGTCGTACACCTCGTTCGCAAAGGTCAGAATGTCGCCGCGATTGTCGGCGCCGCTGCCGACATGTGCGGTCTCCTCGCCCTTTGGATGTTCGATGACATGAATCTGCTCGATCCCGGCGTTCGCCGCAAAGGTCGGTGTCTGCGCCGCATACAGCGCTGCGGCGGTCGAAAGAAGAATCTTCCACATGTGCTCCCCCTCTAGTCCGCGGCTGCCCGTTTCGGCGCAGCGGCGGCGTTGGCGTTCCAGGCATCGCCTGCAGGCGCGGCGCCGCGGTCATAGGGCCGGGCAATCGCCATGTAGAGAATGCCCGCGCCC
Source organism: Alphaproteobacteria bacterium (assembly GCA_021324545.1). Taxonomy (GTDB): domain Bacteria; phylum Pseudomonadota; class Alphaproteobacteria; order Micropepsales; family Micropepsaceae; genus Rhizomicrobium. Next base: position 58,802 of record JAJPIX010000040.1, read on the forward strand.
ACGATCGCAAGCCATGTGACGCTCATGGAATAGTTAATGTACCAGGGCTGGTCCGGCGTGCGCGGCCAAGCCATGTCGAGGATTGCCGCTATGCCATAGGCCAAGGCGATGACATTGACCGGCAGCCCGAAGGCGCCCAGCCGAAACCGGCCCGCGGGATTCCAGCCGCGGAGCCGCGCGCCAAGGGCACCCAGCACGATCATCTGGAACGCCGCGTAAATTCCGATGATGGCCGAGGCGACGATCGTGGCGATGGCGTTGGCGAAGACAAGGCCAAGACAGACGATCACGCCCGCGACAATTCCCGACACGACGAGGGCGCGCACCGGGACGTGGGTGTGCGGCGAGATGATCGAGAAGAAATCGCTCGCCACAATCATCCTGTCGCGCGCATAGGCGAAAACGAGCCGGCTCGTCGCCGCCTGCAGGCTGAGGATGCAAGACATGAAGGAGACAAGCACGACGGCAATCACAAGCCTGAACCCGACCGGACCGAACGCGGCGAGGAGAACAGCTTCAACGGGGTCGGCGATCCTGCCGGAAATGGCGCCGGGAATATCCGGCTGCGCCACGATAAGCGCCAGGCACACAAACGCCGCTGCGGCCATGCCGACATAGATCGTCATGCGCATCGCGCGCGGGATGGCGACGCCGGGATTGGGCGTTTCCTCCGCAACGTCGCCGCAGGCCTCGAACCCATAACAGGTGAAAAGGCCGGTCACCGCCGCGGCGAGAAAAGCCGGCCAGTAGTTGCCGCCGCCAATGCCGAAACTCTGGAACACCACGCCGAAGGGTTGATGCCGCTGGAACAGGAGGAGATAGGAGCCGACAACGATTGCGCCGATGATTTCGCAGATGAATCCGAACATGGCCACGCGCGCCAGAATCCGTGTGCCCGCGAGGTTGATGAGCGTCGAAATGACGACTAGCACAAGCGCGATCGCAGTGGTGAGGAGCGGCGTTGGCTGAAAACCGATCAGCGTGGCCACGAACGGGCCGGCGCCGACTGCAACCGCGGCAATCGTGGTGAAGAGCGCCCAGCCATAGATCCAGCCCGCCATCCATGCCCAGCGCTTGCCGACGAGCCGCCGCGCCCAGGGATAGAGCCCGCCGGAAATGGGAAACTGGGAGACCACCTCGCAGAAGATGAGGCAGACGAGAAACTGCCCGACGGCCGCGATGAAATAGGACCAGAACATGGGCGGGCCGCCCGTGGTCATGCCCACCGTGAAGACCGAATAGACCCCCACGACCGGCGACAGATAGGTGAAGCCGAGGGCAAAATTCTCCCACAGGCTCATCTTGCGGTCGAAGCGCGCGGTATAGCCGAGCGCTGCAAGCTGCGCGGCGTCGGCGTCTTTTTCCGTGTCCATTCCGGGCGGCCCCCCGAAAATGCTCGCGCATTTTCGCCCCACCCTCAAGAGGAGGGTGGGAATCCGCGCCGGTGTTTGATTAGTCTTGCCTGCCTGCGGAGACACACATGGACACAATGCTTCTCATCGGCGGCACATTCGAAAAAGGCCAGGGTCCGGCCGAACGCGTGCTGAACCCGAAGACCGGCGAACTGATCGTCGAGGTGCCGGAAGCCGGCGCCGCGCAGATAGACGGCGCGGTGGAAGCGGCTGCGAATGCCTTCGGCGCGTGGTCGCGAACCACGCCCTCCGAACGCAGCGCGATGCTTCTCCGGCTTGCCGACCTGATCGAGCGCGAGGCGGAAGGTTTCGCCGATCTGGAAGCGCTGAATTGCGGCAAGCCGCGCCATCTGGTGCTGGCCGACGAGATTCCCGCCATCGTGGATTGCTTCCGGTTCTTCGCGGGCGCCGCGCGCACGATGACGGCGCCGGCAGCGGGCGAATACATGGCAGGCTACACCTCCATGATCCGGCGCGATCCGGTGGGCGTGATCGCCTCCATCGCGCCATGGAACTATCCGCTCATGATGGCGGCGTGGAAGCTTGCGCCCGCGCTGGCCGGCAGCAACACGGTGGTGCTCAAGCCTTCCGAGCAGACGCCGCTTACCACACTGAGGCTGGCACGCCTGCTTGCGGACGTTTTTCCCGAGGGCGTGGTGAACATCGTCACGGGCCGCGGCGAAACCGTTGGCAGCCGCCTCATCAACGACCCGCACGTCAACATGATTTCGCTCACCGGCGATGTGGGAACCGGCCGCAAGGTGCTGGCGGCGGCGCAGGCCACATTGAAGCGCACGCATCTTGAATTGGGCGGAAAGGCGCCGGTGATCGTGTTCGACGACGCCGACCTGGATGCCGTGGTGAGCGGGCTTCGCACTTTCGGTTTCTACAATGCCGGGCAGGATTGCACGGCGGCCTGCCGCGTTTATGCGGCGCCCAAAATCTACGACAACCTGGTGGCCGATCTTGCGTCCGCCGCCGCGTCGCTGCGCTTCAACCAGCGCGACGACTCGCAGAACGAAATCGGCCCGCTGATCTCCGCCAGACAGCGCGAACGCGTGGCAGGTTTCGTGGAGCGCGCAGGCACCCTGCCCCACATTTCGATCGCCGCGGGCGGCAAGCCGGGCGCCGGCACCGGATTCTTCTTTCAGCCCACGGTCGTTGCCGGCGCACGGCAGGATGACGAGATCGTGCGCAAGGAGGTGTTCGGACCGGTGGTTTCCGTCACGCGCTTTTCCGATGTCGAGCAGGCGGTGGCGTGGGCCAACGATTCCGACTATGGGCTGGCCTCGTCTGTCTGGACGAAGGACATTTCGCGCGCCATGGCGACGGCCGCGCGGCTTCGCTACGGCTGCACCTGGATCAACTGCCATTTCGTGCTGGTGAACGAGATGCCGCACGGCGGCCTGAAACAGTCGGGCTACGGCAAGGACTTAAGCCTCTACGCGCTGGAGGATTACACCGTGGCGCGGCACATCATGATCAACACGCAATAGGCGAAAGAAGGGGCCCGAGATGGATTCAAAAAAGGGCGGCTGCCCGCTGGGCATGGACCGCAAGATCGACCGGCGCGATTTCCTGAACGGCGTAGCGGTGAGCGCCGCCACGCTGGCCATGATGGCAAAGGCCGAAGCCCAGCAGACGCCCGGCATGCAGGACGACCCGGGCTACTATCCGCCGCTTCAGCATGGCCTTCGCGGCAGCCACCCCGGCTCGTTCGAGACCGCCCACAGCCTGCGCGACGGCACCTTCTGGGATCACGCCGAAAAGCCGGAAGACACGCACACCGTCTATGATCTTGTGATTGCCGGCGCCGGCATCAGCGGGCTGTCGGCGGCGTATTTCTACCGCGCCGCCAAACCCAACGCGAAAATCCTGATCCTCGACAACCACGACGATTTCGGCGGCCACGCCAAGCGCAACGAATACCGGCTGAACGGGCATCTCGAGCTGATGAACGGCGGCACGATGCTGATCGACAGCCCGCACCCCTATAGCGCCGTGGCATCCGGACTGATGACGCAACTGGGGATCGATCCGGTCGCGCTGTCCAGGCAGTGCGACAAGCCGGAAATCTACAAAGGGCTTTTGCCCGCGACCTTCTTCGACAAGGAGACCTTCGGGCAAGACAAGCTCGTGGTCGGCCGCACGCGCGAGGATGACGAAGAGAGCCCCATCCCGTGGAAGGATTTTCTTGCGAAGACGCCGCTTTCGCCCAAGGCGCGCGAAGACGTCTTGCGCGTGCAGGAAGGCGATATCGACTACATGCCGGGGCTCACCAGCGCCGAAAAAAAGGACAAGCTCTCGCGCATGAGCTATTACGACTATCTAGCCAAGATCGTGAAGGTCGATCCGATCGTTCTGAAATTCTATCAGACGATCACGCATGACGAATACGGCGTGGGCATAGACGCGGAGCCGGCGCTGGATTGCTGGGGCTTCGGCTATCCCGGCTTCAAGGGCCTGAAACTCGATCCCGGCCCGATCGAACGCATGGGCTATACGGCCGCGGGTTATTGCACGGGCGGTTCGCCGACATTCCACTTTCCGGACGGCAATGCCTCCATCGTGCGGCTCCTGATCCGGAGCCTCATTCCCGAAGCCATGCCAGGACACACGGTGGAAGATGTCGTTACGGCGCAAGCCAACTACGCCATGCTGAACCGCAAGGGCGCGCCGATCCAGATTCGGCTGAGCAGCACGGTTGTGGGCGCGCGCAACATTGGCACGCCCGACAATTCGAAGGGCGTGGAAGTGGCCTATGCGCGCGCGGGCCGGGTGTTCCGCGTGCACGCGCTGAACTGCATCCTGGCGGGCTACAACATGATGATTCCTTTCATCTGCCCCGAACTGCCGGACGAACAGAAGGCGGCGTTGCATGAGCTGGTGAAAATCCCGCTGGTCTATACCAGCGTGGCGCTGAAGAACTGGCGCGCGTTCCACAAGCTTGGCGTCGCGGGCATTTCCGCTCCCGGGAGCTATTTCAGCGGCGTTCGGCTCAACTGGCCGGTGGACATCGGCGATTACAGGAGCGTGCGTTCGCCGGATGACCCGATCCTGGCCTTCATGGTGCGTACGCCCTGCCAACCCGGGTTGACGGAAAAGGATCAGCACCGCGCGGGCCGCTATGAGCTTCTGCAGACGCCGTTCGAGACGTTCGAGCGGAATATCCGCGACCAGTTCGCGCGCATGCTCGCGGGAACCGGATTCGATGCGGCAAGCGACATCACGGCGATCACGGTAAATCGCTGGCCGCATGGCTATGCCTACGAGTTCAATCCGCTCTTCGACGATTTCAGCATTCCGCCGGACAAGCGGGCGAATGTGATCGGCCGCAAGCGCTTCGGCCGCATCGCCATCGCCAATTCGGACTCCGGCGCGCGCGCCTACACCGATTCTGCCATCGATCAGGCCCATCGCGCGGTTGGCGAGCTTCTGGCCATCGGAGCCAAAGGGCCGGGTTGACGGCCCGTTTTCCCCGTCCCAACATGGCTTTGCGGTGCGCCATGGGGGACTTGGGATGGCGAAAAAACCTGCCTGGATCAGCCTTTCCGCTCTTTCGTTCGCGGCCTTCGTGTTTGGCGGCGGGCCTTCCGCGCTGGCGCAGACGGCGCCCTCCGGCGGCGGAATAGAACAGGTCGTGGTGACCGCAACGCGCCGGGCGGAGGACATCGAGCGCGTGCCCGCCAGCGTCAGCGCCTTCACGACCGAGCGAATGGACCAGCTGAACATCAAGAATTTCGCCGATCTGGTGAAGTTCACGCCGGGCGTCACCTTCGATACCAGCACCGACAACATCTCGATCCGCGGAATCAACTCGACCGCGGGCGATGCCACGACCGGCATCTATATCGACGATACGCCGATCCAGCTGCGCACGCTGGGATTCGGCTCGGACAATACGCTGCCGGCCGTCTTCGATCTGCAGCGCGTGGAAGTGTTGCGCGGGCCGCAGGGCACCCTGTTCGGCGCGGGCAGCGAAGGCGGCACGATCCGTTACATCACGCCGCAGCCAAGCCTGAGCGATTACAGCGTCTATGCCAAAAGCGAACTGTCGTTCACGCAATATGGCGCGCCCAGCTATGAGGCCGGCGTGGCCGTGGGCGGCCCGATCGTGGACGAAAAACTGGGCTTCCGCGTGAGCGGCTGGTGGCGACATGACGGCGGCTACATCGACCAGATCAACTATCTGACGGGCGCCACCATCGACAGCAACACGAACCGGACCAACACGCTTGTGCTGCGCGGCGCGCTGACGTGGCAGCCGTTCGATCAGCTGACGATCACGCCAAGCGTGTTCTTCCAGGAGCGGCACGTCCACAATAACGACCAGTACTGGGTGGCAATTTCCAACCCGGGCAGCGGCAATTACAAGACCGGCACGCCGGAGCTGATGGGCGATCATGACCGGTTCACGCTGCCGGCCCTCAAGATCGATTATGATCTGGGCGGTGCCGAACTGATTTCCAACACGTCCTATTTCGACCGCAAACAGGTCGTCCAGGACTACAGCGCGACGCTCTACAATCTTTCGTATTTCCAGCAGATCGTGGCAGTTGGCGAAGACCCGTGGGGACGCACCTGCACGGCCGGGCTCTGCGCAACCTATGCCGCGCTGCCCAGCGTTCCGCCGCTGCTGACGGCGACCGGCATCGATCTTCCGGGATTTGGCCCCTACAAATCCAAAAACTTCATCACGAACACCCAGGGTGATTTCACCCAGGAAGCGCGGCTGCAATCGAACGATACCAGCGCCCCGCTGGTCTGGACGGTGGGCGTGTTCTATTCCCATGAAAACCAGCTGAGCGTGGAAGAAATCTACGATCCGCAACTGCCGCAGCTGAACCAGTTTCTGTGGGGCGAAAGCATTCACCGGTCCTGGGGAGAAAATCTGCTGCCGAATGGGGACGACTACATCAACCATACGCTGGGCCATGAGTGGCAGCTGGCCGGTTACGCCAATGCCACTTACGCGATCACGCCGCAGCTGAAATTCCAGGCCGGCGCGCGCCTTGCCAAGACACATTTCGATTTCACCAACTTCTCCGACGGCCCGCAGAACTTCGGCCCGCTCACGGGCAACACGGGCTCGAAGGACGAAACGCCGTTTACGCCGATGGGAGGCGTGACCTACCAGCTCAGCGATAACGACATGGTCTATGCGACAGTCGCCAAGGGCTATCGCATCGGCGGCGCCAACCCGCCGCTTCCGCTCGTGGCCTGCCAGGCGGACCTGAAGGCAATGGGCGTTTCCACCCTGCCCTCCTCCTACAACTCCGACACGGTCGTGAGCTACGAGGTCGGGTCGAAGGACCGGTTCCTGGGCGGCCGGCTGCAGGCGTCCGGCAGCGTGTTCTATCTCGACTGGAGCAATATCCAGCAAGCGAACTACCTGCCGTCCTGCGGGCTTCAGTACACCACGAATCTGGGATCGGCGCGGAGCGAAGGCTTCGACCTGCAGGGCGAATGGCTGGTCACCGATGCCTTCGATGTCGACTTCACGCTGGGGTATACCGATGCGCGCTATACGAGCACCAGCAAGACCGGACCAAAGGCTACCGCGCCCATCCTGGCGAACAAGGGCGACAGGCTTCCGGGATCGCCTTGGACCCTTTCGGTCGGCGCGCAATACAACACCACTGTGCTCGGCCACGACTCCTATGTGCGGCTCGACTATGAATTCCAGAGCAACGAGACCGGCGTCACGCCGGCGCGCGATCCGGTGACGACCTCCTTCGATCCGGGGCTAGTGGCCCAGCCCCGGACGAATGTGGTGGCGCTGCGGGCCGGGATGACGTTCAACGACAACATCAATGTGGCTGTTTTCGCCGACAACCTGCTGAATTCGCATCCGCAGCTCAATCTGACCCATCAGGACCAATTCACCCTGCTGTACGAAGCGGAGACCCTGCGTCCGCGCACGATCGGCATCACCGCCGCATACCGCTATTGACGGTGAGCGAACCGCATAAACACACGCTGAAAGCGGATTCGCTTTCGTTTTTCGAATCTCTGGTGATGGGCGTGGCCGGCAGCGCCCCCGGCTATACCATCGCCGTGACGACCGCGGTTCTGATCGCCACGGCGGGCGTGTTGTCGCCCGGAGCGCTTCTGATCTTTGCGGTGCCGATGCTGGGCATCGCCATTGCCTATCGCGCGCTAAACCGCAAGGAAGTGCATGCCGGCGCCGCCTATCAGTGGACCACCCGCGCCTTCGGCAAGTTCTTCGGCTATTTTTCCGGCTGGGCCCTGCTGATCGCCGCCATGGTTTTCATGGTGTCCGGAAGCCTGCCAGTAGCCACCGCCACCCTGAATTTCGTCGCACCCCAGCTCATCGGCAATGTCTTTGTCACGGCTGCCGTGGCGAGCGGCTGGTTCCTCGTGGTCGCGATGGTGCTGATCGTGGGCATCGAGATCACAAGCCGCGTTCAGGTGGTGATGACCACGATAGAGCTGATCATCCTGCTCGTGATCATCGTGGCGGCGTTCGCGCATAGCGGAAGCGCCGGCATGGTCAACAGGTTCGACTGGTCATGGTTCGGATTCGGCTATACGCCGGGCAGCTTCGCGGCCAGCGCGCTGATCGTGGTCTATTTCTACTGGGGATGGGATGTCACGGCCAACCTGGGCGAAGAAACCAGGGAAGGCCACATCCACGCCGGCAATGGCGGGTTTGCCAGCATCTTCGTGACGATCCTGTTCTATCTGGGGTTTACGCTTTCGGCGCTGTTCCTGTTCAGCGTGCATGACGCCAAGCATCTGACGGACAACATCATCTACAACATCGCTGTGGCGGCGGGCCTTGGACGAACCGGCGGCCTGTTCGCTTCTTTCGCCGTAATGCTTTCGAGCATCGCCACGCTCGAAACCACGATGCTGCAATTTTCCCGCACCCTGTTCGCCATGGGACGCGACGGCGCCATGTGGGCCGGCTTCGGCACGGTGGACGCACGCACGCAGACGCCTGTGCGCGCCATGGTCGTGCTGATGGTGGTGGGCCTTGCCCTGCTCTGGGCCTCGAACCTGATGCCGACGGTGAGCTCGATCATATCGGCTTCGGTGAGCGCCGTGGGCGTGCAAGTCGCCTATTATTACGGACTGGCCGGTTTTGTGGCCGCATGGGAGTTTCGCGGCCTTTACCGCCGTTCGATCCGTCAATGGCTTTGGCTGTGCGTCTATCCGGCGCTCAGCGGCCTCATGCTGATCCTGCTGGGCCTTTACGCCATCACCACCTTCAACCTGATCACGAAGATCGTGGGGATCGGCGGGTTGTTGATAGGCATCATTTTCTTCCGCCCGCGCCGCTATGACGTGAGCAAGGGCAAGGTGCCCGCGCGCTAGGCGCGCCGCCGGCTTGCCAGAACCGCCGCGGCGCCGATCAATCCCACCTGCGGCTGCACAATCAGCGCCGTCGGAATCGATTTCACGTAACCGGTGAAGCGCGCCTTATCCTCGAAGCGCTTGCGGAAATCGCTCGCGGCAAGAAGTTCTCGAACCAGCGGCAGGATTCCGCCCGCGATCAGAACGCCGCGCCGGGCGCCGAAGGCGAGCGCAAAATCGCCGGCCACCGCGCCAAGAATGCCGCAGAAGCGGGCGAAGACGCGCGCCTCGAATGATGCAGGGTCATCCCGGGCTGTCTGCGTGATCATCTCCGGCGTGGCGTCGGTTGCGGCCACGCCTTCAATTTCCGCCAGCGCGCCATAGAGGTTGAGCAGGCCGGGGCCGGACAGGATCCGCTCTATCGAAACCCGGCCGAACCGTCGTCGCAGAATCTCGAGGATGCGGATTTCGGTTTCATCCGTGGGCGCAAACGCGATGTGCCCCCCTTCGGTCACGAGCGCCATGCCTGTCTTGCCATTCTGCGCAAAACCGGCAACGCCCAGACCGGTGCCCGGCCCGACGAGGGCAACAGTGCCCGCGCCTCTGGGTTCAAATGGCTGGCGGCCCAACGTCATCAGATCGTCAGCCTTCAGGTGCGGCACCGCCCAGGCCACGGCTTCGAAATCGTTGATCACGTCGGCCGATCCGACCTTCAGTTCCTTCTTCAGGCGGTCCCCCGAAATGCGCCAACCTGCGTTGGTGAGCCGGGCTTCGTTGTGCGTGACCGGCCCGGCAACCGCGAAGACCAGAGCCTGCGGCGGCCGCGACAGATGTTGTCCGGCCAAATACGCGCGGGCGGCCGCCGCGATGTCCGAATGGTCGCGCGTTGCCAGCGCCCGGATGGACGAAGGCACCGGTGCCGGACGCGTAAGGCGAGTCACGGCGAAGCGGACATGGGTTCCGCCGATATCGGCGATCAGGCCGTAACCATTCCTGTCGGCAGTTTTGCGCGGCATCGCCGTTCATCATGCGCAGGCAACGGGCGATTGCCAACCGCAGCCGGCGGCGGGAACCCCTCCATTACGCCACATTCATGCCCGGCTGGCTGGCCGCGGGAGCCACAAGTTGGCCTCTTACAGCACCGTCGTTATTTGGTAGAATTCCAGAGGGCGCCTGATCAAGAACGCGAGAAAGGCAGTACCAATGGCCAAACTTGTTGCCGGAAGCCATGGCTTCGACATGACCGCGATTGACTTCAAGGATTTCAATTCACTGCCCACCAAAGAGACATCGACCGAAATCGATGAAACGGGCAAGAGCGGCGCCATCTACAAGTTTTTCGGCAAGAATTTTGCCTACAACGGGATTGGTATTCCGACCGGTGGCACGATCACGGGCTTCACGTTCCTCGATCCGCACGGCCATACGGAAGTGACCGTCACGGGCGGCAGCATGCCCGTCAACGACGCGTTCAGCTTTTTTACAAACAACGATCTTCAGGGATTTGAGTCGGAATTCTTTCGCGGCAACGATTCGCTGACCGGAGGGGCGAGGAGCGACACACTCGACGGCTTCGGCGGCAAGGACATCCTGAACGGGCATGGCGGCGCGGACGAACTGGATGGCGGCGCGGGCCATGACACGTTCGTTTACAGCAAAGTCACGGATTCCACGAGCACGAAATTCGATACCATCAATGGAATGGATTTCCGCAACAGCGATTCAACATCCGACAAGTTCCAGCTGCCGAGCGCGCCGAATGCCGTGCATCCGGAGGTTACGACGGGTAAGCTGTCGTTGACCGGCTTCGATACGCTGCTTGCAAAGGCCATCAACAAGAACGTGCTGGGAAGCCATGACGCCGTACTGTTCGACCCGAGCTCAGGCGGCGAAAAGCACCAAATTTTCCTCATTCTCGATGCGAACGGCAAGCCCGGATACCAGGCCGGCGAGGATGTTGTGATCCATCTGACCGATGCAATGCACCTGGCAAATCTCGACACAAGTGATTTTACGACCTAGGTCAGCCGGTCCAGAAAACCTTCGAGCGCGCGCCATGCTGCCGGCTCTTCGAGAGTTGGCGCGTGGCCGACGCGCGGCACCTCCACAGTTTCCATGTCGGGCTTGACCTTGCACATTGCCGCCACCCCTTCCGGCGACAGCAGATCGCTCAATGCGCCCCTTACAGACAGGATCGGCCTGACCGCGAGCGCCTGGAACATCGGCATCATGTCCGGCGCGGGATTCGGCGGCGCGCGGTTGAACGCATTGGCGATGGCCGGATCGTAAGCGAAGGCAACGCGCCCATCTGGCAACTGATGGGCCACGCGCCGCGCAAAGATATTCCAGAACATCTCATCGGCATCCGGAAAAGCAATGTCCTGCGTCGCCTTGATGGCTCTCACGATCTCACCCCAGGACTCATACGGCGCGCTCTTCCCCACATAGCCCGCAATGCGCGAAAGCCCGGCCGGATCGAGAACCGGCCCGATATCGTTCAACACGGCCGCGGCAACCCTGCCCGGCGCCACCGTGGCGGCCAGCATCGTAATGATGCCGCCCATGGACGTGCCGACAAAGACCGCCCGATCAACGCAGACCGCATCGAGGATTGCGATTACGTCCCGCACGTAGACGTCGGGCCTGTAGCGTTCGGGGTCCGGATCCCGGTCCGAACGCCCGCGCCCGCGCATGTCCGGCGCGATCACGCGCCGGCCAAGGGCCGCCAGGCGCGGCGCCACAGCTTCGAAATCGGCCGAATTTCGCGTGAGCCCATGCAGGCAGACGACCGGCAGCGACCGGCCAGGGCCCACGGCCGCATAGTCGCGCACGAAAAGGCTCAGCCCGTCGGGCGACTTCACGAAGAATTCGAGATGGGCCGCCATTTGCAGCTGCGCCTCCTTCTTCCGCATAGTGGCGCGCAGGAGACGGGTTTGCCAGATGGCCTCACAAGCAGACGCCGACGCGGTCGCAATTCCAGAAATTGCCAAAGCTCTGGGCGAGATGGGGCTGCTCAAACCGGGCGCGCCGCTTGCGATGGACCGCCTTTCGGGCGGCGTCTCCTGCGACGTCCATCGCGTGAACGTGGAGGGCAGATCCTATTGCGTGAAACGCGCGCTGCCCCGACTGCGCGTCGCCGCAGACTGGCACGCGCCGGTGGAGCGGTCCCACAGCGAAGTGGAGTGGATCCGGCTGGTCGGCGGCCTCGATCGCGGGCTTGTGCCGGACATTCTCGGCGAAGACCGCAAGCGCCACTTGTTCGTGATGCCATTCTATCCGCCGGATCGGTATCCGGTCTGGAAAACGCTGCTCGCGGCCGGTGCGGTGGATGTTTCCTTTGCGGCGCGGCTTGGCGAAACCCTGGCAAGGATTCACGCCGCGACCGCGCGGCGCGCGGATATCCAGCGGTCGTTCGCCAACCAGGCGATGTTCGAGGCTTTGAGGCTTGAGCCTTACCTTCTCCACACGGCTGCCAGCCATCCCGATGTGGCGTCACGCATCCGCGACATTGCGGATGGCGTTGCCCGTGCGCGCATCGCCCTCATGCATGGTGATTTCAGCCCAAAGAACATCCTGTGCGGGCCGCAGGGCGCGATGATCCTGGATGCCGAGACCGCCTGCAGTGGCGACCCGGCGTTCGATGTTGCCTTCTGCCTGAACCATCTTGCGCTCAAATGCGTGTGGCGCCCCCAATATCGCGGCCGTTACCTTGAGGCGTTCGAAGGCTTCAGGCGCGCGTATCTGGATGCCGTGAACTGGGAGGATGTGCCAATGCTCAGCCGGCGTTGCGCACCCCTGCTCGCCGCCCTGATGCTGGCGCGCATCGACGGCAAGTCCCCCGTGGAATATCTCACCGGCGAAGACGATCGCAATTTCGTTCGGCAGTCGGCCAAAGCGCTGTTGGCGGCCGCGGATGATCTTGATGCCTTTCTTTCCATATGGCGCACAAGACTGGATTTGCGCTTCGGCTGAGCGCGGCCGGCTTGTCATTTCCCGCGCAATCCGCGGCGCCTAGAAGTAGATCCGCGTGGAAATCTGCGCCTGGGTTTCGTTCGGGCGCGGATTCTGGCCGACGACAAGGCGCTCGCCGCGCCGAGAGCTCACATAGAGGATTTCGCCGGTCACCCGCAGCCAATCGTTCGGCAGCCAGCTGGCGGCGGCGGTGAACGCATGGCCCTGCTCGCTGAAGGGCAGATCGATGCCGGGATTTTCCTGGTTGGTGGCAAACAGCTCCGCGCGGCCGGCCAGCCGCCATTCGCCGCGCTCCCAGCCGAGCAAGGCATAGGCGGCGCTGAAATCCGTCGTGCTTTGAAAGCCCGGGAACGGCGTGATTGTCGTCTGTCCGAGCATCGCTTGCGAGAGCAGCATGAATTCGCCGAACGGCCGGCTGAGGCCCACGTCCCAGAAGCGCGTGTGCCAGGCGAAATAGTCTTCCCGGTGAGCGGCAGAATTGGCCCGGTTGTCATAGCGGATGATTTCGACGTGACCGAGATCGCTGCCATCCCAGGAGGCGCCGGCATACCAGCCCACGCGACCGTCAATCTCGTCGAACATGGGCGTATGATCCGGCGGGATGTCGCCAAAGAAGATCAGGGTCATGTCCGGTTCCCGCGGGTGATCGATGAGACCGGTGGGCCGGTCATTCAGTGTCCATCCGCGGTCAGCCATCAGGACGCCGGCCGGATCGTCCCACCGGAACGCAGCTGCCATCAACGTCAGCGTGCCGCTTTCGCCGCGCCACTCGAGCGTGCCTTCGCCGCCGATGGTGCGCAGTTCATCGCCGACCCAGCTGTTGATCGCCGATGGCGTGAGCGTCCAATAGCTCGTCCAGCCCAGCTCTGTATTTTCCAGCGAAATCGGCGGGAAGAATGCGCCGGCCTTGACCGACCAGCGCCACGGGTTGGTCGAGACCGGACGATAGCGGACATAAGCCTCAAGAAAATCCACAAGCGTTCTCTGACCAGGCGCAATTCTCGCGACGGCCAGCGCCGAAAAATCGGGCGTGACCTGCGCGTGGCCCTGACCGATGGCTTCCGCGAAATGCAAGGAGGCCGTGCTGTCATCGTTTTCGAAACGCAGGAGCCCCGTTCCGCCATCGAGATTGGAGCGCAGCTGCGTAGCCGCGACCGCGCGCGCGTCGAGATAGCCCTGAAAGTCGAAATCTATTGCGTAAGCAGCCGGCGAAAAGAACAGGAGCGCGCAGAACGCGGGTGCCGCACGCATCGCGGTCAGGCCGCGTCTTCGAGCGCACCTTCGGTCATTGGCAATGCGATGGACACCGCCGTGCCAAGACCGGGCGCACTCTCGACCGAGAGCACTCCGCCATGACGCTCGACGACAGCCTTAGCGAACGGCAATCCAAGCCCGGCGCCCTGCTGTTCGCCGTCCAGCGCGGAGCGCAGCCGGTGAAACGGGCGCACGACCAGCTTGATGTCTTCCGGACGCATGCCGATTCCATTGTCCTCGATGCGAAGTTCAAGCCGGCCCTGCTTCATCTGGCCCGAGATGGCGACCCTGCCGCCCGCCGGCGTGAACTTGATTGCATTGTGAATAATGTTGGTAAACGCCTGCTTAAGCTTGTTTGAATCGCCGCTGATCGGGGGCCAACCCGCTGAGTTGCAAGAGCAATCCATAACGACGCCCGATTTCGCCGCGAATTCGGACATCTGACCGACCGCCTCACGCAGCACGCGTTCGACGTTCATGGGGGCGCGCGCAATCTCGAGGCGACCAGCCTCCGATTCCGCCAGATCCAGCATTCGTTGAACCAGGCTCAGCAGGTGCGTGCCGCTTTCGTGAATGTCGCGCGCATAATCGGCGTAGCGCGGCGTGCCCAACGGGCCAAGGACCTGATGCATCAGCATCTCGCTGAAACCCAGCACGGCATTCAGCGGCGTGCGCAGTTCGTGGCTCATGTTGGCAAGAAATTGCGACTTGGCTTCGTTGGCGCGCACGGCTTCGTTGCGGGCCTGTTCGGCGGCCCCGATCGCGCGGTTGAGCGCCGCCTCGCGTTCGGCAATCGAATGGGTCATGTTGATCAGCGCATCCGACAGCTGACCAAGCTCGTCGCGTTCGCGAATGCGCGGCGGCGGCGAATAGTCGCCGGCCGCTATCCGCCGTGCGCCGGCGGCAAGCGTTTCCAGCGGCCGGGACACGCCGCGCACAATAATCATGGCTCCGGCAAGCGCCACCAGAAGCGCAATGGCCAGAACGATCAACACCGGCTCGACCATGGAACGGTACGGGCTGAGCGCCTTGTCGAGCGGATAATCGAGAATCACCGCAACCGGCGCGCTTCTTGCGCCGGTTGCGATATGCGCCGTCGCCGTCAGGTAATTTCGCCCGTCTTGCGAGACAATGTCCGTGCGATTCCGGGCCAGCGACTTGCCGTCGAACGTTCGAAGCGAAATCTGATGCTCGCCGCTTTGTGCCAGAATTTGCCAGCTGTTGTTGGGCCGGCGCGCAATCAAGGCGATGGACCGGTCATTGGACGAAATTTCCCGTATCTTCCGCAGAAACGCGGCATCGACGGGAATGCAGGCCGAAATGAAGGCGATCGGAACCGGCGCCCGAACGGGCACCGTGACAAGAAGACAGGCCTTGCCGTCGATCACCGACAGGCCGGCGCTTTCGCCGTTCTGAAGCGCGGCATCGAGCTGTTCGCGCGAGACGAAGCTGCGCCCTTCATCCCGCGGGCGGGCGGTATCGGCGGCGATCCTGCCGTCCAGGCCGACCAGCATCATGCGCGCAGCGCCGATGCGGCGGCCATGGTTGCGCAAGGCCGACAGTTCCGTCCCGCGGTCCTGGCGGGCGATCGCCTGCCGCAGCGCGAAATCGAGTGAAAGAACCTGTACGCCTTCGGTGGCGCGTTCCGAAAGGACGTTGAGCTGGCGCGAGAAAGCCACCGTTGCGTCGGCAAGTTCATGCTTGCCCTGATCCACGATGCTTTGGCGCAAGTAGAGATAGGCAAAAAGGGCCGAAAGGCCCTGCACGGCCACCAGCGTAATCACCAGAAACAGCGCAAGCCGGTAGCGGAAATTCATGACCCGCCCCCGCTCAGTAATCGCCCATGTGCATGCGCCTTGTTCCCGGCCCGGCGGCAACGAGCGGAACGGCCAATGCGAAATCGGCAGCCGTGCCCGACACCGTGAGCGCCGCCGATGGCGTTGACTTGCCTGGCGGCAGCTGCGGGTGCCACACCGTGGCGCGCCAGGCCCCATCCGGAACATTGCCGATCACGGCGCGGCCGTTGGCGTCCGTCACGGCAATGAACGGCGTGTCCGCGACATAGACATATGCGATCATCTGATCGTGGATGTTGCAGCCGATGGCCGCGACACCGGCTTTGTCGAAGGTGACCGGCTGCGATTTCTGCCCCTGATCGATTTCGAATTCGAACTGCTTGACGGGCGAAAACGAATAGACCTGATGCATGGTCGTATCGTTGTTCGTGAACACGACCTCACCGCCCTGCCGGATGACGGTGACGAGCGGGATGAACGTCTCGTGCCGTTGGTCGATCACGGCATTTTGAGGAAGCGGCGATGCAGGCAGGTGCAGCTGCGCCTGCGGCTCAAGCGCCACCACCGCCCGGGCGACCGGCAATCCGTGCGTGTCCGATATCTGAATATTCACGCTCGCGGCCATCGCGGACGAAGCCGTCAAAAGCAGAGCGGCAAGCGAAACGGCGGAGAGAATCCGGGCCATAGCCCGCGGATGCTAAGACAAATTGGTTACGTGCCTGTTTGTGCAAGGTTTACGAAACGTGAAGGCCCTCTATGATGGGCGAGAGCGCCGGCATCAAACAGGGGCAAAAACGAGGGGCAGGAATGGCATTCTGGAACAGGCGCAAATCCATCGAGTCGGCAGGCGCATCCGATGAAACGAAACGGCTTAAGCCGACACTTTCCTGGCCCCATCTCGTGGCCATGGGGGTTGGCGCCATTGTCGGAACCGGCATTTACACGTTGACGGGCATCGGGGCGGGTCTTGCGGGCCCGGCCGTCATCCTGTCGTTTCTTCTGTGCGGGGTGATCTGCGCCTGCGCCGCCTTCTGTTACGCAGAAATGGCCACGATGATCCCGGCGGCCGGCAGCGCCTATACCTATACCTACACCGTGCTGGGCGAGCTGCTGGCCTGGATCGTGGGCTGGAGCCTGATCCTGGAATATACGGTGGCGGCATCGGCCGTGGCCGTGGGCTGGTCAGCGCATGTGGCGGAATTCGTCCAGGCCGCCGGCTGGCCGGTTCCGGCGCCGTTGTTGCATGGAGTCATGTCCGGGGGGGTCATCGATCTGCCCGCCGTGATCATTTCTGCCTTGATCACCCTCCTGCTGATCGCGGGCACGCGGGAAAGCGCAACTGTCAACCTCATCCTTGTGCTCATCAAACTGGCGGCGCTGGTTCTGTTTGTCGTGCTGGCGGGGCAAGCATTTGATCCGGCGCGATTTCATCCGTTTGCGCCCTTCGGATTTTCGGCGCATGTCGATGCCGACGGCGTGAAGCGCGGGGTCCTGGCGGCCGCGGCGCTGATCTTTTTCGCGTTCTACGGGTTTGATGCCGTATCCACGGCTGCGGAAGAGACCAAAAAGCCTTCGCGCGACCTGACCATCGGCATTATCGGTTCGATGGTGCTGTGCACGGCAATCTACATGGCCGTGGCCGGCGCCGCCATCGGCGCATCCTACTTCGCCGATTTCTCGAAAACCGGCGCCCCGCTTGTCTATATCCTGAGCGGGCTGGGCCACGGATTTGCGGCGCAGCTGGTTGCCGGCGCCGCCATCGTCGCCTTGCCGACCGTCATACTCGTGCTGATGTACGGTCAAAGCCGCATCTTCTTCGTGATGGCGCGCGACGGACTTCTGCCGCAATCGCTGTCGACCGTGCACAAGAGACGCGGGACACCGGTTCTGATGACCGTTGTGACCGGCGTTGTCGTCGCGGTGATCGCTGCGACGCTGAAGCTCGACCAGATCGCGCTTCTCGCCAATGCCGGGACCCTTTGCGCCTTCATCGCGGTGGCCTTGTGCATGCTCGTGCTGCGGACGCGCGATCCGGGCCGCGCGCGGCCGTTTCGCACGCCCTGGCCATGGATCGTCGGGCCGCTGTGCATCGTGGGATGCCTTTATCTGTTCGTGAACGGCCTGCCGCAGTTCACGCAGGAATGGTTCCTGTTCTGGAATGCGATCGGTCTTGTCGTCTATCTCGCCTATGGCGTCTGGCGCAGCGGTCTGGCGCGCCGGCAAGCCGAACCGATCGCCAAGCCGCGGGATGCATCATAACCTTGCATTTACCATGCGGGACTATCTTTGCGTGTGCTCACAAGAGTGCGCGCATGAGCGAGAAGCTCTCGACCGTCCAGACGGAGGTCAATCCTGCCGGGTTTGAAAACCCCGTGCTCGCCCGCCTGCACGCCTATTGGAACAGCAAGCGCGGCAACAGGGCCATGCCGTCGCGCGCCGACATCGTTCCTTCGGAAATCAAGGATTACCTCGGCTGGGTGGCCATCCTTGAAGTGTTTCCCGATCTTTCGGACTTCCGCTATCGCCTGATCGGAACCCTGGTCGCCAAATACTGGCTGCACGATCATACCGGCCAAACCGTCAGCGAAGCATTCGCGAAGAGCGGCCCCACGGCCGTCAAGGGCGTGAAAGCGATGTTCCGGAAGTGCGCGCGCGAACACGCCATCCTGCGGTCCCATGGCGAGGCGGACTGGATCGGCCGCGGGTTTGAGGCGTTCGAATGCATCTGCCTGCCCCTTTCGGATGACGGCGTGCACGTCAACATGATCCTGCATGCCTTTGTCTTCGATCGCTCCGACGTGATGCTGGCGCGCGAAATTGCACGGGCCAATGGCGGACGTCTGCCCACCAGACCGAAGATAAGGACATCCTGAACCGTTGCTTGCCTCGCCTGCCCGCCTCGGTTAGCACTGGATCCCGGGGGAGGACAAATCATGGCAAGCGATACAGCCGCGGACGCCCGCCCGCGCCGCATGGGACTTGTGGTGGCCGCTTCGGCAGCCGGCACGGTGTTCGAATGGTATGACTTCTTCATCTTCGGTTCGCTGGCCGCAATCATCGCGAAACATTTTTTTGCCGGCGTGGATGAGGCCACGGCCTATCTGCTGGCGCTTCTCACATTTGCCGCCGGCTTTGCCACAAGACCCTTCGGCGCCATCGTGTTCGGCTGGTTTGGCGACCGCATCGGCCGCAAGCGCACATTTCTTGCCACGATCACGGTGATGGGCCTTGCCACGTTTGCAGTGACATTTCTTCCCGATTACGCGGCCATCGGCGTGGCGGCGCCGTACATCCTCGTGGGCGTGCGCATGCTGCAGGGTTTCGCCATCGGCGGCGAATATGGCGGCGCGGCGATCTATGTTGCAGAACATTCAAGCAAAAAGGCCAGAGGGTTTGCGACCGGCTGGATTCAAACCGCCGCCGGTATCGGCCTTCTGCTGGCCCTGATCGTGATCCTTTTCACCCGCACCCAGATGGGCGAGACGACATTCGCCGCATGGGGATGGCGCATTCCGTTTGCCTTTTCGCTGGCGTTGCTGGCGGTGTCGCTGTGGATCCGGCTGCGGCTCGATGAATCGCCGCTTTTCCAGAAAATGGTCGAGGACGGCACGCGTTCCCGGGCGCCGTTCGCGGAGTCATTCTTCCGCTGGAAGAATCTCAAGATCGTGCTGCTGGCGCTGGTCGGCATCCTTATGGGTCAGGGCGTGGTGTGGTATGCCGCGCAATTCTATACGCAGTTTTTCATGGAACACCTGATCAAGATCGATCCGGCCACCGTGAACAAGCTGATGATGATCGTGACAGCGGTCAGCATTCCGCTTTACGTTTTCTTCGCCTGGGTCTCCGATTTCATCGGGCGCAAGCCCGTCATGCTGCTGGGACTGGGGATCGCCGCGCTTGGCTTTTTTCCAGGCTTCCAGATGCTGACGGATGCAACCAATCCTGCCCTGGCGGCGGCATCGGTCAACGCTCCGGTGACCGTTGTAGCCGCGCCGGGGGACTGCTCGTTCCAGTTCGATCTGATCGGCAAGGCCAAATTCGACACCTCCTGCGATATCGCCAAGAGCGCCTTGGCCAACGCCGGCGTCAGCTATCGCAACGAGGCCGCGCCGGAAGGCAGCTTCGCGCATGTGCAGGTTGGAAATGCCGCCGTGGCAAGCCCGGATGGCCGCAATCTGAATCCAACCGACCTGGCCGCGGCCCGCAAGAACTTCGAAAGCCGCCTGTCGGCGGCGCTTTCGGCCGCCGGGTATCCGCCCAAAGCCGATCCGGGCCGGGTGGATTTTCCGCGGGCGCTTGAAATCCTGATGATCTTCATTGTGGCGGCCACCGCGCTTTACGCGCCGCAGGCGGCGGCGCTTGTGGAGCTGTTCCCGACCCGCATCCGCTATACTGCCCTTTCCGTGCCCTATCACATCGGCGTGGGATGGTTCGGCGGGTTTCTGCCCGCGCTGTCTTTTGCCATCGTCACGGCGACAGGAAACATCTACGCCGGCCTGTGGTATCCGATCATCATCGCCGGCATCGGTTTCATCGTTACGCTGTTCTTCATTCCGGAGACGCGCCGTCGGCAGATCGATGCCTGACCATCAGAACCCGAAGGTGTGATCGAAGCTGAAACTTCCGCCTTCCCGGCTGAACATTCCCTGATAGCCGAAAAGCCGGCACGTTTCGTCCCGCACGATCACGTACGAGCCGGGCCCGGCCGCGGACAGCATATCGCTGCCAAAAACCTCGCTCATCGAAACAAGTCTGGAGCCGGAGGACGGAACTTCGAGCGAGGTCTGCGCCACCTGCGTACCGTTCCCGGAGACCAGGTTCAATGTCGTTTGCGAGTGATCCTTCCAGCGCTTCGAAACCGGGTAAATGAGATGGCAGCGGGTTTCGACATTCGCCCCGCCGACGGGAACAAACAGGCGCGTCGAAAGTCCCGGCGGCGGCCCGGAATAAGATTGGGGCTCGCTGCGATAGGTCACGACACTGTTGAACATGTGGGAGCCGAAGCTTGTTTCGGCAACATGCCCCGACTTCCGCTCCACATAGCGGAAGAGCGCATGCAGCCAGCCGTCAGCTTCCCGGCCTGCATCGAAATCATAGACCAGTTCCGCGTGCCCATATGCGAACCCCGGCAGGCGTCCGACCAGGTCCGTCAAATTCACCGCCAACTGGGCGTCGCGCGCGACGTTTCCAAGGCGGCGTTCGGCCACCTGGCGGCCCTGCGCGTCATAAATGAGTATCCTGACCGGCAACGCCCGCTGCGCCGTCGACATCGGCGTGGGGAGCAGCAAGGAGACATACTGTTCCGGCGGCAGAACCGGCGCGGGCAGGATGTAGCCCTTTCCCAGGACGTCGCGAAGCCCGGGCAAAGACGGATCGACCTCAAGATCAGTGCGCTCCACATTGACATGCGCCACGCGCGAACGGCCGGCCGCGGACACGACTTCATACCGCGGACGAACCACGTGCTTTCCGGCATGAACTTCGAACTGTGCCGGCCAGCGCGCCCGCGGGAACAATTCCGACACGTCGAGCGCCAGCGTCGCAAAAGGCCCGATGCGTTTGTCCAGCCGGGCGATCCGGCTTGTCCCCATAAGCGACAGGCCGATTTCTCCCGGTTCGATCGCGCGTCCGTGGCTGTTCTGCAGCCAGAGGATCACGGATTCGCCTTCGCGAGGCGCCGGCAGGCCGGCATAGAATTCCGACGGCCATGCGTTTGCATCATGGGTCGCTGACAGCACTTCCGGGCGATCGCCATATGTCACGAGCACGTATTTCATGATGTCGTGGCCGGCGATGCCCGTGGCGTGCAGAAAAAGCTGACCGGTGAAGGGCGGCAAACCGAATCTCGACCGGATGTCCCCGCTGTCAATAACGATGGATTGCCCCGCAACTTCACAGGGCTCGCGCCATGAGGCGACGGCCGCACCATCTCCGCCGAACAGACGGCACCAGATCGAAACGTTTTTCGCGCCATAGCGCGCCCAATAATTCGCGGTGACGAGCCTGGTGTGGCTGTCGGACCCGTCGCGAAAGAATGCGAAATTCGTGGCGAAATTGAGCGGCGACAGATACCGCCTGGGTTCTGTCAGCATATCTTCCGGCAGCTTGATGTCGGCAAAGCTGACGCACGCGGCATGATCCGGAATCTGTCCCCTGAGCTGATTCTGATGACGTTCGGGCTCGAAACTTGCGATGAAGAGGGTTGCACAGGCCGTTTCGCCCAGATGGCTCACCGGCTGTGCCTCGCGCCCCCGAAACGATTTGCCGAGCGCCTCTACCTTCTGCACGAAATATCCGGCAAGGCTGACATCGCCCAGGCCATGGAATGCCTCGAACGATCTGATGGCATCGTCCGGATCGTAGATGGCCACGGGACCATTCCGTTCCAGCATCTTTATGAGCGCGGCAGCGCGTTCTGCCGCCAGCGGATGGGCGAGCGCCTTGTAAAGAACATTTCCGCCCTTGTTGTTGAGGAACGTCTCAATAGGGAGCATCGGCAGTTTCTTCGGGGCGAACCCTGAATCGCTTGAGAAATGCGCTGAACCGGTGCCGGGCATCTTCCCACCGCGCGACAGCCTGCCCGGTCACCCAGTTCACCTGGATGACGCGCCGTGGCCCTTCAAACCGCTCGAAGCCATGCCACGCCGTCGGCCCATTCCTGAAAACGATCAGCGTGCCGTAGTCGGGCGGCACCTCGGCGGCATAATCCGAAATGTTGTCGGGCGAGCGCAGCAGGCGCAGCCGTCCTCCGCTGCTTTCCCATGCCTCGTTCATGTACAAAAGCGCCGTGACCAGCTTGTTTGTGCTGTCCGTATGGATTTTTCCGTCCCGCGCGCGACTCCAGCCCCGAACCGTGGCCATGGCCGGATAGGCATTGAGATCCAGGCCGAATTTCCGCCCGATGATCCCGGTCATCGCATGCGACGTGAGGTTGTCCATGAGTTCCGAGAACACGGGACCGTACTGCAGCGACTTCAGCGGGAAGCTTCCGCCCGGATAGGTCAGCGTCGGGAAATCCCTCGAAAGCGGTTCGACGGCTGAATGACGAACAAATCCGCGGACGATCAGGTGGGGGAAAGGCTGCTGTTCGACCGTGGCATCTTGCAAAAGGGTCCAGTCCACAAGATCAGTTTCGTGCTGCACGCCAGACGCTCCATCGGCGAGCACGGGACATGCGCGCCATCAGATGGAACGAAGATAGTGTGCCTGAATGTCCTGCCTATGTCTGGAAATATACGGCCGTGTATAGCCGCCGCATGAACATCATTTCATGATTTCAGGCAGCCGCAGCGCCTTACTTAATGTCCAGCGGAACACCCGGTTCGCGCTTGGTGGGGTGTATGACAAGCGTACTTTTGACGCTTGCGACATTTTTCGCGGCCGTCAGCGTCTCGGTGATGAACGACTGAAACGATGACAGGTCCTTGGCCACGCATTTGAGCAGGAAATCCACCTCGCCCGAGAGCATGTAGCACTCGCGCACATTGGGCCAAGCGCGCACCTGCTCTTCGAAACGCTTGAGATCGCTTTCGGCCTGGCTCGACAGTCCGACGAAAACGAAGCCGGAGACTTCGTAACCGAGCATTTTGGGATCGAGGTCGGCGTGATAGCCCCTGATGTAGCCCGCCTTCTCCAGCGCGCGCATGCGGCGCAGGCAAGGCGGAGCAGTAATCTTGGCGCGGCGCGAGAGCTCGACATTGGTGATGCGGCCATTGTCTTGCAGTTCGGAAAGTATTCTCATATCGATGGCGTCGAGCTTGTGATGCTCCATTGGCAAGCACCTGTCGAAAAAGGCGCGGCATTTAACTCCTCTGCCCCGGCCTGAGCAATAATATTTCGCGACTTGCGGGCCCGGGTGAACTGGGCGGCCATTGCGCTTGCGGGTTCCGGGCGCGGACAATAGGTTCCCGCCGCGCGATCAAGGGCTTGGAATGGGTACGGCCAGCACGAGAAGCCTTCCGGAGGTGCTCGAAACCCTCGATGCGATCGCGTGGGACAGCCCGGCCGCGACGAACATGGTCCAATCGGCCGTAGCCGCGCTTGAGGACGGCAAGGTGCTCTATTTTCCGCGGCTGGCGTTTTCCACCCTGCCCCCTGAAAAGCGCTTTTTCTCGCCGGCGTTTGCAGACGAAAAAGCGAAAAACATCAGCTTCGACCCCGCCACGGGCCAAGTGAGGCATGCCGTGGGCACCCCTGAAGACATCTCAGCGATCTCATCCATGCTGAAGCGTTTTCACGATACGGCCCGGCAGTTCGTGACCGTCCTGCTGCCGCAATATGCCGGCCGGTTGCAATCCGGGCGTACGAGTTTCCGGCCGGTGGAAGTCCAGGGCCGCAAGCTTTCGGCGCGCAAGGACGACAGCCGGCTGCATGTCGATGCCTTTCCCTCCACCCCCACGGCCGGCACGCGGATCCTCAGGGTGTTCAGCAATGTCAACCCGGAAGGTCGCGGGCGCGATTGGCTTCTGGGCGCGCCGTTTGAAGATGTCGCGCGGCAATTCGCGCCTCGCGTCAGGCCGCAAATGCCAGGCAGCGCATGGCTGTTCAATGCAATCGGCGCGACGAAGAGCAGGCGCACCGCCTATGACCATCTGATGCTGAACATTCACGATGCGATGAAGCAGGACGACACCTATCAGGCGCAGGTCGTGAAGAATGATTTCAGCTTTCCGCCGGGCTCCACATGGATTGTTTTCACCGACAAGACATCCCATGCCGCGCTGGGCGGACAACATCTCTTCGAGCAGACGTTTTATGTGCCGGTAGAGGCCATGCTGGATCCGTCCAAGGCGCCGATCCGCATTCTTGAACGCCTGACGGGATCGGTTCTGGCGTGAATTCCCTTCGGGACGAATGCTGGGTTGTTACCGACGGTACACCCGGAATGGAGAACCAGTGTCTTGGCCTGGCGGAACGGCTGCCGCTTCCCATCCGCACCTTCCGCATTGAGTTACGGGAGCCTTGGAAGACCTTCGCCCCGCATGGCGTCAGGGCCGCTCTGGATCACCTCACCCCGCGCTCTGACCGCCCTGAGCCGCCGTGGCCAAGGCTTCTCATCGGCTGCGGCCGGCAGAGCATTCCGGTTTCGCGTGCGATCAAAAAGCTGAGCGGCGGAAGGACCTTTACGGTGCAGTGCCAGCATCCGCGCGTGCGAGCGGCGGCGTTCGATCTGGTTATTCCGCCCGAACATGACCGGCTGTCCGGCGCCAATGTGTTCTCCATTGCAGGCAGTCCAAATCGCATCACACCCCAGCGCCTTTCGGAAGCGCACGCGAAATTTGCCGATCTGTTCGCGCCGTTGCCGGCTCCAAGGCTTGCGGTTCTGATTGGGGGGGACAGCAAAACGCACGGCAAATTGAGCGCAGTGGATGCCCGGACATTCAGCGCCGCACTGGTGCGGCTGTCGGGCGATCACAGCCTGATGATCAGCGCGTCGCGCCGCACGCCGCGAGGGCATATGGACACATTGCGCCATTCGCTGGCCGGAACCGGCGCCTATATCTGGGACGGCACGAGCGCAAACCCGTATTTCGGGATGCTGGCCTGGGCCGATGCCTTTCTGGTCACGAGCGATTCTGTGAACATGATCTGCGAGGCCGCCAGCACGGGAAAGCCGGTGCAGGTCCTGACCGTGCCGGGCGGCGGCCGCCGGTCAAGAGACTTTCATGCCCTGCTTCGCGAGAAGGGAATCACAAGGCCGTTTGCGGGAAGGATCGAACAGTGGACCTATGCGCCGCTTGACGAAACCGGGCGCGCGGCGGCGCATCTGCAGAGCCTTCTGGCGGACCATTTCGCCACAGCCGGATGAGACATCTGGCTAAGCCGCAGGTTCGCGATGAAAGCCCTGAAGCTTCTTCAGAAACAGGGACAGGCGCCCGCGACGCGCCTTGCGCTCAACATCGGCTTCCGAGCGGACATAAGCCATCTGAACGACACGCCGCTCGCCCGCAAAGGGCGGATGACCGTGCCAGGAATTGTCCGACCGCCTGAAGGCAATGAGCGTTCCAAACAGCGGCGGCGCTTCGCAGGCAAAGTCTTCCATGGAATCCGGGCCGTTCAGCACACGAAAGCAGCCCTTGCCGGAGCTTGACCAGTCTTCGTTGAGGTAGATGAGAGCCGTGACGAGCTTGGCTTCGCCGTCGTTGTGAATCCGCCCATCCTTGATGGCCGACCACTTTCGCACGGTGATCAGCCGCGGCTTGCCTGCGAGATCGATCCCAAGCTTGCGGCCCAGGATGGTTGCGAATCGCTCGCTGCTCATGTCCTCGATGAGCTGGGCAAAGGCGCCTTTCACGGACATTTCGGAGAGAGGAAAGAAACCCGGGCGGGATATGTCAGGAAAATCCTGACGCAGACCTTCGCGGCAGGCAGGCGCCAGCACATCGGCGGCCAGAACATGCGAGAACGGCGTGTGCCGAGCGTTCGCCTGTTCGAGTTTTTCGAAATCTATGACGGAATCCATGCCTGACCCACCACCTGGCGCCTCCTATATGCCCGGGCAAAGTCGCCGGTAAAGCCGCAAATTTCCTGATTCGGTTACTTTCGCGCCCGGGCGGCGCGCCGCACCGGTTCGGAGCCCGCGCCACACCCATTTTCCACGGTTTGCAGGGCAATGGAATTGCCCGGCCATCACCATTTTAGAGCATCCCATTGCGCGCCAGGAGCCTTCTTGACCTTGCTCAATGCGCTCCCGATATGAGAAGCCAAGGGGCGAAATTCGGCCACAATCGGGCTGTGCGCTGCCTCGCAGGACAACAGGAGCGCCATGCCGGATCTTCACGCAAAAGTCGTCATTCTGGGCAGCGGGCCGGCCGGCGCCACCGCGGCAATCTATGCCGCCCGCGCCATGCTGGAGCCGGTCGTGGTGGCGGGCATCCAGCCCGGCGGACAGCTGACCATCACCACCGAGGTGGAAAATTATCCGGGGTTTGCAACGGCGATCCAAGGCCCCTGGCTCATGGACCAGATGCAGGCGCAGGCCGAGCATGTTGGCGCCCGGATCGTGCAGGATACGGTTTCGTCGGCCGATCTGGGGCGCAGACCATTCGCGCTCATCGGCGATTCGGGAGCGCGCTACCTGGCCGAGACGCTGATCATCGCGACCGGCGCCCAGGCCAACTGGCTTGGCCTGCCTTCGGAAGAAAAATACAAGGGATTTGGCGTGTCGGCCTGCGCCACCTGCGACGGATTCTTTTTCCGCGGCAAGCGCGTGGCAGTGGTCGGCGGCGGGAACACGGCCGCCGAGGAGGCGTTGTTTCTGACAAATTTTGCGGAAAAGGTAACCCTGATCCACCGGCGGGCGTTCCTGCGCGCCGACAAGACAAATCAGATGCGGCTGGCCGATCATCCGAAAATCGAAATAATTTATGATTCGGTGGTGGACGAAGTCTTGGGTACCGACAGTCCGCGTTCGGTGACAGGAGTCAAACTTCGCAATCTCCAGACGGGCAAGACAGGCACCCTCGATGTTGACGGGCTTTTCATCGCAATCGGCCATTCGCCCGCGACGGAACTTTTCCGCGGACAGCTCGAAATGGACGATGGCGGCTACATCAAGACGGCTCCGGACTCGACCCAGACAAGTGTGCCGGGCGTGTTCGCGGCGGGCGATGTGAAAGACAAGATTTTCCGCCAGGCCGTCACGGCGGCCGGAATGGGCTGCATGGCGGCGCTTGAGGCAGAGCGGTTTCTGGCCGGCGGGCATTGACGGAATTCGGAGGCGGCATGGATTGGGACAAGCTTCGCATCTTCCACGCGGTGGCATCGGCCGGTAGCTTCACGCATGCCGGTCAAATGCTCACGCTCAGCCAATCGGCGGTCAGCCGGCAAATCAGCGCGCTGGAAGAGGAGATTTCCACGCCCCTGTTTCAGCGCCACGCGCGCGGGCTGACGCTGACCGACGAAGGCGAACTGCTCTATGGGGCCGTGAGCGACGTCCTGTCACGCCTTGCGCAGGCCGAAGAGGCGCTGAAGAACGTCCAGACGGCGCCGCGCGGATCGCTGAAGATCACGTCCAGTTATGGGCTTGGCACCTTCTGGCTTGTGCCGCGGCTCGCAGAGTTCATGCGTGAATATCCCGAAGTCCAGATCCATCTGGTGTTCGAGGATCGCGAGCTAGACCTCGCGCAGCGGGAAGCCGATCTGGCCCTGCGCATGCGCGCGCCGGTTCAGGCCGATCTGATCCAGCGCAAGCTTTTCACGGTGCATTACCATCTCTATGCGTCGTCGGGTTATCTTGCGGAGGCCGGAACGCCGCAAACCCTCGAGGACCTGGCCAACCACACGGTCATCGCCTATGGCGAAACCGCACCGCCCGAAGTGCGCGACGTCAACTGGCTGCTCGATACCACGCGCAGATTGCCCTCGAACGGGTTTGCGCGGTCGCTGCGCATCAACAACATCATGGGCATCCTGTGCGCGGTGGAGAGGGGCATCGGCATTGCGGCCCTGCCCGATTATCTGGCGCCCGAACGGCGCGATCTGGTGCGGGTTCTGCCGGACGTGGAGGGGCCATCGTTTGATTGCCATCTGGTCTATCCGGACGCGCTTCGTCAATCCAAACGGGTCGCGGCCTTTCGCGATTTTGTGGTCCGCGCCGCCAAGGAATGGCGGTATTGAGCGGGCTTGAATAACCGCCGGTTCACCCTATCTCTTGTCAGCCGTTGGCCGTCCCCCATGGCCGCGGTGAAGTGGTCCGGGCCTGCGCATTGCCCCTTTGGCGTTGCCCGGCCGCAAGCGCCCTTCCGGGCGCACCCCAAGCACTCGCCGGAGCGGCCCCCTCCGCTCCGGCGATTTTTTCTCAGACCTGCGAACGCAGCATGCGCGAAACAAAAATGTAGCCGAAGCCCGTCGTCAGGAAATTGATGCCGAGCAGCACGCCCAGAACGATGACGGAAATTCCGGGCAGCCCGGCGGCGATCACCAGCGCAAGGATGATGCTGGCAATCGCCGACACCAGCATGCCAAGCCAGCCCGTATGGGGACGGATTTCAAACGCAAACGACAATTCCACCGCCCCTTCGATCATGAATATGAAGGCGACCACGACGGTCAGCGCCAGCGCGCCAGCCAGCGGATTGAAAACGAGAAATGCCCCGCCGGCCAAGGTGACAAGCGAGAGCAGAAGCGCCCCGAAGAACGGCCCCGTGCCGTGAATCGAAAATGCGCCGACAAACATCAGCGCGCCGGCAAATATGAAAACCCAGCCCACGAGAAGCGTTGCCACCAGTGTCGAGATCATCGGAAAGATGATCGCCGCAATGCCGACCAGCGACATCGCCAGACCCAGCCACAAGAGTCCGTTTGACGATGCCCGCAGGCGCTGATGAACCGGTGTTTCCTGCCAGAATGTTCCGCTCATGCCATTCGCCTCCTGATCACGCGCCGGCGCCCCGGCCGGAATGCCGGACCGCAACACAACGCATGTGACAAGTGTTACGCCGCCGCCTTGTGAGTCGCCACCACCTGCTCGGCAAGCTTGCCAGTCAGCTCGGCCAGATGATCGAACGCCATCTCGTAGGTGCCGACACCCTGGGTCAACGAACGCAACTCGATGATGAGGTTGTGGAGTTCCGACATCGGGATTTTTGCCTCGACGGTGTCCCAACCCTTCCAGCCAGGCCTTGCGTCGTAGCCCAGAAGCTGCCCGCGGCGGGCGCTGACCACGCCGTTGACTTTCGCGGTGGCATCGTTCGGCACGTGAATCTTCACGTGCATGACCGGCTCCAGCAGGACCGGAGAGCAGTTGGGCATGCCTTCAGTCATCGCAATGCGCGCGGCTGTCTGGAACGCGGCGTCGGACGAATCGACGGTGTGATAGGAGCCATCGACCAGGGCGACCGCAACATCCACCACCGGAAATCCGAGCGGCCCCTGCTTCAGGTAATCTATAATTCCTTTCTCAACTGAAGGAATGAACTGCCGGGGCACGACGCCGCCCTTGATCTGATCCTCGAAAACAAAGCCGCTGCCGCGCGGCAGGGGACGGATCTCGATATGGACATCGCCAAACTGGCCGTGGCCGCCGGTTTGCCGCTTGTGGCGGCCATGCTGCTTTCCCGGCCTGCGGATCGTCTCCTTGTAGGGCACCTTGGTCGGGTGCGTGTTCACCTTCAGCCCGTATTTGCTCGCCAACTTTTCCACCGCGACCTTCAGATGAATTTCACCCTGCCCGGCCAGGGCCATCTGCTGCAGTTCGGGATCCTGCTGGAAGTGCAGTGATGGATCTTCTTCCTGCAGCTTGTGGATCGCTGCGGTCAATTTGACTTCGTCCTTGCGGTCGGTTGTCTCGATGGCCAACGAATAGACGACCGGCAATTGCTCGATCCCGATCCGGGGCCAGCTGATTGCGGCGCTGGCGAGCGTTTCGCCGGTCATGACGCCTTCAAGGCGGCCGAGCGCGACGGTGTCGCCCGCCCTTGCCTCGCCGAGCTTGGTTTGCGCATCGCCCTTCAACGCGAAGATGCCGCCGACGCGCACATCGCCGCCGTCCTGCCGGTGCAGAATCGCGCCATCCCTCAACGTGCCGGCCATGACGCGCGCGAGCGAAAGCTTGCCGTGCGCGCCGTTATAGGTTTTGAGAACTTGCACGACCGTCTCGCCATTCGCCTTGAGACCGATGCGTCCGGCAGCCGCCGTCACCTCGGGCGTTTCGTGGCGCAGCGCCTTGAGCAGGCGGCGAATGCCGTTGTCCTTTTCTGCCGATCCCATCAGCACGGGCACAACAAGCCCCTCCGCCAGCTCCTTGGAAAGATCGTCAAATATCTCATCCCGCGGCGGCTCAATATCCGAAAGAAGCTCTTCCATAAGGTGTTCGTCGTAGTCGGCGAGCTTCTCGAGCATAGAAAAGCGCGCCTGCTTCTCTTCATCCTTGATCCCGTCAGACAGATCCACGACCTTGGATTCTGCATGTTCGCGATAGACGAAGGCGCGTTCGAGCGCGAGATCCACAAAACCGGTTGCAATGCCGTTTTCGATGATCGGCAGCTGCCGCATCAGAAGCGGCTTGTCGCTCTGTTCCTGCAAGACCGCCAGAAGATCGCGTACATTCCCGCTGGCCTTGTCGATCTTGTTGATGAACAGGAAGTGGGGAATGCCCTTGTCAGCCAGCCGCTTGAGATAGGGCTTCAGCATCTGGGCCTTGGCCGGTTCGGGTTCGCACACCACAACGGCCGTGTCGATGCCGGGCAGAACGTTCAGCGTGTCCTGGAGAAATTCAATTGAACCGGGGCAATCGAGGAAGGTAAAGCCTTCGTCCAGATATTTCGTGGTGGCGCAGTTCAGTTCCACGCTCATCTGGCGGGCGCGCGCCTCGGGGCTCGCATCGCCCACCGTGTTCTTCTGCGGCACGGAACCCTTGCGTTGAATCGCGCCGGTCACGGCAAGGATCGACTCAAGCAGCGTGGTTTTGCCGCTGCCGTAAGGTCCTACCAGGGCCACTGCGCGTGGCCCACTTCCTCCGTTCTTTTTTGGCATGATCGCCTCCATTACCCTGAAACGATTAGGGTTCGAGGCGCGGCGGGCGCTTCTTTTCCCGTGCAACAGGCGGCGTCACGCGCCCCGCTTGAAGGCCGATGCTCGCGCCGTTTCCCTGCCCCCGCAAGGGCTTGACGTGGATTATCCGCAACCCGCAGAAGCGTGGGAAAACCATGGTACCCGGCAAGGCCAAAACGGAATCACGTGCTATCGTTCCACAGGATGCATGCACGGGGGGCTTTCATGTGCGACCTTCACCATTCCATCAGCCGCCGGACGTTCGGCCTAATAGGCGCATCCGTTCTTGGTGCGGCGGCGCTTCCGCGCCTCGTACGCGCCGCAGAAGTTGAGGCGCTGGCCTTCTCCTGCATCGATTTTCGCCTGGTGGATGCAGCGGTGAAATTTTTCGACTCGGATATCGGCGCCAAAGACTACGATTTGTTGGCGCTGGCTGGGGCTTCGCTCGGCGCGGTCTCGCCGAAATTTCCGTCATCGAATGCTGCCTTCTGGGATCATGTGGAGATCGCCAAGTCGCTGCACCACATCAGGAAGGTGATTGTGCTTGATCATCGGGATTGCGGCGCATACAAGGTCGCATTCGGCAAGGACTTCGCGTCCGAGCGCAACGCGGAAACCATGCAGCATCGGACCATGATGGCCGCGCTCAAATCCGCGCTCGCGAAGAAGCACCCCGACCTTGCCGCGGAATTTTACCTGATGGCTCTCGACGGAACGGCCGAGCGGGTGGTTTGAAGGGCGTCTCCGCCTCACCGCGCTGCGGACAAGGCTTCCCCAACGCCGCGCATTTCCGCCCCAGCGCCCGGCCTGCGGCTTTCAGCTTTGCGGACGAATGGAACAATCAGATCGAGCAGCAGGGGAATCGCGGGCAAGGGAATATCGTGCCCCCAGCCCTCGATCTCGTGATATTCGGCGCCTGGAATGCATGCCGCGGTGTGCCGGCCCGCCGCGCAGGGAATGAGCGTGTCGGCCGTGCCGTGCAAAACGAGCGCCGGCAGGTTTAGCGTCTTCAACCGTTCCGTGCGCGGAGGCCCCGCCAGGATGGCCGCCCACTGGCGGATCGTGCCCTCCGGATAATACGAGCGGTCGTAGTTTTCGCCGATCAATCGGGCCAGGCGTTCCTCGTCGAATTGCCACCGAGTCGAAGCATAGGCACGCCGCCCCTTCAGCGAATGGGCAATCACATCCTCGCGCCGGTCGCTCGGCGGCCGCGTGGTGATCGCGGCCTGCGCTTCCGGCGACGATTTCGGAAGCGATGGATCGCTGGTTGTCGAGAAAATGGAAATCAGCGAGCGCGCCTTTTGCGGAAAATCCAGTGCAACCAACTGCGCGATCATGCCGCCCATGCTGGCGCCTGCGATATGCGCGCTTTCGATTCCGAGCGCATCCAGAAGCGCCGCGGCGTCTGCCGCCATGTCCGCCAGAAAATAGGGAATGTCGGGCTTCCGGCCTGCTGCCACCGCTTTCGAGACCTCGCGGATGTCCGGAATCCGGCCATGCCACTTTTGCGTCAATCCAACGTCGCGGTTGTCGAACATGATGACGCGCAGGCCCGCCTCGACCAGGCCACTGCGAAACTCCCGTGGCCAGCTGGTCATCTGCGCGCCGAAACCCATGATCAGGAGAAGCGGAATTCCGCTGCCGGGCCCGGCGGCCTCGTACTCGATTTCAATACCATTGGCGCGGATCTTCATTCGGCGGCCCTCGCCTGTGCATTTGCGGCCGTGAGGAATTCACCCACGTGCCGCAGATAAACTGGCACCAGCGTGTTTGAAATGTCGTGCCCGACACCCGGCAGGGTGACAAGTTTGCATCCTTCGATGCACCGGGCTGTATGCCGTCCGCCTTCGACCGGCACGAGCGGATCGTCTTCGCCGTGCACCACCAGCGCCGGCGCGCGGACATCTTTCAGCATTTCCGTGCGCGGCGGCGAAGCGATGATGGCCACGAGCTGCCGCGCCACACCCGCAGGATCGTAAGGCGCGCGGTCGATCAGACTTTCCACAAAGGCCCGCAGTTCGGCCTCCGGAACCGGATAGCCCGGACTTCCGATGACGCGCCACACCTTCATGCCCTGCGCGACACGGTCTTCACGGGAGTCGCTTGCCGGCGGCGTGGTGAGCGCAGCCATGGCCTCGGGCTTGGCCTGCGGCAGGCCGGGATCGCCCGTCGTGGACATGATGGAGACGAGGCTAAGCGTTTTCTGCGGATATTTTGCCGCAAATATCTGCGCAATCATTCCGCCCATAGAGGCGCCCACGATATGCGCCGCCCTGACGCCGAGCGTATCGAGCAGCGCCGCGGCATCGGCAGCCATGTCGTCGAGCAGATACGGCGCGTTCGCCACGGGCTGCCCGGACAGACGCCTGGCCATGGCATCCATCACGTTCGGTGCGCCCAGATGGGACAAATGCGTCGAAAGCCCGATATCGCGATTGTCGAAGCGGATGACGCGAAAACCCCTTGCGGCCAACCCTTCGCAGAACCCGGACGGCCACACGGTCATCTGCGCCGAGAAGCCCATGATCAGGAGAACGACCGGGTCCCCGTGTCTTCCAAAACTTTCGTATTCGAATTCCAGTCCATTGGCTTTTGCGCGCGGCATGTGATGTCCCCAGATGGCGTTTGAGGCAGCTTAGCAGAACGGCGCAGCCGTTTGACAACGGCCCGGGCGGGTTCCAGCCTAGCGTCCGGGCCCTTCCGGACTTCCATGCGCCGCGACCTTGCTTGCCTCGCCAACGAGACATTCGATCTGCTGCTGATCGGCGGCGGGATTACAGGCGCCTGCATTGCGCGCGATGCGGCCATGCGCGGCCTCAAGGTTGCTCTTGTCGAGAAGCATGATTTTGCGGGGGCAACCAGCGCCCACAATTCCAAGCTGATCCACGGCGGCCTGCGCTACCTGCGCAATCTTGAATTGGGCCTTGTTCGCGAATCCCTTCGCGAGCGGCGCATCTGGCAACGCATTGCGCCGCATCAGGTGAGGCCATTGCCTTTCCTTGTGCCGCTTTATGGAGCCGGCGGAAAGGCGCGCGCGGTGCTTGCCGCCGGGCTAACGCTTTACGACATGCTGTCGTTCGACCGCACCTGGCTCGAGGACCCGGACCAGCGTCTGCCGCGGCACCGCTGGCTCGATAAAGCGGCGGCTCTGGTGCAGGAACCGGTGCTCGATGGACCCGGCTTCGAAGGTGCATTTCTCTATTACGATGCGCAGATGTATTCGCCGGAACGGCTGGCCCTGGAGTGTCTGCTGGACGCCCATGCAAACGGCGCGGTCGTTGCCAACCATGTTCAGGCCAGTTCGCTTCTGATGCGGAGCGGCAAGATTGAAGGCGCGGCTGTGCGCGACGCCATCGGCGGCGGCGGATTCGATGTCCGCGCAAAACTGACCGTCATTACCGCCGGCCCGTGGGCGGATATTTTTCTGGCAGAGGCGCTCGGCCGGCCCGCATCGCACAAATTGCTGCGGTCGAAAGGCATTCACGTGATCGTCCCCTCAGTGACGCGACAGGACGCGCTTACGGTGGCGGCGAATGGTGGGCATTTCTTCGTCTTGCCCTGGCGGGGGCATTCGCTGTTGGGCACAACGGACACGAAATTCACCGGGGCACCCGATGAGGTGGGGGTGACGCCGGAGGACATCGCGGAATTTCTTGCGTTCATAAATGCACATCTTCCGGCAGCGCATTTGAGCCCCGCCAACGTGGAACATTTCTATGCGGGACTGCGTCCGCTCGTGGATGAAGGATCCGGCAACACCTATCAGGCAAGCCGGCGCGCCGAACTGATCGATCATGGCAGGGAAGACGGCGTGGACGGCCTGTTCTCGGCCATCGGCGGAAAATGGACGACCTCCCGCGATCTTGCGGAAAAGGTGACCGATGCAGCGGTGGCCAAGCTCGGGCAGCCGGCAAGACCCTGTGCGACCGCAACAACTCGTCTTCCGGGAGGCCGGACCGGACCGTTTCGTGCCTTTGCCGATGCGCAACGTGCCAAATACGGCGCAATTCCCTCCATCGAGCATCTTGCAAGGCTCTACGGCGCCTTACTGCCGCAGATGCTTGGAGAGGAGCCTGACGCGTCCGCGCGCGAACCGATTGGCGCGACAGGAGACGTTGCGGTGCAAGTGTTGCACGCCATCCGCGAAGAAATGGCCCTCACGCTGGAAGATGTCGCGATGCGGCGCACGGGAATCGGACAACTCGGAAAGCCGCCGCCGGATGCCATTGAAGCCTGCGTGAACATCATGGCATCCGAGCTTGGCTGGACGGCGGACCGCCGGGCGCGCGAGATTGAACAGCTTGCGTCCAATTACAGGCTTGTTCCGGCATGAGCGCGTTTGTCGTCGTCAACCCCCGATCTGCGGGCGGCCGCACCGCGCGCGAGTGGCCCGCCATCGAACGTGCGTTGCGTTCGGTCTACCCGGCGATGACGGCGGCCTTCACTCGGGCGCGCGGAGAGGCAATTTCCCTCGTGCGCGAAGCCTTGCGGGAAGGACACGACGAGATTGTAGCGGTTGGCGGTGACGGCACGATCAGCGAAGCAATGAACGGCTTCTTCGACGAGCGCGGCACGATTGCACCGGATGCCGTTTTCAGCTTCGCGACCAGCGGAACCGGCGGCGACTTCCGCAAGAGCTTCGGCATAGAAGCGGGCGCCGTCGAGGCCGTGAGCCAGCTCAAGACGGCAAATGTGCGGCCGATCGACGTCGGCCGCATTTCCTGCCTCAGCGACGCCGGCGCGGCGACGGTTCGCTATTTCATCAATATCGCCTCATTCGGACTATCGGGGATGATTGTCGCGTCCGTAAATCGCGCACGCATATCCAAACTGTTCGGCGGCCGGTTTGCGTTTGCATTTCACAGCGCCGTGGGCGCCCTTGCCTATCGCGATCAGGCCGTGCGCATACATGCCGACGGCGGCCTGGACAGGATCGCGCGGATCTCCACGGTCGCGATTGCCAACGGGCAGTATTTTGGCGGCGGGATGCGGATCGCCCCGGAAGCGCGGCCCGATGACGGGCTGTTCGATCTGGTGATTCTGGGCGGCGGGCCAAGACGGGAGATGCTGGCCAACATGAAGCTGCTCTACACCGGGGAACACACCAGGCTGCCGAACGTGCAGGTCGCGCGGGCCCGGAAAATCGTGGCTGCGCCGGTTGCGGAAACAGGCGGCAAACCGGTTTTCATCGAAGCCGACGGCGAAAATGTGGGCCGATTGCCTGCAACATTCGAAATTCTGCCCGGCGGCCTCAATTTGCGATGCTGAAAGGACTTGGGCGATACTTTGCCCTGGATGGGGATCAGCCGGGATAAAATCCGCTGGAATGGGTGGGGCTGGGCCGCCCACAAGGACGGCGTCGGCGCACGCGAAGACGTTTGGCGCTGGCTTGCCGGCGAGCTTGGCATGCCGAGTCTTCTTGTCACGCCGGCGCGCGGCATGGATGAAATCACGCTTGCTGCGCCGCGCCTGGAACGCCGCGATTGCGAAAAGTTCGTGGCGATGCTTGGCGCAGATCAGATGCGGGACGACACCTACGAGCGCGCATTTCATGCGCTTGGAAGAAGCTATCACGATCTTCTGCGGCTGCGCGCGGGCGATCTCGCATCGGCTCCGGATGCCGTACTTTATCCCAGCGGGACGGATGAAGTGCTTGCGGTCCTCGCCTATGCCTCAGAGCGCAACATCGCCGTGGTGCCCTATGGCGGGGGCACGAGCGTTGTTGGCGGCGTGAGTGCCAATGCTGGCCCGTTTGGCGCCGTCGTTGCCCTCGATCTGTCGCGAATGGACCGCCTGATCGATGTGGATTCCCTTTCGCGAACAGCCACGGCAGAGGCGGGCATTTACG
This sequence comes from Alphaproteobacteria bacterium, assembly GCA_021324545.1. Taxonomy (GTDB): domain Bacteria; phylum Pseudomonadota; class Alphaproteobacteria; order Micropepsales; family Micropepsaceae; genus Rhizomicrobium. Next base: position 95,896 of record JAJPIX010000040.1, read on the forward strand.
GGCCGGCGCTGGAGAAGGCCCTGCAGGCCAGGAACGCAACCCTGGGTCACTATCCGCAGTCGTTCGAATTTTCCACGCTCGGCGGATGGATTGCGCACCGCGGTGCGGGACAGCAATCGCTCCGCTACGGTAAGGCGGAAGACTGGCTGATCTCGGCGAAGCTCGCCACGCCGCGGGGACTTCTGATCACACCGGACATTCCGGCCTCTGCTGCAGGTCCGAATTTGCGCGATCTGGTCGTGGGCTCGGAGGGCGTGTTCGGTGTGATTGCCGAAGCGACCGTGCGCATCCAGCCAGTTCCGGAGGCAGCCGAATTCCGCGGCTATCTGTTCCGGGATTTCACAAGCGGGACCGCGGCCATCCGCCGGGCGATGCAGGAGGATCTGGGCACGGCCATGCTGCGCCTTTCGGATGCGGAAGAAACACGCTTCTTCCGGGCCTACGGCGCGGCCGGCAAAAGCGGCGGCCTGAAATCAAGACTGGAAAGCGCTTACCTGCGCTGGCGCAAATTTGCCGATGAGGCCTGCCTGATGATAGCGGGTTTCGAGGGGAGCATGGGCGCCGTCGCCCAGTCGCGCGCGCGTTTCGAGCAGATCGCGAGGGCCTTGGGGGCGCTGAGCCTGGGCAGCAACCCTGGCGCGCGCTGGCGCGCGGGCCGCTTCCACGGACCCTACCTGCGCGATCCGATGATGGACCGGGGCCTGGGCGTGGACACGCTGGAAACCGCCGCCAGTTGGTCGAGGCTCGATGCGCTTTATGCTGCCGTGCGCTCCGCACTGGAAACAGCCATCGCCGCAACGGTTCCGCGCCCCGGGGCGCGCGGCATCGTGATGTGCCACATCAGCCATTCCTATGCCGACGGCGCGAGCCTTTATTTCACGTGTATTTTCCCGCGCGCGCTCGACGGCGAAATCGCGCAATGGAAGAAGATCAAGGCGGCGGCATCCGAGGCCATCGTCGCGCAGGGCGCGACCATCAGCCACCATCACGGCGTGGGCGAAGATCATTTGCCGTGGATTACGCAGGAAAAAGGCGAACTGGGCATCGAAGTCCTGCGCGCAATCAAGGGCACGCTTGACCCCAAAGGCATCCTCAATCCGGGAAAGCTTATCCCGCCGCAAATGCCTGCTTGAGCGCGGCTGATGCCTTGTTCATCGCCTCGCGCGCCTGGGGCAGAATGGCCTGAAGATAGATGAAGCAGTGGATGAGGTCCGGATAGTCGGCAATGTCCGCCCTTACGCCGGCCGCGCGCAACTTCTCCGCATATTGGTGCCCTTCATCGTGCAGCGGATCGTACCCGGCAAGCATCACAAAGGCCGGTGGCAGCCCCGAAAAGTCCTTTGCGAGGAGCGGCGACGCGCGCGGATCATCCAGATTCGCCTTGTCGGCGATGTAGTGGTTGAAGAACCAGTCGAGCGTTTGCTCCTCAAGAAAGTAGGCGTCCCTGAGCTCGCGGCGTGACCGCGTGGCGGCAGCCAGCTGCCCCGCCGGAAAAAACAGGAGCTGGAAACAGATTTTCGGCCTGGCCTTCTGCCGCGCCAGCTGGGTGACGACGGCGCTCAGGGTTCCGCCAGCCGAGTCACCGCCGACGGCAATGCGATTGGCGTCGATTCCAAGCTGGGGCGCATTTGCCTCCACCCAGCAGGCGGCAGCATAGGCGTCGTCCACCGCGGCGGGAAATTTGTGCTCCGGGGCAAGCCGGTAATCCACGGCGATCACGCGGCAGCCACCTTCAGAGGCGAGCATGCGGCAGAGGCCGTCATGCGTATCCAGATCGCCGATCACGAAGCCGCCGCCGTGATAATAGACAAGTGCCGGCAGCGGATCGCTTCCCGCTGCAACCGGCGTGTAAATCCGCACCGGAATTTCGCCGCCCGGACCTGGAATTTTCCGGTTTTCCACCTTGCCGACAGGAACGTCCTTCGGTCCCACGAGCTGGACCATCGCCAGAAACGCCTGCCGCCCCTCCGCGGGGGTCATCTCCCACAGCTTGGGTGCCGGCGTCTGTGCAAGCTGATCGAAAAAGGCCTTTAACAGGGGATCGACGGGCATCGGCGGGCTTCCATTCGGGGCGCGAGTTTGCGCGACCTCGCCACCGGGATGCAAGCCGTCCGGATATGCCCTAGTGGATGGTGATGGGGCGCGTTACATCCAGCCGGCGCATGAAGATGTCGTCGATCAGGACCGACATCACCTGCCAGAACGCTGCGCGTTCGCCCTCGCCGAGCTCCCGAAACGAAATGATGGCGCGCTGCGCGTAATCAATCGCAAACGGACCGTGTTCCGCCGCGAGTTCCGCCGCCAGGTGGCAGAGATCGTCTGTCCGCATGAATGGTATCCGCGCCTTCAACGCCGGCCATTCAACGCCTGCAAGGTAAGTATCCGGTTAATCCGAAGGGCCACAGACGGGCCGATCAGAGGATTTCCACGGTATCGGCCAGTGCAATCTGGCCGCTTCTGGCGACATTGCAGCAGACGCCGGCCCGCCAATCGGGCGTCAGCGCGGCACGGAGGCCGGCGCAGGCCCGGTTCATCAGTTCACAAGGCTTTGTTTCAAGCATGACTTCCAGGACGACATCGCCGATTCTGATCCGGCCGCCGGCCGCGCGTGGCCGTTCCACGCCTTCAACAAGGAGATTGGCCCGGCGCGTGACCCAAGGAAGCGTCACGCCAAGTTCGTTGCACGCCTCTTCCCAACCTTCTCGAAAGAGGATGGTCACCTGCCGGCGCGGTTTGGCGCCGCGAGCATCGCCTTCGATACCGCGCTCCAGACTCACGCTGGCATGACGAAGTTCTTCCAGCGGCGCGCCAATCGCCGGCGCCCGCGCAATGCCGATCAACCGCCCCGCCGTCATTCGATTTCGATCACCTCTGCCGAAGGCTGAGCTGCATAAAGTTGTTCCAGCAAAGCCTTGCGCCGCTCCAATGCCGCGCGCTGGTTAATATAGCCCTTGTCCGTGATTTCGTGACCGTCGATCGACGGCGGCTCCAGCATGAGAAGTATGCGCTTGACGCGGGTCGAGGATGCGGGGTTGGCGCGATTGTGCGCGGCGAGCCGTTCGCGCAGGAAGCCCCGTAATTTTTCGCTTGCCAGGGCTTCTTTCGGACTTAAGCCCGGATCGCCCGCGGTTTCCTTTGCCGCGGCCATGTTTGGCCAGGCCAGCAGCGCAACAAACTCCCTGTCCTGGCCGCAGACGACACAGTCCTGGATGAGCGGCGACGCCGCCGCCACGGCGGCCGCCCGCAAGGTTCCCGTCGAAACCCAGGTGCCGGAATGAAGCTTGAAATCTTCCGTGACCCGGCCGTCGAACACCAATCCCTTTTCGGGGTCGCTTTCGTCCAGGAATTTCACCGCATCTCCGAGGCTGTAGAAGCCTTCTTCGTCGAATGCCTTTTGCGTGAGGTCGGGCCTGTTGAGATAACCCGGTGTCACCGTGGGACCCTTCACCCGAACCTCCAGCTTCGTGCCATTGGGCACGAGCTTCAGCGTAATTCCGGGCAACGGCAGGCCCACAAGTCCGACACGCTCCGTCACCCAATGAACAACCGTGATGCCTTGCGTTTCGGTTGCGCCGTACATGGTGGTGATCGGAATGCGCATGCCGGTTGCGGCAATGGAGAGCGCCTGGAGCCGCTCGTAAATGTCCTGGCCCATCGTCGCCCCGCCATATCCAACATAGCGGAGCTTGGCGAAGAACCTGTCGCGCAATACGGGATCGCGCTCCATGGCATCGGCCAGCCAGCCGAAAGCTATCGGTGCGGAGCCGAACACAATGGGCGAGATTTCGCGCAGGTTCCGGATCGTTTCGTCAAACATGCCCGGCAACGGCTTGCCGGCATCCAGATGCACCGTGCCGCCGGCGTTCAGATTGTTGTTGAAGCCGATGTTACCGGCCGAGATGTGATTCCACGGCATCCATTCCAGCCCTTGCGGCACTTCATCGGGGGAAAGCTCTTCGGTGCGCAGTGCCTCCTGCGCCGCGACCACGGCGCACATCATGCCGTGCGTCTGGATGGCGCCCTTGGGCATGCCCGTCGAGCCGGACGTGAACAGATATTTGGCGACCGTGTCATGGCCGATCTTGTCCATCGAGGTGCGCACGTCGCGTGTCGGCCTGGTGCGCAACACGTCCTGATAGGGCGTGGTCTTGCGACCGGGAATCGGCAGGATAGTCACGGTGTCCACGCCATCGAGCGGCAAGGCGCCAAGCGCGCGGGCGTAGAGTGGGCCGTTGTCCACGAAGATCATTTTCGGTTTCGCGGTCTCGAAAACATGCCGCAATTTGCCGTGGTCGCCGCTCATCAGTGAATAAGCTACGGAAACCGGCGCCACCGGCACGCGCGCTTTCATTGCGCCCAGCATCATGACGGCATGCGGGATGGAATTGCCTGACAGGATCATCAATGGCGCGTCGGGGCCAAGCCCGCGATCAAGCAGGGCCTGTGCGACGGCATTGGCCTGTGCGTCGGCTTCGCCATAAGTGATGTAACGCCAGTCGCCGCGCGATCCATCGGGCAAAGGCGTGCGTTCGCCGATGAAATTCCGGTCCGGATGCGCGGCCGCCTTTTCTTCCAGCAGATGCGCGATGGATCGCGCCATGGGGCCCAGCGGGTGGCGGGATTTGAGGTAAATCACCCCGCCTGTACCCCGCGTCGTTTCGATGGAGGGCGCCTTCATCGGCAGCGGCCGGAAGGGCGGAAGGTCCGATTTCGCATGAAGATTCATGGCATTTCCCAACCCTGCCCGCGCGATTACATTTGCGGGTAATTGTCCTTATATAGAGGCCGTCACGGCTCCAGAGGCGCGCATGCGCGGCAAAAGCATTCTGCTCATCATCGGCGGCGGCATCGCGGCCTACAAGTCCCTAGAGCTGATCCGTCGGCTACGCGAGCGGGGCATGGCCGTCCGGGCCATTCTGACCAGAGCCGGCGCGGAATTCGTAACGCCCCTTTCCGTTGCGGCAATTTCGGGCGAGAAGGTTTTCCAGGACCTGTTCAGCCTGACCGACGAATCCGAAATGGGTCACATAGAGCTTTCGCGGTCTGCCGACCTTGTTGTTGTGGCGCCCGCGACGGCCGACCTTATGGCCAAGCTTGCAACCGGGCACGCGAACGATCTTGCCTCGACCGCGCTGCTGGCAACCGACAAGCCGGTGCTGATGGCGCCCGCCATGAATGTGCGGATGTGGAACCATCCCGCCACGCAACGCAACGCGGCAAGCCTCAAGGCCGACGGCGTTCTGTTCGTCGGGCCGAACGACGGGGAAATGGCCTGCGGCGAATACGGTCCGGGGCGCATGGCAGAGCCGAACGAAATCGTGGCGGCCATCGAGCAGTTTTTTTCTTCGCCCGCAGCCCAGCCTCTGGCCGGCAGCAAAGCGCTTGTGACGGCAGGCCCGACGCTGGAACCATTCGACTCGGTACGCTTCATCGCGAACCGTTCGTCGGGCAAGCAGGGCTATGCCATCGCCGGCGCGCTCGCCGCGGCCGGAGCCGACACGACGCTCATCTCGGGGCCCGTCGAAATTGCGGCGCCATCCGGGGTGAAACTGCTCAAGGTCGAAACCGCGCGCGAGATGCTGGCGGCATGCCTTTCGGTCTTGCCGGTGGACGTGGCGGTCTGTACGGCCGCCGTCGCCGATTGGCGCCCGGAAACTGCGGCGAACGGCAAAATCAAAAAGAGCGAAAAAGCACCGGCCATCAAACTCGTGCCCAATCCCGACATTCTTTATACGCTGTCCCATGAGGCGCGCAGGCCTTCGCTCGTCGTGGGATTTGCGGCCGAAACCGACGATGTGATCGCCAATGCGCAGGCCAAGCGCACACAGAAGGGCTGCGACTGGATCGTGGCGAATGACGTCAGTCCGCATACCGGAGTCATGGGCGGCGATCGCAACACCGTTCACCTGATCACGGGTTCGGGAATCGAAGACTGGCCGGAACTCGACAAGGCCGAAGTGGGCCGAAGGCTGGCCGGCAAGATCGCCGGGGCGCTCAGGGGCAAAGCCGCGTGAACATCCAAATCCAGCGCCTTGCGCATGGCCGCGACCTGCCGCTGCCGGCCTATGCAACGGAGGGTTCGGCGGGGCTGGATCTTCTGGCCTGCATCGAGCGCGACATCGAATTGAATCCGTCGGCAAGGGCCGCGGTTCCAACGGGGATCGCCATTGCGCTCCCCGCCGGATATGAAGCCCAGGTCAGGCCGCGGTCCGGACTGGCGCTCAACCATGGCGTGACGCTGCTCAACAGCCCGGGCACGATCGACAGCGATTACCGGGGAGAGATCAAGGTGATCGTCATCAATCATGGAGATGCACCGTTTCGCATCGCCCGCGGGATGAAAATCGCGCAGCTTGTGATCGCCAGATACGAGCAGGCAGTCCTGACCGAAGTGAACGAGCTACCCGCCAGCGTGCGCGGCAGCGGCGGTTTCGGCTCGACGGGGCTTGGCCTGAAACGGGCCTGATTTCGACAATGGAGAACGGCATGACGCAGAAACCCGGACGGGGCCGCATTTTCAATTCCATTACCGAGACGATCGGCAACACGCCGCTTGTGCGCATGGCGCGCCTTCCGAAAGAAGCCGGCGTCAAGGCGGACCTTCTGTTCAAGCTCGAGTTCTTCAATCCGATCGACAGCGTGAAGGACCGCATCGGCGTTTCCATGATCGAGGCCATGGAGCGCGACGGACGCATTCAGCCGGGCAAATCCGTGCTTGTCGAACCGACCAGCGGAAACACCGGCATCGCGCTGGCCTTCGTTGCGGCGGCGAAGGGCTACCGGCTGATCCTCGTCATGCCGGAATCGATGTCCATCGAGCGGCGGAGAATGCTCTCCCTGCTTGGCGCCGAACTTGTTTTGACCGAGGCCATCAAGGGCATGCGCGGGGCGATCGACAAGGCGCACGAAATCGTCAAGACAACGCCCGGAGCGGTCATGCCGCAGCAGTTCGAAAACCCCGCCAATCCCGAAATCCACCGGCGCACGACAGCGGAGGAAATCTGGAACGACACCGATGGCAGGGTGGATGCGGTGATCTCCGGCGTGGGAACGGGCGGAACGATTACCGGCGTCGGCGAGGTCCTGAAATCCCGCAAGCCATCGGTCCGGATCATTGCGCTCGAGCCCAAGGATTCGGCCGTGCTGTCCGGCGGGCCTCCGGGCCCGCACAAAATTCAGGGCCTTGGCGCCGGATTTGTGCCGGCCATTCTCGACCGCAAGGTGATCGACGAGGTTGTGACCGTCAGCAACGAAGAAGCTTTCGACATGGCGCGCAAGGCGGCGAAGCTGGAGGGCATCCCTTGCGGGATATCCTCGGGCGCGGCCATTGCGGGCGCCCTTCGCGTCGGCGCGCGGCCCGACATGGCAGGCAAGATGATCGTGACGGTCATCCCCGATTTTGCGGAACGCTATCTTTCCACAGCGCTGTTCGAAGGCCTGTAGATGTCAGGCCGGGAACGCTTGCCCCGGGCGGTCGGCTGGCTATAGTCCCGCGCCTTCCGGACAGGTGGCCGAGCGGTTGAAGGCGCGCGCCTGGAAAGTGCGTAAACGGTGAAGAGCCGTTTCGAGGGTTCGAATCCCTCCCTGTCCGCCATTTTGTCGGCCGTCGTTCCATTCTGGGTCATCGGCTGCCGCATTTAACTTCGTTTGCGGGCGACGCTTGGTTCCAGGCCGGCATCGGCTAGATTTTAATGGTGCCGGAAGCCCCGTCCGGCCCACACCGGATTCTGGAAGGGGCCTCATGTTCGGAACAGTTCTTCGCTACGCCCGGCATTATCCGCAGCGGGCCATTACCGCGCTTAAAACCGATCCGCTCGGACTCCTGGAAACGCTGCAGGACAGGATCGTGCAGGAACGCGAATACCGCCGCGGCCCGTGCATCCATGACGCGACACCGAACTGGGAATCGCGGCTTCATGCGGCGCTGGCGATTTCACCGCCCTGCGCCGCAATCGCGGAATTCCACACAGAATGGCCGAAGGCGGTTGCTGCTGTCGCGGCCAAGGGCATCAATGTCGGGCCGGAGAGCTTCAACGGCTACAACGACGGCGACGGCGCGCTGGTGCGCGCGATCTGGTGTCTTGTGCGCCATCTCAAGCCGCAGAATGTCGTCGAAACCGGCGTGGCGCACGGCTTCACGTCCCGCTTTATTCTGGAAGCGATGGAGCGGAACGGATCGGGCCGCCTGTCCAGCATCGACAGGCCTCCGCTTGACCCGCAAATGCAGAAGCAGATCGGCATTGCAGTGGACGAGCGGCTGAGCGGCCGCTGGACCCTGATCAGGGGTACAAGCCGCCGCTGCCTGCCCGGCCTGCTGAAGCGGCTGGGGACGATCGACCTTTTTGTTCACGACAGCCTGCACACCGAGCGCAACGTTCTGTTCGAACTGGAATGCGCCTGGCGGCATTTGCGACGGGGCGGCGCACTGGTCGTGGACGATATCGATTCAAACCGGGGATTCCGCACCTTTACGGAACGGCACCCCGGACAGACGCTGCTCGTCTGCGAAGCCGAGCCCGTGCGCCCGGATCACAGACGCTTCAACAAGAAGGGCCTTTTCGGAATTATCCTGCGAAAAGCCGCCTGATCACTTTTCGCGCATGCCATTGCGCATGACATCGCGGACCGGCTCGATGAAATAATCGAGAGCCGTGCGCTGACCGGTCTGAATGGCGATCGTAACCGGCATTCCCGGAATGAGGCGTGCCTCGGGATAGCCCTTCAGCTCCTTCGCGTCGAAGCTGACATTGGCCACGAAATAGGACTGTCCGGTCCGCTGATCGGTCAGGCTGTCGGCAGAAACGGTCGTGACGGTGCCGGTCAGCATCGGGAGCCGCCGCGCCTCATACGCGCTGAAGCTGAGCTTCGCTGTCATTCCGGCATAAACCTGGTCGGCATCCTGCGGCCGGACATGCGCCTCAGCCTCAAGCCGATCCTCGACGGGCACGATCTCCATGACCGTGTCGCCGGGACGGATGACGGCGCCCTTCGTGTGCACGGCCAGCCCCACCACCTTGCCGCCCACCGGCGCGCGCAGCGTCGTGCGGTTCAGCACGTCCTGCGCGGCGCGAAGACGATCCTGGATGTCGTAGCGTTTCGTCTGTACATCGCGAAGATCCTTCAGCACGTCGTCGAGAAACTGGTTCTTGAGGTTGACGATCTGCAGCTGAGTCTCGCCGGTATTGAGTTCGGTCTGTGAAATTTTTTCTATCAGCTGTCCGCGCTGGCCATCGAGGTCTGCCCTTTGCCGCTGTAATGCGAGCAGCTTGGGAAGCGGCTCGAGCCCCTTGTTTACCAGCTGCTCCACACCCGTGGTTTCCTGATCGATGAGCGAAATCTGCTTTTCGATGGCGGCCTGCTCCGATCTCAGGCCCGCGATGATGGTGCCGTTTTCATTCACGCGCTGCTGCAGGATGCCGGTCTGCTGCTGCAAGTCCTGGGCGCGCGTCTTGAAGGCGTTTTCCTCGCCCTGCATGATCGCAGACACCTTGGGATCGGACCGGCGCGCCATCAGGTCTGCGGGAAACGTAATCGTCGTGCTTCCGTTGCGCTCCGCGAGCAGGCGCGCTTCCTGCGCCGTATATCCGTCGGCTTCATCGCGAAGCGCATCGAGCGCCGCCCGCGCCTGCGTGTCGTCGAGGATGAGCAGCGGCTGGCCTTCCCGGACAAGCTGCCCTTCACGGACCAGAATGGCCTTCACGATCCCGCCTTCGAGATGCTGGATGGTCTTGCGGTGCGACTGCACGATGATGACACCCGGCGCCATGAGCGCGCTGTCGAGCGGCGCAAACGCCGCCCAGCCCAGAAATCCGAACACGAACAGCAGAACGATCGATCCGCCAATCCGCACGATCCGCTTCGGGCTGGCGAAATTGAGGGAGTTGTCGTTTACGGCCGCGCGCGCCACGGCCGTGTGGTCCACCGCGTAGCGGGCGCGCAGGCGCTCGATGCGTTCGCTGACCTTCGACGTGATTGTCGAAAGCGACGGCCAGACCGTGCCCTGTGTTTGCCCGACCTGCTTCATGACTCACCGGGCTTGTTCTGATCGTTGGCCAGGGCCGCTGACAAGGTCACCACATTCGTGGGCGACTGGGCGCCATGCGGCCCGGCAACGGGCATGGGCGGCCGGACCGGCGCGGCGGGCCGCGTGAATTTCTGAATGACCTCCTGCCGCGGACCGAAGGCTTCGACCATGCCATCACGCAGCGCCAGCATCTTGTCCACGCTGGCCAATATGCTGGGCCGGTGCGCCACGACCACGACGGTTGCGCCGATCTTCTTGAGCTCGGCCAAGGTGGCGGCCAGCGCCTCCTCCCCCGCGCCATCCAGGTTGGAGTTCGGTTCGTCGAGCACGACCAGGCGCGGATCGCCATAAAGCGCGCGCGCAATGCCAATGCGCTGCCTCTGGCCGCCGGAAAGTTTCTGCCCGCTTTCGCCGATTTCCGTGTCGTATCCGTTCGGCAGCGACAGGATCATGTCGTGCGCATGCGCCAGCTTTGCCGCGCGGACAATGGCTTCGGGATCGCCCTCGGTGAGGCGGGAAATGTTGTCGCGCACGGTGCCGCCGAACAGCTCGACGTCCTGGGGCAGATAACCGATGTACCGCGACAGCTCCTGCCGGGGCCAGGCGTAAACATCGGCGCCATCCAGCCGGACCACACCGCTCGTGCAGGGCCAGGCACCCACCAGCACCCGCATCAATGACGACTTGCCGGATGCAGACGGGCCGATGACGCCAAGCGATTCGCCAGGCTTCAACTCGAAGCTGATGCCGTTCAGGATCGGCTTGCGGGAGCCATAGGGCAGATAGCCCACACGCTGGACCGAAAGGGCGCCCTTCGGCGCCGGCAGCGCCATGCCCTCGTCCCGCTTCGGCGCGCGTTCCAGAAGTTCGACCAGGCGCCGCCATGCGCCGCGCACGGCAACGATGCTTTTCCATGTCGCCACGGATGCTTCGATCGGCGCCAGCGCGCGGCTGCCGAGAATCGAAGCGCCGATCATGACGCCGCCCGAGGCGTGATAATCGAGCACCAGCAGCGCGCCGACGCCAAGCAGGATGATCTGAATCATCAGGCGCACGCATTTCGAAATGCCGTTCAAGAAGTAGTCCTTGTCGGACGACGCAAGGCTGAGCCGCAGGGATTCCAGCCAATGCCGCCGCCAGCGCCCGGTGAAGGTGGATGACATCCCCATGCCTTCGAGCACATCGGCGTTGCGCAGGCCGTCTTCCGCAAAATTGTGCGCCCGGATCGAAACGCCAATCGAATGGGTCAGCGTGCGGCTGGTGAGCCATTGATCCAGCACCGCGATGCTCACGAGCACGGCGCCGCCCAGCAGCACGATCACGCAATAGGCCCAGTGCAGCAGCCACAACACGACGAGGAAAAACAGCAGAAACGGCGCATCCATGAGCGCGGCGAATCCGGCGCTGCCGATAAAATTCCGGATCGTGTCGACATCGCGCAAGCCCTGGCGCGCCGCCGCGCCGCCGGCCTGGGCGGAGGTGGCGACCATGGCGCGAAGCACGCGCGGGGCAAGCGTATCGCCCACATGCATGCCGATGCGCATGAGCAACCGCAGCCGCAGCGAATCCAGCGCGGCGAACACGGCCACGCCGCCAAAGGCAATCAGCGTGAGCAGAAAAAGCGTCGAATGGCTGCGGCTGGTCAGAACGCGGTCATAGACCTGCAACATGTAGAACGAGACCGTGAGCGAGAGAATGCTCATGGCTGTGGCGAATCCGAAAGCCACGGCGAACAGCGGCTTATGGACCGCGATTGCTTCGCGAACCGGATCGCCCGCATGCGCGCGCGGATCGAGACTGATGACTGACTTCATGGGCGCTCCGCTACCCGTCCGAATTCCCGACCCCGAACTTCACCCCGAGCAGCGCCCCCAAATCCTCGGCCAAATTGCTGAAAAAGAAGCTACCCGTTCTTGGTGACATGCAACAACACAGCGCGCCCTTTTCTGGCAGCGTAGGCCCATATTTTGCAGTTCCGGCACCTTGGGAACCCGGAATATTGCGGTTATTTTACAATCCTGTAAGGTCAGAGCCTAGTCTTTTTCGGGGACCAAACATGCGCAGCCAGCGGCTCGGACCGGATAACTGCTGCCCTAGGTCAGGCTTGCGCAAAACCGCTGGATGCGGCGGCAGGCTTCTTCCAGGCTTGCATTGGACGCCGCATAGGAAAGCCGGAAGAACGGCGACATGCCGAACGCCGCGCCGTGAACGACGGCCACGCCTTCGGCGCCGAGCAGTTCGGTAACGAAATCCTCGTCGGTGCCGATCGTTCTGCCGGACGGCGCCTTCCTGCCGATAAGCTTGCGCACCGAAGGATAGACATAGAAGGCGCCCTCGGGCTTGAAACATTCGAGTCCCCGGGCCTGATTGAGCATCGAAACGACAAGATCGCGGCGCACTTCGAATGCCTTCTGCCGCTCGGGAATGAAACCCTGCGGGCCGTTCAGCGCCTCGACCGCCGCATATTGCGTGATGCTCGACACGCTGGTCGCCGCCTGCGACTGCAGCTTCGCCATCGCCTTCACCAACGCTTCCGGCGCCGCGCAGTAGCCGAGCCGCCAGCCCGTCATGGCGTAGGCCTTTGAGACGCCGTTCATCGCCACCATCCGCTCCTTGAGCCGCGGCTCGATTTCCAGAAGCGTGTGGAACTTGAAGCCGTCGTAAACGAGGTGTTCGTACATGTCGTCGGTCAGCGCCCAGACATGCGGCCGGTCGAGCAGCACATCGGCAATCGCCCGCAGCTGCTCACGCGTGTAGCAGGCTCCGGTAGGATTGTTGGGCTGATTGAGGATCAGCCATTTCGTGCGCGGCGTAATCGCGGCGCTGAGCGCGCCGGGCGTGAGGATGAAACCGTCTTCGGCCCTGGTTTCCACGAAGACAGGCTTGCCGCCGCCCAGCAGCACGATGTCGGGGTAGCTGACCCAATAGGGCGCGGGAATGATGACCTCGTCGCCTTCGTTCAGCGTCGCCATCAGCGCGGTGTAGATCACGGACTTGCCGCCGGGCGCCACAAACGTCTCCGACGGCGACACGTCGATTCCGTTTTCGCGCCTGAACTTCCCCGCAATCGCCTTGCGCAATTCCGGGATGCCTTCGACAGGCGTGTATTTGGTCCTGCCCGCGCGGATCGCGGCGATGGCCGCCTCCTTCACATTGTCGGGCGTATCGAAATCCGGTTCGCCCGCGCCCAGCACGATGACGTCGCGGCCCTGCGCCTTCAGGTCGTTCGCCCGCTGCGTGACGGCGATGGTGGCCGAAGGCTGGATGCGCTCGAGCGCGTCGGACAGAAATCGTTTGGGCAATGACAAAGGCGGCACCCCTTGTTGAATTCGTGAGCTATCAAAGGGCCAAGGCCCAAGGCAAGGCCAAGGCGCGTCACATCGCGTTGCGATGCGTTACCAATCCTCTGTTGCGTGCAGGTATTATGCAAGCAGGCGAATCGGGAGGCCCTGATGCGCGTGCTTGCTGCAACCCTGATCTCGACATTCTGCCTCGTTTCGCTGTTCGCATGCTCCAAGCCGCCGCAACCCCCGGCCGGCCGCTGGGAAGGCGCATATGAATCGAACGGCACCATGGTCGTTGCACGGCTGGAGATCATGCCCAACGGCTCCATCTATGTCAGCGCACCCGACGCGGAGAATGTCGCGGCGGCCGACGGGCCGGCCCTCCGGCGCAGGCTTGCGCAGCAACTGGCCGACCGGTGGGGCGCAGTGGAGCCGCGGAAGATGGATTTCGACGGGCACATCTTCCGCAAACCCGGCGGCATCGCACCGCAGATGGAATGGGATTCCGGTTCGAAACGGATGACGCTCGTTGTCTATCTGGGAATGAGGCCGGGGATCCGCATTCCGTTGCGCGCGGTCAGCGACTTCGATCCGGACCCATGGAAGAGCTGACGGTCACCACTTGTTGAAGGCGAAATAGGCTGCACCCACCAGAAAGCAGAATGCCACGCCGTGGTTCCACCGCAGCGGCTCGTTGAGATAAAGCACCGAGAAGAACCCGAAGACGATCAGCGTGATGATTTCCTGCATCGTCTTGAGCTGGGCTGCCGCATAGACCGTGTGGCCGATGCGGTTGGCCGGAACCGCGAAACAGTATTCGACCAGGGCGATCCCCCAGCTCGCGAGCACGACAAGCCACAGCGGCGCGGCGGGGAACTTCAGCTGGCCGTACCAGGCGAAAGTCATGAAAACATTGGAAATGCCCAACAAAAGGATGGGCGCAAAATAGGGCCAACTCATGGGGGTCTCACATCAAGTTGAAAGCTTCAGACAGGTGACACCGAAGAAATCTTATGGACGCGATGGAACACCGGTGCAACAATCTGTCTGTCTCCTCGGGGAGGTTGACATGAACTTGCACAAGCTCGTCCTTGTTTCCTCAAGCGTCATCGCAATCGGTATTGCATCGAATGCCCAGGCGGCAGTGACCATTCTCGGCAACAACACCCTCGCCCAAAGCTGCTTTCTGGCGGCCGAAGTGGGCGGCGATGCGAAAATCGGGATTGAAACCTGCACCGACGCGCTTACCACCCAGCCGTTGTCCGTGAAAGACCGGGCGGCCACGCTGGTCAACCGCGGCATCCTGCGGGCGGAACTCGGAGACTCTGCCGGGGCCCTCGCCGATTACAATCACGGCATTCAGATCAACAATGCGCTGGGCGAAGCCTATGTGGATCGCGGCGCGACGCTGATCGCCATGAAGAAATGGGGCGACGCCATCGACGATATCGACAAGGGCATCTCGCTCAACGCCAAGCGGCCGTACATTGCCTATTACGACCGGGCGATTGCCAATGAGGCGCTGGGCAACGTGCGGGCCGCCTACGACGATTACAAAAAGGCGGTCGCCATCGAGCCCGGGTTCACACTGGCCACCGAACAGCTCACGCGCTTTCGCGTGATCAAGCGGTCCGACGGAACCTGATCCCGGCCCGAGTCGGTTACGCCAAATTAATTCGCAGGCGGCAGCTCCGGCGGCCCCCGGCGACAAATTGATACAATTTCGCCGGCCAAGCGTCTTTTCCCGGCGGCCATCATCGCCCACTCTTGGAGGCGAGATGGTGCGCAAGTGAGTGTTCAGGAGAATTTCGCCTTACGATCCGACGCCGGCGCCAATGCCGCGACTGTCATCCTGCAAGGCAATCTGATCAGGAAGCTGCGCGGCGCAGCCGGACGCGCATGGTCTTTGGTTCGCGGCCGGCCCTATCTGTTCGCCGGACTGGCGCTGGCGGGCGTGGCCGCGTCTCTCTACACCGCATACTCCACGAGCCAGAACGGCGGCGCAGGCGAATATGAAACAGCCATTGTCGCGCGCGGAGACATCGAAGATGCCGTGACGGCGCTCGGAAACCTTCAGCCCAAGAATTATGTGGATGTCGGCGCGCAAGCCACCGGCCAGCTGAAAAAGCTCTATGTCCGGATCGGCGATACCGTGAAGCAGGGCCAGCTGCTTGCGGAAATCGATCCGCAGGTGGCTCATGCCAGGGTTCAGCAGGACCAGGGCAATCTTTCCAACCTTCAGGCGCAGCTCGCGGACAAGCAGGCGCAGGCCGCACTCGCCCAGGCCCAAGCGACGCGCCAGCTGCATCTGAAAGCGGCGGGCGCCACCAGCACCGATGCCTATGACACCGCGCAGGCGGCGGCGCGTTCGGCTTTCGCGGAAGTCAACGCCGTGAAGGCGCAGATTGCCGCAGCTCAAGCGCAATTGAACGGCGATGAAGTCACGCTGGGCTATACGAAGATCTACGCGCCGATGTCGGGGACGGTCGCGTCGATTTCGATCTTGCAGGGCCAAACCATCAATTCCGTGCAACAGGCACCGACAATCTTGCGCATTGCTGACCTCTCGAACATGGAAGTTCTGACCCAGGTGTCGGAAGCCGATGTGCCGAAACTCAAGATCGGCATGCCCGCCTACTTCACGACCCTCGGCCAGCCCGGCAGGCGCTGGTATGGAAAGCTTGAGCAGATTCAGCCAACGCCGACTGTGACAAATAATGTCGTGCTCTATACTGCGACCTTTACTGTTGCTAATCCGAAGCACGACTTGATGACTCAAATGACTGCGCAGGTGTTCTTTGTTACGGCATCTGCGCACAACGTCGTGACCGTGCCCGTATCGGCGCTCCATCAAGGGCACGTTCGCGCGGGCAGCCGGCCCGGTTCATGGACCCCGAACCATCGAACCGGGTC
>JAJPIX010000028.1 GCA_021324545.1 Alphaproteobacteria bacterium
CAAAAGCTTGCGGCTGCTGGGCAGCGTGGGCGAGCCGATCAATCCGGAAGCGTGGCTGTGGTACTGGCGCGTGGTGGGCGACGAGCGTTGCCCCATCGTGGACACCTGGTGGCAGACGGAAACCGGCGGGATCCTCATTTCTCCGCTGCCCGGCGCAACCGATCTGAAGCCCGGCTCGGCCACGAAGCCGCTCTTCGGGATCGTGCCGCAGATCGTGGACGCCGACGGAAAACCTGTGGATGGCGCCGGCTCCGGCAACCTGGTGCTGCTGGAAAGCTGGCCAGGCCAGATGCGCACGGTGTACGGCGACCATCAGCGCTTCGTGGACACCTATTTCAAAACCTACCGCGGCAAGTATTTCACGGGCGACGGTTGCCGCCGCGACGAAGACGGCTATTGGTGGATCACCGGCCGCGTGGACGACGTGATCAACGTGTCGGGTCACCGGCTCGGCACCGCGGAAGTGGAAAGCGCCCTGGTGGCGCATCACGCCGTGGCCGAAGCCGCGGTGGTGGGCTTTCCCCACGACATCAAGGGCACGGGCATCTACGCCTATGTCACGCTGAAGACGGGGGTTGCGCCCGGCGAAGCGCTGAACCGCGAGCTGGCGCAATGGGTGAGCAAGGAGATTTCGCCCATCGCAAAACCCGACGTGATCCAGTTCGCGCCGGGCCTGCCCAAGACGCGCTCGGGCAAGATCATGCGGCGCATCCTGCGCAAGATCGCGGAAGGGGACACAGGCAACCTCGGCGACACCACAACGCTCGCCGACCCGTCGGTGGTGAGCGACCTCGTGAAAAACGCACACAAATAGCGGCCGGTTTTGACGAGAGCTGCGGGCGCATTTGCGCTAGGATGGGGCGCCATCGGGACGGGGGATATCATGTGGCGGGCAATCGGGGGCGTCGTCGCCGGCGTCGTGACGTGGGTGGTCGTTGTGACGGTGCTCAACCTGGGGCTTCGCTACGGCTGGGCGGAATACGGCGCGGTCGAGAAGGCGATGGCCTTTACCGTGCCCATGATGATCGCGCGGCTGACGGAAAGCGGCCTCAGCTCCATCCTGAGCGGATGGATGGCGGCGAGCGTTGCGCGCAATCGCGCGGCGGCGCTGTGGAGCGGCGTGGTGCTCCTGCTTACCTTCCTGCCCATCCATTACAAGCTGTGGAACACGTTTCCGCTCTGGTATCACCTGACATTTCTTTCATCGCTCATCATACTGAGCGTGCTCGGCGGAATGTTCGCGCGCAGCCGCGCAGCCGGTCAGCCGGCGTAAGCGTCCATCGCTTTTGCCAGCGCGATGTCTTTTTCGGTCACGCCGCCCGCATCGTGGGTGGAAAGCGTGACCTCGACCCTGTTGTAGACATTGAACCACTCGGGGTGGTGATCCATCTTCTCGGCCAATAGCGCCACGCGCGTCATGAAGGCAAAGGCTTCGCTGAAATTCCTGAATTCGAATCTGCGCGCGATGGCGTCCCGGCCATGAACGTCATGCCATTTGGGCAAATCCTTCAGCGCGGCCTTGCGGGCATTTGCATCGAGTTTCTGCACGAACCACCTCCTCGTGTCATGGCCCGCGAATGCGGGCCAGCCAGGTGACGCGAATGACAATGCGGCAGGAACGGCGGAGTTGCAAAAGCCGGCAATGTGCAGAACCGGGCCGGGCGAACCGCGCCAGGCGGGGCCTCGCAATTTGTTATTTCAGGGCATAGCTCCGTTCCGCCAGGTAGATGCTGCCGTTTGGCGTGGGCTTGCTGGAATAGAGAATGAAATTGTTCACCTCGAATGGCGGCGCGGCATAAAGCGCATGATCGGCCAAGTAGTCGATCACCTTGTTGGGCGGCGGCGCCTTGAGCCGCGCAAGCGTGACGTGCGGGGTGAATTTGCGCTCTTCGGCGGGAAGCCCCACCCGCTGCAGCATGGTCTCGATCTTCTTCTGGAGATGGACGACAGGCCCAGGATCGTGCACGCCCGCCCACAGCGCGCGCGGATTCTTGCCGCCGAACGCGCCCACGCCCTTCAGCCCTAGACGAAAGCGCGGCGCGGAAATCGTGGCGAGCGCATCGTCTATCGCCGCGGCATCGCGCCCATCCACCTCGCCGATGAACCGCAAGGTGAGATGAAGCTGATCCCGCGCCATCCAGCGCGCGCCGGGCACGCCCGCCTGAAGCAGAAACAGCGATTGCGCCACCGCATCGGGCAGCGCCAGAGCCACGAACAGCCTCATCGCGCGAACTTTCCAAGCGGCAGCGCGCGGCGGAACACAAGTATGACCGCCCCATAGGCAAGGCCGCTGAGCAACATCGCAGCCAGCAACATGACTTCGTCATAGAAGCGCAGGCCGGGCGCGGCGAAGCTGCGGATCAGCGACACGCCGGCGAATGCGCCGATGCCGGTGGCGAGCGCCGCGCAAATCACGGGCAGCATTGCGCGGCGGAAACCAGGCTCAAATGTCAGAAGCGCGCGGCGGCGGCCAAGCCATGTGAGAAGCCCCACATTCGTCCACGCACCGAGCGAGGTGCCGAGCGCAATCCCGGCCACGCCCAGATGCGCACCCCAGACGAACACGACCTTCAACGCCACATTGACCAGAATGGCGGTGACGGTGATGCGGGCCGGCGTCATGGTGTCGTGGCGCGCATAGAATGTGGATTGCACGATGCGGGTGAGCGCCATGGCCGGAAGCCCCGCGCCATAGGCGGCAAGCGCGGTTGCGGAGAGCGCGGCCGCATTCGCGTCGAACGCGCCATGCGCAAAGATGGCGCGCATGATGGTGTCGGGAATGATCAGGAACACGACAGCGAACGGCAGCGTGAGCAGAAGCGAGATCGCCGCCGCGCGGTTCTGGGCCCCATCCGATCCCGCGCGGTCGTTGAGCGCAAGCCGGGCGCTCATTTCCGGCAACAGCACCGTTCCCACCGCAATGCCGAGCACGCCGAGCGGCAACTGGTTGATGCGGTCGGCATAATAGAGCGCCGTCCGCGAGCCGGTGGGCAGAAGGCTAGCGATCACCGTGTCGATGAAGGGCGCGATCACGATGCTGGCCGAGCCGAAGGTGACGGCGCCGAACGCCTTGAAGAACTCCTTCACGTCCGGCGTCCAGCGCGGGCGGGCAATGCGAAGGTTGATGCCGTGCCGCGCGGCCGCCCAGAGAATGAAGAGAAGCTGCGCGATGCCGCCGGCCAGCACGCCCCAGGCGGCGGCATAAGCTGCGTTCGGAAACCAGTTCGCCAGCAGAAGCGTGGCGATCATCGCAAGATTCTGGAGATTGGACCACGCCGCCGCCGCCCAGAATTTCTCGATGGCGTTCAGCATGGCCGAAAGCTGCACGGCCACCAGCGTCAGGATGAGATAGGGAAAGGTGATGCGCGAAAGCCGGACCGTAAGCTGCATCTGGTCCGGCGCGAAGCCCGGCGTCAGCACATGCACGATCCACGGCATGCAGATGAGCGCGGCCAGAAGGATGATGAGCTGCGCCGACATCTGCCAGGAAAACACCCGGTCGCCGAACAGCGCCGCCGCCATGCGCTCGCCTTTGGCGTGCAGGGCCGCATAGCGCGGCAGGAAGGCCGGATTGATCGTGCCTTCGCCGAAAATCTGGCGGAAATAGTTGGGAAACAGGAACGCGACGATGAAGGCGTCGGACAGCACGCCTTTGCCCAGAATCCAGGCCATCAGCATGTCGCGCACAAAGCCGGTGATGCGCGACAGCAGCGTGAAGGAACCGACGGAAAGAAGCCGCCTGAACATTCAGATCCGCCCTCGTGGAGCGAACGGGTCGAAGCTCGGCACCTCCCCCGCACGCGGGGGAGGAAAACCATGGAAGCGGTTCAATTTCGGCCCTCCGCGCGAACCCGTGCGACAAGCTTGAGAACATACGGAAACATCTTCTCTGCAATCACCTTCTCGCCCGCGGCGTTCGGATGCATGCCGTCGGCCTGATTGAGCTTCGGATTCATCGCCACGCCGTCCAGAATGAAGGGGTAAAGCAGCACGCCAAATTTCGCGGCGAGCCTGGGATAGATCGGGTCGAAGGCCGCGGCGTAATCCGGCCCCAGATTGCGCGGCGCCTTCATGCCGCACAGAAGCGCAGGCACATGCGCGGCCTTCAGCTTCGCCAGAATGGCGGAGAGATTCTTTTCGGTTTCCGCCGGCTGTATTCCGCGCAAGGCATCGTTGGAGCCGAGCTCGACGATGGCGGCATCGGGATGACCGGCCAGCGACCAGTCCAGGCGCGAGAGCCCGCCCGCCGACGTATCGCCCGAAACCCCCGCATTGACGACAACCGCGTTCACGCCGGCCGCCTTCAGCTTCGCCTGCAGCAGCGCGGTCAGTTCCGTGCCCGGCGGCAGGCCGTAGCCCTGAGTCAGGCTGGAGCCCATGGCGAGAATCGTGATGGGCGCGGCGAAGGCCGGCGCGGCCAGCAGCAGAAAGGCCCCGGTCAATCCAAGGATGCGCTTGAAACAGGCGGGGTTCATGCCATATCGCCTAGAGAGCGCCTCATCCTTCGACAAGCTCAGGATGAGGCTTTTTAACACGGTCCTCATGCTGAGCCCGTCGAAGCATGAGGGAATTGGACAAGCTCAGGATGAGGCTTTTTAACACGGTCCTCATGC
>JAJPIX010000052.1 GCA_021324545.1 Alphaproteobacteria bacterium
GCACCTCGCAAATCCAGCAGCTCGTCATTGCGCGCAGCCTTCTGCGCGGCGACGAATGAGCGCTGCCGCGCGCGGGAAGCCCACGCCGCTGGAGTCGCTTCTCGCCGAGATCCGGGCCTGCAGGATCTGCGAAAACATTCTCGAGCCGAATCCGGTTCTGCATGTCGGCGCGGGATCGAGAATTCTCATCGCCAGCCAGGCGCCGGGCCTGCGCGTGCACGAAACCGGACTGTCCTTCAACGACCGGTCCGGCGACCGGTTGCGCGAATGGATCGGCGTGGACCGCGACACGTTTTACGATGAATCGAAAATTGCCATCGCCGCCATGGCCTTCTGCTTTCCGGGCTATGACGCCCACGGCGGCGACAGGCCGCCGCCAACAGTCTGCGCGAAACATTGGCGCGCGCGCCTGCTCGCGGCCCGGCCGCCCTTCGCCCTCACCCTTCTGGTGGGCTCATATGCGCAAGCCTGGCATTTGGGGAAGCGCGCCAAATCGAATATGACGGAAACCGTGAAGGCATGGCGCGAATATGCCCCGCGCCATATTCCCCTGCCGCATCCGTCGTGGCGCAACACTGCGTGGGTCAAACGGAATCCATGGTTCGAATCCGAGCTTCTTCCCTGTTTGCGCTTGCGCGTGAAGCGTGTGCTGTCGCGCTGATCGCGCTGCTTTCGGCCTGCGCGCCGGTCATCGCTCCGCGCGGCATCCAGAATGACACCTCCATGATCGAAGGCGATGATTTCCTCACACGCGACGGCATCAGGCTTCCGCTGCGGCATTGGGATGCCGCCCGCCCCCGCGCCGTCATCGTGGCGCTCCATGGGATGAGCGATTACTCCAATGCGTTTGCCATGCCGGGGCCCTGGTGGGCCGATCACGGCATCACGACGCTGGCTTACGATCAGCGCAGCTTCGGGCAATCGCCCGATCCCGGCATCTGGCCGGGGGCGGATGCGCTGCGGCAGGACATGGACGATTTCGTCGAAGCCGCGCGCGCGAAATATCCGGGCCTACCGGTTTATGTGCTGGGCGAAAGCATGGGGGCTGCGGTGGCGCTGTCGGCTCTTGGCACCGATCGGCCGCCGCGGGCGGATGGAATCATTCTGGTGGCGCCCGCGGTATGGTCGCGGCAAGACATGCCGCTGTCCTATCGTGCGGCGCTCTGGCTGGGCGCGCACACGGTTCCGTGGATGACCGTCTCCGGCAAGGGCCTCAATATCTGGGCTTCCGACAACATCCCGATGCTGCGCGCGCTGGCGCATGATCCGCTGTTTCAGCACCAAACCCGCACCGACGCCGTGTGGGGCCTTGTCAATCTCATGGATCAGGCCCGCCACGCGCCCGAACATCTTGCCGCCGATCCGCCGCCGATTCTGGTTCTCTATGGCGCGAAGGATCAGATCATTCCGGCGGCTCCGACCGAAGCGGTGATTGCCGCGCTCGGCGGCCATGCGGTTTCGAAGGAATATCCTTACGGCTACCACATGCTGTTGCGCGATCTTTCGGCGGAACAGGTGTGGCGCGATATTGCCGCCTGGGTCGCAACGGGAAAACTGCCGTGAAGGTGGTGGTTGCAGGCATCGGCGCGATCGGCGGCTGGATGGCGGCGTTGCTCGCGGAATCCGGCGCCGATGTTTCGCTGCTTGCGCGCGGCGCAACGCTTGCCGGGCTGAACGCCAAAGGGCTTCGGATCCGGCGCCGCGGCGGCGAGGAAAAGGTTTTCCGCCTGCGCGCGGGCGATGATCCCGCCACCCTTGGTAAGCCGGATTACATCGTGATCGCCACCAAAGGGCATGACATCCCCGCGCTCGCGCCGGCCCTTGCGGAAATGCTCGGGCCCGATACGGCGCTTGTGCCCGCGATCAATGGAATCCCATGGTGGTTCTTTCAGGTGCCCGGCGTCCCGCTTTCCGGAACCGCGCTGCAATCCGTCGATCCGGGCGGTGCCGTGGCGCGGGCCATTCCGGCGCGTCACGTGATCGGATGCGTGGTGCATGCCAGCGCGTGGTCGCCGGAGCCCGGCGTCGTCGAGGTGCAGGGCGAGGACAAACTCATTTTCGGCGAACCGGATGGCGCGGCGCGCGCGAGAACCGGCCGCTTCGCCGCCGCCATTCCGAAGGCGCGCATCGAAGCCGCCATGAGCGAAAACATCCGCCTCAACATCTGGACCAAGCTCTGGGGCAACATGACGATGAATCCCCTGAGCGTTCTCACCGGCGCCACGACGGATGTGATGCTCGCCGACGGCGATGTGCGTGCGCTCATCCGCGCGATGATGGAAGAAATGAAGGCGCTCGGCGCGCAGATCGGCCTGCCGCTGTCCCTATCGCCCGACGAGCGCATGGCCATTACCCGGCGGCTCGGCCCGATCAAGACCTCCATGCTGCGGGACTGGGAAGCCCATCGCCCGCTTGAGGTCGGCCCCATCCTCGGCGCGCTGGTGGAAATTGCGGACCGGCTCAAGGCGCCCGCGCCAAATCTGCGCGCCGTGCTGGGCCTTCTGCGTCTGCGCGTGGCGGCGCGATAGGCCTCAG
The DNA here is from genome assembly GCA_021324545.1 of Alphaproteobacteria bacterium. Lineage (GTDB taxonomy): Bacteria > Pseudomonadota > Alphaproteobacteria > Micropepsales > Micropepsaceae > Rhizomicrobium. The sequence continues at coordinate 2,536 of JAJPIX010000052.1, forward strand.
GCGTGGTCGCGCGCGAAGAAGGATATGATCAGCCCGAACAGCAGCATCGCCAGAAGATTTTCGATGAAATGCGCGGCCGCGCCGATATCGATCGTGCCGGCGATCAGGCCGCCCAGCAGAATCGCGCTCCAGAAGGAATGTGTGCCTGCCATGTGGCCCCCCGCTCTGCCGCAATCTAGCATGCGGCCCATGCGCGCGCTGTTCACGACAGCGCGATATGCCCGAATGGCACGATCTTGTTCCCGATGTCGTGGCCGATATCCGCGCGGCCGAGCCAGGGGATGCCGGAAAGCCTGCACCAGTGCCGGGCCACGTCTTCTTCCGATTTCCCGAACTCCGGCTCGTTGGGCAGCACATCGCTCACGCGGCCAAGCCGGATGCCCGCAACCTTGCGGATGCCGGGATTGGCGGTGATGTGAAAGAAGGCGCGGTCGATGCGGTACATGTGCTCCGATACGTCCTCCACCATCAGCACATGGCCGGAAAGATCGGGCATCAGCGGCGTGCCGATCATGTGCGAAAGCACCGTCAGGTTGAACGCCGCATGCGGCCTTCCGTCGGCCACGGAAGGTTCCAGCGTTTTTGTGTCGCGATGCACCAGATAGTCGAGCGCGCGGATCACGGCCGCTTCGCCGCCTTCGCGATTGATGTCCGCCGCCAGCGGCCCATGCGCCACGCTGCATCCGGCCTTGTAGAGCGCGCCCAGCAGGAATCCGAGATCGCTATAGCCGAGGTAGGTTTTCTTCTTCGCCGCCGGCTTCAGCCCGGCGACCGCACTCTCCGCGATCCGGTTGGAACCATAGCCGCCGCGGGCAATCCACACCGCATCGAATTCCGGATCGTTCGCCGCCTCGATAAAGGCCTTTGCGCGCGCCGCATCGTCGCCGGCGAAATGTCCGTCGATCAGAAAACATTGCGGGTGGAAGAACAGCTCCGCTTCGGCGCCGAACCGCGCGCGCGCCACCGCTGTCACCTTGTCCGCCAGCGCCTGATCGATCCGGGATGCCGGCGCCACGATTGCGATTTTCACTTGCGCCCCACTGGCAAAGCATCGGGAGCCACCTTATAGCCTTGCCGCATGGACCGGGCGAAATCCTATTTCTTCATCGGCATCGGCGGCAGCGGCATGCTGCCGCTTGCGCTGATTCTGGCGGGGCAGGGCGCGCAGATATCCGGTTCCGACCGTTCGCTTGATCAGGGCCGCACGCCGGAGAAATTCGGTTTCCTGCGCGCCCAGGGCTTCCGGCTTTTCCCGCAGGATGGTTCCGGCGTCGCCGGTCCCGCCACGATCGTTGTCGCTTCCGCCGCGGTAGAGGACACGGTCCCCGACATGGCGGCCGCGCGCAGGATCGGCGCCACGGTGCTGTCCCGCGCGGAGCTTCTGTCGGGCCTTTTCAATGCCGCAGAAATCTCCATCGGTGTGGCCGGCACCTCCGGCAAATCCACGACGACCGGCATGATCGGCTGGATGCTCACCGCACTGGGCCGCGATCCCACCATCATGAACGGCGCGGTGATGAACAATTTCGCGGGCGGCGACCGGCCCTTCGCCTCTGCGCGCGTGGGCGCAAGCGGCCTTTTCGTGAGCGAGGTGGACGAAAGCGACGGCTCGATTGCGCGTTACAATCCGAAGATTGCCGTCGTCAACAACATTGCGCTCGACCACAAGACGATGGATGAGCTGCGCGCGCTGTTTCACGGCTTCGTTGCGCGGGCGAAAATTGCGGTCCTCAATCTCGACAATCCCGAGACCGCTGCGCTCGTCCCGGCTGCCGGGCGCGCGATCACTTACAGCCTTTCCGATCCGTCCGCCGATCTGCTGGCAACAAATATCGCGCCGGCGCCCGCCGGCATCGCCTTCGACGTGGCCTCGCGCGATGACGCCCTGAAGACCGCGCCCCTGCGCATCGATCTGAAAGTGCCGGGCCGGCACAATGCTTCCAACGCGCTGGCCGCGCTGGCCGCCGCGCGGGCGCTTGGCATTCCGCTGAAGGATGCGGCCGAAGCGCTGTCCCGCTTCACCGGCATCCGCCGCCGCATGGAACTGGTCGGCACCGCGCGCGGCATCGCGGTGATCGACGATTTCGCGCACAATCCCGACAAGATTGCGGCCACGCTCGCCACGCTGCATGATTTTCCCGGCCGCCTGCTGCTCATGTTTCAGCCGCATGGCTTCAGCCCGCTTGCGAAAATGAAGCACGAATTCATCGACGCCTTTGCAACGCACATGCGCGAAGGCGACATTCTTGTCATGCCCGAACCTGTCTATTACGGCGGCACAACCGAAAGGTCGGTCACCTCGGAAGACATTGCCGGCGGCATCGCCGCGCGCGGCCGCGAGGCCCTTGCCTTCGTGGATCGCGACAGCTGCGGCGAAGAACTGCTCAAAAGGGCGCGCCCGGGCGACCGCATCGTGATCATGGGCGCCCGCGACGATACGCTCACTACCTTCGCCCGCGATCTGCTGCGCAGGATCGCGGCCGGTAAGGTGTGATCATGCCGGAATCCTTTGTCACGCATCTGGAATGTTCCGAAACGGGCGAACGCTACGAACCGGACAGGCTTTACAACCTCTCCCGCGCCGGCAAGCCGCTTCTGGTGCGCTACGATCTGGCGGGCGTGAAGCGGGCGATGACGAAGGAAAAGCTGCGCGGCCGGGAGCCGACGCTCTGGCGCTACCGCGAGCTTCTGCCGATGCGCCGCGACGAAAGCATCGTCAGCCTGGGAGAGGTTATGACGCCCCTGGTGCGCATTGCGGCCAAGGCGGGCGAGGTGCTGATCAAGGATGAAGGCCGCCTGCCCACCGGCTCATTCAAGGCGCGGGGCATCGCGCTCGCCGTTTCCATGGCAAAGGAGCTGGGCGTGAAGCATCTCGCCATGCCGACCAACGGCAACGCCGGCGCGGCGATGGCCGCCTATGGCAGCCGCGCGGGCATGAAAACCACCGTCTTCTGCCCGGAAGATACGCCGGAGGTGAATGTGCGCGAGATCGCCGCGCAGGGCGCGCATGTCTATCGCGTCAACGGGCTGATCGACCAATGCGGCAAGCTTGTCGCCGCGGGAAAAGAGGCTGCCGGCTGGTTCGACCTTTCTACGCTGAAAGAGCCCTATCGCATCGAAGGCAAGAAAACGATGGGCTTCGAGCTTGCCGAACAGCTCGGCTGGGAATTGCCCGATGTCATCTTCTATCCCACGGGCGGCGGCACCGGTCTCATCGGCATGTGGAAGGGCTTTGCCGAGCTTGAGGCCATCGGCTTCATCGGCCCCAAACGCCCGCGCATGGTGGCGGTGCAGGCGGCCGGCTGCGCGCCGATGGTGCGCGCCTTCGAAAACGGCGAAAAACACGCGGCGCGCTGGGAAAATGCGCACACGATCGCGTCGGGCATCCGCGTGCCGGCGGCCATTGGCGATTTCCTGATCCTGAATGCGGTGCGCGAAAGCAACGGCTTCGCCATCGCGGTGACGGATGAAGAGATCGAATCCAGCCTCGCCGGAATTGCGCGCAACGAAGGGTTCCTCCTGTGCCCGGAAGGCGCGGCCACGCATGCGGCCTATCTGAAATCGCTGCGCGAAGGCCGCATCCGGCCGTCCGATCGCGTGGTGCTCTACAATTGCGCCAGCGGGCTCAAGTATCCGCTCCCGCCGTCGGATGCGCGTCTGGACCTGAACGCAAAGATCGATTTTGCGGCCTTGTAGAAAGTCCAAATCGCGGTCGGGGGCCTATGCTTTGCGGCTCGGGCCGGCGCCGGGATGTTCCAAGAGCCGGGTCGCAATGGCCCATCGGCCCCGACATTGGGCCATGACGCGCTGAAATCAACATGCTGCAGGCTTATGTTGCTTGCTCAGTTTCGTCGGTTTCGGCGATGGAGTCTTCATCCGTGCCGACATCGGCGCCAATATCCCTCGCGCTCAATCCGGGCTCACGAACAAACAATTCCCTGACATGCGTTATATTCGGCAAACCAGGCACACTGCACAAAACGCGGCGCGCGGATTCGGGCGTCTCCATTCCACGGATTTGTGTGCCGGGTTCGGCCGATGTTCGCGTGTCGATTGGAACGAAACGGAACACGGCCCAAACCTGTTCTATTAAAGGATCTGGATGGTGGGCGCGACAGGGATTGAACCTGTGACCCCTCCCGTGTGAAGGGAGTGCTCTCCCGCTGAGCTACGCGCCCGCTGCAAGCGGACCCGCCGTATAGGAGGCGGCCCCTTGACCCGTCAAGAAGAGGCCGAACGTTGGCTGGCGAGCCGCTCCAGGATGTGGGGAATGTCCGAAAACCGCTCGGCGGTGGCATCGGCTCCCAGCCGCTCGGCGGGTTCGGGCGTGTAGCCGTAGGAGACGACAATCACCGGCGCGCCGGCCGCGCGCGCGGTGGCCACGTCGGTTCTGGAATCGCCGATCATCACGCCGGCGTCCGCCTTCAGCTCTTCCAGCACATGATGAAACACGCGCGCGTCGGGCTTGACGTATGCGTACCGGCCGGCGCCATGAATGGCATCGAAGAAGCGCGAAAGGTCCAGCGCGTCCAGCAGCGGAAGAACCAGCTCCTGCGGCTTGTTCGTCAATATGCCCAGGCGCGCGCCCCCCGTCCGCAGCTGCCCCAGCGTTTCCGGCACGCCGGGGAAGGGCACGCTCGCATCGGCAATGTGCGCGCGGTAATGCACGATGAACTCGTTGATCAGCGGCCTGATCGTTTCATCGGTCAGCGCCTGGCCCTCGGCCTCGAAGGCCTGCCGGATCAGCGCGCGCGCGCCAAACCCCACCATGTGGCGCACGGTGTCCAGCGAAACGGTGGCCATCTTGCGCGCGGCCAGAACCGCGTTGAGCGCCGCCGTCAGGTCGGGGGCGGTGTCCACCAGCGTCCCGTCCAGATCGAAAACGAGCGCGGCGTGCCGGCCTTTCATCATGATCCGCAATCCGCTGAGCTAAGGGCCTGAATCTGTGGCAATATACCGTCGCAAATCGTCACTTTGCCGGCGTTCAGGCCCGGTTTATCGCGGGGGCGCAGAATAGGCAAAGGACAGCCGGGCAGGCGGCATGGCAGACGGCGAGCAAAAAGCGGCGATCATTCTGGCGGCGGGCGAGGGCAAGCGCATGAAATCCGCCTTGCCCAAAGTGCTGCACATGGTGGCTGGCCGGCCGATCCTGGGCCACGTCATGGCTGCCGTGCGCGCGGCGGGGGTATCGCGCATCGTTGTCGTGACCGCGCCGCAGGCCGAAAGCGTGCGCGAATTTGCGAGGGCGCAGGGCGCGCAGCCCGTCGTCCAGGACAGGCAGCTCGGCACGGGTCATGCGGCCGCCGCCGCGGCGCCGGCGCTCGAAGATTTTTCGGGCGAAGCGATCGTGACCTATGGCGACATGCCGCTCGTCAGGCCGGAAATCTTCGCGGCGTCGTTCGCGGCGCGCGCCAGGCGCGGCATGGCGATCGTTGCCTTCCGTTCGAAAAATCCCGCCTATGGCCGCGTGATTGCCGACAACGACGGCCTTCTCGACCGCATTGTCGAATATCGGGACGCCAATGAAGCCGAGCGCATGGTGGACCTGTGCAACGCCGGAATCATGGCGGCCGATGCGCAGAGCCTGTTCCGGTGGGCGCGCAGGCTCAAGAATGACAACGCGCAACATGAATATTATCTGACCGACGTTCCGCTGATGGCGAAGGCCGACGGCGTGCGGTGCGCGATTGTGACCGCAAGAGAAGAGGACATGATGGGCGTGAACGCGCGAAGCGAACTGGCCGCCGCCGAAGCCGAAATGCAGAAACGCCTGCGCGCGCAGGCGCTGGACAACGCCGTCGGCATGACAGCCCCGGAAACCGTGTTTCTCTGCAGCGACACCGTTCTGGAGCCTGATTGCTTTATCGAACCCTATGTCGTGTTCGGTCCCGGCGTCACCGTGCGCAGCGGCGCGCGCATCCGCGCCTTCTCGCATCTGGAGGGGTGCGACGTGGGCAAGGGCGCGATTGTCGGGCCCTATGCGCGCATCCGGCCCGGCAGCGTGCTGGAAGACGACGTTCACATCGGAAATTTCGTGGAGGTGAAAAAGACGCGCGTGGAAAAGGGCGCCAAGGCCAATCATCTGGCGTATCTCGGCGACGCGCGCGTGGGCGCCCGGGCGAACATCGGCGCGGGCACCATCACCTGCAATTATGACGGGTTCGACAAATACGAAACCGGCATAGGTGCCGGCGCTTTCATCGGTTCCAACACGGCGCTCGTGGCGCCGGTAAAAATCGGCGATGGCGCCATCGTCGGCGCGGGCAGCGTGATCACCGGTGACGTGACGAAGGATGCGCTCGCCGTGGAGCGCAATGAACAGCGGGAAATCGAAAATTGGGCGGCGCGTTTCCGCGCCCGCAAGCAGGCAGAGAAGAGGAAGAAATAATGTGCGGCATTGTGGGAATCGCGGGCAAGGGCGATGTCGCGCCCGCCATTCTGGATGCGCTGAAGCGGCTGGAATATCGCGGCTACGATTCCGCGGGCATCGCCACGCTGGTGGATGGCCATATCGAACGCCGCCGCGCGCCGGGCAAGCTTGGCAAGCTCGGCGACGTGCTGGCGAAACGGCCGCTGTCCGGCCGGACGGGCATCGGGCACACGCGCTGGGCCACGCATGGCAAGCCGACCGAATCCAACGCCCATCCGCACGCGTCGGCGCGGGTGGCCCTGGTGCACAATGGCATCATTGAAAATTTCCGCGAGCTCCGCGCGGAGCTCGTCGCCAAAGGCCACAAATTCGAATCCGAAACCGATACGGAGGTGGCGGTGCATCTTGTCACCGACTGTCTGGACCGCGGGATGACGCCGGAAGCGGCCGCCATGACGGCGGTGCGCCGTCTCACCGGCGCCTACGCGCTGGCCATGATTTTCCGCGATGAAGAATCGCTTGTGATCGGCGCCCGCCAGGGAAGCCCGCTGGCCGTCGGCTATGGGGACGGGGAGGCCTATCTCGGCTCGGATGCGATCGCTCTTGCGCCATTCACAAGCCGTGTCGCCTATCTGGAGGACGGCGATGTCGCCGTGATCCGGAGCGGGCAGGTCGCGATTTTCGACAGGAACGGCCGCCCCGCCAACCGCGAGATCCGCATCGCCACTGCAAATGCCGGGCTCGTGGACAAGGGCGAGCATCGCCATTTCATGGCGAAGGAGATTCATGAGCAGCCCGAGGTCATCGGCCATACGCTCGCGCATTATCTTGATGCGTCCGGCCCGCGTGTCGCCTTGCGTGAGCCCGGCGTAGAGGATGCGCTGGCGCATGCCTCGCGCCTCACGCTGTCGGCCTGCGGCACCGCCTATTATGCGGGGCTGGTCGGCAAGTACTGGCTCGAACGGCTGGCGCGGATGCCGGTGGATGCCGACGTCGCGTCCGAGCTGCGCTATCGCGAGCCGGTCTATCCCAAAGACGGCACGGCGCTTTACATCTCGCAATCCGGAGAAACCGCCGACACGCTGGCGGCGCTGCGCGATGCGAAGGCGCACGGTCAGAAGACCATCGCGCTCGTCAATGTGCGCGAAAGCACAATCGCGCGCGAAGCCGATATCGCGCTGCCCACCTTTGCCGGCCCCGAGATCGGCGTTGCGTCAACGAAGGCCTTTACCTGCCAGCTTGCGGCACTGGCGGCGCTTTCGCTGGCGGCCGGCCGCGCGCGCGGCCACCTTCCGGCGCAGGCCGAAACCAGGCTCTGCGCGGCGCTGCTGGAGACGCCGCGGCATATCGTCGAATTCCTGAAGCAGGAGCCAAAGATCGAGGCGCTGGGCGCCGAAATCGCAAAGGCGCGCGACGTCCTCTATCTGGGGCGCGGCATCAATTTCCCGCTTGCCATGGAAGGCGCGCTGAAGCTGAAGGAAATCTCCTACATTCACGCCGAAGGCTATGCCGCGGGCGAAATGAAGCATGGGCCCATCGCGCTCATTGACGAAGATGTGCCGGTCATCGTGATCGCCCCGCACGATGCGCTGTTCGAGAAGACCGTCTCCAACATGCAGGAGGTGATGGCGCGTGGCGGCAAGGTCGTGCTGATTTCCGACAGGCGCGGCATCGCCGCCGCCGGCGGCAATGTGTGGCAGGTGATCGAGGTGCCGGAAACCGATGCCTTCATCGCGCCGCTCGTCTATGCCGTGCCGGTGCAGCTGCTGGCCTACCACACCGCCGTGGCCAAGGGCACCGATGTGGATCAGCCGCGCAATCTCGCCAAGTCTGTCACGGTGGAGTGACGCGCGGCCTCTGCTAAAGTCGGCCCATGGCAGATTCCGATCCCGCGGTGCTCAAACGCGCCGCAGCCCTGAAAGCGCTGGATTTTGTGACCGAGGGCATGAAGCTCGGGCTGGGCACCGGCTCGACCGCAGAGGCCTTTCTCGAAGTCCTCGCCCCCCGCGTCCGGGGCGGCCTCAGGATCACGGGCGTGGCCACCTCCGAGCGCACCGCGCAAAAAGCCCGCGATCTTTCCATACCGGTGGCCGATCTCGATGCGCTTGCGCCGCTTGATCTGACGGTGGATGGCGCCGATGAAGCCGACCGCGATCTCAACCTCATCAAGGGCGGCGGCGGGGCCCATCTGCGCGAGAAAATCGTCGCGGCCTCGTCGAAGCGCATGGTGGTAATCGCCGACAAATCCAAGCTTGTGACAAGGCTCGGGCGGTTTCCCCTGCCGGTGGAAGTGGCGCAGTTCGGCCATGCCACCACCGCCGCGCGCATCGCCAACGTGGCTGCCAGACTGAAATATGCGCATGTTCCGCTCACCCTTCGCATCAGGGACGGCGCGCCGTTCAAGACCGACGGCGGCAATTACATTTATGACTGCGGTTTCGGCGCCATCGCCGATGCCGCGGCGCTGGCGGCCGCGCTCTCGGGCATTCCCGGCGTTGTGGAGCATGGACTGTTCGTGGGAATTGCGACGGCGCTGGTCATCGCAGGCGAAGAGGGCGTCGAGGTGATCGAACGCAAATGAAATACGACTTTGACCTCTTCGTAATCGGCGGCGGCTCGGGCGGCGTGCGGGCTTCGCGCATGGCCGCGCTCAGGGGCAAGCGCGTCGGCATCGCCGAGGAATACGGCTTTGGCGGCACCTGCGTGATCCGGGGCTGCATCCCCAAGAAGCTTTTCGTCTATGCCGCGCAATTTGGCGAAGATTTCGAAGACGCCGCAGGCTTCGGCTGGACGGTGCCCGAACGGCAATTCGACTGGAACACGCTCGTCGCCAACAAGAACAAGGAAATCGCGCGCCTGGAAGACATCTACCGCGAAAACGTCCTCAAGGCAGGCGCGGAAATCTTCATGGAGCGCGCCGAATTTCTGGACGCGCACACGCTCCATCTGACGAAGTCCGGTCGCAAGGTTACCGCGGAACACGTTCTCGTCGCCACGGGCGGCAGCCCCGTGCGCACGCTCGGCCCGGGCGTCGCAGGCGCCGAACATTGCATCACGTCGAACGAAGCATTTTACCTCAGGGAGTTTCCCAGGCGCATCGTCATCGCCGGCGGCGGTTATATCGCCGTCGAATTCGCGCACATTTTTCACGGGCTGGGCAGCGACGTCACGCTGCTCTATCGCGGCGAAAAGATCCTGCGCGGCTTCGATGATGACCTGCGCGATTGCCTCACCGCCTCTATGCACAGGATCGGCATCCGGCTCGTCCTTCACCGCAACATCCGGCGCGTGGACAAGAAGGGCGGCTCGCTGTTCGTGGATACCGATCACGGCGAGATGATCGAAGCCGATCAGGTCATGCTTGCGGTCGGGCGCGCGCCCAATACGAAAGGCCTGGGCCTCGAAAAAGCGGGCGTCCAGACGGGCGCAAAGGGCGAAGTGAAGGTCGATCGGCTGTCGCGCACGAATGTGCCCCATATTTACGCGATCGGCGATGTCACCGACCGCCTGCAACTCACGCCGGTTGCGATCTATGAAGCCATGTGCCTGACGGCGACGCTGTGGGACGCAACGCCCACGCCCGTGGACTATGCGAATGTTCCCACCGCCGTGTTCAGCCGGCCGGAAATCGCCGCGGTCGGCCTTACCGAAGCCAGGGCGCTGGAAGCCGGTCATGCGATCGATGTCTATCAGTCCACCTTCCGCCCGCTGAAGCACACGCTGTCGGGCCGCGATCACCGTGCGCGCTTCAAGCTTGTCGTGGATTCAACGACGCAAAGGGTGCTTGGCTGCCACGTCTTCGGCTTCGATGCGGCGGAAATCGTCCAGGTTGCCGCTGTTGCGGTGAAGATGGGGGCAAGGAAATCCGATTTCGACGCCACGGTGGCGCTCCATCCCACGGCGGCCGAAGAGCTCGTCACCATGCGGACGAAAAGCTATTCGAAACCGTAATCCCGGCCGCTAACCAGCCTTCTCCCGCGCGCTGGCCAAGGCAAAACTGTTCCCTTATATCCTTTGCCGGAAAAGGAGTTTCGACCCGTGCCCCAGCCCTGGAGCCCGCAAAGCTGGCGGAATTTTCCCATCCGCCAGGTGCCGGATTATCCGGATCCCGCCGCCCTGGCGGCGGTGGAGGCGCGGCTGAAAACCCATCCGCCGCTCGTTTTCGCGGGCGAGGCGCGCAATCTGATGGCCGGCTTGGCCCAGGTTGCGGCGGGCAAGGCCTTCCTGTTGCAGGGCGGGGATTGCGCGGAAAGCTTCGCCGAATTCCACCCCGACAACATCCGGGATACTTTCCGCGTGCTGCTCCAGATGTCTGTCATCCTCACCTTCGGCGCGGCCATGCCGATCGTGAAGGTGGGCCGCATTGCAGGCCAGTTTGCAAAGCCCCGGTCCGGCGAAACCGAAACGCGCGACGGCGTCACGCTGCCATCCTATCGGGGCGACAACATCAACGGCCTCGAATTCGATGCCGCAAGCCGAACGCCCGATCCGGAACGCATGATGCAGGCCTATGCGCAGTCGGCGGCCACGCTCAATCTGCTGCGCGCCTTTGCGCAGGGCGGCTACGCCGACCTGCACAATGTCCATCGCTGGACGCTGGGATTCATCGCGGGTTCGCCTGCCGGCGAGCGTTACCGCGCGCTGGCTCAGCGCATAACCGAGACGCTGGAATTCATGGAAGCCTGCGGCATCACCCCGGATTCAACGCCGCAACTCCGCGCCACGGATTTCTACACCAGTCATGAAGCCCTGCTGCTCGGTTACGAACAGGCGATGACGCGCATCGATTCCACTTCCGGCGAGTGGTACGACACGTCCGCCCACCTGCTCTGGATCGGCGACCGCACGCGCGATCCGTCGGGTGCGCATGTGGAGTTCTGCCGCGGCATCAGGAATCCGCTCGGTCTGAAATGCGGGCCCTCGATGAACGAAGACGATCTGCTCAGGCTTCTCGCCGTTCTCAATCCCGAGAACAGGCCGGGACGCATGACGCTCATCAGCCGTATGGGAGCGGACAGGATTGCAGAAAAGCTTCCGCGCCTCATCCGTGCGGTGGCCAGGGAAGGTGCATCCGTCGTCTGGTCATGCGATCCGATGCACGCCAACACGGTGACGTCGGCATCCGGCCTCAAGACCCGCTCGTTCGACCGCATCCTGAAGGAAGTGAAAAGCTTCTTCGAAATCCACCGCGCCGAAGGGACTCATGCCGGCGGCGTCCATTTCGAGATGACGGGCCAGAACGTGACGGAATGTCTGGGCGGCGCGCAGGCCATTTCCGAGGCCGACCTCGCAAGCCGCTACAACACCCATTGCGATCCCCGGCTCAACGCCAATCAGGCGCTTGAGCTGGCGTTTCTCATGGCCGAAAGTTTGCGCGCCGAACGCATGAAAGAGGCGCGGTTCGCGGCATCGGCGTAAGGCGAAACAGGCGGGCGGGGAGGGGCAAGGGTCGGTCATGGGCGTCGCGCGCCTCCTGGCGAAAGGTTGGGTCCTGGTCTGCCTCTATGCGGGCGCGCATGCGCTTGCATTTGGGCTTGGCACCGCAACGCCGGCGCTCTCCATGTTGCAAATCGTCGTGTGCGTGCTGTTGTTCGCCGCGATGGGGCTGCTTTTCATCGGCGGCTATGGAGCCTCCGCGGGCGCCGTCGGCTCGACGATCCTTTCGCGGCTCAGGCCGCGGCATCTTACGCCGGGCTTCAACGAGCTGGTTTTCATGGTGTTCGTGCTGGCCAGCTTCCTGGTGCAGGTGAGCTATGCGCCCGATCTGCTCGGAACGCCGGTGGGCGATGCGCTGGAAGGCGCAATCGGCTTTGCCGTTCCCGGCCAGAGGGCCGTCACCGACATTCTGAGCGCCTGCACGGTGGATGGCGGGCGCATTCTGGCGTCGGCCTTCGCCTGGTTTCTGGCGCTGATTTTCCTTGCATCTGCGCTGTCGCGAATCCGCCTGTCGGCGGGACTGTTGCGGCTCGAGCGCAAGGAGCGTCCCGAAGCGCTTGGGCCGGCGATGCACACGCTCGTGCTGGGCATCGCTGCGGTCATCGGCATCCAGTTTCTCTATGTGGGCACCGGCTACACGCTGCTCGACTGCACGGGGCTCACCGGCCTTCAGGGCCAGGTGCTCACGGGCATCGGCCCGCTGATGCTGTCCTACCTGATTGTCGCCGCGCTCACCTCGCTCCTGGCATTAAGCCCCGAGGCGAAACAATAGAAGCCTGCCCGCGAGTTCGAACCCGCCTCACCTGGCCTCGCCCACCTTCACCAGCATCTTGCCAAGGTTCTCGCCCTTGAAGAGGCCGATAAAGGCTTTCGGCGCGTTCTCGATGCCGTTCACCACCGTTTCGTGCCAGGTCATTTTGCCTTCGGCGCGCCATTTTCCCATGTCGGCCAGGAATTGCGGCGTCAGATTCATGTAGTCGCTCACGATGAATCCCCTGATCGTCAGGCGCATGGGGATGACGTTGATGATGTTTGCGGGCCCGGGCGGAAGCTCGGTGGCGTTGTACTGCGCAATCATTCCGCAAACCGCGATGCGCCCGTGCATGCGCATATGCCCGAGCGCGGCGTTCAGATGCGCGCCGCCCACGTTGTCGAAATAGACATCGATGCCTTCCGGAAACGCCTTTCGCACCGCCGCATCGAGATTGCCGGCGGTGCGGTAGTTGATCGTGGCGTCAACCCGCGCATTTTTCTTCAGCCATTCGCATTTCTCGTCCGAACCGGCCGAACCCACCACATAGCAGCCCTTGTTCTTGGCGATCTGGCACACCACCGCGCCCACGGCCCCGGCCGCGCCGGAAACGAACACGCGTTCGCCATCCTTCAGCTCGCCGACCTTCAGGATTCCGGCGTAAGCCGTGAGCCCGGGCATGCCGAAGGCGCCCAGATAGGCCTGGATGGGCGCAAGACGCGGGTCGATCTTCTGCAAATCGCCGCCGCTGGTCGTGAACCATTCCCGCCAGCCCGAGAAGTTGTTGACGAAATCCCCCGTCTTGAACGCGGCGTTGTTTGAGGCCGCGACCTGGCCCACGGCCCCGCCCGAAAGCACCTCGCCCACCTGGAAGGGCGGGATGTAGCTGGCCCGGTCCACCATCCGCCCCCGCATGTAGGGGTCCACCGACATGTAGATGTTGCGGACCAGAACCTGCCCGGGCCCGGGGGTGGGCACGGGTGTCTCGGCAAGCTCAAAATCGGCCTCCGTGGGCATGCCGGACGGGCGGCGCTTCAGGCGAATTTCCCGGTTTGACTGGCTCATGGTGGATGTCCGTTAACCTTTTAGGTTGCGATAGCTGTTGGGCTTCAGCCTACCAGCGCGCGGAGGTGTAACAAGGCGAAACATTTTATGAGTCGCGCGGACCCCCGCCCCCGTGGCTTCTAAGTGCCGGAATTAGCGGGGATTCTCCCTTGCTTCAGGTGCTGAAGAGCCAGTCGTCCGGCGTGTTGCGGGCGGGCGTGATCGGAACAGGCGCGTTCGGCCGTCACCACGCATCCAAATACGCAAAGCTCAACGGCGTCAGACTCTCCGCCATCGCCGATCCATGCTCCGAAGCGCGCCGCGCCACGGCGGCGGCTCATGGCGTGCTTGCGGTCGCCGACTGGCGCGACCTTCTGGGCAAGGTCGATCTCGTCAGCGTCTGCACCCCGGCGGTCACGCATGCCGAAATCGTGCGCGCGTTCCTGGAAGCCGGCGCCCATGTGCTGGTGGAAAAGCCGATCGCCACCGATGTGGACGAAGCCGATGCGCTGATCGCGCTGGCCGAAGCGCACAATCGCGTGCTGACCGTGGGACACCAGGAACGGTTCGTCTTTGCCCGCACGGGCCTGCTCGATTATCCCGACCCGCCGCTGTCCGTCGAATGCTGGCGCGCTGGGCCGTGGACAGGCCGCGGCGCCGATGTGAGCGTGGTGCTCGATCTCATGATCCACGATCTGGATCTCATGCATCAGCTGATCCCCGGCAATGTCATCGATGTGCACGCCCGCGGCTTTGCCAAGCACGGCCGGCTGGCCGACGAGGTATCGGCTCTGGTGGCGTTCGATACCGGCGCCATGGCGCGCCTGCATGTCAGCCGCATCTCCGAAACCCGGCGCCGCGGCATGCGCGCCGTCTATGGCGACGGCACCGTCGAAATCGACTTTGTGACCCGCGAAGTGAAAAATTCCACGGCCCGCTGCCTGCGCCCGCTGGAACATGATGATCCTCTGGGCGAATCGGTTGCGGCCTTCGCGCGCGCCGCCCGCGAGGGTGGGGCGACGCTGATCCGGCCCGAAGAGGCCAGACGGGCGCTTGAGACGGCGCTCCTGATTGACGAGGCGGCGGCCCCCGGCCGGTCGCGGACGCCCGAAGAGCAGGCGCTTTACGCCTGAGCATCGTTAAACCTGTCATCCCGGCCGTGTGCTGCGCCAGCATCGCGCGCGCCGGAACGCGCCAGGATATTCTCCCGGCAGGTTCCCGATAGCCTCGCCATTCGCTCGGCTTCCGGGATGACGGGAAAGGCTTTATGACCCGCCCCATGGCCGACCGCTTCCGCATTGCGCTGGCCCAGTTGAACCCGGTCATGGGCGACATTCCGGGCAATCTGGCGCGCGCCCGCGCCGCCCGCGCCGAGGCGGCAAAGGCCAGAGCGGATCTCATCCTGTTTTCCGAGCTCTACATCGTGGGCTATCCGCCGGAAGATCTCGTGCTCAAGCCCGCGCTCCAGGATGATGCGCGGGAAGCGGTGGAAAAATTCGCCAGGGACACGGCAGACGGCGGCCCCGCCGTGCTGATCGGGTCGCCATGGGTCGAAAACGGCAAGCTCCACAATGCCTGCCTGTTGCTCGATGACGGCCGGGTTGCCGGCCACGCCTTCAAGCACGACCTGCCCAACTACGGCGTGTTCGACGAAAAGCGGGTCTTTGTGCCGGGGCCGCTGCACGGGCCGCTCGATGTTCGCGGCGTGCGCATCGGCGTTCCCATTTGCGAAGACATCTGGACGCCCGAGGTTGTGGAATGTCTCGCCAAAACTGGCGGCGAAATCCTCCTCGTTCCCAACGGCTCGCCCTTCGAGGTGGCCAAGGAAGACGAGCGCCTGTCGCTCATCGGCGCGCGCGTGCGGGAAAGCGGCCTGCCGCTCATCTATCTCAACCAGGTGGGCGGGCAGGACGAGCTAGTGTTCGACGGGGCATCGCTCGTCTGCAACGCCGGCGGCAAGCTCGCGCACGCCCTTCCCCCGTGGGAAGAAAAGGTCGTCGTCACCGAATGGTCGAAGCAGGACGGCAAATGGGTGTGCGCGCCGGGCGAAATTGCGCCGGCCGAAGACCGGGAGACGTCCGTCTATCGGGCGATGATGCTGGGCCTCAAGGATTATGTGAACAAGAACCGGTTTCCCGGCGTGGTGCTGGGACTCTCGGGCGGCATTGACTCGGCGCTTTCGGCTGCGGTGGCCGTGGATGCGCTGGGCAAGGATCGCGTGCGTTGCGTCATGCTGCCTTCGCGCTACACCAGCAGGGAAAGCCTTGAAGACGCGGAAGCCTGCGCGAAGCTGCTCGGCGTCAAATACGACATCGTGCCCATCGAAGGCGCGGTGGAAGCCTTCACGCAGGCGCTGTCATCCACCTTCGCCGGCAGGGCGGTGGATACGACCGAAGAAAATGTGCAGTCGCGCATCCGCGGCGTGATCCTGATGGCGATATCCAACAAATTCGGGCCCATGGTGCTCACCACCGGCAACAAGAGCGAGATGAGCGTGGGTTACGCCACGCTCTATGGCGACATGTGCGGCGGCTACAACGTGCTGAAGGACGTTTACAAGACGGAAGTGTTCCGGCTGGCCCGTTGGCGCAATGGCTGCCATCCGAAGGCGGCGCTGGGGCCCGAGGGCCGCGTGATTCCGGAGCGCATCATCACCAAGGCGCCGACGGCGGAGCTGCGCGCAAACCAGAAGGACGAAGATTCGCTGCCGCCCTACGACATTCTGGACGGCATCCTGGAATGTCTCGTCGAAAAGGAGATGTCGTTTGAGGAAACCTGCGCGAAAGGCTATCACCCGGCAACCGTGAAGCGCGTGGAGCAGCTGCTCTACACCTCCGAATACAAGCGCCGCCAGGCGCCGCCGGGCGTCAAGATCACGCGCAAGAACTTCGGCCGCGACCGCCGCTATCCGATCACCAATGCTTTCCGCGATGCGAGGGACATGTGACCGCCACCGTCCGCTTCGCGCCGTCGCCCACCGGGTTGCTGCATGTCGGCAACGCGCGAACGGCCGTGCTGAACTGGCTGTTTGCGAAGAAGGCCGGCGGCAAATTCCTGCTGCGCATCGACAACACCGATACCGAACGCAGCAAGCCGGAATATGAAGCGGCCATCCTGGAAGATCTCGGCTGGCTCGGCCTCGCGCACGATGATTTCGCCCGCCAGAGCGGGCGGGCCGCGGCGCACCGTGCGGCGTGCGAAAAACTGAAGGCAAGCGGCCGGCTTTATCCGGCTTACGAAACGGCCGAAGAGCTGGAGCGCCGCCGCAAGCGCCAGATCGCGATGAAGAAGCCGCCGGTCTATGACCGCGCGGCGCTCAGGCTCACGCCCGAAGACCGCGCGAAGCTGGAAGCGGAAGGCCGCAAGCCCCACTGGCGTTTCATGCTCTCGCAGAAGCGCGTGAAGTGGCACGATCTGGTGCGCGGGACGGTGGAGATCGACACCGCCCATCTCTCAGACCCCGTGCTCATCCGCGAGGATGGCCGTTTCCTCTACACGCTGCCGTCTGTGGTTGATGACGTGGATTTTTCCATTACCCACATCGTGCGCGGCGAAGATCACGTCACCAACACGGCCGCCCAGATCGAAATTTTCGAAGCGCTGGGCGCGCCCATTCCGCAGTTTGCACATTTCCCGTTGCTCGTTGGCGCGGGCGGCGAGGCGCTGTCCAAGCGCATCGGCTCGCTCAGCTTGCGCGAAATCCGCGATGGCGGCATCGAGCCTTTGGCGCTGGCCTGCTATCTCGCCAAGACCGGCACATCCGATCCGATCGAACTCAGGCCCTCGCTCGATGTGCTTGCGTCGGAATTCGACTTCGCAAAGATCGGCCGCGCGCCGGCGCATTTCGATCCGCTGGAGCTGGCCACGCTCAACACGCGGCTGCTTCATTCGCTGCCCTATGAGGCGGTGTCCGGCCGGCTGGAAGGCTTTGGCATTTCCAATGCTGCCGCGTTCTGGGATGCGGTGCGTCCCAACATCGCGCGCATGTCCGATATTCCCGAATTGTGGACGCTGGTAAAAGGCCCGGTCACGCCCGTGATCGAGGATGCTGCGCTCACGGCCAAGGCGGCGGAGCTTCTGCCGCAGGAGCCCTATGACGAAGGCACCTGGAATGTCTGGACGGCTGCTGTGGCCGCCGCCACCGGGCGCAAGGGCCGCGCGCTTTATCATCCGCTCCGGCTCGCGTTGACCGGCCGCGAATTCGGGCCCGAACTGAAGAAGCTCCTGCCGCTGATCGGCCGCGAAAGGGCGCTTCTGCGGCTCGCCGGAAGGACCGCTTAGCGTTCCTACCTTCTTGAACATTTACCTAGCATGGCCCATATTGATTCCATGATGATCGAACCGCGTTCACTCGCCGGAAAAACGGCCGAAATCCTTCGTTCTCCCGCCGGGCGGGAAAGAGGGGGGAGGGGGCCAAAAAAAATTGAAGAACAACTACCGGAAAGCTTTTGGAGCGTTTTCGGCAATAACATTGCCGCGTTGGGAAAGGCCGGCCGATGACGCTGCGCCTGCACAACACGCTCACGCGCCGGAAGGAAGCGTTCGTCCCGCTCGATCCGAAGAACGTGCGCATGTATGTCTGCGGGCCCACCGTTTACGACTATGCGCATATCGGCAACGCGCGGCCCGTCATCGTGTTCGACGTGCTGTTTCGCCTCTTGCGCCACATCTATGGCGAAAATCACGTCACCTATGTCCGCAACATCACCGACGTGGACGACAAGATCAACGCCCGCGCGGCCGAACGCGCGAAGGGCCGCAACATTTCCGTGCTCGAAGCGGCGCGCGAGCTGACCGAAGAAACCGCGCGCATCTACAACGACGATGTGGCGGCGCTCGGCTGCCTTCCGCCCACGCACACCCCGCGCGCAACCGACAACATCGGCGAAATGATTGCGATGATCGAAACGCTGGTGAAGGCGGGTTTCGCCTATGTGGCGCAGGGCCATGTTCTGTTCGATGTCTCGAAGAAGGCCGATTACGGCAAGCTTTCGCATCGTTCGCTCGACGAGATGATCGCCGGCGCCCGCGTGGAAGTGGCGCCCTACAAGAAGAACCCGATGGATTTCGTGCTGTGGAAGCCGTCGGATGCGAATACGCCGGGTTGGGAATCCCCGTGGGGCCGGGGCCGGCCCGGCTGGCACATCGAATGTTCGGCGATGAGCGCGCGCTATCTGGGCGAGACCTTCGACATTCATGGCGGCGGAATAGATCTTGTTTTTCCGCACCACGAAAACGAGATCGCGCAAAGCGAAGGCGCGCACCACAACCATCCGCTTGCGCGCTATTGGGTGCACAACGGCTTTCTCCAGGTCGAAGGCGAGAAGATGGCCAAAAGCCTCGGCAACTTCGTGACCATTCACGATTTGCTGAGGGATTGGCCCGGCGATGTTCTGCGCTTCAACATGCTGCGCACGCACTATCGCCAGCCGACCGACTGGACCGTCGCGGGCATGAAGGAAAGCTGGAAAATCCTCGAACGCTGGTACGATATGGCCGGTGCGGATTCTTCTCCACGCGCCGGCGGCGGCTTTCTAGACGCCCTCTCGGATGACCTCAATACGCCGCAGGCGATTGCGGAACTTCACAGGGCCGACGCCAATGATCTGGCCGGAGGCCTCATGCTGCTCGGCTTCGATCCCATGCCGGTACGGCTCGTGTCGAAAAAGCCGGTTGACGCTGTGGAAATTTCGCGCGCGATCGGCGCCCGCAATGCCGCCCGCAAAGCGAAGAACTTCAAAGAAGCCGATCGCATCCGCGACGAGCTGCTCGCGCAGGGCATCCAGCTCAAGGACAATCCCGACGGCACGACAAGTTGGGAAGTGAAACGATAAGTGATGGCGCTTTCCGCCGCTTTCCCCGCGCGCATGGCTGAAATGAATTCGCGGGCCTACTCTCTCACCGGCGAAAGGCCGAAATATGTCGAAGCGTTGCGGCGCAAATTCTGGAGAGGGGACAGCGGCCAGTCCCGCTCCCGAATGTATGCTCGCTGCGCTGCCTTGTTTTTCGGCCCTGTCGCGCGGTGTTTGAATGAGTGATTACGCCAGGCTTTCAGTTTCGGATGATCCCGCCCCGGCCGTGCGCCAGCCCGCGCGCGACGACCGGCTGGGCGTCATCTATGCCGCGTCGTCCTACATCATCTGGGGCATCATCCCGCTTTACTGGCGGATGCTCGGCCCCATGTCGGCGTTTGAGCTGACGAGCCACCGTATCGTCTGGTCGGCGGTTTTCGTCACGCTGGTGGTGGCCGCCCGCGGGCATCTGCCGCGCGTGCTCGCCATGGCGAAAAATCCCCGTCTTCTGGGCCTTATGGCGCTCACCAGCGTGCTCATCGCCACCAACTGGACGACCTACATCTACTGCGTGGAAAGCCATCAGCTCGTGGAATCGAGCCTGGGCTATTACATCAATCCGCTCGTATCGGTTGCTCTCGGCGCGCTGCTTCTGGGCGAGCGGCTGTCGCGCGTACGCCTCGTCGCCATCGCGCTTGCGGCCCTTGCCGTCGCCGTGCAGGTGGTGGCGCTCGGCCACTTCCCGTGGATTGCGCTCGTGCTGGCATTTTCCTTCGGCTTCTACGGCTATTTCCGCAAGCGCGCGCCGGTTGAGGCGTTGGAGGGGCTCTGCATCGAAACCTGGATCCTGTTCCCGGTGACTGCGGGTTTTGTGGGCTGGCTGTGGGTCAACGGCACGGGAATGTTCCCCTCTGCGGGCTTCTGGCCGGACGCCATTCTGATTCTGGGCGGGCCGGCAACGGCCATTCCGCTCACCATGTTTGCGGCGGGCGCGCGCCGCATCCGCCTCTCCACGCTCGGCTTCCTGCAATATCTGTCGCCGTCGATCACGCTGTTGCTGGCGGTGTTCGGCTTTCACGAGCCGTTCAATGCGGTGAACGCGGTCTCGTTTGGCGCGGTATGGGCGGCGCTAGTGCTCGTGGGCCTCGAGGGCCGCCTCATCAGCCGCAGCCCCCTCGAGCAGATCCCGGAATAGCGCCGTTGCTTGTTCCGGCGTCCGGCACACATGATAGAGTTTGCGCACGTTTGCATTCGCAAAGCCCTGCCTGACGATGTGGTCAAGAAGGCGGAGGAGCGGGTCGAAATATCCCGCCACGTTCAGGATCACGATCGGCTTGGCATGCAGGGAAAGCTGCGCCGATGTCAGCACCTCGAAGAATTCATCCATCGTGCCGTTGCCGCCGGGGAGAATGGCGAAACCATCCGCCATTTCGATCATTTTTGCCTTGCGGGCGAACAGGTCCGGCGTCAGCATCACGCGCTCGCCGGTCTTGAGCGGCGGTTCCAGATGCTTCAGGAAGTCGGGCAGAATCCCTTGCACCTTCGCGCCGGCATCGCGCGCGGCGCGCGCCGCTTCGCCCATCAGGCCGAGGCCGCCCCCGCCGAACACGACGGAAAAGCCCTGTTCGGCCAGCAGTGCGCCGAATGTCCGCGCCGCTTCGCCATAGGCCGCGTTCGCGCCATGGGACGAGCCGCAAAAAATGCAAATGGCGCGGGCGTTTTTGTCCTTGATCGGGCTGGGGTTAAGCATGGCGTGCCGTTCGTCGATCCTGCATGCTCCTATATAGTATCATTTTGCGGCGAAACGATTGCGGCGCGCCGCGCATCTTTCTAAACAGGGTAAAGAGAACCACCGCCGATGCATCTCACGCTCCAACGCGCCATGATCATTCTTGCCGCCGTCGCGATCATCGCGCTGGTCGCGGGGTTTGTCGT
The DNA here is from genome assembly GCA_021324545.1 of Alphaproteobacteria bacterium. Lineage (GTDB taxonomy): Bacteria > Pseudomonadota > Alphaproteobacteria > Micropepsales > Micropepsaceae > Rhizomicrobium. The sequence goes on from JAJPIX010000052.1 coordinate 23,864, forward strand.
GTTCGGCGGCGGCAACATGGGCCCATAGATGGCGAAAATTCTCACAGAAGAAGGCGAGGGCGCCCCTTCGCTTCGTCCGCTTCGCACCCTGATGCCTTACCTGTGGCCAAAGGGCCGCGGCGATCTCAAATGGCGCGTCGTGATTTCGCTGGCCTGCCTGGTGCTCGCGAACATCGCCACGGCCGTATCGCCGCTGTTCTACGGCCGCGCCGTGGACCAGCTCTCGCACAATCCCGCCGCCATCGCGCTTGCCGCGGCGCTTGCCATGATCGCGGCCTATTCCGCCTCGCGCATCCTCACCTCAATGTTCGGCGAGCTGCGCAACAGCATCTTCGCGAAGGTGTCTTATCACGCGCTGCGCCAGGTGGGCGTGCAGACCTTCGCCCATGTGCACACGCTTTCGCTCCGCTTCCATCTGGAGCGGAAGACGGGCGGGCTTTCCCGCATCATCGAACGCGGCACCCGCGGCATCGATACGATCCTCTCCTTCGCCATTTTCAACATCTTCCCCGCGATCCTGCAGCTGGCATTTTACAGCGCCATCATGATCTGGCAGCTGAACATCTGGATCGCGCTTGTCACTATCGTGATGGTCGTGGCCTATGTCTGGTTCACCTTCGCCATCACCCGCTGGCGCATCCGCTTTCGCCGGGAGATGAACCAGTCCGACACGGAAGCCAACACCAAGGCCGTCGACAGCCTGCTGAACTACGAGACAGTGAAATACTTCAACAACGAAGGTCACGAAACCCGCCGCTTCGACGCAAGCATGGAGCGGTTCGCCAATGCCTCCATCCAGTCGGAGCAGACGCTCTCGGTGCTCAATGTGGGGCAGGCCACGATCATGGCGCTTGCTCTTGGCGCGGTTATGGCACTGGCGGCCTTCGGGATCCGGGACGGCCGCTTTACAGTCGGCGCGCTTGTCATCGCCAACGCCTATCTCATACAGCTCTATCAGCCGCTCAACCTTCTGGGCACGGCCTATCGCGAAATCACCCAGGCGCTGGTGGACATGGAGTCCATGTTCCGCCTTCTCAGCCGGCCGCAGGAGGTGAAAGACAAGCCGGGCGCCAAACCGCTTCAGGTCCTGGGCGGCGAAATCAGCTTCGAGAACGTCGTGTTCTGCTATGACTCCGACCGGGTGATCCTGAAGGGCATCAGCTTCAGGGTGCCGGCCGGCAAAACGGTCGCGGTCGTCGGGCCCACGGGCGCCGGAAAGTCCACGCTTTCCCGCATCCTCTATCGCTTCTACGACATCCATTCCGGCCGCGTCACCATTGACGGGCAGGACATCCGCGATGTCACGCAAGCCAGCCTTCGGCAGGCCATTGGCATCGTTCCGCAGGATACCGTGCTGTTCAACGACACGATCCGCTACAACATCGCCTACGGCCGCATCGGCGCAACCGAGGCCGAAATCAGGGAAGCGGCCCGCGCCGCCCAGATTGCACCCTTCATCTCCGAGCTGCCGCTGGGGTTCGACACGATGGTCGGCGAACGCGGTTTGAAACTGTCGGGCGGGGAAAAGCAGCGCGTGGCCATTGCCCGCACCATTCTGAAAAACCCGCCAATTCTGTTGCTCGATGAGGCGACATCCGCGCTCGATACCCATACCGAGCGCGAAATCCAGAGCGCGCTGAAGGCAGTTTCGCGCAACCGCACCACGCTTGTCATCGCGCATCGGCTCTCGACGGTCGTGGACGCCGACGAGATCATCGTTCTCGATCACGGGCAGATCGTCGAGCGCGGAAATCATGCCGCGCTGCTTGCGAAGAATGGCGCCTATGCCGCCATGTGGAACAAGCAGAAGGAAGCCGCCGCCATGCGCGAGCGGCTCAAGGAAGTCGATGCCGATCCCGACGTTGGCGAGGCATCGCGCGACGAGGCCATCGCCGCGGCCGAGTGATCATTCCGCCGGCGTTGCGTCCGCTGCGGCCTGTTCGCGCGTCCGCCTTCCGCCAAGGCGTCTCACCAGCCGGAATGGCGCACCGAAGACCCGGCCCATCGCCCAGCGGAATCCCTGATGCGTCTCCCGCACGCGGTGCGGATAGGCCAGCAGCGCCGGCACCAGACCGAGCGTAATGCCCTTTGAGAACGCAAGGCCGAAGATGATGGCGGTCGAAAGCTGGGTCCACATCATGGCGTCCGGGTCGCCCACGGTGACATGCCGCGTCCCGAAATCCACTTCCGCCGTCAGCATCATCGGCAGCAGACCGAAGATCGCGGTGATGGTGGTCAGGAACACCGGGCGCAGACGCTGGGCGCTCGAACGGATCACGGCTTCGATCGGATTCATCCCGGATTCAAGCAGCTTGTGATAGGTGTCGATCAGCACGATGTTGTGGTTCACCACGATGCCGGCCAGCGCCAGCAGGCCCGTGCCCGTCATGATGATCGAGAACGATTGCGCCATGACGACCATGCCCAGGAGCGCGCCGATCATGGCCAGAATGACGGCCACAAGAATGAGGCTCGCGTGATAGAAGCTGTTGAACATGGCCAATAGCACCATGGCGATCATGAAAAGCGCCATGAACGCCGCTTCAATCAGGAACATGCCGGATTCCTGCTGATCCTTGTCGGCGCCGGTGAAGCCCACGTGAACCGTGCGCGGGAAATTCTGCGTCGCGATCCAGGCCTTGATCTTGGCAATTTCCGCCGCCGCGTTGACGCCGGGTTTCACATCGGCGCGCACATGGAATACGCGGTGCGCATCCACGCGCTCGATGGAGTTGACCTGCGGGGCCGGTTTCACCGTTACGAAGGTGCTGATCGGCACCATGCCGTTCGTCGTAGCCACGCGCACATTGTCGAGCGCCCGGATACCGCGCTGCGCGCTCGGATAGCGCACGCGGATGTCAATCAGTTGGGTGGAATCGTCGGGCCTGTAGCGGCCAACGAATATTCCGTCTGTCACCAGCTGCACGGCCGTTCCGATGGTTTGCGCGTTCACGCCGAAGCGTTGGGCGACGGCCCGGTTGATCTCCAGGTCCCATTCGATGCCCGGCAGCGGCCGGGTATCTTCCAGGTCGCGCAGCGTTGTCATGCCGTCCAGATGACGCCGGATCGCCGCCGTGGTCTGCGCCAGCGCACTGTAATAGTCGGACGAAACGTCAATCATGATGTCCTTGCCGCCGGCCGGGCCGCCCTGCGGTTCGCGCACTTCGATGTGAATGCCGGGTATGTTGGCCGTCCGCTGGCGGATTTCCTCCAGTATTTTTTCGCCCGGACCACGCTCGGCATAAGGCTTCAGCTCCACGGTGACGTGCCCGATATTGTCGATCGGAACGCCGCCCTGGCTGTTCAGACCGAAATTCTGCCCGCCGGACGTTGCATAGATGTACTGGACGCCCTTGATCCCTTCGATCCGCTTCTCGACCTTCATCACGATGTCGCGTTCTTCCTGCGCCGAGATGTTTCCGCGCGCGGAAATCATCACACGCGCTTGCGTCGGATCAGTCTGGACGAAGAATTCGGTGCCGTGATTGTGTGTCACGAACAGGTACAGCACGACGAACACGGCGGCCGCGGCGCCGGCGATCATCTTGCCGGGGTTGTGCGTGATCCAGTCCGCCAGCCGCGCATACCAGCCGGTGATTCCGGGAATGTCATGCCAGTCGCCGGTCTCCGAAGCCTCGATTGCCTTTTCGTGCTGCGGATCGGGTGGCGGCACGCGTCCGAAAAATCCGCCCAGGACCGGAAGGAAGATCAGCGCAACGACCATCGAGCTGGAAAGCACGATGATGAGCGTAATCGGGAAATAACTCATGTATTTGCCGGCCACACCCGGCCACATCAGCATCGGCAGGAAGGCCGCGATCATGGTCGCGGTCGCGCTGACGACCGGCCAGAACATGCGCCGCGCCGCGTCGGCAAAGGCTTCCCTGGGCGGAATGCCCTCGGTCATTTTGCGGTCTGCGTATTCGACGACTATGATGGCGCCGTCCACCAGAATGCCCACGGCCAGAAGCATCGCGAACAGGATCATGAAGTTCAGGGTCATTCCGGCGCCGTTCAGCACCATGAACGACATCAGGAAGGTCGTCGGAATCGCAACGCCCACCAGAAGACCCGAGCGCAGTCCCAACGCGGCCACCACGATGATCATTACCAGAACGATGGCAAGAATGATCGAATCCGACAGCGAATGCAGCGAATCGCGGATGTCGGTGGATTGATCGCCGATGAACGTTACGTGCAGGCCCGGCGGGAAACTCTTCTGGGCTTCAGCCACGAGATCGCGCACCTGCTGGTTCGTCTGGATCACGTTGGCGCCGATGCGCTTGGTCACATCGATGGCAATCGTGCGCTGGCCGTTGATGGAGGCATAGGAGGTGGCGTCATAGAACGTGCGCCGCACCTGCGCCACATCTTTCAGCGTCACCGTCGCGTTGTCGGTGGCACGGATCGGCAGATTCAGGACATCGGTGGCATTTTCGAGCACGCCCGGAACCTTGACAGCAAAGCTGCCGTGGCCCGTGTCGATCGAGCCGGCCGCAATCAGGCGGTTGTTGTTCGTGATCGCGTTGAACATTTCCGTCTGCGTGATGCCATAGCTTTCGAGCTTTGCGGGATCGATCACGATCTCCAGCATCTCGTCGCGATTGCCGTCGAGCTGCGCATCGAGAACGTCGGGAATTTCCTTTATCTGGTCCCGCAGGTCTGTCGCGATGTGCAGCATGGTGCGCTCTGGCACGTTGCCGTAGAGCGAAACCGTGATCACCGGGAAAAGGCTCGTGTTGAATTCCTGGACCTGCGGCGGCTTGGCATCGGGCGGAAGCTCGGTCTGCGCAGTCTGCGTCTGGGCGCGCACGTCGGCCAATGCGCGGTCCTTGTCGAAATTGACATCGAATTCGAGGATGACGACGGCCTCGCCCTGATAGGCGCGCGCCGTCATGGTCTTCAGTCCCTGGATCGAGCGCAGATAGGTCTCAAGCGGCTTTACCAGCAACCGCTCGCTGTCCTCGGGGCTGATGCCGGGATAGGCGACCGACACGACAATCACCGGGATCGGAACGTCAGGCTCCGATTCCTTCGGAATCACGATGAATGAGATGATGCCCGCCAGGATCGTGACCGCGAGAAGCGCGATCACAAGCCGCGTGTTCGTGACCGCCCAGTCGATGATGCGTTTCATGATGCGCTGCTCGCCTTGCCGCCGGGGACCGCAATCACGCGTTCGCCGTCGGTCACGAACTCCTGACCCACCGTGATGACCGTCAGCCTGTTGGGCAGGCCCGTCACCCACATTCCTTCCGGATTGTCGGACACGATCTCGACGGGAACGAAATGAACCACGCCGTTCTCGACCGCCCGCACACCCACGACGCCGTTGTCGTCGAGCACCAGGATACCGGGCGAAATCAGCTGGGCATCGAGATTCTTTACCGGGATGTGGATGTCGGCGCTGACACCGGCCCGCAGCTTGCCATCCGGATTCGGAATCTCGACTTCAAGCTGGAAGGTGCGCGTGGTGTCATCGGCCTTGTCCGCCACGAAGTAGACTTTGCCCTGCACGGTTTCGCCGGTCACGAGCGTAACAGTTGCCGGATCGCCAACCTTGATCTGGCCGACTTCACGCTCCGACACCGAACCGACGGCCAGGAAAGGCTCCGGCGCGATCACAAGCTCGCATTTGTCGCCGGGACGCATGTAATCACCTTCGTCCACGTAACGGTCATCCACAAAACCGTCGAACGGCGCGCGAATCTTGGTGTTTTCCAGCTCGACCTGCTGGGTGCGCATGGCTGCGCGTGCGGCCTCCAGCGCCGCGGTTGCCTGTTTGGCTGCGTTGGCAGACATCGCGCCTTCGCGCAGAAGATTCTGGGCCGCGGTATTTTCCTTTTCGCGTTCGGCAACCAGCGCGGCGGCTTCTTCATATTTCGCCTGGCGGTCGTTGACCATCAGCTCGCACAGCACGTCGCCGGCTTTTACATGGTCGCCCTTTTCAAAGTGGATCGTGCGCACGACGCCTTCGACTTGCGCCCGCACGTCAACGGCATGCAGCGCCTCGGTGCGGCCGCGGATGGTGATTGTCACCGCGCGCTGGCTTGCCACAAGCTGCGCCACGCGCACCCGCGGAATGTCGGATCCTGTCTTCTTCTGGTCTCCGGGAACGGCGCTGGCGTTGTTTCCGCCCGTGAAAATGCCGGTCGCGAGGTAGAGGGCGACGATCAGGGCGATGGTGATGGCGGCGCGGTACCGCGGTTTGATGCGGCGCCAGAAATCCGGCTGCACTCGTTCCCACCAGGCGCCCAGCGACCTGAATGCGCGGCGAAACATCGAATAAGCTCCCTATTCGGCGGCTTCCGCCGCTGGTCCTTCGATCTCCGCACGATGGGTGCGGAGGTAATCCAGCATGGTGAGGTAGATCGCCCGGCCCAATCCCGTCACGAAGCGCTCCCCTGCGGTCTGCGGCTTCGTCTTTGGCTGCGCACTCTGCGCGAGCTTTGCCTCTCCGTAGGCGATATAGGCATCAATCAGCGCCGTCACACGCCCTGGCGGTAACAAATGCGAAAAAAGCATTGCAAACACGAAAGGCGACCGGTGCTTGTCCTCCGGCAGGGGCTTCATGAGCGCCGCAACCAGGGCTTGCCGCCCGGCCTTCGTGATTGAATAGACCTTCCGGTCAGGCCGCTTTTCCTGCGCTTCCTCTCGCACAGAAACGAGGCCTTCCTCGGTCAGCCGGTTCAGCGCGGGGTAGATCGAGCCAAAGCTCGCCTCCACGAAATGCTGATAACCGTCTTCCTCGAAAGACTTTTTTATCTCGTATCCTGTTGCGTCACCGCGGGTCAGGATGCCCAGGCAAATCGTTCGGACGTCCACTTATATCGCCCCAATATACATCGGGGCTATATATAAGCCGCTCAACCCTTTTCAAGGTGTTGATCCAGCTGTTTTTTGCAGAACGCCCCTGCGCACTATGGGGATGATCATCATAGCGGGAAAAGCGCGGGAATAGCTCAGATCAGCTCGATCCTGTCGACTTCAATCCCTTTCATCCCTTGGCGGGTGCAATAGCGTATTCGCTGTTCCGGACTGAGCGCGCTGATCCCCGAGCGCCGCAGCGCGCTTGCGTGCACATAAACATCGCTTCCACCGCCATCGGGCATGATGAAGCCGAACCCCTTCTGGTCGTTGAAGAATTTGACCTTGCCTTCCACCATCGGGCCCGAAGGGCCGGCATCGCGGGAAAAATCCCGGCCGCCGCCAAACCGGTCACCTCCACCAAAGCGGTCTCCGCCGAAACGATCGCCTCCGCCAAGCCGGTCACCGCCGCCAAACCGTCCACCGGCCCTCGGGGCGCGGGGCGGGTTGGGATCGGCCGTGCTCAGGTCAACGCTGTGCACGGCGACGACCTGAAGGCCGCGCGGCGATTCCTGAAGATCGCAAACAACAGTTGTGCCTTGAGGAAGATTGGTTTGCCCCGTGGAGGCAAGCGCCGAGGCGTGACAAAACGCATCGTTTCCGTTTTCGAGCGTGATGAAACCGAACCCCTTTGTGGGGTTGAACCATTTAACCGTGCCCTTCACCGAGGCCATCGCAAGGCCGCGCGAGCCGCTTTCGTCCATGTTTGCCATGTGATGCCGATGCCGCCGCCGGGTGCCATTCGACCGCACGCCGGGCGCTTCCGGCTTCGCGCCCGCCGCCAAGGGCCCATCATGCGCAAAAGCAAGGTGAATCCGCAAGCCGAAGCGCGATGCTGCGCCGCAACCGCGGCGCCCCGATCCTGCCGGATTTCGGGCTTTCTGTTATGACGTGCTCGGACCCCGGGGGACGAAAGCAGGATGCTGCCGATCATTGCCATGATCATGGAGTGGCTGCCCAGAATCTCCCTCTGGATCCTGGCGCCTGCGGCCGTGCTGTTGTTTGTTCTGGCATTCAGCAGGGCCGCGCGGGGGCATTGCCTCCTGGGCTTCATGATCGTGGCGTCGCTATCGGCGCTTCTGCTCCTGATAGGCGTGGTGCTTGTCGTAGGCGGCTACGGCAACGTGGTGATGCACGTGTTTCAGAACTTTGGCCCCATTGAGACCATCGACTTCGTCGCCACGCTGGTTCCAAGCATAGGGTCGCAGCTTGGCAGCCTGCTCCCGGTTCTGGGAACTGCGGCGGGCGCGGGTTTGGCGGCCTTCGTCCTGCGAAGGCAGGCGCGCGGTTCGCAACCGGCATCGCAGGTTATGCGCTAGGGTTGGGCCTGTCAGGGCACCACGACGACGGGACAACAGGACGACTCGACAACCTTTTGCGACGTCCTGTGCTGAAAGAGGTCGGCCCACAAGTCGTGTTGCCCTTTGCCCACGACAATCAGGTCGCTCTTTGAGGCCTTTGCGACCTCCAGGATTGTCTCGGCGGAGTCGCCGCTGGCGGCCTTGATCTGCGCGTTTGGCAGCCCGGCATTCTCGGCGACGCGCTGGGCGCGCACGAGCTTCGATCTTGCTTCGGCGGCGATCACTTCGGACGGCGCCTCTCTCTCGATCTGGCTCATGCGTCTCAATTTGCTGCTTACGATCTCGCTGCTGACTGTGAGGATCGTGAGCTTTGCATCAAGGAACCGGGCAACCCGCGCAGCAAAACCCACCGCGCGTTCGGCATTGGCAGAGCCATTTGAAGCGACGAGAATTTGCATGGCATTTTCACTCCACGGTTTTCAAAATGTTAAGGCTCTCTGGCGCCAGCGGACTTGAGCATTGTCAATCGGCACGATCGGTACAAATCCTTATGCCCCGCCCCGCAATCCTACGCGGCGGTCGAAGCCTTTTCTTTCAGCAAGGCTTCGAATTTTTCCAGATCGCTCAGGTCAATGAAATTCACGAGCGTGGCGCCCTGCGGAAGACGCGACACGGAGAATGTCAACGTATGTCCGTCCGCTCTGGTGACCTTGTTCCATTCTGTCTCCAGCTCGCCGCCGTTTACAGCCGATGACACCAGGTTCCATATGCCGTTCTCGCCGCTGCGGGCGGCACACAGTTCGGCGATGCGCGAGAAATGGGGCTCGCCCGACAGCTCAGTTTCATTCACCTTCCACATGCGGGCAAACGCGTCGTTATGCACCTTCAAACGGCCGTCCATGCCGAAGATGGCAATGCCGTCCTCGACCGTGTTCAGGACCGCTCTTTGCACCTTGGTGAGCATGTTCAGCGATGATTTCAGGCGCAGCTGTTCGCTGATGTCCTCGAAGAGATAGGAGACGCCACCCAGCAGGTACGGGTGTGCAACAACATGCACGCTCCGCCCACCCGTCAGGTACCAGAACTGTTCGCGCCGCGTTTCGCCGCTTTCAAACGGCCGGACCAGCTCGCGTTTCCATGCCAAAAAATCGCGCTGTTCGGGAATTTTGTGCTCCTGCCGCAGCCGGTCGAGGATTTCCCCGTGGGTCGGCTGGGTGTCCAGCCATTCACCGGAGAAGTTCCACATCTTCGCGTACGCCGCGTTGTGGGCGATCATTTTCTGGTTGGATCCGAAAATCGCAACCGGCGTCTCGATCTGATTCAGCAAATCATGGCACGCATCGCTTTTCAGCTGGAGTTCGCTTTTCGCGCGCGTGGCGTCAGTGATGTCGATAGCAATGCCGGCTACTCCAAAATCCGGCAATTGCCGCATGTCCAGGGCATAGACTTTTATCCGGCCATCGCTCGCGGTCTGATAAACCGTCCTGGCTGCATCCTGTCCGGAAAGGGCAAGCCTCGCCAATTCGTGTTCGGACTGATCCAGCATTGCATTTGAGGCGATCGCATCCTTCAAGGTTGACGCGCCTGTTGCGGCGACAAATGCCTCGTTCGCCCATGTCAGCTCAAGGAGCTGATTGCGAATCCACACCGGTTCCGGAATGAGCTCCAGGATCGCCCGGAACTGGACTTCCGTATTCGGGGCTTCCGTTTTGTGAGACGTCAGGCGCGCTGCAATCTGTTCGATGGGCTGGGGAATCTTGGGCATCTTGTCAGGGACCGTAACGGAATGGGTGGCGATGGCGGCTTGTTCGGGAGACGCCTACTCGGCGGTCGCTTCGGAAAGGGCGCGCAGCGCTTCGACGTCCTTCAGGACGAGTTGATGGATGTTTGGAATTTCCACGATGCCGGCGTCCCGCAACTGGGCAAGGGACCGGCAGATGGTTTCGACGGACAGCCCGAGATGATCGGCAATGTCCCGCCGGCCCATGCTCAAATTAAGCAGCTGTCCCGCGCCCGTGCCACCCCGGCTCCTGAGGCGAAGCAGGAAGGAGCAAAGCCTTTCCTTCGCACTCTGGCACGCCAGCGTGAACAGATGATCCTGGAACGCCATCATCCGCGAGGCGAAGTGCATGAGAAAATGCGTTCGAACGCTCGCGTCGCTGTCAAAAAGGCGGGTGATCTGGCTGCGCGGATAATAGGCGAGGCTCACGTAGTCGACCGCTTCCGCGGTGAAGAGATGATCGTTCTGATCGATGAAGCCGAGCATGTCTCCGGGCAACAGGAAATCGGCAATATATCGCTTGCCGTTTTGCGTATGCCGGCAAAGCCGCACGGTCCCGGCAATGATGCGATAGATGCGATCGACCGGGTGCCCTTCGCTGAATATCGTGTCGTTCCGTTCGAAGACCTGCCGCGCTCCGCGCTGAGCCTGAAGAACTCCTTCGAAGCCTTGCGCCGGCGCCGGTGAAAGAAGGCCGGGCCGCTGAGCGTCAATCGGCTGTTCGGATTTCGCCTGCGAATATTTCGTGTTTAAGGCGATCATGAATATTCCCCTTGCCCGTGGAAGTTATCGACAGGGCGAACATCCATGCTTGAGAAACAATTAAAAAGTCCGGTTCTTTCCCTAGGGAATATTACATAGCCGCGTTGGAGACTACGTAGTTTATCGGATGACCAATTATTCTGACCGGCTGACCGCCAGCATTCCGGCTTTCTTTGCGTACATCGCGTACGGATTTTCCCCGACGCGAAATGTGCTTTCGATTTGATGAATGACAATGGGCTTCACGCGGGCCCGCACAATGATGGCGGACGAAGTTGTTTGAACGGAGTGCCGCAATGCCGTCGAAAGTTCTGCTCACGCCGCGGGGAGCATTTCCGGTCGCGCTCGTTCGTCTGCTTCGACTTGTCCTGGCTTTTGCAGCCACAAGCTTCATCTCGTACTGCGGCGTCTCCGGGCTTGGGCCGATTGACGCGCACAAGCCGCCACAGACGGCCGCCACCCACGCCGAAAGGCCCGCGCCATGAGCCAGCAAACCATGTCGCCAGGCCTCACGTCCGCCGCCGTGGCCATGATCAAGCGGTTCGAGACACTTCGCCTGGACGCCTATCTTGATCCCGTCGGCGTGCCGACGATCGGTTACGGACACACCCGCGGCGTCCGGCTGGGCATGAGCATTACACCATCGCAGGCCGAACAGCTGTTGCGTCAGGATCTCAACGAGGCGCAGGCCGATGTTCTGCGCAACGTCAAGGTGCCGCTCAACGAAAATGAATATGGGGCGCTCGTGTCGCTTGTATTCAATATTGGCGGCTCCGCCTTCGCGCGCTCACGATGCCTCGCGCTGCTGAACAGGGAAGACCGGACCGGCGCGGCGCAGGAATTCCGGCGCTTCGTAAAAGGTCACGTTCGCGGCCGGCCGGTAACGCTGCGTGGCCTGCAGCTGCGCCGCCAGGCAGAGCAGGAACTGTTCTGCTCCGTGGTCCAGAACCTGACAGACGGCAATCCACCTGCCATCGCGCAATCTGTGGTCGATTCCGGCATGCTGGCGCCCGGATTGTTTCGTAGACAGTCTGGCCTGGCGCGCAACTGGGCATCGCTTGAGCATCTGGCGGCTGCCGCCGGTATCGGAACAGGATTGGGCGCCGTGCCCGTGTTTGACGATGGTTCGGGGCTGTCGGCATGGAGACAGCTTGTCGATCTGTGGCAGGCAATGGGACTGCCGACCAGCATGGCGGATGTTCCGGCGTGGGCCGCCCCGATCATCGGTCACCTGTCGCAAATCTGGCAGGGACCGGCCATGCAGCAATTTATTTCAAGACTGGATGCATTCCTCCAATCGCATGATCTGGTCGCGATCGCGATGGGCACAATCATCCTCTATCTCATGGGCCGCAATCTGCTCAGGATGCTGCGGCTGATCAGATCAGCTTGAAGGAAGCCGCCCTTGCGGTCCGCCAATCGCGGCGCCCTTCCTCCTCCGTATTTTCCCTTACAGGGGCGACAAAGGCGTCAAGATCGCAGGATTCGCCAAGCCTTTTCTTCTTGCTCGGCACAAATTTAAGAAAAGATTTACGAACATGAATGCTGCCCTTGCTCTCGATCAAAACGGTTCATTGCACGCAGGTCTACGTTGCATGCGTCGTCAGTTGTTCGACGATCTGAATACAGAGGGGCATGCGCGATGCAAAAGGTCATGTTGCTGTTTGGCAGCCTGCTGCTCGCTACTGGCGGGCCGGCAATGGCTGCAGTCACGGCAATTGCCGGCGGCAACCCCTCCCATATCGCGCTTACAATTCCTGTAACCGCTCAGGTGGCAACCAGCTGCAGTTTTGCGCCGGGGCAGGCTCCCTCGGGTTCCTTCACGAATGCCGATATCGTGTCGGGATTCATCAACAATTTCGGATTCTCGCTGCTGTGCAATTGCCCGTCGCGCGTCGCCGTTCAATCGGCAAACGGCGGTCTCCTCGCACCGCTCAGCGCGCCGGCCGGTTACACCAACCTCGTTCCCTACCAGGTGACGCTGAATCTCGTCGGCGCCGCGGACGTGCCCACGGTCAGCGCAACTTGCAGCGCCGAATCGCTGAAAGCGTCAGCGGCGCAGCCCTGTTCCTTTCGTGGTCCGGCCACGGCAAACAGAGGGCTTCAGCTTTCCGGCCCCGCGATTGAGACTGCAGGGTCCTATCTCAAGGTTTCGGCGGCGCCGTTTGACGGCTCCGCAATCCCCGTCGCATCGAACGCCTATGCCGACACCCTCACCGTCACAGTGAGCGCGGCGATATGAGCGGCAAATCCAACCATTCATGGAGGAACCATGCGTAGAATGCTTTTGCCGGGCTGCGCGGCCCTTGCGGGATGTCTGATCCTGCCCGCCGGTGCGCAAACCGTTTCCGGCACGGTCAACGTTACCGGCTTCGTTCAGGCCCAGTGCGGCACGATCGTCGGCGCAACAACATTCAGCGGCACGATTGAATTGGGCCAGCTCGCAGAATCGAATGGCACGCTTCTCACGGGCCTGGAACAGTCAAATGTCAGTTCGCCGGCGGGATCGACATCCTTCGAGCTCGGTTGCTCGACCGTCAATTCCACCGTGACGCTGAGCGCCACGGAACTCGCAACCTCAACGCCGCCACCTTCGGGCGCCTTCAGCAATACGGTCGATTACACGGCCGAGGTCGAAATCGCGATGGCTGCCGGCGGATACACAAGAATCACTTACACAACGGCGCCCGTGGCGCCGGCGCCGACGGTTCAGACCGTTCGAGGGCAATTCGCCGTCATAGCCGGCAATTTTGAAGTCAATGTCTATGGTCTCAGTGCGACCAACGGGCCATCGAGCATTCTGGTCGCGGGCGATTACACGTCTGTGATCACAATCGAGGTTGCAACGGCAGCGTGATCCCCCTCGCCCCTTGCCGTTGCACGACAGTGATGTGGCCGCAGCCGTTGCTTGTTGCTGCGGCCACATCGCATACACGGGAGTGACAGATGTTTGAGAATATCTCGAAGTCCGGCGCCACGGCACTCTTGTTCTTTGCATGTCTCCTGGCCGCACCGATCGCCTCGGCAATGACGGTGAGACCGGTCGTCCTCGACCTCAAAACATCGGGCCGCGGGATGAACCAGGTGATCAGCGTCCAAAATACGTCCGTTGACGCCATTCCCGTGGAGCTGACGGCCCAGGAGCTGATCATCGACGCCGAAGGAGCACATCCGACGGGCAAGGATCCCGGCGACCTCGTCATCTTCCCGCCCCAGGCCGTCATTGCGCCGGGCGCAACGCAGACCTTTCGCGTCCAGTATGTCGGCGATCCCGCGTTGCGCACGAGCAAGCACTATTACATAACGGTCGCGCAGCTGCCCGTTAAGCTCAGCTCCGCCAAGGCAGGCGTACAGATCGTCTACAATTTCGCGGTGCTCGCAAGCGTCGGGCCGGATGGCGTAAAGCCGTCCCTCCACGTTTCTTCGGCCGCGATCGGCAAGGACGCCGCCGGCAAACCGGTGCCGGTCATCACGATCGCGAATGACTCCGCAACCTACGGCTACCTCGCCCATGGTGAGCTGGACATCGTCGAAAAGGATAGCGCGGGGCGGACCGTTTTCACGAAATCCCTGACCGGACCTGAAATCGCACAATCGGTCGGCATGGGCCTTGTCGATCCCGGACTTGAGCGAAAGTTCACGCTGCCGATAGCGCTTCCGTCGGCTGCGGGTACCGTTTCGGCCGAGTTCAAACCCGCAAACTGAGGATGTTGTGGGTCTGCGTCATGCAATTGCTGTGGCGCTGGCCTCAGTGTGGATCGGTACCGCCGGCGCAAGTGCAGGCGAGAGCGCCGCGCCGCTTCCGCAAAGCGGTCCGCGCGCATCGCGCGGCGCGATCGAGCTCACGGTTCCTGTCACCGAGGCCGGCGTATACATCGGCGACATCAAGATGCAGATCAAGGCTGACGGCGGCATGGAAACGCCATCGGCGCGATTGCTCGATCTCCTGGCGCTTGTCGCAAAGCCAGAACTTGTGGCGGCCGTGCGCAAAAAGCTCGCGGACTCTGCATGGGTCTCGCTCGAGGTTCTCGCCGAGTCCGGAATTGCCATGCGTTACGATTCGCAAAAGATCGAATTGGCACTGGACATTCCTCTTCCTTTGCAGCTTGCCCGGCGAATTGACGTTTCCGCGCGCAGCGGCAGCCCACCCGGCGATTTCGCGGCGCCGGCAACCTTCAGCGGTTATCTGAACATGCGCGGCGCGCTTGCCTATGCGGAAGCCGGCGATACGCGCGGCATCCTGCCGCCGGTCATTTTTCTGGACGGGGCCACGCGCTTTCACGACTTCGAACTGGAAGCGCAGGGCTCCGCTCAGCCTGGCGGTCCCGGGGCTGCATTTCAGCGCCAGGCGACACGCCTCGAATACGACGATCAGGACAACATCATCCGCTGGACTTTGGGCGATCTGGAGACAACCGCGCGCGGGTTCCAGTCTGCGCCCTATATTGCGGGGCTGTCGCTCTATCGCTCCTACGGCGTGCTTCAGCCGCAGACGATCGCACGGCCAAGCGGTCAACAGGGTTTCACGCTTTCGCGTGCGTCAACTGTCGAAATCTGGATCAACGGACAGCTTCTGCAGCGCATCCAGCTTGGCCCCGGGCAATATGATCTGAGGAATTTTCCCTTCACGCAGGGCGTGCAAGATGTGCGTCTCTCCATTCGCGATGACTCAGGAGGAATACAGGAGCTCAATTTCAGCCAGTTTTCCGATCAGGCCCAGCTGGCGGAGGGCCTGACGGAGTTCGGCCTCTATGCGGGTGTCCGCGCCCCTCTTGGCGCAAGCGGACCCGGCTACACGGGCGATCCGGAAGTCACCGGTTATATCGAGCACGGCTTGAGCGAACGGCTCACGCTTGGCGCGAACCTGCAGGCCAATGTCCATTCCGCAATGGGGGGCGCAGATGCGATCCTGTCCACGGGGTTCGGATCGTTTTCCGCCAGTCTAGCCGCATCGAAAGGCAAGGCGCTGGGATACGGATATGCCGCGCTTCTCGATTTTCACACCATGTTTGGCGGAACCAACGGCACGGCCGATACGCTGGATCTTTCCGCCGAAATGTGGAGCAGGGATTTTTCTCCGGTCGATGCGCAAAGCGCGCTGGGCGCCGTGCTGCCGATGGGTATTTCTGGCACCGTCCCGGTTCCGGCATGCCAGAACCGTGGGCCTGCGGCGCCCGCCGGATCCTTGGCCGCCAGTTGCCAGACGCCCGCCCCGTCCTTTTCCCCCGGCGTGATGCCGCCGCCGCTGAACCCCTATGTCTATGAATTCAACGGCAGCTATTCGCATGTTTTCAATGACGGTTTATACGCAGGCATCAGCCTTCATTACGCAAAGGGCCGTGCGCCGTCGCCAGACAGCGACCTCTACGAAGTCACATTGGGTTGGCACCCGACATCTTTCGCAAGTCTTAATGCGACGGCCGGCTACCAGCGGTCGATCTTCGACACGCATGGCGGCCTGCTGGTGCAGCTTTCGCTTACGCTGCAGCTTGATCAGGACTCCAGTGTCATTGCCAGCGCGGATTCCGCGCTCGGCGCGGAGCGGCTCGAATGGATGGAAAATCATGGCTCCGACGCCGGCTCTTACAACGCCTCGGCAGCGCTGGAGCGGACGTCCGCAGGCTATGACTTGGACGGGACGGTCAACTATGTCGGCAGCGCCGGCGAAGTGGGCGCCGACCATTTTTCGGCATTTGGCGGCTCGGGCCTGCAGTCTGTCGCCCAGACGGATGTGCGCGTGGCGACATCGATAGCGTTCGCCGATGGGGCCGTCTCGGTCGGCCGACCCATCAGCGACGCCTTCGCCATTGTGCAGCGAAGCAAAAATCTCGAGAACGCTGACGTCGTTATTGATCCGGGTCCGTCCGGATATGAGGCGCAGACGGGTCCTCTTGGTACGGCCACGGTGCCGGACCTTGCATCCTACAACGAGCGCACGGTTTCCATTGATGCACCTGACGCCCCGGTCGATTCGGATATCGGTCAGGACACATTCCGCCTGCTGCCGCCGCATCGCGCCGGATACCGTCTTGAAGCCGGCACCGATTATTCGATCACGGCGATCGGGCGGCTTGTGAACGAAAATGGCGAGCCTCTTCCGCTCGTTTCGGGGTCGGCATCCGAAATCGGGAATCCATCGCACAAACCAATCGAGCTGTTTACCAACGCGCAGGGACGTTTCGGGCTCACCGGCCTTCGCGCCGGCCGCTGGCGCATCGAAATGCAGACCGAGCCGGCCACGGACTACGAGATTGACGTTGCCGCCGGCAGCAAAGGCGCCGTGACGTTGGGTGACGTCCGTCCGGCGCGCATGGCTGGGCAGCCATGAGACACAGGCTCTTCATCGCAGCGGTTGTGGTGTCCATCGCCGCGCTGTCGGGATCGCCGGCGAGGGCTGTCGGAAGTTTCTGCAGCGTGACCGGTCAGACTGCGGTCAGCATCGGCAATTACAACCCGTTCTCCGGAACCGGGTTCACCAATGTGCCGGTCACGCTCAATCTTACACGCTACAGGGATGGAAGCGGAAACAAGACACGACAGGTTGATTTCTATATCAGCCAGCCCGCCGGTTCCCCCGCCGGCTATTCCATCACCTATAACGGCTCGAATGTTCTCTACACGCAGCCCGCGTCCCACACACTATCCCTGCCGCCGCCAGCAAGCGGAACCGTCTTCTACAATTTCGGCGGCAATGGGCAGCCCGATACCGTCTCTCTGCCGCTCACGGTTACGATCCCACCCGGCCTTGATCTGACAGCGGGCAGGCCCATTACATTTGACATTGTTTACATTTGCACGGGTTCTGGCGCTCTTCACGATGTCACGACGCCCACCACGCTGCCGGGCGCGATCGCAATACAGATCGATGTTCTGAGCGCCCTGCAAGCGAGTTATTCAGGCCCCGCGCTCAGCTTCGGCGAGATCAGTTCAGTCTCCGACGCGCAGGCGCCATCGCACAGCGTCACGGGTCAAATTCGCGTTGCCAGCACGGGTCCCTTTACCGTGGCGATGTCGGCAACCCACAACTACGTTATGACCTATCCCGGCGGGAACACCGCTGTTGCCGCAGAATCGATCATGTTTTCGATGCGCCTGGCCGGAGAAACCGTTGACCACACCAACCACACATTTACGGCGGTGGCATGCAGTGCGGCAGGGATCAATGGCCAGAACTTGCCGATAACGGCTACGCTCCAGGAGGGCGGAGCAACGAAGAACGCATCGCCGAGCTATCAGGAAGTGTTGACCGTAACGCTGACGCCGTTGGCTGTGCCGTACAACGGCACAACGCTCGCCTGTCCATCGCTGTAGGCGCCGATCTATCTCAGGCGGCTCGCTTCAGCCGGCCGTTGGCGGCCAGGTTCGCGATACAGATGCACTCGATCCACGTGAGCACATCTCTTGGCTCGACGGGATGAGCCAAAACGTCCAGCAGGTGTGCGCGGGAAGCGGTGCCGGCTGAAGGGGCGCAGTTCGAGATCAGGATGACCGGTTCATCGAAGCCCGCAGTCCGCAGCCCGACAATCTGGTCGATGTCGCGCTGGGTTGGCAGATCGGCGATCACGCAAAGCGTCCTGGGCAGGTGAGGGCTGGCCAGGCATTGAGACACCGACGTTGCTTTCCACACCGACAACCCCGCCTTGGTCAAAAAGGGCGCCAAGTCCCGGAAATTGGACTGACTTGTTGTCAAAAGACAAACCTTGTTTTTCATTTGAATCCTCGAAAATCTGCCAAAGACATCGCCAAGCCCGGCTGAAGCGAGATTCTTACGGTTAATACGGATGATCTCGTCCACGCTTTGTGTTTCATTCATACTTCAAGAAAAGCGCTTGTTCTTTGACAAATTTCAATTATTCTTTTCATTCATATTGTTGTAATCTTAATTCAATGCGAGCGATGCAAAGAGTAAGGGGGCAGTCTTCTCCATCGATGCCGGAGCCGGGCGACAGATTCGCGGCGGCCCTTATCGAAACTCAAATCCCTACTGATACTGACGCCATTGTTCGAGTTCCGAAGTCCGGAAGGAAAGCCGTGGGCAATGGACAGGTGCAATCCCGGATGCGCGCAGCGCAAACCCGGCGCGACCTTGCGCATACATCTTCGCACAGCCCGATCAGACGCTTGTCGCCGGCCCAGGTACACGAATTGAACCAGCCGCTTGCCGCCTTGACCAACTACATCAGTGCGGCCCGCCGCTGGCTCAGATCGCCGGACGGCGCCGAGAGGGCGCTTCCGCTTCTCGACAAGGCTGCCGAGCAGACCGCGCGCGCCGGAGCGCTTATCCAGGACTTGCGAAACGCCGAAGGCCGCGAACCGGATCCGGCCATGCACGACGTCAACGACATGATAAGGCAAGCGATTGTGCCGGGCCTGGGACTGCCTGCCGATCGCGCGGTGAACCTCGATCTCGGAACCGATCTGCCCGCCGTCTACGCAGACCGCGCGCGGACCCTGAGAATGATTGCCGACATTGTGAAATTTGCGGCAGCAACGATGTGCGGTCCCGCATGGCGCAGGCTCGTGATCAGAAGCCGCCGCGTGGGCGACGGCGTGGAAGTTTCTGTTGCTAATGCCGGCCCGTCGTCCAATCCGGCATGCCGCACCGTGTTCAGCTTCCAGCTCCCTTCACAGGCTGTCAAATGACCCGAAACCTCATTTGCATCGTCGATGATGACGAAAATGTCCGAAGTTCCTTGCGGGCGCTGTTCGAATCCGCGCAATACAGGGTGGTAGATTTTGCTTCAGCGCTGGAACTGCTTTCGAGCGAATATGCCGGCCAATGCAGTTGCATGGTTGTCGATGTCAGGATGCCGGAAATGAACGGCCTTGCTCTCCAGGAAGAGCTTATCAGGCGCGGCAATCACACGCCTCTGATCATCATCACGGGACATGGGGACGTTCCATTGGCGGTCCGGGCGATGAAAGCGGGCGCGCTGGATTTCATCGAGAAGCCGTTTGACGAAGACAGAATGCTGTCTGCGCTTGAACGGGCCATCGAACTGGAGAACCGGACGAAAGACGAAGTTGCTGACAGACAGGCCGCGAGAGCGCTTCTCGATGCATTGACTCCTCGGGAGCTGGACGTTCTGGATCAGCTCATCTCCGGCCATTCGAACAAGGTCGCCGCTCACATACTTGGAATTTCGCCGCGAACCGTCGAAATCCACCGCGCGCGCGTGATGGACAAGCTGAAGGTGCGCAGCCTTTCGGAAGTCGTTCGCCTGGCGCTCGCCGCGGGCCGCCGGCCGCTGCCGGGCGCACGCCCCGCGCCCGCCACCGTCGTTGGCGCCAGACAGAATTCGGTCAGCCGGGCGGGCTGAATCCGCGTATCCGCGCGTCACGATTCCGTTTGTCCGGCAGCGTGCGAAGCATGCCGATCCGCACTAAAAATGCTGTCCGAATTGGCTGGGGGACTAGGATTCGAACCTAGACTGGCGGAGTCAGAGTCCGCTGTCCTACCGTTAGACGATCCCCCAACGGCTTGGCTGGCCGGATTTAGCGGATAGCAGCGACCGGAACAAGGCGGCTTTCATGCCAGGAGACAGATCATCAGGCCGCGGATCCAGGCGTGTCCGTGTGCGAAGCGCCAGGGGCCGCAAGGTATCTTCGACCCGTTGGCTCGAGCGCCAGCTCAATGACCCTTATGTGCATGAAGCCCGGACCAAAGGTTACCGGAGCCGCGCGGCATTCAAGCTTCTCGAACTGGACTCGAAGTTTCATCTTCTGAAGAAGGGCTCCCGCGTGCTGGATCTGGGGGCCGCCCCCGGCGGCTGGAGCCAGGTTGCCACAGGCCGTGGCGCGACAGTTGTCGCGGCCGACATTCTGGCAATGGAGCCCATCGCGGGCGTAACCGTTCTTCAGGCCGACTTGACCGATCCGGATACTCCGGCACGGCTGAAACAGGCGCTGGGCGGTCCTGCCGATCTTGTGCTTTCGGACATGGCAGCGCCCACCACAGGAATTCGGGCGGCCGATCATTTGCGCACGCTGGCGTTGATGGAAGCGGCGCTGGACGTGGCCGAGGATGTCCTGCGGCCGGGCGGCGCCTTTGTCGGCAAGGTTTTTCAGGGCGGCGCCACCCATGAGTTGCTGGCGCGGATCAGAAAGAACTTCGCGACGGTCAAGCACGTGAAGCCGCCGGCCTCGCGGGCCGAATCCGTGGAGCTGTATCTCGTGGCCCAGGGGTTTCGCGGCAGAAAATAGACACATTGCGCAAATTGCGCGCATTGCAAATCGGTCCCCGCTCTTGCCAAATGACTGTGAGCGCGCTGTTCGGGTAAGGGGTGATCCATGCAGGCTTTCATTGCCGGATTCGGAATGGCGACAGTTGTGCTGGCCATGAGCGCCGTTTTCCCCGCCAATGCCGCGCCGCAGAGTGCCGACGCGCGGTTCAAGGCCCTCTACACGCGGGAATGGACGTGGCGCGAAGAGCAGTTCCCGGACGAAGAAGACAGCCAGAAGCCGATCGCGGATCATTTCCCGAAAGTCGACCCGACCTCGCAGGAGATGCGCCTTCGCTATTGGCAGGAGGTCCTGAAGGAACTCGACGCCATTCCCCGCGATCAGCTCTCTCCCGACAATCAGGTCGATTACGACGTTTACAAACCGCAGATTGCCGCGCTCATTGCCGATCAGCGATTTCGGCAATATGAAATGCCGGCCAATTCCGACAGCTCATTCTGGACGGACGTGGGTTACACCGCGCGCCGCAATTTCAAGACGCTCAGGGACTATCAGAACTATATTGCCCAGTTGCGCGATCTGCCGCGCTATTTCCGCGAGCAGGAAGATGAAATGCGCGCCGGCCTCAAACGCGGCTTCACGCCTCCGCGCGTCACGCTTTTGGGCCGCGATACATCCATCAGCCAGGTCGTCAAGGCCAAGCCGGAAGACTGTCTGCTCTACACGCCGTTCAGGGAGATGCTCTCGACGATTCCTGCGGCCACACGGGCCCGGCTCCGCGCCGAGGCTATCGATGTCATCCGAAACAAGGTGCAACCGGCCTATGCCGAGCTTCTGAAGTTCTGGAACGATAATTATGTGCCGCATGCGCGCACCACGCTCGCGGCCTACGATCTGCCCGACGGCAAGGCCTATTACCAGTCACGCATCCTCCAGTTCACAACCCTCAACATGACGCCGGACGAAATTCATCGGCTTGGCCTTCAGGAAGTCGCCCGCCTGCACGCCGGGATGGTCGGTGAAATGAAAAAGACCGGGTTTAAGGGCGATTTTCCGGCATTCCTCCACTACCTGCGCACCGACCCGAAATTTTACGCCAGGACGCCCGAGGAGCTTCTCAAGGACGCTGCCTGGATTGCCAAGGAATTCGATGGCAAGGCGTCGCAGTATTTCGGCCATCTGCCGCGCGCGCGCTTTGCGATCAAGCCGGTGCCGGCCGACCTGGCGCCATTTTACACCTCCGGCCGCGGCGGGCCTGGCGTCTATCTCGTCAATACCTATGATCTGCCGCAGCGGCCGCTCTACAACCTGACCGCGCTCACATTGCATGAATCCGCGCCGGGGCACGCATTTCAGATTCCGCTCGCTGCCGAAAACAGGAATCTGCCCGACTTCCGGCGTTACACCTATATCTCCGCCTATGGCGAAGGCTGGGCGCTCTATTGCGAATGGCTCGGTGACGAGATGGGCATGTACAAGACGCCCTACGATCGCTTCGGCATGCTCGGCTATCAGATCTGGCGTGCGGTGCGGCTGGTAGTGGACACCGGTATCCACAGCCAGGGCTGGACGCGCGAACAGGCGGTAAAATACATGCACGATTACACCGCGCTCCCCGATCACGAGATCAACACCGAAGTGGATCGTTATATCGCTTGGCCGGGGCAGGCGTTGTCCTACTATCTGGGCGAAATGGATATCCTGAAGAACCGCCGCCGCGCAGAAGCCGCGCTCGGCGCGAAATTCAATATCCGCGCGTTTCATGACACCGTGCTGCAGCTGGGATCGGTGCCGTTGCCAGTCCTCGACAGGCGCATTGACAAATTCATTGCCGATGGCGGCGTCGGGCCCTATCCGGACGAAGAAAACTAGTCAGGAGCCTGCATATACAAGTTTTCCGTTGACCAGCCGCGCCGCGGGCGTGAGCCTGGCCGGTTCGATCCGCCCGGGGCCCATGATGTGGAAGACCTGCTCGCCCTCGGCGAGCAGGTAATCGGCGATGATGCGGCGATGGCACCGCCACCACACAGCCTCTGCGCACATGAAGGCACAGACATTCTCGCAGCCAATTGCCTTCAACTCCTCGAGCCCCCCGCGAAAGGCGGGCGTGGCCGCATAGTCGGCATAGTTGCGAAAACTTTCATTCTCCCAGAACGTGTTGGGCGACGGTCCGCTGCCGCGTCTGTGTCCCCGCAAGCCGCCGAGCGCCGCAATGGACCGGTACTCGATGGGCGCAATTTCGCGTGGAAGCACATCGGAATTGAATTGCGGGTTAGTGCGGGAACGCGGAATTGTCCTCACGTCCGCCAGCGCCGTTACATCGGCCATTTTCAGGAGCGCGACAAACTCCGCGATGCTTCGCGTGGAATGTCCGATTGTGAAGAAGGGCAGCGCCACGGCTTATGGGGCCTTGTGCAGTTTCCGCAAAGTTCGACCCTTGTGCATGGCGATGTGCCCGGTTTTGTCGCTCCGGATTTCGTATTGCGGCTCCTCCCGGCTGGCGTGGTGGGTGTAACCCTTGAAGTCCACATTCCGCCTGTGAATTTTCACGATTTTGCCGCGTACCCGGCCCGCTTCCGAATTCCACGAAACCCGGTCGCCGACCCTGAATTCCTGCGTCATATCCGTCCTCCCTGGCCCGGCCAATTGTAAACGCCCAAGGCCTGCTCTTGCAGAATCGAAACAAGGCTGATAGACGCCCGCATGGAACAGCGACCAGCCATACGCGAAGCCCTGACCTTCGACGATGTGCTGCTTGTGCCTGGTGCATCCGAAATCCTTCCCGGCCAGGTCGATACGAGGGCGCGGCTGACCGCGTCCATCGAGCTCGGAATCCCGCTTATTTCTGCCGCCATGGACACGGTCACGGAAGCAGGCCTGGCCATCGCCATGGCCCAGGCCGGCGGGCTTGGCGTGATCCATAAGAATCTGCCCATCGAAGAGCAGGCCGAGCAGGTTCGTCGCGTGAAAAAGTTCGAAAGCGGCATGGTCGTGAACCCCGTCACCATCGGCCCCGACGCAACGCTCGCCGATGCGCTGTCCTTGATGCAGCGCTATTCCATCTCCGGAATCCCTGTGGTCGAAGGCGCCAACGGCAAGGGCGCGGGCAAGCTTGTCGGCATTCTCACCAATCGCGATGTCCGCTTCGCCACCGATTTGCGCCAGCCGGTGCGCGAGCTGATGACGAAAGACCGGCTTGTCACAGTGCGCGAAGGTGTGAAACCTGAAGAAGCCAAGCGTCTTCTGCATCAGCATCGCATCGAAAAAATTCTCGTCGTGGATGAAGCCTATCGCTGCGTGGGCCTCATAACCGTCAAGGACATCGAGAAGGCGCAGAAATATCCCAATGCCGCAAAGGATGAGCGCGGCCGCCTGCGCGTGGGTGCGGCCACCGGCGTGGGCGAAGACGGTTTCAGGCGGGCCCTGGCGCTGATCGAAGCCGAATGCGACGTGGTGGTGGTGGATACGGCGCATGGTCATTCGAAAGGCGTGCTTGGCGCGGTCGAACGCATCAAGAAAGAGTCCAACTACACCCAGATCATCGCCGGAAATATTGCAACGGCCGATGGCGCCAGGGCGCTGATCGACGCGGGCGCCGATGCGGTGAAGGTGGGCATCGGCCCAGGCTCCATCTGCACCACGCGTGTGGTCGCGGGCGTCGGCGTGCCGCAACTGACGGCCGTGATGGATGCCGTGGAAGCCGCACGCAAGACCGGCACGCCCGTCATTGCCGACGGCGGCATCAAATATTCCGGCGATCTTGCGAAGGCGATTGCGGCGGGCGCCAATGCCGCGATGGTAGGCTCGTTGCTCGCCGGCACCGAAGAGGCGCCGGGCGAAGTGTTCCTGTATCAGGGCCGTTCCTACAAAGGCTATCGCGGCATGGGCTCGGTCGGCGCCATGGCGCGCGGTTCGGCCGACCGCTATTTCCAGGCCGAAGTGAACGATGCGCTGAAGCTTGTGCCCGAAGGTGTGGAGGGGCAGGTTCCCTACAAAGGCCCGGTCGCCAATGTGGTGCATCAGATCGTGGGCGGGTTGCGCGCGGCCATGGGCTACACGGGCGCAAGAGACATCCCCACCTTCCAGAAGAGCGCAAAATTCGTCCGCATTACGGGCGCGGGCCTGCGCGAAAGCCATGTCCACGATGTTGTGGTCACGCGCGAAAGCCCCAACTATCCCGGCAGCAACTGATCGTTCGGCACGCCGCCGCTTCCCATGACCGTCATCCTGATCTCCGCGCTTGCCTTCGCCGCCACGGTGCTGGGTGGAGTATTTGCGTTGCGCGTTCGCGACCGGCTGCACCTTATTCTCGGTTTTTCAGCGGGCGCCGTGATCGGTGTTGCATTGTTCGATCTCCTGCCCGAATCCGTCGCGCTCGCCAATGGTTATTACGATCCGGCGCGCCTCACGCTGTTTGTCGCCGCGGGGTTTTTCGCATACCTCGTCATTGACCGGCTGATCCTCATTCACCCGCAGGCGCATGAAGAACACGCACACGACCATGCTCCGCAGCGCGGCGCGGCCGGCGCCCTCACGCTGGCGGCGCACAGTTTTCTTGACGGCGTGGCAATCGGCGCGGGCTTCCAGGCCTCGCCGGCCGTTGGCGCCATCGTGGCTGCGGCGGTTATCACCCACGATTTTTCCGACGGCATCAACACGGTCGCCTTCATCCTGAAGAGCGGCGGCAGGCTCAAACAGGCGCTGCCCTTTCTTCTGCTCGATGCCATCGCGCCGGTCCTGGGAGCCGCGACCACATTGCTCGTCCGCATCCCGCAATCGGCCATCGGGCTCGTGCTCGGCGTCTTTGCCGGCTGCTTCATTTATCTGGGCGCCTCCGATCTCATTCCCGAAAGCCAGCATGCCCACCCGCGCGCGGCGACCACGATCATGACGCTCCTGGGCGCCGGTGTGCTGTGCCTGGCCGTGCGCCTTTGGGGTGGGTGAATTGCGCGCTCATCCGTTTCGTTCGGGCAGCCGTGCGGTTATTGGTTCATGGCCCGTTGCGTGGATGAATTTGAGAAGGTCGGACGGGGAAATTGCCGTGGTGCGGTCGTTGCGCAGCGGATGAAAGTTCAGCGGGTCCAGCGCCAGCATGGCTTCATCCAGCACCACCCGAACCCGCGCTTCGGGATCGTTGATCAGCGAAAAGGGCGTCACAGAGCCCGGCGGGATGCCGAGCATGGCGATCAGAAGAGCCGGAGGACCGAAAGAAAATCGCGTCACGCCCAACTGCTTGGCCAGTGCGTTCAGATCGAGCTTCAGCTCTTCCCGCGCCACCACCAGCCATAAGCCGCCCTTCCGGTCCTTGAGAAAAAGATTTTTGGTGTGCCCGCCCGGAATATGCGCGCAAGCCGCCTGCGATTCCTCCACGGTGAAAACCGGCGCGTGCGCGTACGTCCGGTGAGCGATGCCGAGAGCATCGAGCTGGGCAAAAAGATCGGTGTCGGTGGCAGGTGGGCGATTCACGGGAGCATCCGGCCAGAAGATTGTTGCAGCGCCGCGGATGGGACAAGCTTTCGCGTCCTTTCGCAAATCTTGCGGCTCCGGACAGAAGACACTGGCAGACGGGGCCCCGGCCGGCCCGCAGCAATGGGGCGCGGTGGGCATCGAGGGCCCTTGATCGGGAAACTTTACCGGCAAAATGGAATGGTATTGAATCGAAAGCCGCGATGGGCAATAAACCGCCCTCGCTTTGGAGGCGGGCGTAGCTCAGGGGTAGAGCATAACCTTGCCAAGGTTAGGGTCGCGCGTTCGATTCGCGTCGCCCGCTCCAA
>JAJPIX010000065.1 GCA_021324545.1 Alphaproteobacteria bacterium
CGATGGGCAATAAACCGCCCTCGCTTTGGAGGCGGGCGTAGCTCAGGGGTAGAGCATAACCTTGCCAAGGTTAGGGTCGCGCGTTCGATTCGCGTCGCCCGCTCCAATTTTTCCGTTTTCGGCTTGCACAGGATGTCCGCTTGCGCGCGCCTCGCAGGCGCGCCTCAGGCCCGCAGGACGCCCGACCCGCGTTGTTCGGGCGATATCGCTCCGGCGAGGGCACTTCTCAGCTGATCGAGATTTACGGGCTTGCCCAGAATGGGCACGGCCGCAAAGCGCTCATGGATGCTTTCGCGCCCATATCCCGTCAGGAAGATGAACGGGACGTCTTCCTGCACCAGAAAATCGGCAAGCTCGTAAACGGGTTCGCCCCCGACATTCACGTCCAGAATTGCGGCCGAAGGCGTCTGCATTTTTGCCGCCCTCATGGCCTCCGCCAGGCGGCCGTAGGGCCCGATCACGTCGAAGCCGAAGCCCAGCAGGGATTCCTGCATCATCAGCGCCACAAGCATTTCATCTTCGACGACCAGCACATGGGGCCGGCCGGGGCGACAGTCCTGCGTTCGTTTTCCGTCGAACAATGTCAGGTCGGCGGCATCGATCGGCCCATCTCGGTGAACCGGAATGTCGAGGTTGCAGTAAAGGCCGTCTTCCCGCCAATCCAGCGAGACCGTTCCGTGAAGCTGGTTTTCCACGCAGGTTCGGATGACGTTCAGGCCGAAGCCACTGCGCGCCGGTGGCGAAACGCGAGGGCCGCCCTGTTCCGTCCACGTCAGCAGGACATGGCGCTTATCCTCCAACCACCTCAGGCCAAGACGGCCGGAATCGCGCGAAAGCGCGCCATATTTGGCGGAATTCGTCACCAGCTCGTGCAGCACCAGAGCGAGCGATTGGGCGGTGGTCGGGTCAAGCTTTAAGTCCGCGCCCTCCAGGGCGGCGCGCTCTGACGACGTGGCATAGGGTGCCAGCTCTTCCATGATCAGGCTGCGCAGGCTGGCGCCCTGCCAACGCGATGCCGACAGAAGCGCGTGCGCATGGCTCAGCGCGGCGATCCGCCCTTCAACGGCACGCGTATAGGCCTCGATGGTTGGGGCGCGCGTCAGCCGCACGATCGATTGCGCGACGGCAAGCGCATTCTTGGCGCGGTGATCAACCTCGCGCGCGAGCAACGCGCTGTGTTCCTCAGCACGCTTGCGTTCGGTAATGTCGATTGCCGTTCCAATCACGCGGACGCATCTGTCATTGTCATCGAAGATGCCGCGGCCCTTTGCGGCGACCCACCGAACGATCCCATCCTCTCTGCCGATCGTCCGGTATTCGACATTGTAGCGCGCGCGTTGCGCCGGATCGCAGGCGGCAGCAAACGCCGCGGTAACGGCCTCGCGGTCTTCCGGATGAAGGCCAGCATAAAAATCGTCCATGGAGACGGGCGCGTCGGGAGAAATCCCGAACATTGCTTTCAGGCGTGGAGGCCAGAATAGCGTGTTCGAAGCATAATCCACATCCCACAGGCCGATTTCGGCGGCTTCTGTCGCCAGGCGCAGCTGCTCTTCGCTGTGGATCAGGCGCGCGTTGAAGGATTCAAGCGCGGCCGTCCGGTCCGCAACGCGCTGTTCCAGTTCGCGGTTCAGCTGCTCCAGTTGCTGTGTCTTCCGGAAAAGCTCGGTGAACACCTTCACCTTTGCACGAAGGATTTCCGGCACAACCGGTACCGGCATGTAATCCACGGCGCCCATGCGATAGCCGCGAAGCCGGTCGTTGTCGGCGAACTGGATTGCCGAAATGAAGATGATGGCGATCTTCTGATAGCGCGGATGCTCGCGGATCATGGCGGCGAGTTCAAAACCGTCCAGGTCCGGCATGCAGACATCGATCAGGATGACGGCGATATCGTTTTTCAGCAGACACTCCAGCGCCTCGCGCGCCGACGACGCCTTGATGAGCGTTTCACCCAGGTCTTCCAGCATTACTTCGTAGCTGACCAGTTTGGCGGGCTGATCGTCCACCAGCAGAATGTTCACCTTGTCTTCGCGGGCCATGGGCTTGCTCCGTCAGCGGTGCAGCCACATCCGCAGGGCCGAGAGCAGTTGCTCCGTGTTTACGGGCTTGGCGAGATAGTCGGAGGCTCCCGCTTCCAGACATTTCTCGCGATCGCCCTTCATGGCCTTTGCGGTCAGCGCGATGATGGGCAGGCGGCGATAGGCAGGATTGCCGCGGATCGCCTGGATTGTCTGATAGCCGTCCATTTCGGGCATCATGATGTCCATGAGCACGATGGCCAGGCCGGGCGTGGACTCGACAAGCTGGATGGCTTCCTTTCCCGTCGTCGCAGTCAGCACCTGCATGCCGCGACGCTCCAGCACGGATGAGAGCGCGAAAATGTTTCGTGCGTCGTCGTCCACGAGCAGCGCCGTGCGCCCGACAAGATCCTCGTCCGAACTAGTCAGCCGTTCCAGAAGGCGCTGTTTTTCCGGCGGAAAGTCCGTAACAACGCGGTGCAGGAACAGTGCGGTCTCATCGAGCAGGCGCTCGGGAGATTCCACGCCCTTGACCACAATGCTGCGCGCCATCGTATGCAGCTGTGCGTCCTCTTCGGCGGAAAGCTCGCGGCCGGTGAAAACGATCACAGGCACGTCGGAAAGCCGCGAATCGGCTTTCATCTGCTCAAGCACCTCAAACCCGCTCATATCGGGCAATCGCAGATCGAGTACGACGCAGTCGCACGGGTCATTCTCAAGGATGGAAAGGGCATTGGCGCCTGTCTCGGCCGTGACGATCTCAATGTCATCGTGACATAGAAGATCGGCCACGCTGATCTGTTCGGCCCTGTTATCTTCGACAAGCAGAAGCCGTTTGCGGCGCGGCGCCGCGTATTCGCGGATTCGGGCGATCGCCGCGGAAAGCTCCTGACTGGATGTGGGCTTGGTCACGAACGAAAAGGCTCCGCTCGCCAGGCCGTGTTGGCGATCTTCGTCCAGCGTAACGATCTGCACGGGGATGTGGCGGGTGAGCGGGTTCTGCTTCAGTTGGCTGAGGACCGTCCAGCCGAGCATGTCCGGCAGAAATACATCCAGCGAAATGGCCGTCGGCTGATACTGCTTTGCCATCTCCAGGGCGTCTGCTCCGCGCATGGCAAGCAGCACCTTGAAACCGTTGTCGCGCGCCAGATCGAGCATGATGCGGGCGTAGTGCGGATCGTCTTCAATGATCAGCAGAATTGAATCGCCGGGCTGGATGACGCCGCGATCATCCGGAATCTGTTCGGCCGGCCGCTCCGGCAACGTGACCAGATGGTCCGCGCGCTCCTGGATTGCGCTGCGCTCGGGTGGGCTGGGGCGCGCGCCGCTGGCCGGCCCGGCATATCTGAGCGGCAGATACAGCGTGAACGTGCTGCCAACGTTCGGCGCGCTTTGCAGATGGATTTCGCCGCCCAGAAGGTTCGCAAGCTCGCGGCAGATCGCAAGGCCCAGGCCCGTGCCGCCGTATTTGCGGCTGGTTGACGCGTCGGCCTGCTGGAAGGCCTCGAAGATGATCTTCTGCTTGTCGGCGGGAATGCCGATGCCGCTGTCGGAAACGCGGAACGCAACAACCGATGACGCCTGCTTGAGCACCGGATGGTCGGGGCTCCATCCGCCGTCAGCCGTGGAAACGCTCAGGCGCACGCCGCCCTGCTCGGTAAACTTGAAGGCGTTGGAAAGCAGGTTTTTCAGAACCTGTTGCAACCGCTTGGCGTCGGTCGTGATGGTCGGGCTGGCGTCGGGGCCAACCGCCAATTCGAAGCCCAGCTGGCGCGTCTCCGCCTCGTGCCGGAATGGCCGGGCCACCGCCTCGATCAGGCTGGACAGTGACACCTCTTCGGCATCCACCGTAACCGTGCCGGATTCGATCTTCGAAAGGTCGAGAATGTCGCTGATGAGGTTGAGAAGGTCGGTTCCAGCGCCATGAATGGTCTTGGCGAATTCCACCTGCTTCGGCGCGAGATTGCCGTCGGGATTTTCTGACAGCTGCTGGCCCAGGATCAGGATGCTGTTCAACGGCGTCCGCAACTCGTGGCTCATGTTGGCAAGGAATTCGGACTTGTACTTCGACGTCAGCGCGAGCTCTGCCGCCTTTTCCTCCAGCGCGCGCCGCGCGCGCTCGATTTCCTGATTCTTCGCCTCCACTTCCACATTGCGTTCGGCCAGCTGTTGGGCTTTCTGCTCCAGTTGTTCGTTCGTCTGCTGCAGTTCGCGCTGCTGGACCTGAAGCTCTTTTGCCAGCTGTTGCGATTGCGTCAACAGCCCCTCGGTCTGCATCGTCGCTTCGATGGAATTGAGCACGATGCCTATGCTCGCCGTGAGCTGTTCCAGGAATGTAACCTGAAGGTCCGTGAAGGCCGTCACCGAAGCAAGTTCGATAACCGCCTTGACCTGACTCTCGAAAAGAACCGGCAGAACGATGATGTTTCGCGGCGGCATCTTGAACAGGGCCGATCCGATCGGAACGACATTTTCCGGCAGTTCATTGATCAGCATGCGCCTCCTGTCGATGGCGCATTGCCCGATAAGGCCATGTCCCATCCTGATCCGGGGCGGATGCTGTTGTTCTATATCGTCTGCATAAGACGCCAGAAGACTGAGGGCTCCGCCGTCATCGGACATCTGGTAAATGACGCCCAGCTGGGCGTTCACCAGTGGCGTCAGTTCGGTCAGCAGCAGGCGGCCCACCGTTGTCAGATCGCGCTGTCCCTGAAGCATGCTCGTGAATTTGGCGAGATTTGTCTTCAGCCAGTCCTGTTCGGTGTTGCGGTCCGTCGTCTGCCGCAGGTTCTCGATCATCGTGTTGATGTTGTCTTTCAGCTCGGCCACTTCGCCGCGCGCATCCACCTGGATCGAGCGCGTGAGATCGCCCTTTGTCACCGCGGTCGCAACTTCCGCGATGGCGCGCACCTGCGTGGTCAGGTTGGCGGCGAGCAGATTCACGTTGCCGGTCAGGTCTTTCCAGGTTCCTGCCGCGCCGGGCACGTTGGCCTGGCCGCCAAGCCGTCCCTCCACGCCCACTTCGCGCGCCACCGTTGTGACCTGGTCGGCAAAGGTGGCGAGCGTGTCCATCATGTTGTTGATGGTTTCGGCGAGCGCGGCCACTTCGCCCTTCGACTTCACCGTCAGTTTCTGCTTCAGATCGCCGTTTGCTACGGCCGTCACGACCTTCACGATGCCGCGAACCTGTTCGGTCAGGTTTGCGGCCATGACGTTCACCGTATCGGTGAGGTCCTTCCAGGTGCCGGCCACGCCGGGCACCTGCGCTTGGCCGCCAAGCTTGCCTTCCGTGCCCACCTCGCGCGCCACGCGCGTCACTTCCGAAGCAAACGCATTCAGCTGGTCCACCATCGTATTGATGGTGTTCTTGAGTTC
>JAJPIX010000041.1 GCA_021324545.1 Alphaproteobacteria bacterium
CGGGCTGTCCGGCAGCCTGAATTTCGACGGCAAGGCGCTGGAAAAAAGCTCCGTCACGATCGCCATCGACATGGCCAGCGTGGACACCCCGAGCCAGCGCCTGAACAGCGAACTTGCCGGACCGAATGTGTTCAACGCCGCGGCCGATCCGACGGCAACCTTCCAATCAACCAGCGTGGCGCGTACCGGCCCGGCCACCGGGAAAATCACCGGCAACCTGACGCTGCACGGCGTGACAAGGCCCGTGACTCTGGATGTGACCTTCAACGGGGCGCGTCAGAGCCCGTTGGGCCAGGGCTATGAGTTGGGCTTTTCCGCCACCGCCACCATAAAGCGGACAGATTTCGGCATTACGGGAATGCCCTGGGAGCCGATGGTGGGCGACGACGTCAAACTTACCATCGAAGCCCTGTTCGAGAAGAAGAGCTGAGCATGTCCCTGCGCAACAACGACCTGCGATACGGCACCGTCGCAGCAGCATTCCACTGGGTGATTGCCGCCGTCATCATCTTCCAGCTCTGGCTCGGCCTTTACATGGGCGAGTTGCCGCGCAGCGACCCCAACCAGTTCGCGCTGGTCCAGCTTCACAAGTCCATCGGTCTGACCATTCTGGTTCTGACGGTCTTGCGGATCCTGTGGCGCTTCGCAAACAGGGTGCCGCCCCTGCCCGCCACCATGGGGCCGATCCTGAAGGCCCTGGCGCGCACGTCGCATTTCCTGCTTTACGTGCTCATGCTGGCCATTCCGCTGTCGGGATGGGCGATGACATCGGCTTCGGCGCTCGGCCTTCCGATCCGCTATTTCGGGCTGTTCGACTGGCCGAAAATCTGGTTCCTCGCCGACATGACGCGCGAGGAGCGGCGGCCCATCGGCCAGGCCTTTGGCGAAGTCCACGAAATCCTGGCTTTTTCGCTCATTGCGCTTCTCATCATCCATGTGAGCGCGGCGCTGCTGCACCAGTTCGTCTATCGCGACAATGTCCTGCGCCGCATGATCCCCGGCGTCCGGATCAAGGAACCGGTGTGACGCAGGCCCGGAATCCGCTTGCGGCAGCGGCGATGCTGCTGGCCATGCCCGCGCATGCCGCGCACTGGACGGTCGATCACGCCAGAAGCCGGCTCGACTTTGCCGTGCAATGGAGCGGTGAGCCCTTCACCGCCACGTTCAAATCGTGGGATGCCGACATCGATTTCGATCCGGCCGATCCTGGCCATGCGCACGCACAGGTCACGATCGACCTTTCAAGCGAAACGTCCGACGAGCCGGATTTCGACGACGGGCTGAAGGGCGCGCAGGGATTCCAGATCGCGCAGTTCCCGAAGGCGCAGTTCGTGACCAGCCGGATCCTGCGCCAGGCCGCCGACCGTTATGTCGCCGACGGAACGCTCTCGCTGCACGGCGTGACAAGACCGGTCAGGCTCTCCTTCACGCTGACCTTTCATGGCGATACCGCCCATATGCGGGGTGAAGCCCGGGTGATGCGCACGGACTTCGGGTTGGGCACCGGGATGTGGGCCGGCGAGGACCCGGTTGCGCATCTTGTCACGGTCACTGTGGACCTTCAGGCCACCCGCGCGCCCTGAACGGCTGACCTGACAGGGCGAACACGTTACAGTCAGGCATGACCGTGCTTGTTTCACCTGTCCGGCCGGCCGACGCGGCCGCCATCCAGGACGCCGCGCGCATTTTGAAGCGCGGGGGACTTGTCGCCTTTCCGACCGAAACGGTTTACGGGCTGGGCGCCGATGCGCGAAGCGACAGGGCTGTGGCGGCGATCTACGCCGCCAAAGGGCGGCCGCGGTTCAATCCGCTGATCGTGCATCTGCGCAGCCAGGCCGAGGCGGAAACATACGCAGTCTTCAACGACCCGGCGCGCGCGCTGGCGCAAGCGTTCTGGCCGGGCCCGCTGACCCTTGTCCTGCCGCGCGCGCAGGGCTGCGCATTGTCGCCGCTGGCAAGCGCCGGGCTCGATACGATTGCGCTGCGCGTTCCGTCCCATCCGGTTGCGCGCGCGCTGCTGGAGGCCGCCGGCACGCCGATCGCCGCCCCCAGCGCCAATCCTTCCGGGCGTGTAAGCGCAACCACGGCCGAGCATGTCGCAGAGAGTTTCGGCGACACGGTCGAAATCGTGCTCGACGGCGGGGCAACGCCTGTCGGGATCGAATCCACCGTGATCGGGTTTGAAAACGGAAAACCTGTGCTGCTGCGGCCGGGCGCGATTGCGCGGGAGCAGATCGAGAAGCTGACCGGCGCGCTTGGCGCGCCGCGGCCCGGTCCGGCTTCCTCGCCCGGGCAACTGGCGAGCCACTATGCGCCGCGCGCGCGTTTGCGCCTGAACGCCCGGGATGTGCAGCGCAACGAGGCCCTGCTCGCCTTCGGGCCGGATGTCCCCTCCGGCGCGGGCGTGACGCTCAATCTCAGTCCCGACAGCAACCTCGATACGGCCGCCGCCAACCTGTTCGCCATGTTGCGGGCCCTCGACAGGACGGGCGTGCCGTGTATTGCCGTCATGCCCATTCCCGCCCACGGACTGGGCGAAGCGATCAATGACCGGCTGACCCGGGCCGCGGCGCCGCGCGGGAACTTCGGATGAGCGTGCCGCCGCAAGTCATTGAACGGCTCAAGGCCGCGGCCGGCCCGAAAGGCTACACGGACGATCCGCATGAAATCGCGCCGCATGTCGAAGAATGGCGCGGCAAGTTCCACGGTCACACGCCGCTGATGTTGAAGCCTTCCAGCACCGCTGAGGTATCGGCCGTGCTTTCCATCTGTCACGAAACCGGCACACCGGTAGTGCCGCAGGGCGGCAACACCGGCCTTGTCGGGGGGCAGATCCCCTTCGCGGGGGAAGTCCTGCTCAGCCTGTCGCGCATGAACCGTGTGCGCCATGTGGATGCGGCAGGCGCCTATCTTGTCGCGGAGGCCGGGGCGATCCTCGCCGATGTGCAAGCCGCAGCGGAAGGCGCAGGGCTTCTCTTTCCGCTCCGCATTGCGTCCGAAGGCTCCTGCACGATCGGCGGCAACCTGTCCACGAATGCGGGCGGCGAAAATGTTCTTCGCTACGGCACGGCGCGCGATCTGGCGCTCGGGCTGCAAGTCGTGCTGGCCGACGGCACGGTCCTCGACATGCTCAGGACCCTGCACAAGGACAACACGGGCTATGACCTGAAGCAGCTCTTCATCGGCGCGGAAGGAACGCTCGGCGTCGTCACCGCCGCCGCGCTGTCGCTTTTTCCGAAGCCGGAAAACACCGTCACGGTTTTCGCGGGGGTGAGCGATCCTGCGGCCGCCATCGCCCTGCTTTCACGGCTGCAGGCGGCGAGCGGCGGCCTGATCTCGGCCTGCGAGGTGATCGCCCGTTTCGGGCTCGATCTTGTGCTGGCGCATATTCCGGGCACGGCCCATCCGCTGCGGTCGCACGCGCCGTGGTACTTGCTGGTCGAGGCCACGGGACCGGCGCGTTTCGACCTTCGCGGCGCGTTCGAAGACCGCCTGTCGCGCGCCGCCGACGACGGACTCGTCGCCGACGCCGTGTTTGCGGCAAGCGAAGCGCAACGCGCGGCGCTCTGGAAACTGCGCGAGAGCCTGTCGGAGGCACAAAAAAAGGAGGGCGCGTCCATCAAGCATGACATTTCGCTGCCCGTCGCGCGCATTCCCGAATTTCTGGAAAAGGCAACTGCGGCCGTAACGGCGAAAATTCCGGGCGCGCGCCCCTGCCCGTTCGGCCATCTGGGCGACGGCAACATTCACTTCAACATCAGCGCGCCCAGGGGTGCGGATGCGGCCGCATTCCTCGCCCAATGGGAGGCGATGGCACACATTGTCCACGACATGGTGCATGCCATGGGCGGATCTTACAGCGCCGAGCATGGCATCGGGGTGCTCAAACGCGCGGACATGGCGCGCTACAAGAGCAGGCCGGAACTCGACCTCATGCGTGCGCTGAAACGCACGCTCGACCCGAAGAACATCCTCAATCCGGGAAAGCTTCTGCCCTAGGCGGCTTTCGGAAGCACAGGCTCCACGGCCGGTTCCGCTGCCTTCGGCAGCGGCAGCACGTCGGCGCCGATCCGCCGCGCATTGGCGACGGCGCTGAGCACGGCGGTGACCAGCGTCGCCATATAGGGAAGCGCCTGGATGCCGAGCATGGTCATCCACAAGGTTGCGGCCGGGTCATCGAGCCCGCGATCGAACATCATGGCCAGAACGGCCAGGGAGCAGAACCCCAGGAGCGTGAGTTCCTGCCAGATGACGCGCAGCACCAGCCGCAGGTCCGCGGGGTTTTCGCACTTGGGCGTGCGCAGGAACGGCTTTCCCGACGTGAACAGCCCGCCAATGACCGCCTTGCCGACCGTGTGGGTGAGCGAAAGACCGGCGATCGAAGCCATGACGGCGCCTTTCACGCCGGAACGCACCTTCTGCGGATAGAGCAGAAGCGTCTTGAGCATCTTGGCGACGAACAGCGACAATGCCGCTGCCGATAGCGCGGCCATCGGCACGTCGAAATAGCGCGGCGCAACCGTCATCAGCAGGGTCCAGAACAGCGCGAACATGGTGACGACAAGGCCGAGCCCGTCGGAAATCCACGGCAGCCAGCCGCACAGGAACTGATAGCGCTGGGCCCATGTCAGCCTCGTCTGGCCCAGGAAGATCGCGCGCGCATGGCGCTTCATGATCTGCATGGCGCCATAGACCCAGCGGTGCCGCTGGCTCATGAAGGCCGCCAGCGTATCCGGTGTCAGCCCGCGGCCCATGCTCTGGGGGATGTAGGCGGCGCTGTAGCCGCGTTCGAACAGCTTCAGGCCAAGCTCGGTGTCTTCGGTAATGCACCATTCGCTCCAGCCGCCGACTTCCTCCAGCGCGCCCTTGCGCACGATGGTCATGGTGCCGTGCTGGATGATGGCATCGTGCTCGTTGCGCTCCACCATGCCGATATGGAAGAAGCCGCGATATTCCTCGTAGCACATGGCTTTGAAGAAGCTCTCGCGGCCGTCGCGATAATCCTGCGGCCCCTGCACCAGCGCGATCTGCGCAGACGCAAAATACGGCAATGCGCGCCGCAGCCAGAACGGCTCGACCTGATAATCGCTGTCGATCACGCCAATGTACGCGGCCTGCGGGTCGGTGAGTTTCAGCGCCTGATTGAGCGCGCCGGCCTTGAAGCCCCTGAGCTCGTCGAGATGATGAAAGCGGAAGCGCGGGCCGAGCTTTTCGCAATGGGCCTCCACCGGACGCCAGACCGCGGGATCCTTGGTGTTGTTGTCCAGTACGATGACCTCGAAGTTTTCGTAATCGAGCCGCGCAAGCGCGTTCAGCGTTTGCACAACCATCTCCGGCGGCTCGTTGTAGCACGGCAGATGGATGGAAACCTTCGGCGGCAATTCGGGAATGGCGGCCGTGAGCGCGCGGCGCTCCACCCGCCAGAGGCTTGCGGCGAGTTCAATTCCTTCGGTAAGGATCACCGCCGCGGCCAGCAGCACAAGCGGTACCATGGCCAATGTCGCGGCAATTTCGCCCGGTTCGATGTATTCGAGCGTGGTGGCATCCACGAGCATCAGCAGGCCGGTCGTCACTAGCGCCACCAGCGCGCCCATCACGAAATAGCCCGGCTGGCGCACGCGCGGCATCCGGAACAGGATCAACAGGCCCATCACCAGCGTGAGGATCGCGGCGAACACGGCATAGGTGCGCCATTCGGGGAATGAGCGGAGCATGCCGGTGAAGGCGAATTTCGGCACGCCGTTGGCGTCGAACAGGCCCCAGTAGGCGCCGACTGCCCCTTCGTTGCCGCCCTTCCACGGGCCGTCAAACGCTTCCATCAGGTAATAGTCGTAGCCCTTGTTCATCGCGAGCTGTACGAACGCGCGCACATAATACGCTTCATTGGCCAGCGAAGCCGCCGCCGCGCGGCGCATGCGGCCTTCGGAAGGCCAGCCGGTTTCACCGATCACGATCGGCTTGCCCGGAAACTCCCGCTGAACATGATCGTAGGCGCGCTGAAGGAAGCCGAGCGAATCGTCGATGGAGATGCCTTCCCAATAGGGAAGCAGGTGCACGGTTATGAAATCGCAGTATTTTCCGATCTCGGGATAAAGCAGCCATGTTGACCAGGTTTCCGCCGTCGAAACCTTGATGCGATTGGGCAGCGCCGCGCGCACCCGCCGGATGTATTCATTGAGCTGATCGGGCGTGACATCGCCGCGCAGAATTGTTTCGTTGCCCACGAACACGCGGTCCACGGTGCGGCGGTTGGCGCGCGCCACGCGGATGGCGGTGGCGATTTCCTTTTCATTCTGTTCAAGGTCCGGCCCGATCCAGATGCCGAGCGACACGGTGAGCCCGTAACGCGCCGCGATCTCCGGCACGCGATCGAGCCCCTTGGCCACCGTGTAGGTGCGGATGTGATCGGTCAGCTGCGACATCTGCCGCATGTCCTGATCGATATGTTCGGGGCTGATCCGGTTGTACTGCTTGCGCGTGAACAGATGGCTTGGGCTGTAGGCCAGCCCGCGGACCTGCCCGTCCCAGTCCGGCGCGATCACGGCATAGTCGCGGCTGGCCCAATAAAGCGCGCTGGCGCCGACGACCAGCAGCAGCGCAATCACGATTCGGGCGGTTCTGCCCCGTGGGCTGCGCCAGAACGCGCGCAAATTTTCCAGACCGCTCACGAACTGTCCTGCCCTATTGCTGGGAATTGCCGCCCTGGTCTGACGGGTTCTGGCTTGGCGGCGGAGTCGATACTTTCACAAGCTGCAGATCGAAGATCAGCGTCTGGTTCGGCGGGATCACATTTCCGGCGCCGCGCGACCCATAGGCCAGGTTCGGCGGTAGCACGATTTCCCAATGGTCGCCTTCGCGCATCAGCTGGAGGGCCTCGGTCCAGCCCGCGATCAGGCGATTGGCCTGGAAGGTCGCCGGCAGACCGGGCTCGGTGGAATCGAAGACGGTGCCGTTGATGAGGGTGCCCT
Organism: Alphaproteobacteria bacterium; assembly: GCA_021324545.1. Classification (GTDB taxonomy): domain Bacteria; phylum Pseudomonadota; class Alphaproteobacteria; order Micropepsales; family Micropepsaceae; genus Rhizomicrobium. The sequence goes on from JAJPIX010000041.1 coordinate 6,969, forward strand.
TGTAATAGACCGTCACGTTGTCGGTGGCCTTGGGCGACTTACCGAATCCGTTCTGGATGATGCGGTACATCAGGCCGCTCGGCCGCTTCACGACGCCGGGTTTGCCGGCATAGGCGGCCAAAAAGGAGTCGTTGGCCTGCGCGCTCAGGCTGGCATCCGCGGCCGCGGCCGGTACGGCCCCCAACAGCAAGCTAGCGGCCAAAACCGCGGCAAACCGGAACATCAGGATACTCCCCTTGGCTGTGGCCCTGCCCTGTCGGGATGGCCGGTCAGTTTCTGCACCCACCGGATTGACACAATAAATCCGGCGGAGGCTTTTTGCTCCATCTCATTTCGACGCGCCATAGGCAGCGGTTGTGGCCAATTCAGGGCCGTTCGGGCCGCCCGCCCCGCCGGGAGCAGAGCCTTCGCGCGCCGCAGGTTTTCCGGTTTAGATGCTTGAATCGCAAGCGCTAATGCCAAACGTGCTTTATTGGGATGGCGCCGGCGTTCAAGCGCGCCCGTGACGAGGGAAAGGCACATGACAACCGGGATTTGGCCTCGGCTTGGGGTGGGCGGCGTGATCTGGCGCGGGGACGCGGCCCTGTTGCTTGTCCGCCGGCGGAACATGCCCCGCGCCGGCGAGTGGAGCCTGCCCGGCGGGCGTGTTGAGCCCGGGGAAAGCCTGCGCCAGGCGCTGGCCCGCGAGGTGCGCGAGGAGACAGGGCTTGAGATCGAGATCGGTCCGCTGATCGATGTCGTCGAATCGATCACGCGGGATGCGGCGGGCGCGATTGCCTTTCACTATGTCCTTGCCGATTTCACGGCGCATTGGCGTTCGGGCGAGGCTGTGGCCGCAACGGATGCGAGCGCCTGCAGATGGCTTGCCCCGCGCGAGGCCATCGCGCTTGTTTCCTGGCCGGAGACGGCGCGCATTATCCGGCAGAGCGCCAGCCGGACCTGGAATCTGAACCTCTAGCGGCGACCGAACAGGCGCGCGAAGAGGGAACGCCTTGGCTCCACATGTTTGCCGACCACGCGGCCGATCGGGCCCGGCTGGGCCATGGGCGGCTCGACAATCTTTTGCGCTTTCGGAGCCGGGCTGTTGCGCAACAGGTTCAGCCTGAGACCGGGCTGGAATTTGCGCAGCGGCAGGAATTCGGGTCGCGGCCCGATGCCCTGATTCATGAACTTGCGCGACCATTCTTCGTCGGGGCTCGGCAGGTATCCGCGCGGCTCATTCCCGCCCGTCGCACCCCGCGTCTCGGCCACGGGCCGGCCGCTGAGCGAGCGCTCAAGCTGCTCAAGCCGGGCAACCGCGTCGTCAAGAGCGCTGCGGCGCGGCCTGTGCCGCCATCCGTCTTTGAGGGACATGTCTAACCTCCACTCTGGCGCGTGTGCCACTGGAACCCGTCGTCTCGGCTGATCACGGCCACATCGATGGCGCCGCCGACCGTTTCCTTCTGCGCCATGATACGCTTTTTGAAGACGTTAAGGCCAACAAGATCGCGCGCGGTTTCCGCAAGCTCCCTGCGACCGGCGATTTCGAGCACCCGCAGGATGGGGTTGATGAAGGCCTGCTGCTGATATTCGCCGATCATGCCCCGCAGGGCCTCGAAATAACGCGGCACCACGTCATCGTGGAAGCGCGCGCGCGTACTTTCGCGCAGGGCCGGATCGCCCCCGGGCAGGGCGTCCACCACCTGGTCCACCAGCGCATGCAGCATCATGCCGAACCCGCCATAAAGCCGCCGCTCCAGGTTGAAGTCGATGCCCCGGATGAAGGCGTTGGTCACCTCGCTGTCGGCAAACACCCGGATTTTGGAACGAACGTCGCCGTCGATCGCGTCATCGGTTGCCTGATTGCGCTTGACGATGCCGCCCACCATGGCCGAGCTCAGCCATGTCACGACGCGCGGATACCGGTCTTCGCTGCCGTACCCCGCAAATACCAGGCCGGTGACATCCTCCACAAACAGGTCCTTCACCACGCAGAAGACTGCGATTTCGCGGAGCCGCTGGATCGCGGGCTTCGACAGCGCGAACTGGCTGAAACCGTAGGCGATCACCTGTTCAGCGATGGCGCTGTAATCGCGCGCGACCACCCGGCTGAAATCGGCCGGAAAGCAGGCAAGATCGCCGCGCGGGGTTCCATCATCGCGGAACTGGTACTCGCGCCACAGCCTTTCGATCGCCGATTCCAGGACTGTCCGGTCATCGGCGCTGGCGAACGTCTCTTCCTCACTGTCGCGCATGTATTGCGCCAGGCGAAAGATGTAGCGGAACACGGACGCGACCAGCCGCTTGTAATCGTCGCGCTGGCGTGCGGGCGGGAAGAATTCGTCAAGGCGGTCGAGCATGCCGAGAAACGCGCCGGCATAATCGCGCAACGCGGCGAACCGCGCCGGACGATGCTTCTTCTGGTAGTGCTCAACGAGCTGTTCCCAGGGGTGGCCCATCATGTCGGCCACCCCGAAAAACATGAGGCCGACCGGGGCGCCATCGGCGAGATTGAACAGCTTGCGCTGGCCGTTGCGCACGGCCACGGTCCCGCCGTCAATCAGCGTGACCGCAGAGTCGGCTGCGAGCGCCACGGCCCGCTGATTCATCACAGCGATTTCGGATGTCATTCCCCGGCACCGTTACCCGGCCGTCCCCAGCGGCCCGGAAAAGGATGTCACAGGGTCTTGCCGATTGGGAGAGCGAGCACTCGAATTGGTTACGACAGCGGCCGCATTTTGCGATTGTTGCGCGAAGCTTTAGGCTCGCCGCATGAAGCTTTCCAGGATGCGGGACCATGTATCGGCCGTTCGACCTGACGGGAAAAGTCGCTCTTGTGACAGGAGGCAACCGCGGCATCGGCCTTGGCATGGCCATGGCGCTGGCCGAGGCCGGAGCCGATGTCATCATTTGGGGAACGAACCAGCCGAAAAATGAACTGGCCGCCGCGGGCCTGAAAAAGATCGGCCGCCGCGTGCTGGCGCAGCAGGTGGATGTATCGCGTGAAGCCGACGTGGTCCGCGCGATGGCCGGAGCGGTTGCGCAAATGGGCCGCATCGATATTGCGATCGCCAACGCCGGCATCGGCGGCGGCGGCGCGCCATTCACTGACATCGCGACGGACTCATTTCGCAGGATCCAGTCGGTCAACGTTGAAGGAGCGTTTTTCACGCTGCGCGAGGCCGCAAAGCACATGGTGGAGCGCGCCAGGAAGGGCGATCCGGGCGGATCGCTCGTCGGCGTCGCCAGCCTTGCCGGCATCGAAGGCGCCGGGCGCAACCAGCACTATGGCGCCAGCAAGGGCGCCGTGATCTCCATGATGCGGGGCATCGCCGTGGAGCTGGCGCGCTACGGTATTCGCGCCAACACCATCGCGCCGGGCTGGATTGCGACCGACATGACGGCAGGCCTTCAGGGCAACAGGGCGTTCGAGGAAAAAGTCCTGCCGCGCGTGCCGATGCGCCGCTGGGGCAAGCCCGAAGATTTCGGAGGCATCGCGGTCTATCTGGCAAGCGACGCGTCCGCCTATCACTCCGGCGACACATTTGTGATCGACGGCGGATATGCCGTGTTCTGACAGGAGGCAACATGACCATTCACACGCCGATCTGCGACATGCTCGGCATCCAGTATCCGGTCATGCTGGCGGGCATGGGCGGCATTTCGTTTGCCGAGCTTTGCGCCGCCGTGTCCGAAGCGGGCGGATTCGGCACGCTGGGCATGGCCGGACGCTCGCCGGAGGAAATCCGCAGCGAAATGCGCAAGGTTCGCGAGCGCACGGACAAGCCGTTCGGCGTCGATCTTTTGGCTGCGGTGCCGGATTCGCTGGAACGCGCCGCCAACATCATCATCGAAGAGGGCGCCAGCGCCTTCATCTCGGGGCTCGGCGTTCCGCCAAAGCACCTGGTGGACCGCTTTCATGCCGCGGGCCTGAAGGTGATGAACGTCTCCGGCACCGTGCGTCATGCAAAGGCGGCCGAAGCCGGCGGGCTGGATGCGGTGATCGTGCAGGGCACCGAAGCCGGCGGCCATACCGGACGCGTGGCGAATTTCGCGCTCATCCCGCAGGCCGTGGATGCCGTGCGCATACCCGTGATCGCGGCGGGTGCGATCGTGGACGGCCGCGGGCTTGCGGCGGCGCTGGCGCTGGGCGCGCAAGGCGTGTGGATGGGCACGCGCTTCATCGCGACGCCCGAGAGCCATGCGAGCCAGATGTACCGCGAAGTCATCCTGGAAGCGGCAGACGAAGACACCGTCATCACGCGCTGCTTCACCGGTAAGCCGCTGCGCGCGCGGAAGAACGAATACATTGCGGACTGGGAACGGCGGCCGCAGGACATCAAGCCCTTCCCCATGCAGGCCATGATCTCCGCACAGGCAGGCGTGCTGGGAGATTTGTCCGGCACCGGCGGCATACCCGACCGCAACCGCAGCGCCTTCGCCATGGGTCAGGGCGCGGGCGGCATTCACGAGATCAAGGCCGCCGGCCGCATTGTCCGCGAAATTGCAACGGACGCGGAAAAGATCATCGCGCAAATGGCGCAGACTTATACAAAGCGCTGAAACGCCAGATGCCCCAGCACGGCGAGCCCGAAAAGGCCGATCACGATTCCCGTGATGTGGTTGATGGATTGCATGGCGCGCCGGTCAATCCTGGCATGCAGCAGCCCGACCACGGTGGACAATAGAAACCACCATGCCGTGGCCCCGCCAAGCACGCCGGCAACCACCATGCTTGTGTCTGCAAAGCTGACCATGCGCGCCGACAGGCCGCTCAGGCTCGCGAAAATCGCCGCGAAGCCGAAAAGCGGCGCGGGATTTGTGATGGTCAGCGCGAATGTGGACACGATGGCATGGGCGAGATCGGCGGCCTCGCCTTCCTGCACGGGCCTGCGCTCCTCCACATGACGGGCGATGGGATCGGAGAAATAGGTCTTGATGCCGAACACGATCAGCAGGCCGGCGCAGATGATCTGCAGCGGCATGGAATAGCGCTCGAAGATGTGCTGCACCGCCGTCAGCCCGAAGGCGGAGATCGACGCGAATATCGTATCCCCCACCGCCGAGCCCAGCCCGGAGATGAATCCGTTGAGCGGCCCGTAATGCAGCGTGCGCCGGACGCAGATGATGTTCACCGGCCCGATGGGCACCGCGACGAAGAAGCCGATCAGCGCGCCAGACACGATCAGGACAATGAGGCTGAAGGCTGCCATTCCGGAATTCACGGGCTATTGCGACAGATCGACGACAAGTCGCCCGCGCACTTTTCCGGCCAAAATCTCCTCTGCGGCACGGCGCACATCCCCCAGGCCAATCGTGCGAGTCATCGCGGCCAGTTTCCCGATATCCAGGTCGCGGGCAAGCCGCTCCCAGGCGATGAGCCGCCGGGCGCGCGGCATGTAAACGGATTCGATGCCCAGAAGCGAAACGCCGCGCAGAATGAACGGCGCCACGCTGACCGGCAAGTCCATACCCTGCGCAAGGCCGCAGGCCGCGACCGCGCCGCCATACCTGGTGCTGGCAATCACGTTGGCGAGCGTTCTTGAGCCCACGCTGTCCACCGCGCCGGTCCAGCGTTCCTTCGCGAGCGGGCGCGGGTCGCCGGACAGTTCTTCGCGTGCAATGATTTCGGCCGCCCCCAGCGATTGCAGGTAGGCGGCTTCCTGCATGCGGCCTGTGGACGCAATGACATGAAAGCCGAGCTTTGCAAGCAGAGCGACGGCAACCGAGCCAACGCCGCCCGATGCACCGGTAACCACGACGGGTCCCTTCGCGGGGACAATGTGGGCGTCTTCAAGGGCCATGACGGCAAGCATCGCCGTGTAACCGGCTGTCCCGATCGCCATGGCCTGCGCCGGCGTGAACGCATCCGGCAGCGGGATGAGCCATTCGCCCTTCACGCGTGCGACTTCCGCATAGCCGCCGTAATGGGTTTCGCTCAACCCGAAACCGTTGAGCAGCACCTTGTCGCCCGGCCTGAAATCCGGATGCACGGAGTCCTGCACGGTGCCGGCAAGATCAATCCCGGGAATCATCGGGAATTTGCGCACCACCGGCGCCCGGCCCGTGAGCGCAAGACCATCCTTGTAGTTCACGGTCGAGTGGGACACCGCAACCACGACATCGCCGTCCATCAGATCGGCCAGGCCAATCTCTTCTTCATTGACGCTTTGCCGATCGCCGTCCTTGCGAATGAGTACGGCCCGAAAGCGATTTTTCACCATGGCACTGTCCGACCCAGAGTGCTGCCAGCAGCAGCGCAACCGAAAAGCGCAAGCCCGTCAAGCGTTCCCGCATCTTTTGCCGCTCGACAGCGGAAGCGCGCCGCTCCAAGCTTTCCTTCAGAAAGTAATGGCATGCTCGGACGTCGCGGAGGGAGGCTCGCGAGCAGCCGCAGAAACGAGGAGACAATGAGTGAGTTGGCGTTGATGTTGAGGGGCTACAGTCTGACCACGGCGGAGATCCTGTATCATGTGCCCGATCACCCCGACGTGTTGCAGACCTTCATCTGGCAGGAATTCGACCTGGTGCCGAAATTTCCGGTGCTCAACAAGTTTCTGCATTTCTGGAGTCACAATCTGGACGGCAGGCTGCATTCCGTGCGCGTGGCGGCGCGCGGCCTGATTGCGCCGGCAGAATTGAAACTGGCAGCAGGCGAATTCAGCCTGAACTGAGGCGGCTCAAACCTCAGCCGCCAGCGTTTCCACGAAACGCAGCGGCGCGCCCTGCCCGCCGGACGCGAGCGCGCCGTCGCGCATGACAAATCTGCCGCGGATGACCGTGGCCACAGCCCAGCCGGTTGTCTCCATGCCGTCGAACGGCGTCCACCCGCATTTGGACGCAATCCAGCTGTTCTCGATCTTCTGTTTTTTCTTCAGATCGACGACTGTAAAATCCGCATCAAAACCCGCGGCGATGCGCCCCTTGCCGGCGATGCCAAAGAGGCGCGCGGCGCCTGCGGAGGTGAGATCAACGAAGCGCTCCAGCGTCAGCCGGCCCGCGTTCACGTGATCCAGAAGAAGGGTGACGAGCGTCTGAACGCCGGGCATGCCGGACGGCGTGTCGGGATAGGTCTTGTCCTTTTCGGCGCGCGTGTGCGGCGCATGATCGGACCCGATGACATCGATCAACCCTTCGCGCACCGCGCGCCACAAGGCTTCGCGATGACGGGATTCGCGAATGGGGGGATTCATCTGCGCATAGGTGCCCAGCCGCTCGTAGCATTGCGGCGCGGCAAGCGTGAGATGTTGCGGCGTGGTTTCGACGCTTGCAAAATCGCGCGCGGCGGCGAGCAGCGGCAGCTCTTCTTCTGTCGTGACGTGAAGCACATGCAGACGCCGGCCGGCCCGGCGGGCAAGCCGCAGCACGCGCTCGGTCGAAAGCCGCGCGGTTTCGGCGTCGCGCCAGAACGGATGCGTTCGCGGATCGCCGCGCATGGCAAGCGATCTGCGCTCGCGAAGGCGGGCTTCGTCTTCCGAATGAACCGCCATGCGGCGCGTGCCGGCCCGCAGCGCGGCCAGGATGTCGCTTTCCTCGCACAAAAGCAGCGACCCGGTGGACGAACCGAGAAACGCCTTGACGCCGCATACGCCGGGCAGACGCTCCAGGCCGGCGAGCGCGCCGACATTCTGCGGCGTTGCGCCGGCATAGAAGGCGTAATCGCAATGCATGCGGCCTCTGGCGCGCGCGAGCTTGTCTTCAATGGCCGCGCGCGTCGTTGTCGGCGGTTGCGTGTTGGGCATTTCGAACACCGCCGTGACGCCGCCCAGCACCGCCGCGCGGCTGCCGCTTTCCAGATCTTCCTTGTGTTCGTTGCCGGGCTCGCGGAAATGCACTTGCGTGTCGATCACGCCCGGAAGGACATGCAGCCCTCTGGCCTCGAAAATCTCCGCAGCGCTTGCGCCGGACAGCGCACCGATGGCGGCGATGCGCCCGGCCGATACCCCGACGTCGGCTTCCACGATGCCGCCGGCCGTGGCCACCATGCCGCCGCGTATCAGGAGGTCACACGCCTGCGTCATCGGGATTCCAGTGTTTCCAGCACGGGCAGGTCGCTCCGCGCGCCTGCGATGTGAATTTCATGCCAGAGCGCATAGAACAAAAGCTGCCAGCATGCCATTCCCGCCCGGCGGCTGGTCGAAAGCGAGCGGAAGAGCCTTTCGACCTCCCGCGGCCGGCACAGCTCTGCAACGCCGGCCTGTCTTGCGACCAGCGGCCCCAACCGGTCTGCCCGGCCCGCCATCCATTCGGCCACCGGAACCGTGAACCCGCGCTTGGGATCAAACGGCTTCGATTCGGGCAGGGCGCGGGAAAGCCAGCGGCGCAAAAGATATTTGCCGAGCCCGTTGCGGATCTTGAGATTGTCGGGCAGGCGGAATGCGAAGTTCGCCACGGCCCGGTCGAGAAACGGCGTGCGGCCCTCAACCCCGTGGGCCATGAGACAGCGGTCGAGTTTGGTGAGCAGATCGTGCGGAAGCCAATCGGCGCAATCCACGGCTTGCGCGGCCTGGAGCCTGGTCCGCCCCCCGCCCATTGCTTCACGTTCTGCCAGCGCAATGCCATCGCGCCAGGCTGCGTTTTTCTCACGCAACACATCAGTTCCGTCGAGCAACCCCTTGTTGCGCATGGGTCTGCCGCCGAGCCACCGCAGCCGAATCGCGGACCGGTAACGGCCGTAACCTGCGAACAGCTCATCGCCCCCTTCGCCGCAGAGAACGACCTTCAGGCTGCGGCGCGCGGCCCGCGCCAGCATATAGGTCGGCACGATTGCGTAATCGGCCGCCGGATCATCCATGGCGGCAACGATGGCCGGAAGCTCGCGCCAGAAGTCCTCCGCCGTCACCGCAATCTCGATGTGCTCGGCGCCGGCCGCTTTCGCCACGGCGCGGGCATGGTCGCGCTCGTCATGCACGCCGCTGTCGGGAAAGCCGGCTGTGAATGCCTTCACCGGCCGTTCGTTGAGCCTCGCCATGCAGGCGAGGAGCGCCGACGAATCGATGCCACCGGAGAGAAACATTCCATACGGCACATCGGACCGCTGGTGCACCAGGACGCTGTCCATCAGGACGCGATCCAGTTCCGCAAGGGCGGCCTCTTCGTCCATGTGAACGGGAGGGCCGGCGGGAAGCGCAGCTTCGCATGTGCGGCTTTCGATCCGGCCTTTGCGGATTGCAATCGTTTCGCCGGGCAGCACGCGTTCAACGGTTGGGAAGATCGTTTGCCGGCCGGTCGTGAACTGGAGCTGAAAAAGCTCCTGCGCTTTTTCCGCGACAACGTCCGCCCCGGCGAAGCCGGCCCTGATCAGGGCCTTCGGCTCGGACGCGAAGGCCAAGCCGAACGTGCCCTCGACATAATAGAGCGGCTTGATGCCAAAGGGGTCGCGCGAAAGATAAAGCGCAGGCGCTTTTGGATCGTCGAGCGCGATGGCGAACATGCCCCGCAGCGCTTCCGCGAAGCGCCCGCCGTCGCGCGCATATGTGAAGAGCGGAAGTTCGCAATCGGAACGGGTCGTGAAATTGGCGCCGCCGAATTCCCGTTTCAGTTCGACGTAGTTGTAGATTTCTCCGTTGGCGACGAGCGCGCTTTCGCCGGGACCGAACAGCGGCTGGTCGCCGGTCGCCAGATCAATGATCGCAAGCCGCTTCTGGGCAAGCGCCAGGCCATTCGATTCATAGCGGCCCTCGCCATCGGGCCCGCGGTGCGCAATCGCCAGGAGCATGGCGTCCACGGCGCTGCGCGCCGGCGCCGAGCCGTCCGCCGTCATGATGCCGGCAATTCCGCACATCAGGACCGTCCCTTCGGACGGACTTGCTCGAACATTCTCATGTATTGCCCGATCACGGCCTTCTCGGAGAATTCGGATTCGACTCTTGCCCGGCCGTTGGCCGTGAGCCTGGCCGCCAGCTCCTTTGACCCGAGAACGTCGCGGATTCCGGCGGCCAGCGCAGCGACATCGTCCACCGGAACCAGTATCGCATCTTCGCCCGGACGGGTCAGAAATGCGGGCCCCGTGCTCGCAGCGGCCACGAGAGGCGTGCCATAGGCCCATGCCTCCACGACAACATTGCCGAAAGGCTCCTCCCGCGAGGGAAACACACAGACATCGGCTGCCCTGAGAAGCGCACCCCGATCGGTTCGCCAGCCAAGGAAACGGACGCGGTTTTCGACGCCCAGATCACGCGCCAGTTTTGTCAGCTTGTGCTTGTCCGGACCCTCGCCGGCTATCCAGACCCAGAGGCCGGGTATCTGTGCCGCCGCCTTCAGCAACACGTCCAGCGCCTTGTTCCTGTGCAGGCGGCCGAGCGCAACCGCGAGCGGCACATCGGCCGGTGTTCCCAGCGTGGCCCGGTCAACGGCCGGCGCGTCATCGATATGGGGAAAATTGGGGATGTAGAATACGCGCTCGCGCGCCCACCCGCCGCGCTCCACATAACGCACGAGGTCGGGCGTATTGCAGACCAGGTAATCGCAGCGCCGGAAGTAGTCGTAATTGTAGTAGCCTCCCAGGCGGCCGATGAGCGCATAGTTGCCGGGCGGCGTCATGGCCGCGCCGCGGCCGGTGATGGTGAGCACGGCGTCCGGCCGGAACGCCGCGGCAATCCGGCGAATTCCCGGACCGGTGAATGGATCAAAGCGCACCCAAAATGGCAGGACATCGTAGGGGACGGCCGCAGCCTTCAGGGCCTGCTCGCGGATCCCGTTTCGCTTCAGGATGGCGCGGACGTCCACGCCGGCGCGCTTGAGGGCCAGCGACAGCGTCAGGAAAAAGGTTTCGGAACCGCCAAGGGCTGACACTCCGCAAACGGTAATGACCTTGAGGGACATGAGGATATGCCAGCCGCGCCGACCCGGACCTACAACAGGGGCTTGCGGGTTGGCAAACGATCAGGTGAGTTCGGCACATGCGAAGCCTGCTTCCAGACCGCGCCGTCATCGGGCTTTCGGGCCCGGAGCTGCGCGGCTTCCTTCAGGGGCTGATCACCAACAACGTCGAGAAGCTGGCGCCGGATGTGCCGCTTTATGCCGCGCTGCTGACGCCGCAAGGCAAGATTTTGTTCGACTTCATTCTCGCCGACGACGGCGTGGGCGGAATTTTGCTTGATTGCGTGGCCGGCGCGCGCGAGGCGCTGGTGAAACGGCTGTCCATGTACCGGCTGCGGGCAAAGGTGGAGATCGCACCGCGCGCTGATCTGGCCGTGGTTGCGGGCTGGGGCGAAACGAAACCGCAGGGCGCTTTCCCCGATCCGCGGCTTTCTGCGCTCGGCTGGCGCATGATTGGTCCGAAAGAGAAGCTGCAGGGCGGCGCCGATTATCTGTCACACAGGCTTTCGCTTGGCGTGCCCGAAGGCGCGGATTTCGGCAGCGACAGGATATTTGCGCTCGAGGGCGATCTCGAAGACCTCAACGGCGTGGCCTTCAACAAGGGCTGCTATGTCGGCCAGGAGTTGACTGCGCGCATGAAGCACCGGGGAACCGCCCGCAAGCGGCTGTTGTCGTTGACCGCAGAAGCCGCCCTGCCCCAGCCCGGCACAGCCGTCATGGCGGGTCAAACCGGTATCGGCGAAATCACATCCGTGCACGGCACGCGCGGGTTTGCGCTTATCCGGCTGGACAGACTGGACGAAACGAAAGGCCATGCGCTTGCCGCAAACGGCATCAGCGTGAAAGTGGCAAAACCTGCGTGGCTTTCCGCTTGACCTTGCCGCGCAGAGCGTGAGAGTCGCGGACCTTTCCTTCAAGGGAGATTTTCATGCTGCATCATGTTTCCGTCGGCGTGCGCGATGTTGCCCGCGCGGCCACGTTTTATGACCCCGTGCTCAAGGCGCTGGGCTACAAGCGCGTGATGGATTATTCGCCGGGCGCGATCGCCTATGGCGAAAGCAAGGCCAAGCCGGAATTCTGGATCGGCCTGCCGCACGATCAAAAGCTGCCCAGCGGCGGCAACGGCACGCATGTGGCGTTCGCGGCGAAGTCGAAAGCGGCGGTGAACAAATTCCATGCCGCGGCGCTGGCCCAGGGCGGCAGCAATAATGGCGAGCCCGGCCCGCGCCCCGATTACGGCCCGTCCTATTACGGCGCATTCGTATATGACCTCGACGGCAACAAGATCGAGGCGACCTACATTGCCGCCATGCCGGCCGCCAAGCCGGCCCGCAAGGCTGGCAAGAAAAAGGCCACAAAAGCGGCCAGGCGCAAAGGTGGAAAGAAAAAGCGCCGGTGAAAGCCGACATCGTTCGCTGCGAATGGCCCGGCGAGGACAGGCTCTACGTCGCCTATCACGACGAGGAATGGGGCGTGCCGGAATATGATCCCCGCGCGCTCTATGAAAAGCTTGTGCTCGACGGGTTCCAGGCCGGCCTCAGCTGGATCACGATCCTGAGGAAGCGCGAGAATTTCCGCCGCGCCTTCGACAGGTTCAATCCCGAGAAGATCGCGCGCTATGGCCGGCGCGACGTTGCGCGGCTGCTGAAGGACGAAGGCATCATCCGGAGCCGCGCGAAGATCGAGGCCGCGATCAAGGGCGCGCAGGCCTGGCTCGACATCCAGGAAGAGCCCGGCGGGTTCACCGAATTCATCTGGAAGCATACCGGCGGCCGGATGATCGTGAACCAGCGGAAGCCCGGCCAGCCTGCGCCTACGCAAACGAAAATGAGCGAAGCCTTGTCAAAGGACCTGAAACAGCGCGGATTCAATTTTGTGGGGCCGGTGATCGTTTATGCCTTCGCGCAGGCCGTGGGCATGGTCAATGACCATCTGACCACCTGCTTCCGCCACGCGGAATGCGCCAAGCTGGGGAAAGCGGAACATTGATGTCGCTGCCGAACATTCTGGGCCTCATCGGATCGGCCATCGTGATCGTTGCCTATTTCGCCGTGGCGCATGGGCGCATTTTGGCCAACAGCGCGCCCTATTACCTGACCAACCTTGCGGGCGCGGGGCTGATCTTCATTTCGCTGCTGTGGGCGTGGAATCTGCCGGCCGCGGTGGTGGAAATCTTCTGGGCCGCCATCAGCATCTACGGCCTGGCGCTGCCGCTGTTTCAGCGCCCGCGATAAGGCGATACGCCCGGATCGGGAAGCGATACGCCGGCCGGCAACTTGCCCGTCTGCCAGAACACGTCAATCGGGATTCCACCGCGCGGATACCAGAACCCGGCAATGCGCAGGAATTTCGGCTTGATCGCCGCGGCGATCTTCTTGCCGATGGCGATCGTGCAATCCTCGTGAAACGTGCCGGTGTTGCGGAAGCTCGCCAGATAAAGCTTGAGCGACTTGGATTCGAGGATGCTTTTTGCCGGACAGTAGTCGATCACAAAATGCGCGAAATCGGGCTGGCCCGTGATCGGGCAAAGGCAGGTGAATTCCGGCGCCGTGAAGCGCACGACATAGTCGGAATCCGCATGCGGGTTCGGCACGGCATCGAGCTCTGCCGCCTCCGGCGATCGGGGCAGCAGCACGGGCCGGCCGAGCTGAAGGCGCCTTTTTGCCATCACGCCCCCTCCGCTTCGCTATGCGAAGCACCTCCCCCGTAAACGGGGGAGGAAAAAAGCTCAGCCACCTTCATATGTGCAACTCTGTCCGTAGGTCGGGCGGCGAATGCGCACGCGGCAGACATTGGGCATCGCGGCCTTCGCGCGGCGGTAAATGAAGCGGGCAATGTTTTCGAGCGTGGGCGCGCCCAGCTCCGCCACCTCGTTCAGCAGCTGATGATCGAGCTCCGCGCGGATGCGCTCCAGCGCGTCCTTCACCTCGCCGAAATCCCGCAGGAACCCGGTCTTCGCGTCCGGCTCACCCCGCAACGTCACTTCCACATAGAAGGAGTGGCCGTGCAGGCGGCGGTTTTCCGCCGCGCCGGCCTCCAGCCGGTGCGCCGCGTCGAAGGTGAATTCCTGCGTCAGCTCGATCATGGCGGCGGCGTTTGGCAGGCGCCGGCGCCGCCGTCAAGCATCAGCCGTGCTTGGGATGCGCACGGCCGCGCGTATCGCGCCAATCCTTCAGCGCCTGAAGAGTGAGCGCAACGTGATTGTCGGGCTCCAGATTGGTGTAGGTGAAGAGAATCCGGCCGTCCGGCGCGATCACATAGGACGTGCGGTTGGCATATTGCGGCGCCCTGGCCAGCACGGCGTCATAGGCCTTCATCACCTTCTGATCGGTGTCGGCCGCCACCGGGAATTTGCTGCGGCATTCCGATGTCGAAAAACGGTTGAGCTTGGCGATGTCGTCATGGCTGACGCCAATCACCGTGGCGCCAAGCGCGTGATACTGATCCATCGCATCGGCGAAGTCGTGCGCCTCGATCGTGCAGCCATGCGTGAAGGCCGCCGGATAGAAGTAAAGCACCACCGGACCCTTCTTCAGCGCCTCGGCAAGCCGGAAGGTAAATTCCTTGCCGCCCATGGAAGCCTGCAGCGTGAAATCCGGCGCCTTTGCGCCGACGCTGAGTGCGGCGTAAGCCGGCGCCGCGAGGAATGCCGCGAAAGCCGCAATCGCTAACAAACGTTTCATCGATTCTCTCCATTCCGTCCGCTGGCGCCCGGCCGATAATATACTATCTGACAGGATGACGGAGGGTTCGTGCATGTCCGTGTCGCAGGGCTGGCGCGCAATATTGGCGCAGTTGCGGATTCTGTTGCGCCGCAACGGCCCGCTGGATCGGGCATGGAAGTGGTCGAAGGAGCCGCTGGCTGTCATCGCCATCGTGCTGGCCTCGCGCACCGCGATCGGCGCGCCCTATTACGTCCCCTCAGGCTCGATGGAACCGACCCTTCAGATCGGCGATGAGTTCGTCGCGGCGAAATACGCCTATGGCTACAGCCGCTACTCGATGCCGTTCGATCTGGGGCCGAAGTCCGCGCACCGCTGGCTCGGCTCGATGCCCAGGCGCGGCGATGTGGTGGTGTTCCGCCTGCCGCGCGATCCCGACCAGGTGTGGATCAAGCGCGTGATCGGGCTGCCGGGCGATCGCATTCAGATGCGTCAGGGCCGGCTTTACATCAACGGCAAGATCGTGCCGATGAAACCCAGCGGCACGGGCGAA
Organism: Alphaproteobacteria bacterium; assembly: GCA_021324545.1. Lineage (GTDB taxonomy): Bacteria > Pseudomonadota > Alphaproteobacteria > Micropepsales > Micropepsaceae > Rhizomicrobium. The sequence goes on from JAJPIX010000041.1 coordinate 21,984, forward strand.
GTTGAGCTTGAGAATGGCGAGCGCGTGGCCGCCCGCGCCTTCATCGAAACGCTGCCGGGCGGGGTTTCACATCCCATCTACAAGCTTCCCTGGGGAAGCCCGCTCGACAACACCAGCGTGTTTACCGTGCCGCCCAATCATCTTTTCATGATGGGCGATGACCGCGACAATTCGCTGGACAGCCGCGTGGCGGCGAAAGACGGCGGCGTCGGTTTCCTGCCGATGGAGAACGTGGTGGGCCGCGCCGAATTCGTGATCGGCTCGTGGGATTTTCCGCTCGGCGAACAGGCGGTCAGCAACTGGCTTTCCGCGCTGCGCCTTTCGCGGTTCTTCACGCCGGTGAACTGACGCCTATTTTCCGGCGCGAATTTCCTCGCGCAAGCCGGCGAGCGCGTTCGTCCATTTCAGAAGCTCGTTCAGCGTGGCCGTTGCGCCCTGTTCGTTCAGATTGTTGGGCGTGAACACGCCATCCTTGATCTGGGCGAACACATTGGGCAGCGCCACGCCTTCCGGGATCGGCATCATCTTGAGCGTGGATGCGTGAAGGCGCGCCGTCTGCGCCGAGCGCAATCCGCCCGACACCCCGCCATACGAAACGAAGGCCACCGGCTTGTACTGCCATTCCCAATAGGCATAGTCGAACGCATTCGAAAGTGAGGGCGGCTCGGTGTAGTTGTATTCCGGCGTAACGAAGACAAATGCGTCGGCTGCGTTCACGCTGGCCGTCCATTTCTTCGTGTGCTCCTGCGTGTATTGCCGGCGCATGGGATGGTGCGGCTCGTCCACCAGCGGCAGATTGAAATCCGCGAGATCCACAAGCTGGGCGTCGAACTTGCCGTGGCTTTTCGCGAATTCGTGGAACCATCGCGCGATTGAGGGACCGATGCGCGTGGGCCGGGTGGACACGATGACGGTGTGAAGACGCGGGGCCATGAGGGTCTCCTTGGGGGTGGTTATTGACCGTAACTCACACTAAATAGGTAACTGGCACTAAGCTGGTGTCCAGACCGGAAACGCGCAAGAAGGCACGCCGATGAAACAGGGAAACATCCATGAAACCGAGGGGTGCCGCGCCGTCAGCGGAGTGCTGGCGCGGGTGGGCGACAAATGGTCTGTTCTGATCGTCACCCGCCTTGGCAGGCGGGCCATGCGATTCAGCGAGATCCGGCGCGAAATTGCCGGTATTTCCCAGCGGATGCTGACACTTACCCTGCGTGGGCTGGAACGGGACGGGCTCATCACCCGCACCGTGTTCCCCACGATCCCGCCCAGGGTGGATTACGAATTGACGGCGCTCGGCCGCTCGCTGCTCGAACCCGTCACGGCGCTGGCCGATTGGGCCATCCGCAATCAGAAAAAAATCGCCGAGGCGCAGGCGAAATTCGATGCCGCTGCGGCGCCGAAACTGACGGCCATCGCGCGACACCGTGGCGTCGGCAATAATATTGCACCTGCGTAACCCCCATGCTAAACGCCCTCGCGCGCGGGCGTTAAGATTCGCCCACGCGAGGTTTTTCTAGCTATCTCAATAGCTTGGCATCGCTGGCGCGGGCCGAAAATCGGGCCGGAAAAGGCTCCCGGAGCGCCCAGCGGAAACGGGGTTCGGTGGCTCACGAAACGCACGATCAGGGACTTGCGGCCCGCTATGCGACGGCGGTGTTCGAGCTGGCGCAGGAAGAGCGCGCGATCGAAACGCTGGAACGGGATTTCGCCGCCCTGAAGGCCCTTGTGGACGAAACGCCGGACCTTGCGCGGCTGGTGCGCGCGCCGGTGTTTTCCCGCGAACAGCAGGCCAAGGGCATGAATGCGGTGCTGCACCGGATGGAGGCCGCGCCCCTCACCCGCCGCTTTGTGCTGATGCTCACATCCAAGCGCCGCCTGTTTGCGCTGACCGACATTATCCGCGCCTTCGGCAACCTCGTCGCGAAGCAGCGCGGCGAAGTGGACGCCAGTGTCGCCAGCGCGCGCAAGCTCCATGACAATGAAGTCGAGGAGCTGAAGCGCGTGCTGAAGGCCAAGCTCGGCCGCGACCCGCGGCTGGAAATGAAAGTGGAGCCATCGCTTCTGGGCGGTCTCGTCGTGAAGGTCGGCTCGCGGATGATCGATACATCGTTGCGCACGAAGCTGAATGGAATCCGTGCGGCCATGAGAGGACAGTGACATGAAGATTCAGCCTGCCGAAATTTCCGCAATCCTCAAGCGCGAGATCCAGAATTTCGGCGCCGAAGCGGAGGTTTCCGAAGTCGGCCAGGTGCTTTCCGTGGGCGACGGCATCGCGCGCGTTTACGGCCTCGACAACGTGCAGGCCGGCGAGATGGTGGAGTTTCCCGGCGCCATCAAGGGCATGGCGCTGAACCTGGAATCCGACAACGTGGGCGTGGTGATCTTCGGCTCCGACAGCCACATCAAGGAAGGCGACATCGTCAAGCGCACCGGCTCCATCGTGGACGTGCCGGTGGGCAAAGGACTGCTCGGCCGCGTGGTGGATCCGCTGGGTCAGCCGATCGACGGCAAGGGCGAGATCAGGAATGTGGCGGAGCGCCGCCGCGTGGACGTGAAAGCGCCCGGCATCATTCCGCGCAAGAGCGTGAACGAGCCGATGCAGACGGGCCTGAAGGCGATTGACTCGCTCATCCCTATCGGGCGCGGCCAGCGCGAGCTCATCATCGGCGACCGCCAGACCGGCAAGACGGCCATCGCCATCGACACGATCATCAACCAGAAGGGCATCAACGCCAGCGGCGACGAAAAGCAGAAGCTTTATTGCATCTATGTCGCCATCGGCCAGAAGCGCTCCACCGTCGCGCAGATTGTCAAGACGCTCGAAGACGCGGGCGCTATGGAATACACGACGGTGGTCGCCGCCACCGCGTCCGATCCGGCGCCGCTGCAATATCTTGCGCCGTTTGCCGGCTGCACAATGGGCGAATGGTTCCGCGACAACGGCATGCACGCGCTGATCATCTACGATGATCTCTCCAAGCAGGCGGTGGCCTATCGCCAGATGTCGCTGCTGCTGCGCCGCCCGCCGGGGCGCGAGGCCTATCCGGGCGACGTGTTTTATCTGCACTCACGCCTTCTGGAGCGCGCCGCAAAGCTGAACGACGCCAACAAGGGCGGCTCGTTGACGGCGTTGCCGGTGGTTGAGACGCAGGCCAACGACGTGTCGGCCTACATTCCGACCAACGTGATCTCGATCACCGACGGACAGATCTTCCTGGAAACCGACCTGTTCTATCAGGGCATCCGGCCGGCGGTGAACGTGGGCATTTCGGTGTCGCGCGTGGGTTCGTCGGCGCAGATCAAGGCGATGAAACAGGTGGCTGGTTCCATCAAGCTGGAGCTCGCACAGTACCGCGAAATGGCCGCATTCGCGCAATTCGGCTCCGATCTGGACGCGGCGACGCAGCGGCTGCTCAACCGCGGCGCGCGCCTGACCGAGCTCCTCAAGCAGCCGCAATTCTCGCCCATGCCGGTGGAAGAACAGGTGGTGGCGATTTTTGCCGGCGTGCGCGGATATCTCGATCCCCTGGCGGTGAGCGACGTGCGCCGGTTCGAGAGCGGCCTTCTCGGCGCGATGCGCAGCAAGCACAAGGACGTGCTCGACGGAATCCGCACGCAGAAACAGCTTACGCCGGAACTCGAGGGCAAGCTGAAGGCTGCAATCGACGAATTCGCGAAGAGCTTTGCCTGATGCCCAGCCTCAAGTCCTTCCGCAACCGCATCGCGAGCGTCAAGGCGATCCGCAAGATCACCAAGGCGCAGCAGATGGTGGCGGCCTCGAAGCTCAGGCGCGCGCAGGAAGCCGCCGAGGCCGCGCGGCCTTATGCGGAAAAAATGCGCGCGGTGATCGGAAGCCTGGCCAATGGCGCCAAAGGCAACCTCAACGCGCCTCGTCTGCTCGCCGGCACCGGCAAGGACAATGTGCATCTTCTGATCGTCGCCACCGCCGACCGCGGGCTGTGCGGCGCGTTCAACACCAACATTGTGCGGCTCGCCAGACAGCGCATCGCGGAGCTTCAGCGCGACGGCAAGCAGGTGAAGCTTTTCTGCGTCGGCCGCAAGGGCCGCGACCAGTTGCGCCGGCAATACGGCAACCTGATCGTGGATCATGCGGAATTCACCGGCGTCAAGCAGCTTGGCTTCGCCAACGCCCTTCCCATCGGTCAGCGCGTGCTTGCCATGTTCGAGGCCGGCGACTTCGACGTGGCGACCATCATCTATTCGCGATTCAAGTCGGTCATCAGCCAGGTGCCGACAGCCCAGCAGTTGATCCCCGCACCGATCGAGGAGAGCGCCGGCGCCGGCGCCTCGGCCTACAATTACGAGCCGGATGAGGGCGAAATCCTTTCCGCGCTCCTGCCGCGAAACGTGAGCGTGCAGATTTTCCGCGTGCTGCTTGAAAACGCGGCCGGCGAAATGGGCGCCAAGATGACCGCCATGGACGGCGCCACCCGAAATGCGGGCGACGTGATCGACAAGCTGACGCTGCAATACAACCGCACGCGCCAGGCCATGATTACCAAGGAACTGATCGAAATCATTTCGGGCGCGGAAGCGCTCTGACGGACACGAAGGGAGAACGGTTCAACGAAGCGTCACCACTCATCCCTAGCCTTGCCGGCCGGCAAGGGGGGCAAGAATGGATTGGCGCAAAATGGCGGCGAGAATTGCCGCACTGTTCCGGAGTGTCTTTGGCAGGCACCCGCGGCTGAACGCCGTGCTGCTGCCGCCGCCGGCCGCCGGGCCGGGACCGAGTGAAGATGAATTGCCGCCGCCGGAGCCGATTGCGGAACCGCCGGCGCCGCAGATTGAGACTGTGAAGGAAGACGCGATGAATGCGATGACGCAGAGCAACAAACTGGGCCGCGTGACCCAGGTAATGGGCGCGGTGGTGGACGTGCAGTTCGACGGCCATCTGCCCGAAATCCTGAACGCGCTGGAGACGGAAAATCATGGCCAGCGGCTGGTGCTCGAGGTGGCCCAGCATCTGGGCGAAAGCACCGTGCGCACGGTGGCGATGGACTCCACCGAAGGCCTCGTGCGCGGCCAGCAGGTGACGGACACGGGCGCGGCGATATCGGTGCCGGTCGGCGATGGCACGCTTGGCCGCATCATGAACGTCATCGGCCAGCCGGTGGACGAAGCCGGCCCCATCAAGGCCGCGGCCAGGCGCGCCATCCATCAGGACGCGCCCGCCTTTACCGAGCAATCCACCGAGGCGCAGGTGCTTGTTACCGGCATCAAGGTGATCGATCTGCTCGCTCCCTATGCGCGCGGCGGCAAGATCGGCCTGTTTGGCGGCGCGGGCGTGGGCAAGACCGTGCTCATCCAGGAGCTGATCAACAATGTCGCCAAGAAGCACGGCGGCTATTCGGTGTTCGCCGGCGTGGGCGAGCGTACCCGCGAAGGCAACGACCTCTATCACGAAATGATCGAATCCGGCGTGAACAAGGACCCGAAGAAGGGCTCCGCCGAAGGTTCGAAATGCGCGCTCGTCTATGGCCAGATGAACGAGCCGCCAGGCGCGCGCGCGCGCGTGGGCCTGACGGGCCTCACCGTCGCCGAATATTTCCGCGACCAGGGCCAGGACGTGCTGTTCTTCGTGGACAACATTTTCCGCTTCACGCAGGCCGGTTCCGAAGTGTCGGCCCTGCTCGGCCGCATTCCTTCGGCCGTGGGTTATCAGCCGACGCTCGCCACCGACATGGGCGCGCTGCAGGAACGCATCACCACCACGACCAAAGGCTCGATCACCTCGGTGCAGGCGATTTACGTGCCGGCTGACGACCTGACCGACCCGGCGCCGGCCACTTCGTTCGCGCACCTGGACGCGACGACCGTGTTGAACCGCGCGATCTCGGAAAAGGGCATCTATCCGGCGGTGGACCCGCTGGACTCCACCTCGCGCATTCTGGACCCGCGCGTCGTGGGTCAGGAGCACTACGAGACCGCCCGCGCCGTGCAGGCAATCCTGCAGAAATACAAATCGCTGCAGGACATCATTGCCATCCTGGGCATGGACGAGCTTTCGGAAGAGGACAAGGTGACGGTCGCCCGCGCCCGCAAGATCGAACGCTTCCTCTCGCAGCCCTTCCATGTGGCCGAGGTGTTCACCGGCTTCCCCGGCATCTTCGTGGACCTGAAGGACACCGTGCGCAGCTTCGCCGCCGTGGTGAAGGGCGAATACGATCACCTGCCGGAAGCCGCGTTCTACATGGTCGGCACCATCGAGGACGCCGTGAAGAAGGCGCAGAAGCTGGCGGCGGAAGCGGCGTAACGAACAACGTCCTCATGGTGAGCTTGTCGAACCATGAGGACTCACCCTTCGACAACCTCGGGGTGAGGAGCTTTATTGATGGCTGACAAAATCCATTTCGATCTCGTTTCGCCGGAGCGGCTGCTCATTTCGGAAGATGCCGAAATGGTCACCGTCCCGGGCGCGGACGGCTATTTCGGCGCCATGGCGGGGCATGAGCCGCTGATCTCGACGCTCCGCCCCGGCATGATCGATGTGAAGAACGGCGAAGACGGGGACGAGCGCTATTTCATCCGTGGCGGCTTCGCCGAAGTGAACGCCACGAACATCACCGTGCTCGCCGAGGAGGCCATCCCGATGGCGGAGTTCGATATCGCCGTTCTCGATCAGCGCATCAAGGACCTTGAGGAAGATCTGGTCGCCGCCAAGGACGATGCCGAGCGCGCCCGCATCAACGACAACCTGAACGACATGCGGCTTGTCCGCGCGGCGTTCTGATTCCGGCTCAGCGCACGCAGCTGATCGAACCGATGCTGTTGGCGCCGTATTGCACAAAGCCCATCGGGGAAGGCACGTGCGCGACCAGAATGGGCAAATAGATGTAGCAGACGATCCCGGTCTGCGGGTCGCGCCACCGCTGGATCACGGTGTCCTGAAGGGGCCCGGCAAACTGCGCCTGCAGCTGCATGCGCGAAAGCGGGACGCCGGGTTTCGGCGGCGGCTTGGCCGGCGGCGGAACGGCACCCGCCGCCCCGCACAAAAACACGGCAACCGCAAAAAAACCGATCTTCGCAGCGCCTGAAATTTTTCGTCCAGGCATCCCTAGAATTCCACCGAAAACCCGACACGGCCCAGATTCTCGTTCGCCGCATGCGCAAACCCGCCGTCAACACTCAGCGGAACCTCGGTGTCGAGCCGGTGGGAAAACGAAAGCCCCACGCCCGCGTAGTTTTCAAACATGCTGCCCTGAACAGAAACCCGGGTCTTGCCAATGGCCGAGGGCATGCCCGGATCGTCCAGCGCCGCGACCGCGGCGATGCCGCTGAATGCGCTGCGCTGAAGATTGCTTGTGCCTGGCTTAAGGCTGGCAAGCTGCTGGTCGGTATAATCGTTCGCCTGGCTCAGCGTCTGTGCCGCGCTCCTGTCCGTGTAGTCTTTCGCCGAATTGAGCGTCGCCGTCAGCCCGTTGTTGTACTGCACCAGGTTGACGGCATCATTCGGTCCGGTTCCAGGTGCAATGTTGGTGATGCGCCGCAAATTGCCGGGCGATCCCACCGAGAACGTATTGGCCCCGTTGGCGACGGAACCCGCGCCGATCGCCACCGAATTTGATCCCTTGGCCGAAGCGCCGCTGCCCAGCGCCAGGGCGCTCGCGCCGGTCGCGCTTGCGCCATATCCGATCGCCGTGCTCCTGCTTCCGGGCGCCGATGCGAAATCGCCGAAGGCCGCGCCGCCATTCGAAGCCGAGGAACTGTGGCCGACCGCGACAGAACCTGTGGCGCTTGCACCATCGCCGATCGCGATGGCGTCTTCACCGCTCGAAGATGCGCTGTACCCAAGGGCGATCCCGCCGGTTTTTGTCGCGATGGCCTTCCCGCCGATGGCGATCGCATGATCGGCCGCAGCATTCGCCGAAACGCCCGACGCAATGCTGTAGCTGCCGCTTGCGATGCTCGATGTGCCGTAAGCCAGGCTGTAATCGCCGGAAGCGTTGCTGCCCTCACCGAAGGCCGAAGCGCTTTTCGCGTTCGCAAGCGCATTTGCGCCGACGGCCGTCGCGTTGGTCTGGCCCTGCGCCCCGGTGCCGGCTTGCGAGCTGTCCCCGATTGCGGTGGTTCCGGCGTTGAAAAATGCCGTTCCGGCGTACATGTCGCCGTAACCATAACGGCTTGGCCCCGGGCCGGGGCTGTCGCTTGTGGGATCACCGCCCGCCCAGGCGTTGTTGCCGATGGCCACGCTTTGCGAACCATACGCATAGGCATGATCGCCATAGGACGGAAGCTGCCCGTTGGTTATCGTGCCAAACGGCGATTGCACGCGCCACGGCAGGTAGTTTGCGATGGCGCAGGCATCTGTTCCCGGAAGGTAGAAGAATCCTATGCCGTAAAGAGAACAGACCTTCACATACTGTGCCGCGGATGCCGGGCCTGGTGCGAACATCGCCCCTAGCGCCAACGTACAGGTTCCGGTGCGCAGCAGCGCCCCCAGTACAGACCCCAAGTCGCGCGACCCTGCCGCGCGCCCCCTCTTGCCACGCATGTTCACGTCTCCCCTCTGCCGGCGGCGCGACCGGCGTCCTGTTTCAGCCCATCCTGCTCCCGTTGAGGTTCATCTTACAGTGATATTCCGCAGCATGAAAAAAGGCACAGTTTCGGCCCGGCAACCGGCTCTGCTATAAGGCGTTTTCAGACGGCCCATCGGGACGTAGGGGTTTCAGGAATGGCTGCAGTTGGCACGATTTACAGCGGGGGCTGGACGCTCGACGATATTCCCTGGTCGAAATTCGACGCCTCGAAGGTCGATCCGGCGTTGCTGGCGGCGGCAAAGGCCGCTTCGCTTGTCGAGTACAATGCGCTCAATTACGTGGATTACCTCAAGCGCGTGTTCGCCGGCGCGCCGCAGCAGACCATCGACGATATGGTCCGGTGGGGGAACGAAGAACTCCAGCACGGGCTGGCGCTCGGCCGCTGGGCCGAAATGGCCGACCCCACCTTCAGGTTCGACGACGCATTCAGGCGATTCCACCAAGGCTATCGCCCTTCGCATTTTGACGGCGAAGGCGGCTCGGTGCGCGGCAGCCGGCGCGGCGAGATGATCGCGCGCTGCGTGGTCGAAAGCGGCACGTCATCCTACTACAGCGCGATTCGCGAAGCCTCGGCCGAGCCCGTGCTGAAGGAGATCGCCGGCCGTATCGCCGCCGATGAATTCAGGCATTACAAGCTGTTCTACGAGACTCTTCATGCACAGGATGAGCCGGAACTTCCGTTCTGGAAGCGTCTTATCGTGGCGGCGGGCCGGGTGAACGAATCGGACGACGACGAGCTGGCCTTTGCCTACTACTGCGCGAATGTGCCGCCCGATCAGGCAGCGGCGGTGCCATACGAGCGGGCGAAATTCGCCAGGCTTTATCACGAGAAGGCGATGGTGCTTTACCGGCGTCACCACATCAGAAAGCTGGTACAGATGGTGGCCAAGGCGGTTGGCGCCAACCCGCAGGGTCGCATGACACGCTGGGCGTCGAGCCTGCTGTGGCATGTGCTCAGGTTGCGGGCCGGAACGGTTGTCGCGACGGCGCAAACCGCCTGATCAGACGTTCCGCTTGACCATCATCTGTTTGATCTCGGCGATCGCCTTCGCGGGGTTCAGCCCCTTCGGGCAATCATGGGCGCAGTTCATGATGGTGTGGCAACGGTAGAGGCGGAACGGGTCCTCAAGCTTGTCGAGCCTTTCGCCTTTCATCTCGTCGCGCGAATCGGAAAGCCAGCGATAGGCCTGCAACAAAGCCGAAGGGCCGAGATAACGATCGGCGTTCCACCAGTAGCTCGGGCAGGCCGAAGAGCAGCAGGCGCAAAGGATGCATTCATAGAGGCCGTTGAGCCTGTCGCGATCTTCCGGCGACTGGGCCCATTCCTTTTCCGGCGCGGGCGTCTTGGTCTGCAGGAACGGCTCGATAAAGGAATATTGCGCATAGAAATTGGTGAGATCGGGCACAAGATCCTTGATCACCGGCATGTGCGGCAGGGGATAGACGCTCACCGAGCCTGAAATGTCCGATATCGCCTTCGTGCAGGCCAGCGTGTTGTTGCCGGCGATGTTCATGGCGCAGGAGCCGCACACGCCTTCGCGACAGGACCGGCGGAAGGTGAGCGTGGGGTCGATCTCGTTCTTGATCTTGATAAGCGCATCCAGAACCATCGGGCCGCAGGTTTCCAGGTCAACGTTGTAAACATCGACTCGCGGGTTCTCCTCCGACACCGGATCGAAGCGGTAGATGCGGAAATCCTTGGTCCGCGGCTTTTTGCGGCCGTTGGCGATGCGCGGCTTGGGCCAAACCTTGCCCTTTTTGATCTTGCTGTTTTTCGGAAGCGTGAATTGGACCATGAATCTCTCCAACGCGGCCTGAACCGTGCTTAGCAAGGGCGTGAGAGGCTGGCAACGCTGGGCGATGCCGCTTCCCCTGCCATGCGGCCTTCGGCCCAAATGTTTTTCAGCGGCCCGATGTCCCGGTCGCCGGTCGCCATGCGGGAGCACATGGCCGCGCTATGCAGAACGTCCCGATGGCCGTGGCGCGTGCGCAAGGTCGCAAACTCAAGGAAGCGCACCGCCGCGTTGCTGGCAACGGTTTCGCTAGCCGGTTTTTTTGGCCCTCTGTTGGCGTATAATGCCTCCAGGCTGGAGGTTCGCGGATGTGTCCGTGACCGGCGGCCTTCGATTTTTCGCCGCCAGCCATTGGCCCTATGCGAGCCTCGAACGTTACATCGTTCAGGAGGAACGGGCATGGATACCATCAAGAATCCCGTCGAATATGCCGGGGCGCAGGTCGTTCAGGCGGCGCACGGCATCGCTTCTGCCTATCACTCGCTGCAACATATCCAGGAGACGATCCACTCTCCTGCCCCGGCGGTGCGCCGCATCGGCCTGCGGGACCTGCGCGATGCGCTGGAGAAAGGCTTCGACGATTTCGGCGCCTATCGCAGCGATGTCGTGTTTGTCGGCGCGATCTATGCAGCCGCCGGCCTGGTGCTGGCGCGGCTTGCCTTCGGGCTCGACATGCTGCCGCTGGTGTTTCCGCTCGCCTCCGGCTTTGCGCTGGTGGGCCCGCTCGCCGCGATCGGGCTTTATGAGATGAGCCGCCTGCGCGAGCTGGGCCAGGAGGTGAGCTGGCGCAATGCCGTTGACGTCATCCATGCGCCGTCCGCAGGCGCCATTGCGGTCCTGGGCATCGTGCTGATTACCACGCTGCTCGTATGGCTGTTCGCGGCATGGGATATTTTTGCACATACGCTGGGCCCGGCGACGCCGGCCTCGATCGGCGCATTCCTTCATGATGTGTTTTTCACGCCTGCCGGCTGGGCCATGATCGGCATCGGCGTCGGCATCGGATTCCTTTTCGCCCTGTTCGCGCTTGCCTTCGGCATCGTGTCGTTTCCGCTGCTGGTGGATCGCGACGTGGGGCTCGACACGGCGGTGAAGACGTCATTCCGCGCCACGCGGATGAATCCGCTGCTGGTTGCAGCCTGGGGCCTGATTGTCGCGGCGGGGCTGGTGCTCGGCTCGATCCCCTTCTTCGTCGGCCTCGTGGTGGTGCTGCCGGTGCTGGGCCACGCGACCTGGCATCTTTACCGCAGGCTGGTGGCCTGACGGCCTACCCCGCCGTGCCCACCGGCGCCACACGATACCAGTCGAGCTTGCGGGTCGCGTACATCGTGGCGGCCAGCGCGAAGAACAGCAGGCTTGCGCCGATGAGCAGCGCGTAATCTTCCTGCTTCAGGATCACGTAAAGAAGCCCGTACAGCGCGCCCAGAAGAAGGGCCAGAACCGCCGCGCGCGCCGCGCTTGAAAACGCCGCCCACGCGTAGGCCCCCGTCAGGAGAACCGTGGCGACCGCCGCCGCAAGGTAGGACAGCCCGAACCCGATGTGCTCCGCGAACGACAGCAGCAGGAGATAGAACAGCACCTGCGCGGTGGCGATCAGCGCATATTGCATCACATGCAGCCGCCGGGCGGCCACGAGCTCCGTCACGAAGAACAGGAGCAGCGACAGGCCGACAAACAGCACGGCATAAGTCAGCGAACGCTCGACCAGCTGATAGAATCCGACCGGCTGATAGAAACGCACGCCAAAAGTGGAGGACCCGAGCAGCGGCATCGCGTCGCCGGCGGACGAGAAGCTCTGGCTGTAGCCGCGCGCGAGATAGGGCACATTCCATCCGGCATTGAAGCCGGCCCTGCCGCTTTTCTGCGCCACGGGAAGGAAATTGCCGAAGAAGCTTGGATCAGGCCAGGGCGAGGTGATACGGGCCGTGGTCTGTTCACCGAGGGGGGCAAAGCTCAGCTCTCGCGAGCCGTGCAGGCCGATGGTGGTCTGCAGGTCGAGCGCTTGCGGCAGCCCGGTCAGGCCCAGCGGCGCATGAATTCCGGTCGCCGACTTGGCCATCGTGCCGATGCTCGGCTCAAAGAGCACGCCGCGTCCGTTGACCTTCAGGGTGACATTGGAAGCAAGCCCGCGCGGATCCGAAACCAGGATCGCCGCATAGGCCTGATCCCAGAAAACATGCGCGCCTTCCGGGAACAGCCGGTTGAAGGAATTCTGGGTGAAGGTCGCCGCCATCGCGATGCCGGAGCGGTACACCGGGACTTCGAAAATGCCCCGCCAGCGGGTCTCGGTGGCGGCGCTGGCCTTGATGTCGAGGCTATTGGGAAGGACGACCGCTTCGTCATGCTGCGTTGTCACGACCGTTTTTCCGTCCACCACCGATTGGACCGGGTAGTCATAGGGCACGAAGATGACGGGGCCCGAAACCACCTGTGCTGCGCCCCATCCTGATGCCACATCGGCAACCGCCGCATCGGAGCGCTCTTCCCGCCCGCTGAGTGCGAGCCCGATGATGAACAGCGGGATCACCATCACGATTGTGAGCAGCACGACGGCAAGCAATTTGAGGCCCGGCGAGGTGAAGCGCGCGGGTTTGGCGGAGGCGGTATCGGTCGGCACGGATGTCCCCTTCCCTGAGCGGGCGAACGATCATAGCCGATCAAGGCGCAATGTGGGCGGGGGCGTGATCTTATTGCGCCGCGGCGCCGATCTGTTCGAACACCCACCCTGTTTCGACCGGCGAATCCTTGACCGCGCTTGTCACCACGATCTGTTCGGTGCGGCGCACCTGGCCGGTGCCGAGATAGACGCTTTCCTCGATTGCCGGCGTGCCGCTGGCGCGGAACCGCCAGCCTTCGCCATTCGGCAATTTCAGGACAATGCTGCCGCTTTCGGACGGTGACAGCCGCACATCGGGATGGATGTGAAAGCGGATGGCGAAGGGAATCGCCTGCGCGGCGCGGGCGCGCGGAATCAGGCGGTCGGCGCCGGTCAGCACAAGGCCGTTGGGTGAAAGCGTCAAGCGCCGTTCGTGCAGCACGCCGAATTCGCGCACATAGCCGTCGTGATGGGCTTCGACGCTCCAGCCATTCGCCGTCTCGATGCGCCGGGAATCCACTTCGATGGGCCCGCCGAGAAGGCGCGCGCCGATCAGGTCGCGCGCAAAGCCTTCGCTCAGCACACGCGCCATGGACTGGTCGGCGAGCGTGACGGTGGAGTGCGCGGCTGTGGCGCGCAGGGCCGTTTCCCAGTCCGGGTGGGAAGCGCGCGCGGATCCACAATTCACGACAACACGCTGCTGGCCCGAGCTGAACTCGAACGCAAGGCAGCCGGCATGCGCATTGTTCGAAAAGGCGCCGGGCGGCGGCACGCCGCAATCGAGAATCGCGATCATCCGCCCCGCCACAAGCCGCTGATAACCGGAATGACGCGCATGCGCGAAGGGCTGGCCGCGCACCTCGTCGCGCGCAAGCAGGGCCGCGATCATGCGTGCATCGCCCTCCGCCCCGCCATTGAACAGCGCAAGCGCGCCATCGCCGTGGCGGAAAAACCGCAGCATCGGCGCGATGCGATCCTGCGCGCTCCGCTGTGTCGCCGATGGCTGGACATCGCGCGCCTTCAGGGCATCGAGCACCATGATGAGACTGCGGTAGGCGTGAAGCAGCGATTCCGGCGAGCGGCTGACGTGGCCGCCGTCCGGCAGGATCTGACGCGCGATCTCCTCATCGAGCCGCTTCATGCCGGCGTCCAGACGGGCCGGGCTGTCGTCAAGGCAGGCGCCAGACAACGCAAGCGCGGCGGCAGCTTCAAACCTCGCCACGCCCTCGGGCGCCGATGCCGCCAGCCGCGCCAGCAGCTTGGATTGCTCGCGCAGCGACACGAAAAACTTCGAACGCCACAGCACATCGGCGTCGGTCAGCACGAAGCGGCTGTGCGCAAACAGGCGAACCAGCCGGCGCGCCAGAATGTGCGGCAGAAAGGCGGGCTCGGAATACCGGCCGTTGCGCTTGATCCACTGCCCGATCAGGTTGGTGGCCAGCACGCGCGCCGGTTCCCCGCCCGCGGCCGCGAGCGGCGGCAACCAGTCGAAGCGATGCAGGGCCTCAGCCCAGGACTGTGACGGCGGCCTGGCATCGAACACCGAGCCGCCGCCGCGCAAATC
>JAJPIX010000047.1 GCA_021324545.1 Alphaproteobacteria bacterium
ACATGGTGTTCGCCGCGAATAACCTGCTTTCAGGAGAAAGCCGTACTATGTCGACCAACGGTCAGGTCAAGTTCTTCAACACCACGAAGGGTTTCGGATTCATCGCGCCGGAAGGCGGCGGCAAGGACGTGTTCGTCCATGTCACCGCGGTTCAGGCCGCAGGACTCCGCGGCCTGCAGGAAGGCCAGCGCGTGAGCTTCGATATCGAAGCCGACAAGCGCGGGCCCAAGGCCGTGAACCTGAAGCTGCTCTGAGCACATCAGGCGTTGAAAACGGAAGCGGCGCGGGAGAAATCCCGCGCCGTTTTCATTTGCACCCATTTGGCCCCGGGCAGGCGCATGCTTCGACAAGCCCGGCGTGCGGGGACTAGATTGCTACTCATCCGGGGCTGCAGAAGGATGAAGCGGCATGAACGACAGCGAATTCATCTTCATCTACTCCACCTTCCCCGACGAGCCTTCCGCGCGGCGCGTGGCGGACATGCTGGTGCGCGAAAAGCTCGCCGCCTGCGTGAACATCCACGCGCCGATGACGTCTGTCTATGAATGGCAGGGAAAGATGGAGACCGCGGCGGAAGTGGCCGTTTTCATCAAGACTCGCCGGATGCTGGCCGATCGGGTGATGGACGCCGCGCGGCCGATGCATCCCTATAGCGTGCCATGCTTCCTGGTGCTGCCGATCGAAAGCGGCAACGAGGATTATCTGGAATGGGCGCGAAGGCAGACCGGGCAATGAGCCTGTTTCAGGGAATGAGCACGGCCGCGCCGGTGAGATTGCCGCCCCGCAGGTCGGAGAGCGCTTCGTTCGCCTTCTCCAGTGGATAGCAGACTGTTTCGGTGCGGATCGGCGTCGCAGCAGCGAGCGCAAGAAATTCCTCCGCGTCCCGCCGCGTGAGATTGGCGATGGAGCGCACCGCCCGCTCCATCCACAAGATCGAATATGGAAACGCCGGAATGTCGCTCATGTGGATGCCGCCGCACACGACCGTGCCGCCGGGCCGCACGGCGCGTAACGCCGCCGGGACGAGATCGCCCACGGGCGCGAAGATGATCGCCGCATCGAGGGGCACAGGCGCCGCCTTGCCGGAATCGCCGGCCCAGGCGCAGCCCATCTGTTCCGCGAAGGCCGCCGCCCTGGCATCGCCGGGCCGCACGAAGGCAAAGACATCCTGGCCGCGGTGGCGCGCCGCCTGCACCGCGATGTGCGCGGCCGCGCCAAAGCCATAAAGCCCGAGACGCTTGCCCTCGCCTGCCGCCTTCAGCGCGCGATAGCCGATGAGGCCCGCGCACATCAGCGGCGCGGCATGCTCGTCGGAATAATTCTCCGGAACCGGAAAACAATACCGCGCGTCGGCGATGGCGTGATCGGCGAAGCCGCCATCGATCTGGTAGCCGGTAAAGAGCGCGAGCGGGCAGAGATTTTCTTCGCCCCGCCTGCAGAATTCACATTCGCCGCAGGTCCAGCCGAGCCAGGGAATTCCCACGCGGTCGCCCGGCTTGAACCGGCTCACCGCTTCGCCCACCGCATCCACGCGGCCAATGATTTCGTGACCCGGCGTGACGGGAAGCCGGGGATGGGGCAGTTCGCCGTCCACGACGTGCAGATCGGTGCGGCACACCCCGCAGGCGGAGATCTTCACGCGAATCTGGCCTGGCGCCGGGTCCCGCAGCGGAAGCTCCCTGAGCGCGAGTCTTTCGCCCGGATGTGCGAGCTGCATCGCGTGCAAAAAGCCCTCTCCTTGTTTTCGCAGTCCCGGCGGTCATTCTATGGCAAGAACGCCGATGTGCAGGTGCGAAAATTGGGCTTTCAGAAGCCGGTACCGCGGGAATTGCTGGACGCGACTGCGCTGAAACGCGATCTCGCCGCGCTGGCGCATGCGCAGGCGGACCGGCCGGCGCTGCGCGCCGAAGCGCTTGGCCTGATCAAGCGCAACTTCGCAGCGCCGCGCGCCGGCATCCGCGCACGCGTGGAAGCCGGCAGCATGTCCGGCGTGGCGGCGGCACGCGCGCTTTCGGACATGCAAGACCGCCTGATCGGCGTTCTCTACGAATTCACGACGGCCAATTTCTACCGCGCGGAGAATCCGACGGCCGCCGAACATATCGCCATCATCGCGGTGGGCGGCTATGGCCGCGGCCAGCTTGCGCCCTTTTCCGACATAGACCTGCTTTTCCTGCGGCCGCACAAGACCACGGCGTGGGGCGAAAGCGTGATCGAATTCGTGCTCCAGATGCTGTGGGATCTGGGGCTCAAGGTGGGCCATGCCACCCGCTCGCTGGAGGAATGCCTGCGGCTTGCAAAAAAGGATTCGACGATCGCCACCGCGCTTCTGGAGGCGCGCCTCATCTGCGGCGACAAAAAACTGTTCCACGACCTGCATGAGCGCTTCTGGAAGGAGGTTGCGGCCGGAAGCGGGCTCGCCTTCGTGCAGACCAAGCTCGCGGAGCGCGATGCGCGGCACCGGCGGCAGGGCGAAAGCCGCTATCTCGTCGAGCCGAACATCAAGGAGGGCAAGGGCGGCCTGCGCGACCTGCAGACGCTCTACTGGATCGGGAAGTATCTCTATCACGCGCAGGATGCCGACGGGCTCGTGGACCATGGCGTGTTCACGCGCGCCGAACTGAAGACGCTGCAGAAGGCCGAAGCGTTCCTGTGGGACGTGCGCTTCCAGCTTCACTATCTCGCGGGCCGCGCGGAAGAACGGCTGACCTTCGACATGCAGCCCGACGTGGCAAGGCGGCTGGGCTTTGCGGGCGCCGATTCCAGGCGCGCGGTGGAACGCTTCATGAAGGCCTATTTCACCGCCGCCAAGGATGTCGGCGACCTCACCCGCATTTTCTGCGCGGCGCTGGAACAGCAGAACGTCAAGCCCAGGCCTTCGCTTTCGCGCCTTCTGCCCGGATTCCTGAAGCTGCGCGAAGGCACGGACGAGCTCTTCGTGGAAAACGGGCGCCTGAACGCGCGGCCGAACGCTTTCCGGCGCGATCCCATCAACCTCATCCGCATCTTCCACCTGGCGGACGCCAAGGGCGTCGATGTGCACCCGGCCGCGCTGCGCACGATGACCCGCTCGCTTGACCTTGTGAACGCCGAACTGCGCGGCAATGCCGAGGCCAACCGGCTGTTTCTGGAAACGCTCACCTCGCGCAACGATCCCGAACGCGCGCTGCGCCTGATGAACGAGGCCGGCGTGCTCGGCCGCTTCATTCCGGAATTCGGGCGCATCGTGGCCCAGATGCAGTTCAACATGTACCACCACTTCACGGTGGACGAGCATCTGATCCGCGCGGTCGGCAACGTGGCGGCGATCGAGCGCGAGGAGCTGAAGAAAGACCATCCACTTTCGACGGAGACCGTCCGGCGCATCAAGTCGCGGCCCACGCTTTATTGCGCCATCCTGCTGCACGACATCGCCAAGGGCCTGAAAGGCGATCATTCCGGCGAAGGCGCCGCGATTGCGCGCAAACTCTGTCCCAGGCTCGGGCTTTCGCCGGAGGAAACCGCCGACGTGGCGTGGCTCGTGCAGAACCATCTCGTGATGAGCGACACCGCGCAGCGGCGCGACATTTCCGATCCCAAGACCGTGCGCGATTTTGTCGATGCGGTGCAGACGCCCGAGCGGCTGCGCCTGCTTCTGATCCTGACCGTGGCCGATATCCGCGCGGTGGGCCCGGGCGTGTGGAACGGATGGAAAGGCGAGCTTCTGCGCGAGCTTTATTTCGAGGCCGAGGCGCTCATGACCGGCGGCGACGCCGCGCCCAGGCGCCGGTCGCGCATCGCAGAAGCCAGGGCGGCGCTGGAAGCGCGGCTCTCCCGCTGGACGGCGGCGGAACGCGAACGCGCGCTTTCGCGCCACAATGACGCTTATTGGCTGGCGTTCAGCACAGACGAGCATCTGGCGCACGCCAGGCTTATGCGGGACGCAGATGCCCGCGGCGCCCCGCTGGCGCTGGCGGCGGAAAGCAACGCTGTGCGCGCGGTGACGGATATCGCGATCTACACGTCCGATCATGCCGGGCTTTTCTCGCAGCTGGCCGGCGCGATTGCGCTGTCGGGCGGAACGATCGTGGATGCCAAGGCTTTTACCACGGCCGATCGCCACGCGCTTGACGTGTTTTCGGTGCAGGATGCCGACGGCGGGCCGTTCGGCGACATGGCGCGCATCGAGCGCCTGAAAGCCAACATCGAAAAGACGCTGAGGGGCGAAATCGCGCCGAAAAAGGTTTTTGCCGCAAGAAAGCGGAAGCGGCGCGCCGCCGCATTCCGGGTTCGGCCGCGCGTCCAATTCGACAACGAGGCCTCGGCAACCTCCACCGTGCTGGAGGTCGAAGGCGCGGACCGGCCGGGCCTGCTCTACGACGTGACGCACGCCATTTTCGAATCCGGGCTCTCCATTTCGTCGGCCATGGTGGCGACCTATGGCGAGCGCGCGGTGGATGCCTTCTATGTGCGGGACGCCTATGGCCACAAGGTCACGCATCCCGAGCGCATCGCCGCCGTCGAAGCCCGCCTGAAGCAGGCGCTTGAAGGCGGGTAAAAGACGCGCGATAAGGCCCGCTCTCTTCCGGGCCACTCCATGAGCACGCACAAGCAACTGGTTCTTTCCGGCATGCAGCCGACCAACACGCTGCATCTGGGCAATTATCTGGGCGCGCTCAAGAACTGGGTGCGGATGCAGAACGAGATGCCCTGCCTGTTCTGCGTGGTGGACATGCACGCCATCACCCAGGACGTGGGCTATGGCCGGCGCAAAGAACTGACAGACGCCACGCGCGAAGTGGCCGCCGCCTATATCGCCGCGGGCGTCGATCCCGAGCGCACGCCCATCTTCAACCAGGCGCAGGTGCCCGAGCATGCCGAGCTTGCCTGGATCTTCAACTGCGTGGCGCGGCTCGGCTGGCTGGACCGCATGACGCAGTTCAAGGAAAAGAGCGGAAAGCACAAGGAGCGTGCGAGCGTGGGGCTTTACACCTATCCGGTGCTGATGGCCGCCGACATTCTGGTTTACAAGGCCACCCATGTTCCGGTGGGCGAGGACCAGAAGCAGCATCTGGAGCTTTCGCGCGACATCGCGCAGAAATTCAACAACGACTTCCAGGCGCCCGATTTCTTTCCGCTGCCGGAGCCGGTGATCACCGGGCCCGCCACGCGCGTGATGAGCCTGCGCGACGGCACCAAGAAGATGTCGAAATCCGACGAAAGCGATTATTCGCGCATCAACCTGACCGACGATGCCGACGCCATCGCGCAGAAGATCCGCAAGGCGAAAACCGATCCCGATCCCCTGCCCGACGCGAAGAAAGGGCTCGAAGGGCGGCCGGAAGCGGAGAACCTGATCAACATTTATGCGGCGCTGTCGGACCAGAGTGTGGATGCCACGGTTGCGCAGTTCGCGGGCCAGCAATTCTCCGGATTTAAGAACGCGCTGGCCGATCTGGCGGTCGCCCGGCTTACGCCCATCGCCGCCGAGATGCGCCGGTTGCTCGCCGATCCGGGCGAGATCGATCGCGTGCTGAAATCCGGCGCGGATCGGGCGCGCGCCCTGGCCGCGCCTGTCATGGCCGAAGTCAAGAAGCTGGTCGGGTTCATCGCCTGACGGTTGATCTTGCAGCCGCAAGCCACAACTATGCGCCATCGGAGGGGCCGATGGATTTTGGCCAACTTTTGCGTCATCGCTGGCGGGAGATGCGGATGCGCGCCGCAGAGGCGCACGCGCGCGCCACAGATGCCGCGGACGAACATCTGAGCCGGCTGGAATTCCTGCGCGAATGGCGCTGGAGCAGCCTCGAGGGAGTTCTGGCCGCGCTTGCCATTGTCATCGTGCTGATTTATCCGCTGGCCGCCTGGATCGACTCCACCATCGACGACAATCCCGATTTCGCCGCGCCGGCCAAGGCGCTCGCGCCCGGCAAGAGCCGCGCGGTCGCCAATGCGGCAGCCCTGATCAGCCGCGAAGTGAACAGGCACGGCTGGACGGCGAATGCCCCCTGGTTCTGGCCGACGGCCCTGCTGGACGACATGCCGGCCTATCAGAGCGGGATCGTGGCGGGCGTCCGCCGCTTTGCGGGCGCGATGCCGGCAATCGGCCGGGCCAACGGCGCGGCCGATGCCGACCTGGCCGAAGCCGGGCAGCTTTTCCGCTATCCGCCCGACGTGTGGGTATGGGATCCGTCCTATTCGATATGGCCGGTGGCGACGAGCGCCTCGCAATACAAGCGCGCAGCGCGCTCACTGCGCGCCTATAATTCCCGGCTGGCCAGCCATCAGGCCGCGTTCGACGCCAGCGCCGCCAATCTTGCCGCCCTGCTCGGCGCCCTGGCGGACGGACTTGACGACTCGTCGGCGGCGATTGCGGCGCATCTGGACAAAAATGCCGGCTGGCCATTCGATTTTGCGAGCGATGACGTGTTCTACCGCGCGAAGGGGGAAGCCTACGCCGACTACATCGTGCTGAAGGGAGCCCGGTCGGATTTCGCGCCGGCGATTCGGGCGCGAAACCTTGGCCGGCCGTGGGCCGCCGCGATGGAAAGTCTCAGGCATGCCATTGGGTTACGGCCCGGGGTGGTGCTGAACGGCGCGCCGGACAGCAGCTTTTTCCCGTGCCCTGTCTGCGGCGAGGGGTTCTATCTTTCGCGGGCCGGGCAGCAGCTGCGGGCCATGGAAGCCAGCCTGCGGCAATAGTGCATAAGTACTGCCCCTGATCTTGCGGCGTTTGGCTTGTGCGCCAAACTGCCATGTGCGCGCATGGGGAACGGCACGCATGCATCTTGATCCACTGCTCCTGTCACGCCTTCAGTTCGTCTGGGTTGTCGCATTCCATATCCTGCTTCCGGCTTTCACGGTGGGGCTTGCGTCGTATATCGCCACGCTGGAAGGCATCCATTTCTTCACCGGCAAGGATATCTATTTCCGCATCTCCAATTTCTGGATCCGCATCTTCGCCGTGTCCTTCGGCATGGGCGTGGTGTCGGGCGTCATCATGCCGTTCCAGTTCGGGACGAACTGGAGCCGCTTTTCGGATGCGACCGCCAACGTGCTTTCGCCGCTGCTGGCCTATGAGGGGCTGACGGCATTCTTTCTCGAAGCCTCATTCCTGGGCGTGCTGCTGTTCGGCCGCAAGCTTGTGCCGCGCTGGGCGCATTTCGGCTCGGCCCTGATGGTGGCGCTGGGGACCCTGTTTTCGACCTTCTGGATTCTGGCCACAAACAGCTGGATGCAGACGCCGCAGGGCTACAAGATCGTGGACGGCCGGTTCTTTCCGGTGGACTGGATCGCGATCATCTTCAATCCGTCGTTCCCGTACCGCTTCTTCCACACGGTTGTCGCCTTCTACATCACCACGGGCTTTGTGGTTCTGGCCGTGGGCGCGATGTTCATCCTGCGGCGCCGGTATGTGGAGGAAGGCCGCATCATGCTGTCCATGACGCTGTGGCTGTTGACTGCCCTGGTGCCGCTGCAGGTGTTTCTGGGCGATCTGCACGGGCTGAACACGCTGAAATACCAGCCGGCGAAGCTTGCGGCCATCGAGGCGCACTGGAACAAGGAAGCCCGCGCGCCGCTGATCCTTTTTGCCCTGCCCGATGAACAGGCGCAGACCAATCATGCCGTCGTTCAGATACCGGACTGGGGAAGCCTGATCCTGACGCATGATCCGAACGGCGTGGTGCCCGGCCTGAAGGAATTTCCGGCGCAGGATGTGCCGCCGGTGGCTATTCCGTTCTTTTCCTTCCGCATCATGGTCGGAATCGGGATCCTGATGCTGGCGGTGGTGATTGCGGGGCTGTTCCTGCGCTTGCGCCGCAAGCTCTATGATACAGGCTGGTTCCTGAAGGCGTGCGAGCTGGCTTCTCCTGCCGGATTTCTGGCCGTGCTGGCCGGCTGGACGACCACCGAAGTCGGGCGCCAGCCGTGGACAGTCTATGGCCTGCTGCGCACGGCGGATTCCGTTTCGCCATCGCTTTCGGGCGGCGATGTGCTGGTGTCGCTGTTGGCATATATGGTCGTCTATCTCATCATGTTTCCGGCCGGCGCGTTCCTGATCTTGCGGATCTTGCGGAGCGGCATGCCGGCCGCGACCCAGGAGGCCGCCGTGGAAAGCGGACGGCCCAAGGCGCCGGTGGTGGCGCCGCCGGAGGCAGCAACATGATCGATTTCGTCTGGCTGTGGACCGTCATTCTGGGAACCGGCGTATTCCTGTACGTGCTGCTCGACGGCTTCGATCTGGGCGTGGGCATCCTTTACGGCTTTGCGCCCGATACGCCCGCGCGCAATCTGGTGATGAATTCGATCGCGCCGGTGTGGGACGGCAACGAGACGTGGCTTGTGCTGGGCGGCGTGGCGTTGCTGGCGGCCTTTCCGCTGGCCTTCGCGATCATCCTTCCCGCGCTTTATTTTCCGATCCTCGTCATGCTTCTGGCGCTCGTTTTTCGCGGCGTGGCGTTCGAATTCCGCTTTCGCGACGCCGAGCATCGCACCTTCTGGGACCATGCGTTCAATTACGGCTCTGTGGTCGCGACATTCGCGCAAGGGGTGGTTCTGGGAAGCTTCATCCAGGGCTTCAAGGTGGACGGGCGGCACTTTGCGGGCGGCTCGTTCGATTTTCTCACACCCTTCTCGGTCTTTACGGGGCTGGCGCTGGTATTTGGCTATGCGCTGCTGGGCGCCGGCTGGCTCATCCTGAAGACGGAAGGCGACCTGCAGGCATGGGCGCGGCGGCTGGGGCGCTGGGCGCTGCTGGGCACGCTCGTCGGCATTGGCGTGGTCAGCATCTGGACGCCATTGATGGACAAGGGCATTGCCGATCGCTGGTTCACCTGGCCCGATATCGCGTTCCTTTCGCCGGTGCCGATCATCACCCTTCTCATCGCTTTTGGCGAATGGCGCGCGCTTGCCGGGCGCAGGGAAGTGGCGCCCTTCATCGCCGCCATCGGGCTGTTTGTGATGTCCTATGTCGGCATCGCCATCAGCCTGTGGCCCATGATCGTGCCGCATGCCTACACGCTGTGGCAGGCGGCAAGCTCGCCCGACACGCAGGTGTTCATGCTGCTTGGCACCCTGTTCCTTCTGCCGGTGATCCTGGTTTACACCAGCTGGTCCTATTGGGTGTTCCGCGGAAAGGTGCGGGCCGATATCGGCTACCACTGAATTTCGCCTATACTGGCCGGCATGAAAGCCGTTCTCGTCACCGGCGCGGCAAAGAGACTTGGCCGCGCGATTGCGCTGGATCTCGCCCGCGCGGGCTGGGCCGTGGCCATTCACTACAAAAGCTCAGACGCCGAGGCGCGGCAGACCGCTGCGGACGCAAGGGTAGCAGGGGCAAAGGTCTCGCTGGTCAGGGCCGATCTTGCGAACGAGGCGGAGGCTTCGGCGCTGATCGGGCAGGCGGCCAGGGAGCTGGGACCGCTGACCGCGCTCGTCAACAGCGCCTCGCTGTTCGAAAACGACGACTGGCAGAGCGCAACCCGCAAGAGCTGGGATGCGCATATGGAAACCAATCTGCGCGCGCCGTTTGTTCTTTCCCAGGCCTTTGCCAAACAGCTTGCACGGGGCGCGGAGGGAGCGATTGTCAACGTCATTGACCAGCGCGTGCTGAAGCCCACGCCGCAATTCATCTCCTACAGCCTGAGCAAGGCGGGCCTCTGGTGGCTCACCACCACGCTCGCGCAGGCGCTGGCGCCGCGGGTGCGCGTGAATGCGGTGGCGCCCGGGCCCACCATGCGCAACGTGCGCCAGTCGGAGGCCGATTTCCGCCGGCAGCAGGAAGCGACCCTTCTTGGCCGCGGCGCCGATGCAGAAGATATCTGTCAGGCCGTGCGTTATCTTCTGGACGCCAGGGCGGTGACCGGCCAGATGATCGCGGTGGACGGCGGGCAGCATCTCATCTGGCAGACGCCGGACGTTATGGGAAAAGAGTAATGACCAACGTGCAGCCCCTTCGCATCGCTGACGCGGCCAAGGCCGTCCGCCATGTCTTCATCCGCAATCTGGAGGTGCTGGCGCAGATCGGGATTCACGGCCACGAACAGGGCAAGCTTCAGCCGGTGCGCATCAATGTGGACCTGGCGGTGGAAGATACGGCGAAGCTCGAGGACAGGCTGGAAAAGGTCGTGGACTACGAAGCGATCACGAAAAAGATCCGCGACATCGTGGCCAGCGGGCACATCAATCTGGCCGAAACCTTCGCCGAACGCATCGCGCAGGCCTGTTTCGAAGATGCCCGCGTGAAAATTGCCCGCGTGCGCGTGGAAAAACTGCATGCGCTTCCGGGCGCCGAGTCGGCCGGAGTCGAAATCGAGCGCGTGCGCGGCTGAGTTCTATTCGGTCGCACGCTTCTCGCTGTTCCAGCGCAACATGCCGCCCGGAAGGTTGGCGCAACGGAATCCCGACCGCTGGAGCAGCGCCGTGGCCTTCCCGGACCGGCCGCCGGATTTGCAGACGCAGACAACCGGCCTGTCCTTCGGCAGCTCGCCGATCCGCGCGGGCAACTGGCCGAGCGGAATGAGCATCGCGCCGGGAATGTGCCCAAGCTCGCCGGTAAACTCGTCAGGCTCGCGCACATCCAGGACAAGCACCTTGGCCCGGTTGCCTTCAACCCAGTCCGGCGGCACTTCGGAAATGCCGCCGGGCCCTGGCGCAAGCGGCGCCCAATCGCTCACAGCAGGCCCGCCATGAAATCGGGCTTGCCGATCTCGACGCCGTTGTGCCGCAGGATCGCATAGGCTGTGGTGCAGTGGAAAAAGAAATTGGGCAGCACGAAATGGAGCAGATACTTCTGGCCGGTGAAATTCACGTCCTGCCCTCCGATCTTGAGCGTGACCGTTTTCTCTTCCGAGCCGTCGATCTGTTCGGGCCTGAACCCCTTCACGAAGGCAATGGTTTTTTCAATACGGGCCTTCAGTTCCGGAAATGTGGATTCGGTGTCAGGATAGGCGGGGATTTCCGTGCCGGAAAGCCGCGCCATGCAGCCCTTGGCCTGATCGGAGGCGATCTGGACCTGGCGCGACAGCGGAAACATGTTCGGAAAAAGCCGCGCGTTCACCAGCACCGACGGATCGATCTTTCTTGCCTCGGCATAAGCTGCGCCCTTGTCGAGCACGCCGCCAAGGCTCGTGAGATAATGCGTGAAGACCGGCGCAGACGCTTGGTACATGCCCAATGACATCGAAAACTCCTTCCGGATGGATGTGCCGGGGCTCTCTTTGCCGCCCCGCGTGAGGCTATTATATCCGGCGCGATGAACGACGCCACCGGAACGGATGCACCCCTGAAAGGCCCCGAACGCATTGGGGCCTATCTGAAGACGCTGCCCGATGCGCCCGGCGTCTATCGCATGCTCAACGACAGGGGCGAGGTGCTTTATGTCGGCAAGGCCAAAAGCCTGAAGAAGCGCGTGACATCCTACGCGCGGGGCGCGGTGCACAGCGAGCGCTTGACGCGAATGATTTCGGAAACGGCCGAAATGATTTTCGTCACCACGGCATCCGAGACCGAAGCGCTCCTTCTGGAATCCAACCTGATCAAGCGGCTGAAGCCGCGCTACAATGTTTCCTATCGCGACGACAAGTCGTTTCCCAACATTCTCTTGCGGCAGGACCACCCCTTTCCGCAGCTTCTGAAGCATCGCGGGGCCAAAAGCACCAGGGGCATCTATTTCGGGCCGTTCGCAAGCGCGGGCGCGGTGAACCGCACGCTCAACACCCTGCAGCGGGCGTTTCTTCTGCGATCCTGTTCCGACTCGGTTTTCGAATCGCGCACCCGGCCGTGCCTGCTCTTCCAGATCAAGCGCTGCAGCGCGCCCTGCACCGGCCGCATCGATCAGGCGGGCTATGCGGAACTGGTGCGCGAAGCCGAGCAGTTTCTCACGGGCAAGCGCCGCACCGTGCAGGATCAGGTGGTGAGGGACATGAACGCAGCCGCGGCGGCGCTGGATTTCGAGCGCGCCGCGCGCCTGCGGGACCGCATCCGCGCCATGAGCCATGTGCAGGAGTCGCAGGGCATCAATCCCACGACCTTTTCGGACGCCGACGTGTTCGCGGCCCATTCGGAAGGCGGCCAGACCTGCATCCAGGTGTTCTTCTTCCGCGCGGGCCAGAACTGGGGCAACCGCCCCTACTTCCCGCGGCATGCGGCCGACATGCCGACGGCCGAAGTCCTGGAATCCTTCATCGGCCAATTCTACGACGACCGCACGGCGCCCAGGCTGATCCTGCTGTCTGAAGGCGTGACCAATGCGCATCTGCTCGCCTTGGCCCTGGGAACGCGCGCCGGGCACAAGGTCGAAATCAGCGTGCCCGAGCGCGGCGAGAAGCGGCAGATCGTGGACATGGCGGTTACCAACGCGCGCGAGCAGCTTGGCCGGCGCATGGCGGAAAACACCGCCCAGCGCGAACTGCTGGAAGGCGTGGCCGAAATCTTTGGTCTCGAAAGCCCGCCGCGGCGCATCGAAGTGTATGACAACTCCCACATCCAGGGCGCGCATGCGCTGGGCGCGATGATCGTGGCGGGGCCGGACGGGTTCGAGAAGGGCGAATACCGCAAGTTCAACATCAAATCGGCCGAGCTCACGCCGGGCGACGATTACGCCATGATGCGTGAAGTGCTGACGCGGCGCTTCTCGCGGCTGGTGAAGGAAAACGAGGCCGATGAAGCCAAGGCGAAATGGCCCGATCTGGCGCTGATTGACGGAGGGCCGGGCCAGCTGGCCGTGGCGCAGGCGGTGCTGGAGGATCTTGGCGTGGAAGACGTGTGCCTGGCCGCCATTTCCAAGGGACCGGACCGCGACGCGGGCCGCGAGCATTTCTACATGCCGGGGCGCGAGCCGTTTCGCCTCGATCCCAGGTCGCCCGTTCTTTACTATCTGCAGCGGTTGCGCGACGAGGCGCACCGTTTTGCCATCGGCAGCCACCGGAAAAAGCGCAGCAAGGCGATCGGCGCCAGTCCGCTGGATGAGATCGGCGGCGTGGGTGCGGCGAGAAAGCGCGCCCTCCTGCAGCACTTCGGCTCCGCCAAAGCTGTGGCCGGCGCAAGCCTTGCCGATCTTGAATCTGTCGGTGGCGTGAACAGGACACTGGCCAAGAAAATTTTCGATTTCTTCCATCCCGGATAGGGGCGGATGCTATGGTTGGGACATGTTCGGACTTGCCAATTCCATCACCGTGCTGCGCATCCTTCTGGTGCCGGTTTTCGTCGCGCTTTTCTGGCAGCCGGGGGACACCGCCCGGCTGATCGCATTCGTCATCTTCTGCATCGCGGGCGCCAGCGACGCGCTCGACGGCCTGGTGGCGCGCCGGTTCAACCAGCCCTCCGATTTCGGGCGGATGCTGGATCCCATCGCCGACAAGATTCTCGTGGCCGTGGCGCTGATGATGCTTGTGGCCAATAACACCTTCGACGGGCTGCGGCTGGTTCCCGCCCTCGTGATCCTGGCCCGCGAGATCCTTGTCTCCGGCATGCGGGAATTCCTGGCGGGCGCGGACGTCAGCATCCCCGTCACGCTGCTCGCCAAGATGAAG
Source organism: Alphaproteobacteria bacterium (assembly GCA_021324545.1). GTDB lineage: Bacteria > Pseudomonadota > Alphaproteobacteria > Micropepsales > Micropepsaceae > Rhizomicrobium. Next base: position 13,512 of record JAJPIX010000047.1, read on the forward strand.
ACCACCATCCAGATGATCGCCATCGGCGCAATGATTCTGGGACCGCTGGCCGACCGCTTCATTCCCGGTGCGCTGGCCTTTGCCTATGTCGCGCTGTGGGTGGCGGCGGCCCTGACCGTCTATACCGGTTTTGAGTATTTTCGCGCGGGCATCCGCCACGCGCGGCCCACGCCGGCGCCGGCGCCGCCGGCACGGCGCAGGAACAAGGCGGGAGAAACGGTGTGAAGCTTCTCTATTTCGCGTGGGTGCGCCAGAAAGTCGGGCGCGGAGAAGAAATTCTCGCCCCACCCGCGAATGTGAGGACGGTGGCGGACCTGGCCCATCACCTTCGGCTCAGGGGCAACGGCTATGCCGAAGCCTTTTCGGACATGACGCGCCTGCGCGCCGCGGTCAACCAGCGGCACGCAACCCTCGATGCCGCCATTGGCGCGGACGACGAGATCGCCTTCTTCCCGCCGGTGACGGGAGGCTGACATGGGCACCCATATCCGCGTCCAGGCGGAAGATTTCGAGATCGCCGACGAAACCGCGGCGCTGGCCGAAACGGGCGCCGGCGCAATTGTCACGTTCACGGGCCGTGTCCGGGGACAGGATGGTGTGAGCGCGCTCGTGGTCGAGCATTACCCCGGCATGACCGAACGCGAGATTGCGCGCATCGCGGCAGAAGCCGAGGGCCGCTGGCCGCTTCTCGGCATCACCGTCATTCACCGGGTCGGGCGGCTGAACGCGGGCGAACAGATCGTGCTTGTTGCCGCGGCGGCGGCGCACCGAAAGTCGGCTTTCGAAGCCTGCGAATTCCTGATGGATTATCTCAAGTCCGAAGCGCCGTTCTGGAAGCAGGAAGAACGCGCCGGCGCGCTCGTGTGGGTGGAGGCAAAGCCGGCCGATGACGCCGCACTCAGGCGGTGGCGCTGACCTTTTTCGGCTCGACATGGCTGTGCACGTCGGCCATGTATTCGTTCATCATCGTCTCGCACATTCTTCCGGGCGTGAAGCGATACGGCCCGATCTCGGAGACGGGCGTCACTTCGGCGGCCGTGCCGGTCAGGAAACATTCGGAGAAGCCGGAAAGCTCGGCCGGCTCGATATGCCGTTCCTCCACCGGAATATGCCGCGCCTTGGCCAGCGCAATGATCGAGCGGCGGGTAATGCCGTCGAGGAAGCAGTCCGCTATCGGCGTGACCAGGCGGCCGTCCTTTGCGAAAAACATGTTCGCGCCCGTGGCCTCGGCCACATAGCCGCGATAATCGAGCATCATGGCGTCGGAGTAGCCCTTCTTCTCCGCGGCATGTTTGGAAAGCGTGGCGATCATGTAGAGCCCCGCCGCTTTCGACCGCCAGGGCGCGGTGTCCGGCGCCGGGCGCCGCCAGTCTGCAATCGTCAGACGGATGCCCTTGAGCTTTTCCTTCACGTCGAAATACGACGCCCATTGCCAGGTCGCGATGGCGACATGGATTCGCGAATCCGGCGCGGCCACCGACATGCGCTCGCTGCCGCGCCACACCACGGGGCGGACATAGGCGTTCTCGAACCCCATGGCTTCGGCCGCCTGCTGGCTGGCGCGGCTGATTTCGGCCTCCGTGTAGGGAATTTTCATGTCGAGGATGCGGGCCGATTCGAACAGCCGCGCGGTATGCTCTTCCAGCCTGTAGATGCGCCCCGCATACATGCGCTCGCCTTCGAAAACGCTTGAGGCATAGTGGAGCCCGTGGGTGAGCACGTGGATTTTGGCGTCCCGCCATGGAATCAGTTTCCCGTCGAACCAGAGCGAACCGTCGCGATCGTCGAAGGGAATGACAGGAACCATGATGGGCCTCGTGTTCTGGCGGGCCTGGCGCCCGGCTGTGCAATGGGTAGAACGCGCGGGCGGCGTCACATGTCAATATCGGCTATAAAATGTGTCTGAACGGGCGGACAAGTCCTTATAAGATAACAAAGCCGGCAGGCCGGCGGATTGGTTATTGCCCCCGTTTTAACCAGGATTGCATTGCAGCATGAACAGCCCGGGAAGAATCGAGGACACACATGTCCTGGTCGTGGACGACGACGAAAGGTTGCGCGCCCTCCTGCAGCGCTATCTGTCGTCCAACGGCTTTCGGGTCAGCGTGGCGGCCGACGCCGCGGCCGCGCGCGCCCTGATGAAGAGCATCGCGTTCGACCTTCTGATTCTCGACGTGATGATGCCCGGCGAAACCGGCCTCGACCTGACCAAGGCGGTCAGGGCCCATTCGCAGGTGCCCATCCTGATGCTCACCGCGCGCGGCGAGCCGGCAGACCGGATCGCGGGCCTGGAACATGGGGCCGATGACTATCTGCCCAAGCCGTTCGAGCCGCGCGAGCTTCTGCTGCGCGTGAGCGCGCTTCTGCGGCGGGCTGCGCCGCCCGCGCGCTCGGCGCACAGGGAAGTGCAAATGGGCGAGGCCGTGTTCGATCCGGAGCGCGGCGAGCTTCGCCGGAACGGCAAGCCGGTGCGCCTGACAAGCTCCGAGGCGGCGTTGCTGAAGCTGTTTGCCGCCAATGCCGGGCGCGCCTTCAGCCGGACCGATCTGTGCACGCGGCTCGGCGTGGCGCTGGAGCGTTCCATCGACGTGCAGGTGACGCGGCTCAGGCGCAAGATCGAGGAGGATCCCAAATTGCCCCTCTATCTGCAGACTGTGCGGGGCATCGGCTATGTCCTTGTGCCCGACCGGGTAAGCTGAATGGCGATCCACCCGTTCCGCACGATCAAGCGCGGATTGCCGCGGGGGCTCTTCTGGCGTTCGCTCATCATCATCGTCACGCCGATGGTGCTGTTGCAGGCGATCGTGACCTATGCCTTTTTCGAGCGGCACTACGATATCGTCACGCGCCACATGGCGGGAAACGTGGCGGCGGATGTGGCCTTCCTGGTGAGCATCGAAGAAAGCTATCCGCCGGGGGCGGAACGCACGCGGCTTTTGCAGATGGCAACGCGCGCACTCAACTACCAGATTTCGTTCATGCCCGGCGAGCATGTGGCGAAACTTTCGCGCCGCGAGCAGATCGATACGGCGCTTAATGCCGATTTCACCGAACAGCTCGGCGGCCTGAGGCGTTTTCACACGAATTTCGAGGGCGATTTCCTGGACCTGCGCGTCGAGGTGAAAGACGGCGTGCTGCGGCTGATGATTCCCAGGAAACGGCTCACCGCATCCAACGTGGATGTGTTCATCCTGTGGATGGTCATATCGTCCCTGGTGCTTCTGGCGATCGCCATCATCTTCCTGCGCAATCAGGTCCGTCCGATCGAGCGGCTGGCCCGCGCCGCGGATGCCTTCGGCAAGGGCCGCGCCGTGCCCGATTTCAAGCCGACGGGCGCAAGCGAAGTGCGCAGCGCCGCCCAGTCGTTTCTCACCATGCGCGCGCGCATCGAGCGCTATGTCCAGCAGCGGACGGAAATGCTGGCCGGCGTCAGCCATGACCTGAAGACGCCCCTCACCCGCATGAAGCTTCAACTGGCCATGATGGGCAGCGGCGCCGACGTGGAAGCCATGCGCCAGGACGTGGCCGAAATGGAGCGCATGCTGGACGAATATCTGGACTTTGCGCGCGGCGAGGGCGGCGAGGAGGCCGCGCCGGCCGATGTGGGCGAAATCGTGCAGGACGCCGCCGCGGCGGCCGGCCGCGCCCGCCACGCCGGAGGCGAACGGGTGAAGGTGGATGCGCCGGCCGGCATACGGCTGTCGGTGCGCAAGAATGCGCTGAAGCGCTGCGCGACAAACCTGATCGACAACGCGCTGAAGCACGGCGCGCATGTGGCGGTCGCGCTGAAGCGCAACGGCCGTTATGTGGACATCACCATCGATGATGACGGGCCGGGCATTCCGCCCGAGCGGCGTGAGGAAGCCTTCCGTCCCTTTCATCGGCTGGACGAAGGCAGAAATCTGCAAAGCGGCGGTTCCGGGCTGGGGCTGGCCATCGCGCGCGACATCGCGCGGGCGCATGGCGGCGACCTGATTCTCGGCGACAGCCCGCTGGGCGGCCTTCGCGCGGCTATCCGCCTGCCCGTTTAGATTTCTTGCCGAAGCGCTTCGAGAGATCTTCCGCGCGGCCGAAATCACCATCGAGCGAGGCCATGGTTTTCGATAAATCCTTGCCGTCTGCGAGCCATGCGGGGATCGCGCGCGCAAGCGCCAGCGCAAAGCCGATGGCTTTGAGGCCGGACGGACCGGTATCGGCTTCCGCCAACGCAAGCAGCGTGGCGGCAGCGGAAAGAATGTCTTGGCGCGCGGCGATGAGCGCCAGCGGATCGCGGACGAGGCCGCCGTGCAGATTGCGGACTGCAGTCTTGCGGGGCCCGAGCGCCTCGAACCAGCACATCGCCACATCGAATGCACGCTCTCGCGGGGTGTGCGAGGAACGGTCGGGCTTGTAGCGTTTCAGCGTATCTGCGACCGACCGCTGCAGCAGAAGGCCGATAAGCCGGGGCTTGGCGGGAACCTCGCGCAGCAGAGCGGGCAACGACAGCTTTGCCGCCTTGGCGACATCCGCCAGCGTCAACGCGTCCCAGCGTTTCTTCGCCAGCACGCGAAACGCGGCTTCTGCGATCTTGTTTTCAGCGTCGGCTCCGGCCATGCACCAGCATTGCGCCGCCGGTTTCAAGACTCAAGTCACGTTCATTTCTCAGAAAGCGTCCAGGCGTGCCCTGCGGGATCTGAAATGCGGGCCCGGCGGCCGCCTTCGTTGGGATTGTTCTCGACAGGCCGCGTGATTTGGGCGCCGGCATCCACGGCACGCTTGAGCGCCACATCCAGATCGCCCACCTGAAGCCAGATGTTCACCGTCGTGCCGCCGAGAGCGCGTGGGCTTTTCACGCCGATCTTTTCCATTACGGCATAACTGTCCGCGACATAGAGCGAGCAGTCCCCGAAACGGATTTCGGCATGCCCCACCTTGCCGTTCTCCGGATCAATCCAGCGCTCCACCTCTTTGGCGCCAAGACCCTTCACATAGAAATCGAGCGCTGCGGCTGCCGGCGTGGCGATCAGATATATGGAAAGCGGCGGGCGTTCTTCGGACATGGCACGTTCCTTTTGCCGCACGCTAGTCCACCTTGAGGGCAAAGGATTGGAGAAATTTTCCGCCTAGGCCGAAAGCGGGATGTGCTGCGAATAAGGTCCGCGCCGGCGCATATAGTCGGTTGGCGTGAAGCCGGAGAATTCATGGAACTCGCGGATGAGGTGCGGCTGGTCGTAATAGCCGTGGACAAATGCTTCCTCGGCCCAGTCCACCGAAGGCCGCCGCCATACCGCGTCGAGCAGGCGCCGGAAGCGGCGCATGCGCAGGAACAGCTTCGGCGCAACACCCATTTCTTCGGTGAAAAGGCGGATGAACCTCTTGTGGCTGACTTCGGCCTCCTTCGCGAGCGAAGCGACGCTTGCATCGCGGCAGCGCCTAAGCCGCGCCAGCGCGGTGGCGACGGCGGGATGATGACCGAGATCGCGCGGCGCAGCCGCCAGCAGCGCCCGCTCCAGAATCGCAAACTTGTCCTGCGGCGTGGGCGCCTGCACCAGGCGCTGGTACAGACGCTCTGCATCGGCGCCCCACAGATCTTCCAGCGAAAGAAAGCGGTTGCTCAATTCGCTGGCCGGCGGGCGGAAGAATGGAAACGCGCCGCCGGGCCAGAATTGCACGCCCATCATGTGCGGCTGCCGGGCGTCGATGGCAAAAGCCTGCGCATGCGTGCCACGGAGCGCCATACCTTTCAGTTTGCTGTGCGCCGCAAAACCATCGCCGCTGTACCATGAGAGATCGTCGCGCCTGAGGTTTATGAGCAGTCCCATGCGGCTCGAGGCGACGATCGCATCTTTGGCATGGCCGGGGTCTTCGCCTTCCCAGTACCAATAGGTCTGGATGAAAGGCGCAAGCGGACCAGCGGGCGGGTGCTGCTCGTGATAAATCATGACCACATGGTGCGCGTCCGCGTCACGCGCATCAAGCGCCCAGTTCCTTGGCCCGTTTGGTGGCGGCAGAGACGGCGCGGGCGATCAATTCCGGCAAGCCGCGCGGCGACATCAGAATGTCAAGTGCAGCTTCGGTGGTGCCATGCGGGCTTGTGACGGCCTTGCGGAGTTCGGCCGCGTCGCGAGGGTCGGCATCCAGCAGCGCGCCGCTGCCGATAACGGTGGCGCGGGCAAGCGACATGGCGTCGGCGCGCGGCAGGCCCTGTTGTTCCGCGGCGGCGGCCAACGCCTCGACCATCAGGAACACATAGGCGGGGCCGGAACCGGAAACGGCGGTCACCGGATCGAGCAGCGATTCCTCACGGACCCAGATTGTCTGGCCGAGGGCTGACAGAAGCATGACGGCCAGCCTTCGATCGGCCGGCCCGATATTCCGGGGCGCAAAGATGGCGCTGATCCCCTTGCCCACGGCGCCCGGCGTATTCGGCATGGCGCGCACAATGCGGGCGCCCCTGCCCCATGCTTTGGCGAGCGTCGCGATGCGCGTGCCTGCCGCAATGGAGAGCATCAGCGCGCCGGATCGCGCAACCGGCTTCAGGTTCGGCGCTTCGGTTTTCAGCACTTGCGGCTTCAGCGCGATTGCGCAGGCGCGAATGCGGCGGTTGCCGATTTCATCGACGGTCTTGTGCAGCCTGATCTTCCGCGCCCGGGCCAGCGCGCGGATTGGCGGCGAAGGGTGGGGCTCGACCACAAAAAGCGGCCGGATTTTCGCGGCCACGCAGCCTTTGACCAGCGCGCCACCCATGTGCCCGGCGCCGATGACAAGGATGCCGCCTGCGCGCCTTTGGCTCAGGCCTGTCCCTGACATTCGAGAATGGCCGCGGCGACGGCCTCTTCGGCGGATTTGCCGCCCCAGAGCACGAACTGGAACGCCGGGTAATAGTGTTCGCAGGCTTCCACGGCGAGATTGAGCAGCGCCTCGCATTGGGCGGAGCTGGCGCGCGCATCGGGGAAAATCATGGCGTGGCGGAAAATGAGCGAATTGTCTTCCGGCCACAGATCGAAATGACCAATCCACAGGCGCGCATTCACGGTCATCAACAGATTCGCGACTTCGCGCTTGCGCGACGGAGCGACGCGCATGTCGAAGGCCGATGACAGGTGCAGCGATTGCAGGTCGTCGCGCCAGGTGAAGCAGAAATGATGGTCGCACCAGCGGCCGCTGACCGAAAGGTTCAGCTCATCCCGCCCGCTGCGTTCGAACGGCCAGCCGTTGTTCTCCACCGACTTCTCGAGCATGTCGAGCGGATGAAGCGCGAGGGCGGGCTCTTCGTAGTGGGCGATGGACATCCGGCACACTCCCCAATGTGGGCGAAGCAAAGCGAAGCAGTTGCGAACCAACCTGACACAAGATTTCGTGGTCGCACAAGAGTCCACGCCGCGTGTCCATGGGATAAACGCGCAACCCACAGCTTCGGGGCGCGTCGTTCACAGCTTCGGAGCCCGAACGCCGATTTCGTGAGTCAAATGAATCACTTGGCCGCTTTGGCGATCGTCTTTGCCGCCCGTTCCAGTTCGGCGACGCGGGCGGAGAGCGCATCGTTTTCGGCGCGCGCCCGGGCGGCCATTGCCTTGACGGCTTCAAATTCCTCGCGGGGGACGAAATCCATGTCGGCGACCAGCTTCTCCAGCCGCTGGCGAACGAAGGTATCGATTTCGTCGCGCAGGGACTTTGCCGCGCCTGCCGCGTCGGTGAACAGCCGGGCCATGCCGTCAAGGAACGGATTGTCTGTCTGCATGACGGAACACCTTTCAGGCCTTAATATAGTCGCGAATGGCAAGCCGCGAATAGCAGACGGGGGTGACAGAAGAGCCCCGGATTGGTCTATTCGCCGGCGGTCATTCGTTACCTGTCAGGCATGCCGCTCGCTCTGCTCCCCTATCCCGAAATCGATCCGGTGCTGATTCACCTGGGGCCATTGGCCGTCCGCTGGTACGCGCTGGCCTATATCGCCGGCCTTCTGCTGGGCTGGTGGTTCATCGTCCTCATGTTGCGACAGAAATCGCTGTGGACGAATCCGCCTTTCGGGGGGCGGCCGCCCGCAACCGCCGATGACATCGGCGACCTGGTGGTGTGGGCCACGTTCGGCGTGATCGTCGGCGGCCGGCTGGGCTGGGTGCTGTTCTACGGCGTCGCACTTTGCAGCGTGTCGCCGGGCCAGGGCATGTGCGTCGGGCTGCCCGGCGATTTCATCAGCCATCCCATCCGCATCATCGCCGCCTGGGACGGCGGCATGTCGTTCCACGGGGGGCTGATCGGCATGGCCGTGGCGCTGTGGCTGTTCTGCCGGCGGCGCAAGCTCATGCTGTTTGCCCTTGGCGACCTTGTGGCGAGCGTCGCGCCCATCGGCCTGTTCTTCGGCCGCATCGCCAATTTCATCAACGGAGAGCTGTGGGGCAAACCGGCCGACGTTCCCTGGGCGATGATCTTTCCGCGCGCGGGCGATGTGCCGCGGCACCCGAGCCAGCTCTACGAGGCGGCCCTGGAGGGAATCGTTCTCTTCATCGTGTTGCAGGCCGGCCTTCGCACATTCCGGTGGCACGAGCGGCCCGGGCTGATGACGGGGGTGTTTTTCCTGCTCTATGGATGCTTCCGCGCCTTTGTGGAGATCTTCCGCGAACCCGATGCGCCATTCTGGGGACCCATTTCGATGGGTCAGGCCTTATCCTTTCCCATGTTCGCGGTGGCGGCCTTTTTCCTCTGGTACGCGCTGGGGCGAAAGCCCGTGGCACAGGCCGGCGCATGAATGTGCTCGGCAGGCGCATCGCCTCGCTGATCGCGGCGCAAGGGCCGCTTTCGATCGCGCAGTTCATGGCAATCGCATTGCATGACCCGCAACGCGGCTATTACGCGACACGTGAGGCGATCGGCGCCGATTTCATCACCGCGCCGGAAGTGAGCCAGATGTTCGGCGAACTTGTTGGCCTCTGGCTTGTGCAGGTCTGGCAGGACCAAGGCGGCCCTTCGCCGGCGCGCCTTGTCGAGCTGGGGCCGGGGCGCGGCACGCTTTTGGCCGATGCCCTGCGCGCCGCACGCATGAAGCCGGAATTCCTTGCCGCCGTTGAAGTGGTGCTTGTCGAATCCAGCCCGGTGATGCGCAGGCTTCAGGCCGAAAAGCTCGCGCAAGGCGGCATGAAGATTTCGTTTGCCGCGCAATTCGGCCAGGGCCTCACGGACCGGCCGCTTTTCCTCGTCGCCAACGAGTTTTTCGACGCGCTGCCGATCCGCCAATATGTACGCACCGAACGGGGCTGGTGTGAGCGGATGATTGTGGCCCGGGATGAGGATCTTGCATTCGCCCTGTCGCCCGTGCCGACCGCCATTTCGATTCCCGCCGCCCGCGGCCAGCCCGAAATCGGCGCGGTGTACGAAGTTTCCCCGGCGGCGGGGGCGCTTGCCGAAGAGATTGCACACACGATTGCGCAGCAAGGGGGCGCGGCGCTGATTTTGGATTATGGCTATGCGGAGGCCGGATTCGGCGAAACCCTGCAGGCGGTGGGCCGCCACCGGTTTGCCGGGCTGCTGGAATCGCCGGGCGAAGCAGACCTTTCGGCGCATGTGAATTTTGCCGAGCTTGCAAAAGCGGCTCAGGACGCCGGGGCCGCCATCTACGGGCCGGTGGATCAGGGAGGATTTCTCGAGCGCCTTGGCATTCGCGAGCGCGCCGAACGGCTCAAGCGCGCCAACCGCACCATGACCGCAACGATCGACGCGGCGCTGCATCGGCTGACCGATCCACAGGCCATGGGCAGGCTTTTCAAGGCGCTGGCCATCGCGCCGCACGGGGCGCCCGTGCCGCCGGGCTTTTGAGTTTTGCCTTCATCTTCGACAAGCTCCGGATCGTCCGCACAAAATCGGGGGCGCATGCTGATTCTCCACGCCGGAAACCTGCGGAGCGAAACGATCGGTCATGGTTTCTTTGGCCGGTCCGGGGGCGTTTCCGCCGGGATTTTCGCTTCGCTGAATTGCGGGCCCGGGTCAGGAGACGCGCGCGATGCCGTGGCGGAGAATCGTGCACGCGTGGCGCGAGCACTTGGCGCAGACGCGCTGATCACGCTTTATCAAATGCACAGCCCCGACGCGGTGACCGTGACCGAGCCGTGGGAGGTGGGCAAGGGTCCAAAGGCCGATGCGATGGTGACGGACAGGCCGGGCTTGGCGTTGGGCATTTTGACCGCCGACTGCGCGCCGGTTCTTCTGGCCGATTCACAGGCAGGCGTGATCGGCGCAGCCCACGCCGGATGGAAGGGTGCGTTTTCGGGCATTCTCGAATCGGCGATCGGGGCCATGGAACGGCTTGGCGCAAAGCGCGCGCGAATCGCCGCGGCCATCGGGCCCTGCATTTCCCGGCAGAATTACGAAGTGGGACAGGACTTCCACGATCGTTTTGCGGCAGCCGATTCCACCAACGAGCGATTCTTTCAGCCAGGCAATCGTCCTGATCATTGGCAGTTTGATCTTGCCGGTTATGTTTTCCACAAGTTGCGCGCCGCAGGCGTGGACAACGTGGAAACACAGGCGGCATGCACCTATGGCCGTGAAAGCGACTTCTTCAGCTTCCGGCGCGCAACCCATCGCGGCGAAGCGGACTATGGACGGCAAATCAGCGCCATTCTGTTGCGCAAATAGCGCGTTTACCGCCGCCTTGGCCCTTGCTAAGAACCGTCGTCAAAGCGTTACAGCGGGGCAGCATCGATGACCGAGACCAACGGCACGCACCGCATGAAGCTTCTGGCCGGCAACTCCAACCGGGAACTGGCCGACAAGATCGCCGCCTATCTCAAGCTTCCGCTGGTGAAGGCGCAGGTGCGCCGCTTCGCCGACATGGAGGTCTTTGTCGAGGTTCAGGAAAACGTGCGCGGCGAAGATATCTTCGTCATCCAGTCCACGAGCTTTCCGGCCAACGACAACCTGATGGAATTGCTGATCGTCATCGATTGCCTCAAGCGCGCCAGCGCCCGGCGCGTGACGGCGGTGATTCCGTATTTCGGCTATGCGCGGCAGGACCGCAAGGTTGGCCCGCGCACGCCGATTTCGGCCAAGCTTGTGGCCAACCTGATCACGCGCGCGGGCGCCGACCGCGTGCTGACCGTTGATCTGCATGCCGGCCAAATCCAGGGTTTCTTCGACATTCCCACCGACAATCTTTACGCCGCGCCGGTCATCGTGAAGGACATCCTGGACTATCTGGGCGGCAACAACCTCATGATCGTCTCGCCGGATGTGGGCGGCGTGGTGCGCGCGCGGGCGCTGGCCAAGCGGCTCGGCGCGGACCTTGCGATTGTGGACAAGCGGCGCGAGCGGGCGGGCGAATCCGAGGTGATGAACATCATCGGCGACGTGAAAGGCCGCTCCTGCATTCTGGTGGACGACATCGTGGATTCCGGCGGCACAATCTGCAACGCGGCCGAAGCGCTGCTGAAGAACGGCGCGAAAGACGTTTGCGCCTATGCTACGCATGGCGTGCTTTCCGGCGGCGCCGTGGCGCGCATCCAGGGCTCCAAACTGAAGAGCATGGTCATCACCGATACCATCGCCGCCACCGAAGAGGTTTCCAAATGCCGCAACATCCGGCGCATTTCGATCGCCCCGCTGATCGGCGAAGCCATGCGGCGAATCAACAACGAAGAAAGCGTGTCGAGCTTGTTTGACTGACGAAAGGCCGGCCCATCCTTTTCGTGAATTGCGTCGCCGCGATCGAACATTGCCCACGAGCAGGCTGCCGGCGGTTTTTCCGGCGTCCCTATGGTCCATGTCTGGGCCAGCGTCATTTGACCCGTCCCTGACGCTGCCAAAAGGAAAGGGCGGCCGAAGCCGCCCTCTCGCAAGGCGCGAAAACGCCGGGGCGCTCAGATGGCGAGCACGCCTGCGATCTCGAAGCTGGCCGGATCGACGATCACGATCTCGTCGCCATAGACGAAATACTCAAATCCCGCCCACGCCGGATTGATCTCGACGATTTCTTCCGGAACAGGCACGACCCGGACATGCCGCGGCACGGGCACGCCGACATTGATCCGGAAATCCACATGATCGACCCGCGGTGCGCGGCCGGTCGCGATGATGTCCTGGCGCAGGCGCGTTTTCTGCGTGACATTGAGCCGGACGTTGGTGCGATTGACGGTGCGGCTGTTGTTGATGTTCGTGCGCACGTTTGTCCGCTCGTTGGTGCGCTCGTTGATATTGCCGTTGGTCGCGTTGTTCTGGCTCTGGTCGTTGAACTGCGTGTTGGTGCGCAGGTTGTTGTTCTGCTCGTCCGGACCGGCGCCGGAATAACCGGTATTGACGTGGTGCCTCGGCGGGCCGGAAGCCGGTCCGTTCATCTGGGCGCCCGCGCCGCCGGACGTCTGGTCCTGGTCTTCGGCGGCCGGCTGCGAAGGCGTCGCAGAATGATGCTTCATTTGATCGGTCGATTGCGGCGCATGTCCGTTCTGCTGATCGCCCGTTTGCTGCGCAAGCGCGCCGCCGCCTAGAAGCGCCGCGACAGCCGCCGCTGCAAGAAGTTGTGTTCGCATTCTCGTTCTCCTCGAATGCCCCGCCGCCGCCGCCGCATGTGCGGCGGTCCGTGAGGGAACGCCAGCTTGAAGCAGCCGGTTCCTGCATCGGTATGGAACTGTTGTGGCGGAACTGGGCCGCGGATATGGCGCGCCAATCGGATGTTAAAAATGCGCGTAGGCGAATGGCGCAAGCGCGCCGGCAAGCGGCGAGAGGACTTTCATGACGCTCCAGAACGGCGACTCCGGCACGCGCACGACATCGCCGGGCCTGATCTTCGTGCTCGCATCGGCGGCCATGGCGCGCTCCGTGGTCTCGCCGCTGGCGCGGACATAGATGGTGGTTTCGTTGGCGGAATCGGTATAGCCGCCGGCCAGCGCCACCGCATTCAGCGCCGACATGTTGTTCACATAGGGATATTCGCCGGGCTTGTTGACCTGGCCGATGATGTAAAACGGCCTGTAGGTGCTCACGCTCACGCTGACGCGCGGCTCGTTCAGATAGCCGTCCTCCAGCTTTGCCGTGATGCTGCGCGCCAGTTCATCGGTGGTAAACCCGCTGGCCTGCACCTGTCCGATCAGCGGCATCGAAATCAGGCCGCTGCCATCCAGCACAAAATCGCCCGACAGGTCGTCCTCGCCGAATACCGTGATGTGGATCTTGTCGCCCGTGCCAAGGCGATAGGCGGATGGTTGGGGCGCTGTGGCCGTCACCACGACGGTTTCGGGATTCTGGGATGGCGGCGCCGGCGCAGCCTGCTGCTGCGGCTGTTGCTGCTGTTGCTGTTGCTGTTGCTGCTGTGGCTGTTGCGGCGGCGGTGACGTCTGGGTGATGGCCGGGGGAGACCAGCTGTTTCCGGTTTCCTGAACCTGCGGTGCGGACGGCGGTTGCGGCTGGGACTGTTGCGGCTGCAACGGCGTGGGCGGCCGGTGCGCGACCGAATAGTCCGGGAAAAACTTGTCGCTTGCCGTGCGCACCGGTGTGCCGTCATTCTCCGGCTCGGCGGCCCGCATGGCCGGCGCCGGAGCGGTTTGTGCGGCCGCGGGCGCAGCAAGCGCCGCAAAGGCCAGCGCAGCGAGCAGGATTTTGGCTTTTCTCATGGACCGGCATGCTAGAGGGCCAAGGCTTTAAGATTCCCTATCGGCCGCGGGGCTTGGTTGCGCCTTTGACATTCATCCGCTAAAAGCCTCGCCTTTCCGGGCCGAAAGCGAAACGGTCTGGCGGCCAAATATCTGTTATTCCAAGGACTTACGACCATGCGGCAGGTGCAGGCATTGCGCGCGGAAAAGCGCGAGGGAACCGGCAAGGGCGCGGCGTTTCGCGCGCGCGCCAAAGGGCTTGTTCCCGGCATCCTTTACGGCGGCGAAAGCGCGCCGGAGCCGGTGGCGGTGGCCGCCCGCGACCTGGAACGCCATGTGGGCACCGGCACGTTTCTGACCACGCTCTTCATGCTCGACGTGGGCGGCGCCAAGACGCGCGTCATTCCCCGCGACGTGCAGATCGATCCGGTCTCGGACCGGCCTGTCCATGTGGATTTCATGCGGCTGCCGCAGGGCGCCAAGGTGAAAATTGCGGTGCCGGTGCGCTTCAAGGGCCAGGAAAATTCGCCGGGGCTCAAGCGCGGCGGCGTGCTCAACATCATCCGCCACGAAGTGGAGATGCTCTGCCCCGCCGACAACATTCCCGAATATATCGAAGGCGATCTGTCGGGCCTCGAGATCCACGGCACGCTGCACATCTCCAATTTCAAGCTGCCCGAGGGCGTGAAGGTGCTCGTCAAGGAGCGCGACTTCACCATCGCTTCCATCGTCGCGCCCACCAGCGTGATCGAAGAGGCGCGCGCGGCGGCCGAGGCCGCCGCTGCCGCAGCGGCTGCGCCGCCGGTGGAAGGCGTCGAAGGCGAAGCGGCACCGGGGGCCGAAGGCGCTCCGGCTGCGGGCGCTGCGCCGGCCGCGGGTGCCGCCGGCGCGCCGGCAGGTGCCGCTGCGGCTCCTGCCGCAGGCGCCGAAAAAGGCAAGGCTGCGCCCAAGAAGTGATCCTCCGGGGCGCGCGCCCCTTCCGGCCGCGCACCTGGGGAATAACGGCGGCCGAAGAAAGGGCCATGCCAATTTTGTCCTTCGCAGCGCGTCGTGGTGATGTGCGGGCGAAGCGGGCCTCGAACCATGACTGACTCCCCATTGCTCCTGACCGGTCTGGGCAACCCCGGCGCGGAATACGCGCGCAACCGCCACAACGCCGGTTTCATGGCCGTGGATGTGATCCACGAAAGCTACGATTTCGGGCCATGGCGCAGGCGGTTCCAGGGCGTCGTGTCGGAAGGAAAGCTGGCGGGCCGCAGAACCTATCTGCTGAAGCCCATGACCTACATGAACGACAGCGGGATTGCGGTGGCCGCCGCGGCGCAATTCTTCAAGGTGCCCAACGATGCGATCGTGGTGATGCACGACGAGATCGATCTCGCCGCCGGCAAGTTGCGCGCAAAGCGCGGCGGAGGCGATGCCGGGCACAACGGCCTGCGCTCCATCACGGCGGCCATCGGGTCCGATTACCGGCGCGTGCGCATCGGCGTGGGCCATCCGGGCGAGAAGGCGCGCGTGCATGGCCATGTGCTGAACAATTTCTCGAAAGCCGATGAGGCCTGGCTTGTCCCGCTTCTTTCGGCCATCGCGGAAGCGGCGCCCCATCTTGCGAAGAACGACGATCCGGGCTTCATGAACAAGGTGACCGTGATACTGAAACCGCCGGCGAAAAGGGAAGATCCGGCGCGGAAGGGCCCGGATTCAGGACGGGGCGGATAATGGGTTTCCGGTGTGGAATTGTCGGCTTGCCGAACGTGGGCAAATCGACGCTGTTCAATGCGCTGACGCAGACGGCCGCGGCGCAGGCCGCAAACTACCCATTCTGCACCATCGAACCCAATGTGGGCGATGTGGCCGTGCCGGACGCGCGTCTGGACAGGCTCGCCGCCATCGCGCATTCGGCCCAGATCATTCCCACGCGCATCACATTCGTTGACATTGCCGGACTGGTGCGCGGCGCCTCGAAGGGCGAAGGTCTGGGCAACCAGTTCCTGGCCAACATCCGCGAAGTGGACGCCATCGCCCATGTCCTGCGCTGTTTCGAGGACGGCGACGTGACGCATGTGGAAAACCGCATCGATCCGGTGGCCGATGCCGAAACGGTCGAAACCGAGCTGATGCTGGCCGATCTTGAAAGCCTGGAAAAGCGCGTCGTGCCGATCGAAAAGAAGGCGAAAACCGGCGAGAAGGATGCCAAAGAACAATATGCGCTGATGATGAAGGCGCTTGCGCTCTTGCGCGACGGCAGGCCAGCGCGCCTGGCGCAGCTGACGCCGGAAGAGCGCGAGCCCTATCGCCAGCTCAATCTCCTGACGGAAAAGCCCGTGCTCTATGTCTGCAACGTGGACGAAGCGTCGGCTGCGAGCGGCAACCGTTACTCGAAGGCCGTCGAGGAGATGGCCAAAAGGCAGGGGGCGGGAAGCGTGGTGATTTCCGCCCGCATCGAAGAGGAAGTGGCGCAGCTTCCGTCCGGCGAGCGCGATGAATTTCTCGCAAGCCTCGGCCTGAAGGAGCCGGGCCTGAACCGGCTCATCCGCGCAGGCTATGCGCTGCTGGGCCTCATCACCTTCTTCACCGCCGGGCCCAAGGAAGCGCGCGCCTGGACTGTAACAAAAGGCGCCACCGCGCCCAGGGCCGCGGGCGTGATCCACACCGATTTCGAGAAGGGTTTCATCCGCGCGGAAACGATCGCCTATGACGACTATGTTTCGCTCGACGGCGAGGCGGGCGCGCGCGATGCGGGCAAAATGCGGCTGGAAGGCAAGGATTACGTCGTGCAGGATGGCGACGTGATGCACTTCCGGTTCAACGCGTGAGCGCCGGCACCTCTGGTTCGTCCCCCGTTCACGGGGGAGGTGGCGCGCGCGGCGCGACGGAGGGGGCGGATATGCGCGCCGCCCTCCCCGTCTTCGGCGGCAATCCCCCCGCAAACGGGTCGAAAGCATGAATGCGCCAACCCACTTTGAGGATTTCTTTGTCGGTCAGAAGCTCGCCTTCGGCCACTACGAAGTGACGAAGGAAGAGATCATCGCCTTTGCCCGCGAATTCGATCCGCAGCCGCATCATCTGGACGAGGAGGCAGGCAAGCGCTCCATCCTGGGCGGCCTTGCAGCATCCGGCTGGCACGTCTGTTCCATGGCCATGCGCATGTGCGTGGACGGTCTGTTTGCGAAGGCGCAGGCGCGCGGCGGCGCGGGCGTGGAAGATTGCCGTTGGCTGAAACCGGTCAAGCCCGGCGATGTGCTGCGGATGGAAGTCGAGATCCTGAGCCTGCGCGCCCATCCCCGCCGGCCGGTCGGCTTTGTTCAGATGCGATGGGACATCTTCAATCAGCGCGAGCTTGTCTGCAGCATCGTCACCACGCCGCTGTTCGCACGGAGGGGCGCCTGATGTGGTTCGAGGATGTGGTGGTGGGCACGAGGACCGATCTCGGCACCTACACCTTCACCGCCGGGGAGATCATCCGGTTCGCCGCGAAATACGATCCGCAAGCGTTCCATCTGAGCGTCAAAGGCGGCGAAGACAGCGTGTTCGGAGGACTGATCGCCTCCGGCTGGCATACGGTGTCGGTGTGGATGAAGCTTGTGGTCGCCAGGCGCGCGGAGTTCGAGGATTCGGGCGGCATGCGCGCCGGCGTGTCGCCGGGTTTTGAGAACCTGCGCTGGGTCAGGCCCGTTTATGCCGGCATGACGTTGCGCTATTCGATGCAGACCATTGCGAAGGTCGAATTGAAGTCGCGGCCCGAATTCGGCCTTGTCAAAAGCCTGAACGAGGCGCGCGATGCGAAAGACGGAGCGCTTGTGATGCAGTTTACCGGCAAGGGTTTCATGCCGCGAAAACCTAACCCTTCGGCAGGCTCGGGGTGATGGGTTTTTCAATTCCGCATGCTTAGCCTGTCGAAGCATGAGCAAAAGGAGATTCCAATGGCGCACAAGGGCACGATGACGAAACTGAAGATGAGCGATGGCGCGGACATCGGCGTCTATCATGTGGAGGCGCAGGGCAGGCGCCGCGGCGGGCTTGTGCTGATCCAGGAAATCTTCGGCGTGACGGACCACATCAAGGATTGCTGCGACCGCTTTGCGGCCGAAGGCTATGAGGTTCTGGCGCCTTCTCTTTATGACCGCGAAGCGCCGGGCTTTGCCGTGAGCTATTCGCCGGAAGATGTCCAGAAGGCGATCAGGATCGCGCGCGGCGGCCACCCGTTCGAGCTTTCCATCGCCGATGCCGGCACCTGCATCGATGCGCTCAAGGGCAAAGGCCCCGTGTTCATCACCGGCTATTGCTATGGCGGCTCCGTCACCTGGGCGGCGGCCTGCAAATGCGACGGGCTGGCCGCAGCCTCGGGTTATTACGGCGGCAACATCGCCCAGATGGCGGACTGGCAGCCCAAATGCCCGACCATCCTGCATTTCGGCCGCGAGGATCACGGCATTCCGATGGAAGCCGTGCAAAAGATCGAAAAGCTGCATCCGGAGGTGAAGGTTTATGTCTATGACGGCGTGGGCCACGGGTTCAATTCCGACCGCCGCAGCGACTACAACGAAGCCGCCGCGAAACTCGCGATGCAGCGGACGCTGGAGCTCTTCCGCGCGAATGGGGGTGAAGGGTAAGCGCCAGGTGCCGGGCGATCGCGGCGTCTGTACGGAAACCCGCATCACAGCCCCGGAAAAATCCTGATTTTCTTGACATGGGGCCCGTGCTTCGTTACATTATTCCCATATCTGGAATTGCGCCCTGAGCTGATTCTGCTGGAAAGACGCGGCAGAACAATGGCTTAGGCTCGCGCACCGGAACGACAAGAAGGAATCACCAATGATCAGGCCTATATTCCGCTAGCCCCTTCGGGGCTGGCGAACGGACGTGTCCGCGCAAAGCGGTTCCGGCCCTGCCCGGAATCCGCCTTCGCGCCAAATTCGAAAAAAACCGGATTCTGTCGGCGGGCGTATTGTGTCTTTCGCGATCCGCAATTTCGCGAAATTCGCGCAACGCGCTACCGCAAGCTCGCCTCGATATTCCCGCCGTCCACGGTGATGACGCCGGCGGTGGTTTTGTCGGCGTGGGCGAGATAGACGAAAGCTTCCGCCACTTCGTCGGCATAGACTTCGCGGCCCAGAAGGTTGCCCGCCATGTATTCCTTTTCGGAAATGCCGCGCGCGGCGGCGCGTTTGGCGACCATCTCGTCGGTCAGCAGGCCTGAGCGGATGCGGTCGGCGTTCACCGCGTTGGAGCGGATGCCGAACTTGCCGTAATCCAGCGCATACTGCTTCATCAGGAACAGGGTCGAGGCTTTCGGCAATCCGTACGGCCCGAAATCCTTGCCCGGGTTGATCGCCTGCTTGGAGGTGTTGAACAGAAGGCAGCCACCGGTGCCCTGCTTCAGCATGATGGCGACCGCCGCCTGCGCCACGCTCTGATGGGCGAAGAAATTGAGCTCGAAGCTCTTGCGCAGCGTTTCGTCATCCACCTCGCCGATGCGGCCAGCCCAGGCTGCGCCCGCGTTGGAAACGACGATGTCCACGCCGCCGAACGCCTTCACCACTTCCTTGAAGGCGAAGGCGACGTCGGCGGGTTTTGTGACGTCGCAATTCACCGCAATGGCGGTCCTGGAAATCCTGCGCGCCACTTCGGCGGCGGCCGCGCGGTCGCGATCCAGCACCGCAACTTCCGCGCCTTCCGCGGCCATCGCTTTCGCCACGGCCGCGCCGATGCCGGAGCCGCCGCCGGTGACGACGCAAACCTGCCGCGCGAGCAATTTCTCCGCGGCCTTGCCGAGCTTGGCCTGCTCCAGCGACCAGTATTCCACGTCGAACTGGTCGGCTTCGGAGATCGGCTGATAGCGGCCGATGGCTTCGGCGTCGGTGATCACTTCCACCGTGTTCTCGGCGATGTCGGCGGCGATGGCGGCATCCTTGGCCGTGGCGCCGAGCCCGAACAGGCCCTTGCCCGGCACCAGCACCACGCGCGGCAGCGGATCGAGCTCCGTCTTCTTCGGCTGCGCGCGTTCGTTATGCCGCGCGAAATAGGCGTGGTAACGCGCCTTGTAATCGGCGACCGCCTTCTCGACGTCCTTTTTCCATTCGTCGAGCCTGCCTTCCTCGGGCGCAGGTACGAGGAGCGGCCAGTTCTTGGTGCGGATGGTGTGGTCGGGCGTCACCACGCCCTGCTGCGAATAACGCGCAAGCTCCGCTCCGTTCACATATTCCAGAATCTGCGGAGAGGTGCGGAAACAGAGGATCTGCCGCTTCCAGGTGCCGGCCGCCTCGTCATGGGAAATGGCGCAGGCCCCGCGGATGATGGGCGCAATCTCGGCGGTCTTCGCCAGCTTCTCCGGAAGTCTGGCCGGTGTGAAACCCTTGCGGTTTTTCTGCAGCCGTTCTTCCGCGCGCGACACGAATTCGATCATGCGCTCGTAAGCGGTTTTCGCATCCTCCGCGAAGGTGAAGATGCCATGCTTCAAAAGCACCAGCCCTTCCACATCCGGATTTTTCGCAAAGACCTGCGCCACGCTTTTCGCCAGCGCGAAGCCCGGAATCGTGTAGGGCACATAGGCCAGGCGCTTGCCGAACACATCGCGCGCGAGCGCTTCGCCATCGGGCTGATCGGTGAGCGAAAGCACGGCGGTGGAGTGGGTGTGGTCGATGAACTTGTGCGGCAGGAAGGCATGCAGCAGCGTTTCCACCGAGGGATTTGGCGCCGATGCATCGAGCAGATTGATCCGCTGGTAGTTGACCATGTCTTCATCGGACAGCTTTGGCAGCGCAAGCAGCCGGCGGAGCGGCGCCAGCCGCACGGCGGGCAAGCCCGCGGGCTCGATATTGCCCATGTCCCAGCCGGAACCCTTGATGCAGATGACCTCCACATCCTCGCCGAGCAGGTCTTTCGCCGTGGTCTTCACACTGGTGTTGCCGCCGCCATGCAGCACCAGCCGGGGATCGGAACCCAGCAGCCGCGTGGTATAGACGCGCAGCGCCAGGTCTTCGGCCACACCCTGCGCGGCGTAGCGTTTTACGAACTCTTGCGCTTCGGCATCCGACCAGCGGGATTTCATGGATTCACCCTTGCATCCTCATCGTTCGACCAGCTCATCCTTCGACAAGCTCATCCTTCGACAAGCTCATCCTTCGGCAAGCTCATCCTTCGACAAGCTCATCCTTCGACAAGCTCAGGATGAGGATTGTTCATGTTTCCTCATGCTGAGCTTGTCGAAGCATGAGGAAACAAAGATCGCAACCCCTTTTCGCTGGCCGCGCAAGTGCCGCGTTCGGTGATGAAACCGGTAACCAGCCGCGCCGGCGTGACATCGAAGCCTGGATTGGCGGCTTCGCTGCCGGGGGCGGCAATTTCCACCGTGGCGATTCCACCGGTGGGCAGCCGGCCCGTCATCTTGAGCAGCTCGTCCGGCGAGCGTTCCTCGATGGGAATGTCACCGCCGGATTTCAGCGTCCAGTCAATGGTGGACGACGGGAGCGCCACATAGAACGGCACGTTATTGTCCTTGGCGGCGAGCGCCTTGAGATAGGTGCCGATCTTGTTGGCGACATCGCCGTTGGCGGTAACGCGATCGGTTCCGACGATGCAAACGTCCACCCGGCCCGCCTGCATGTAGTGGCCGCCGGCGTTGTCGGCGATGATGGTGTGCGGCACACCATGGCCGCCAAGCTCGAATGCGGTGAGCGAGGCGCCCTGATTGCGCGGGCGGGTTTCATCCACCCACACATGCAGCCTGATGCCTTCGTCATGCGCCATGTAGATGGGCGCAAGCGCGGTGCCCCAATCCACGCAGGCCAGCCAGCCGGCGTTGCAATGGGTGAGGATGTTGAGCGGCTCGCCGGACTTTTTCTTCGCCGCGGCTTCGCGCAGGATTTTCAGGCCATGTTCGCCGATGGAGCGGCAAACGGCCACGTCTTCCTCGGCAATCGCGGCCGCTTCCTTCCAGGCAAGCGCCGCACGCTCTTCGCGCGGGTGGTTCCGCAAGCGGTCGCGCATGCGGTCCAGCGCCCAGCGCAGATTGACGGCTGTCGGCCGTGTTTGGAGCAGCATGTCATGCGCATGATCCAGCGATTCATCCGACGTGTCCTCGCGCATGGCGAGCGCGATGCCATAGGCGGCCGTGGCGCCGATCAGCGGCGCGCCGCGGACGACCATCGTCTTGATCGCGTGGGCACATTCGGCCGCGGTTTTGAGCTGCAGTGTGCGGAATTCATGTGGCAGCCGGTTCTGGTTGATGACCTCGACGGATGTTTCGCCGTGCGGCCAGATCGTGCGGTAATGCTTGCCGTTGATGTTCAACGGTCAGTGTCCTTCGAAGGCGACAAGCGTTTGCACATTCTTGCCGAGCGCGCGGATTTTTGCGGCGCCGCCAAGCTCCGGCAGGTGGATCACGAAGCTTGCGCCGATCACCTTGGCACCCGCCCGTTCGAGCAGCTTGATCGCGGCAAAGCAGGTGCCGCCGGTGGCGATGAGATCGTCGATCACCAGAACATGATCGCCCTTGCTCACCGCGTCGGTGTGGATTTCGACGGAATCCTTGCCGTATTCGAGGTCGTATTCCTCGTTCAACACCGTATGCGGCAGCTTGCCTTTCTTGCGCACGGGAATGAAGCCGACCGACAGCTGATGCGCCACCGCGCCGCCCAGAATGAAACCGCGCGCCTCGATGCCGGCCACCTTGTCGATCTTCACGCCGGCATATGGCTGCACCAGCCCGTCCACCGCGGCGCGGAAGGCGCGCGCGTGGCCGAGCAGCGTGGTGATGTCGCGGAACATGATCCCCTTCTTGGGATAATCTGGGATCGTGCGGATGACGGTTTTGAAGTCCATTCTATTTCCCCTTCAGCACCCTGCCAGCCACCGCATCGAGCTTGGCGAACAGCTCCGGATCGCGTTTTTCCGGCGCGGTGATGAGCGCGGTATCGAGTGCGTTGTCGATGCCGGGCGAAGGCTTGCGTTCGGGCCCGAGCTTCGGCGCCACGCGCATCACGAGCCTGCGGGCGTTTTCGGCGTTGTCGTGGAGCACCTTCACCACCTGATCCACCGTCACATGGCCATGATGTTCATGCCAGCAGTCGTAATCGGTGACCATCGCGACGATCGCATAGGGCAGCTCCGCTTCCCGCGCGAGCTTGGCCTCGGGCATGGCCGTCATGCCGATCACCGCGCAGCCCCAGGACCGATAGAGATTCGATTCGGCGAGCGAAGAAAACTGCGGCCCTTCCATCGCCAGATAGGTGCCGCCCAGCGCATGATGAATCTGTTCTTCCACGCAGGCTTCATGCAACGCCTTGGTGAGCTTGGCGTCCACCGGATGGGCCATGGAGACATGCGCCACGAAGCCCTTGCCGAAAAAACTTTTCTCGCGGGCATGGGTGCGGTCGATGAACTGATCGGCAATGACGAAGGTGCCCGGCGCCAGCTCTTCTTTCAGCGAACCGCAAGCCGAAACCGAAATCATGTCGGTGACGCCCGCCCGCTTCAGCGCGTCGATGTTGGCGCGATAGTTGATGGTGGTGGGCGAATGGACATGGCCGCGGCCGTGGCGCGGCAGGAACACCATGTCCACGCCCCGGAAGGTGCCGAACAGGAGGTGATCGCTGGGCTCGCCCCACGGGCTTTTCACGGCCTTCCAGCGCGCGTTTTCAAGGCCGGGGATGTCATAAACCCCGCTGCCGCCGACGATGCCGAGAACCGTTCTGCCCATGGCGGCCTTCTAGCACGAAATCCGGCCGTGACTATCTGCCGCTCAACCGCGAGCACCGCCGGGGCGTTCCCTTTCTGATCGCAGGCCTGCTGCGAAATAATCGGGAAGGCATGAGTGAGCAGAAGAATCACGCGCCGCCATAACAGCAGACACACCGGGGACCTTCATCCGGTGATCTACCGGATCATCATCGGCCTGGTCGTTGTGTGGACCGTGGCGACATGGAGCTTTTTTGCCGGCGGCAAGGGCTATGATGGCGCCATCATCCTGGTCGTGACATTTTTCGCGCTGATGACGGTCCTCATTCCGCTTACGCTGGCCCGTATCCAGCGGCATCACCCGGTTGGGCGGAAGGGCCAACTGCACGAAACCCTGCGCGACTGGCTGGGTGGCGAAATCGATACCTGGCAGGAGCGAATCAGCGGCCGGGACGCCGCAATCATGATCTTGCTGCCCGTCGGCGTTGCCGCGGCCGGCGCGATCGCCTTCACGATCGTCTTCTATGTCACGCTGGCCGGCCGCTGACCCCGGCGGAAGGTCAGTGCTTGTCCTTCCAGACGCGGCGGTAGGACAGATAGAGCAGCCCCGACAGCAGAAGCAGAAACGCGACGACAACGAATCCCGTGCGCTTCCTTTCGTCCATCGTGGGGTCGGACGCCCAGGCAAGGAAGGCGACCACGTCATGGGCTTCGTCCGCCACCTTGTTGGGCGAGCCGTCGGCGAAAGTCACCTGGCCGTCGGTCAGCGGCGGCGGCATGGAAATGTTCCAGCCGTCGAAATAGGGATTGTAGTACTTGTTCGCCATCACGTGAAACCAGGCCGGCGGCTTCTCATGGAAGCCGGTGATGATCGAATAGACGTATTGCGGCCCGCCGGCGCGCGCCTTGACGATCATGGAAAGATCGGGGGGCAGCGCGCCGTTGTTGGCGGCACGTGCCGCTTCTTCGTTCGGGAAGGGCCCGGGGAAATAATCGGCCGGCGTTCCCGGCCGCATCAACGGATTGCCGTTGGCGTCCACCGTGTCGCCCTTGTCGTTGGGCCCGGCGGGAATCTTGTAGGACGCCGCAATCGCCTTCATTTGCGCGTCGGTGAAGCCGGGGCCGCCGGGTTCGGACAAGGCATGGAATGCGACATGGCTCAGGTTGTGACAGGCCGAGCAGACCTCCTTGTAAACCTGGAAGCCGCGCTGCAGTTCGGCCTGATCATAAACTCCGAACGGGCCTTCAAAGGACCACTGCACGTCTTTCGGGGCTTGCGGCGCCGTACTCTGCGTCGCATCCGCTGCGAATGCCGCAGCAGAGATTCCGAAGCCAAGCGCAAGACCGAGCGGGAGAATGAAGCGCATATCCGTCTCCTTTTACTCGGCGGGCGCGGGTTGTGAACGGCCTGCACCCAAAACCGCCTGCGCAATGGTTTGCGGCAGGGATTTCGGACGCTCTATCAGGCCGACGAACGGAAGGATGACCCAGAAGAAGGCGTAATAATAAATGGTGCCAAGGCGGGCGAGCCAGACCAGCGGCAGATCGAAGCCGCCCAGATGCCATGCCGCATCGGCCGTCTGCGAGCCGACATAGCCGAGCAGCACGCAATCGAGCGCGAATATCCAGAAGAACTGTTTCATCAGCGGACGGAAGCGGCAGGAACGGACCTTGGAGGTATCCAGCCATGGAACGAAGAAGAGCGTCGCGAGCGCGCCGAACAGCACCAGCACGCCGATCAGCTTCTGCGGCACCGACCGCAGCATCGCGTAGAACGGCAAGAGGTACCATTCGGGCACGATGTCTGTGGGCGTGACCAGCGGATTGGCGGGAATGTAATTGTCGGGGTTGCCGAAAAAGTCCGGCCGGTAGAACACGATGATCGCGTACACCAGCACAAACAGGCAGAGATAGAAGCTGTCCTTGGCCGTGTAATAGGGATGGAAGGGGACGGTGTCCTGCGGGCCCTTCACGTCAATGCCCAGCGGATTGTTGTTGCCGGGCACGTGCAGCGCCCAGATATGCAGCCCCACCACGCCTGCGATGATGAACGGCAGAAGATAGTGCAGCGAGAAGAAGCGGTTGAGCGTGGGGTCACCGACCGCGAAATCGCCCCAGAGCCAGGTGGTGATGGCCGTGCCGGCGTGCGGCACGATCTGATCGATGGACGAGAACAGGTTCGTGATGACCGTGGCGCCCCAGAAAGACATCTGCCCCCAGGGCAGCACGTAGCCGAAGAAGGCGGTCGCCATCATGAGAATGTAGATGATGACGCCAAGGATCCAGAGCAGTTCGCGCGGTTCCTTGTAGGACCCGTAATAGAGGCCGCGGAACATGTGGATATAGACCGCGAGGAAAAACATCGAGGCGCCGTCGGCGTGCAGGAAACGCAGCAGCCAGCCGTAATTCACGTCGCGCGTGATGTTCTCAACAGAATCGAATGCCAGGTTCGCGTTCGGCACATAGTGCATGGCGAGCACAATGCCGGTGACGATCTGCACACCGAGCATGAACGTCAGAATGCCGCCGAATGTGTACCAGAAGTTCAGGTTGCGCGGCGTCGGATAGGTCGTGATCGTGTCGTTGACGAAGCGGATGATCGGCAGGCGCTTGTCGAGCCAGCGGGTGAAATTGGTCTTTGGAACATAGGCCGGTCCATGCATTGCTCGACTCCTTATCCGACCCGGATGCGCGTGGGATTGAGGAAGGTATAGACAGGCACGGCCAGGTTTTGTGGCGCCGGGCCTTTGCGTATGCGGCCCGCCGTGTCGTATTGCGAGCCGTGGCAATGGCAGAGCCAGCCGCCATATTCCCCTTCGAAGGCCGTGGGTGTGCAGCCCAGATGCGTGCACACCCCCACAAGGATGAGCCATTCGGCCTTGGTGGCGCGGTTCTTGTCCGTCGCCGGGGCGTCATCCGGAAGATTGGCGTTCCGTGCCAGGGGGTCGGGGAGCGAGTCCACCGACACGTTGTCGGCTTCGGCAATTTCCTTCGGCGTGCGCCGGCGCACGAAAAGCGGATGGCCGCGCCACTTGAAGACCACCTGCTGCCCAGGCTGGATCGCCGAGATGTCCTGCTCGATCGAGGCCATCGCGAGCACGCCGCCCGTGGGATTCATCTGGTCGATGAAGGGCCATGCTGCGAAGACGGCGCCGACCGCTGTCACCGCGCCTGTCGCGACATACAGGAAATCGCGTCGTGTGGGTTCGGGCGCTGTTATTTCTGCCACGGTATCACCTTGATCTGGCGTTCCGGGAGGCGGGAACGAGGAGGCGCGCGACCCCCGGAATTTCCCGGCGCGCCCGTTGAATCCGGGCCGTAAAATAGAGAACGAGTTTTAGAGGGTCTTGCGGCACGATGACGCAGAAAATGCATGATTCTGCCGTGTCTTGAGAGGTTCGCACATTCGCATGAGGCTGGCACTTTTCGAGGCCGACATTCCGCAAAACACAGGCGCCCTGATGCGGCTCTGTGCCTGTCTTGGCGTTCCGCTCGACATCATCGAGCCGTGCGGCTTTCTTTTCAGCGACAGGGGCTTCAGGCGTGCGGGCATGGACTATGTGAAAGACGCGCAGATCGTGCGGCACAGTTCATGGACCGGATTTCTCGCGGCGCGGCGCGGACGCATCGTGCTTTTGACCACGAAAGCGGACACGGCCCATACGGAGTTCGCTTTCAATCGCGATGACATCCTGCTGCTTGGCCGCGAGAGCGCGGGCGTTCCCGAACATGTGCACGGGGCATCCGATGCCAGGCTCAGTATCCCCATGCGGCCGGGCTTGCGGTCGCTCAATGTCGCCCTTGCGGGAGCGATGGTATTGGGCGAAGCCTTGCGGCAGACGGGAGGCTTTCCGTGAGCCTTGAAGCCGAGCATCGCAAAACGCAGGCACGCGCCTGGTTCGAGGAATTGCGCGACCGGATTTGTGCGGAATTCGAAGCAATCGAACAGGATTATGCCGAAAAGTCGGCAGAACATGCGGCGGGACACTTTGTACGCACCGCCTGGACGCGGCCGCGCGAAGGGGAAAACGACACGGGCGGCGGGACGATGAGCGTCATGCGCGGGCGCGTGTTTGAGAAGGTCGGCGTCAATGTTTCCACGGTCTATGGAACGTTCAGCCCGGAATTCGCCAGGCAAATTCCCGGGGCCGACAGCGACCCGCATTTCTGGGCAAGCGGAATCTCGCTGGTTGCACATATGCAGAATCCGTTCGTGCCGGCCGTGCATATGAACACTCGGCATATCGTGACGACCAAGAGCTGGTTCGGCGGCGGGGCTGACCTTACGCCGATCTATCCCGACGAACAGGCAGCGAAGGATTTCCACGCCGCGCTGAAGGGCGCCTGCGACCGGCACGACCGGGACTATTATCCCCGCTTCAAGAAATGGTGCGACGAGTATTTCTTTCTCCCGCACCGCAATGAGCCGCGCGGCGCAGGCGGCATTTTTTTCGATTATCTGGACAGCGGAAACTGGCAAAAAGATTTTGCCTTCACCCGCGATGTGGGGCTGGCATTTCTGTCCGTCTATCCCCAGATCGTAAGGCGGACCATGAACCGCCCGTGGACGGAAGCAGAACGCGCGTTCCAGCTTGTCCGCCGCGGACGATATGTCGAGTTCAATCTGTTGTACGACCGTGGCACCCAATTCGGCCTGAAAACAGGCGGCAATGTCGAGGCAATCCTGATGTCCCTTCCCCCCGAAGCGCGCTGGCCATAAACAGGTTCGGGGGATTTCTTGCCGCATTCGATTTCGGAACTTCTCAGCTTTTCGCCCGCACTGGCTGCGCTGCTGCAGGTCGTGCTGATCGACATTACGCTCGCGGGCGACAACGCCGTCGTGCTCGGCATGGTAGCCGCGCATGTCCCCCGCACGCAGCGCGGCAAGGTGATGTTCTGGGGATTGGCGATCGCCGTGGTGCTCCGCATTCTTCTGGCGGTGCTTGCGGCGACCCTGCTGAAAATCATCGGGCTGATGTTTGCCGGGGGCATCCTGCTGCTTTGGGTCGCATGGCGGCTTTACCGCGACGTTCGTCAGGCCCAGGCCGAACGCGAAGGCGCCGACGTTGCGGGCGGCGCCGAGCCTGCCCACGCCGGGACGGTGTTCGATTTGCGCCGCGTGATTCTGCAGATCACGATCGCGGACATTTCCATGTCGCTGGACAACGTGCTGGCGGTGGCCGGCGCCGCAATGGATCACATCTGGGTGCTCGCGGCCGGGCTCATTCTTTCGATCGGACTGATGGGTGTGGCCGCAACGCTGGTGGCGCGCCTTCTGAAGCGTCACCCGTGGATCAGCTATGCCGGACTGATTATCGTCTTCTATGTCGCGATATCACTGATCGTGCGGGGCGGAGCGGACATCTGGCATGCGAGCGAAACCGCTCAGCTGTATCGCAGCAACACGGCGGTTGCGTCGTCGCTTGTCTTGAAGCGCGGATATCTGACTCCGCGCGGATCTTCTTCTTCGACTGCGCGCAATTCCGCCCCCAGCGCTTCCAGGCCTTTCCCGCGGGCGGCGCTCATGAGCTCGGCCGCGTTGTAACGCCCATAATCGCTGGCAAGCGCAAGAAATCCGTCGGTCGCAAGAAGGATAGTCGTGCCGGAGACGGCGGCCAATTGTCTGGACGCGACATGGCCGGCCGCACACGCGTCCGGCCCGAAAAGCCATGCACCGCCATCGCGGTTGATCCGGTTGCGCGCCTTGCGCAGCGACGGCAGATATTCGTCGCGGTTGAATCCGGCTGCCGGCGCAAGACCCTTGGCCTTGGCGAGCTGCGCCACGCCCCTGGCCTCCGCTGCGCGCGAGGCGAAAGCATGACCCACGATCTCCACTTCGCCGTCGCGGGACTGAAACACCGCCGTGCAGTCACCGAACCACAGGGCCGCGATTGCATGGTCCTGTTCGGCGACGAGCATCATCGAGGCGAAGGGCATCTCATAAGTCTCCGCAGGCGCGCGGCGGCGCAGCGCGCAGAAGGATCGATCGGCATCTTCCATGGCGGCGCGCAGAGATTCGCGCGCAGACATGCCCTCCTGGAGATGCGCAAGAATGCGTCGCGTTCCGAAGGCGGCAAGCCATGCAGCATCGCTCTTTCCCGGCATCAGCGGCTCGGCAAGCGAGGTTGCCCCGTCCATGACGAGCGCGGCCTTTTCGCTGAATCCGAAGGAATCGTCATTGGGCCGCTCGCTGTCGCCCGGCAGGCTCAGGGAATCGAGCAGTTCGAAGGGCATCAGTATGCCGTCGCCTGGACGACGGCCTTCAGGCGCTCGGCGAGCGAGAATTGGTCGTCCGTAAAATCGCTATCGACCCACCATGCCTCCACCTCGGAAAGTATGGTTCCGACCAGAGGACCCTGTGGCACGCCCGCCGCGATGACGTCGCGGCCGGTAAGGGGAAATTGCGGCCGCTGCCATGCATCTGCCACAGCCAGCATGGCGCGCCACGCAATCGTGTTGTCCTTGGGATCTTCGGCCCAGCGCAGAAACACGCGATCCCGGAACCGCTGCTGACCAAGATGATAAAGGAGCTTGCGCACCTCGCGGACCGACAGATAGGAGACGATCTTTTCATGCGCGCCCGCCAGGTCCGCGAGACGGTCGCGCTCCGCATTGGAGAATTTCAGGCGATCGCCAACCTGGTTGGCAACATTTGCATCCGGCGGCAGCAGGGCCGCCAGCCGGAGCAGCGGGTCGGGTGCGAAGAAGTTGCGCGAATCGATGGCGACGAGCCTTTCCAGCCGCGCAAGAGAGGCCGCGCCTGGCAGGATTTCCGACAGCACCGATACGGCGGCCATGCACCGCAGGGCCGGGATGGGGTCATCCGCCGCCAGCAGTTTCAGCAGCTCCCGGTGCACGCGCTCGCCGGACAGTTTCGACAGCCCGGCCTTTTCCGCCGAAACGGCGCGCAGCGCGGCCGGATCGACCTCGCCTTTGCCGTACCAGGCGTGAAACCGGAACAGACGCAGGATTCTGAGATAATCTTCGCGGATGCGGGTGGCCGGATCGCCGACAAATCGCACGTGACCGGCATTGAGATCGGCCACGCCGCCGACAAAATCGAACACTTCGCCGTCTGCGCTCGCAAATAGCGCGTTCATCGTGAAATCGCGCCGCCGCGCATCTTCCGCCCAGTCTTGCGTGAAAGCGACGACCGCGCGCCGGCCATCGGTAGAGACATCGCGCCTGAGTGTCGTGATCTCGAAAGGTTTGGCTTCCACCAGCGCCGTGACCGTTCCATGCTCGAGCCCTGTCGGCACAAAATCGATCCCGGCAGCTTTCAGGCGCGTCATCACTTCGTCGGGCACAAGCGGCGTGGCGATATCGATTTCGTCAACCGGCCGCCGCAGCAAGGCATTGCGGACCGCACCTCCCACAAAACGAGCCTCGCCAAGCGCATCCATGATGCGGCGCGTTTTTGGCGCATCCATCCAGCTTTCGCGTTTCGGATCGAGCCGCGTCACGGCTTTTTCCCCTGCTCCACATGCCCCGGCACGATCTTGCCGTTGACCACCTGCGGCGGAACATAGACGCCTTTTGTCGTCTCGCCTTCCGTGAGCCCTGTATAAATGAAGCTTGCGACCACGAGCAAAAGCCCGGCGATGAAAATGGCGGTCCAGGGATGATTGTGCTGCGGCGGACCGCCGGAGCGCACCCGCACAAGCAGCAAATAGCCGCCATAGATTGCGAACGGCACAACAAAAAGCGCAATTCGCTCGAGAAGCTCGCGTGTCATGGCGAAGCAAGCCTTTCGGCAAAATTTACCAGCATGGCCGCCGTTGCGCCCCAAATGTAATGCGGACCATATGTAAAGGCATGGAATTCGCGCCGCCTGCCGTTCCATTCGCGGGCGTGGCGTTGCCGGTTCTTCGGATCGAGAAGAAAGCCAAGAGGCACTTCGAAGATCTCCGCCACTTCGTTGGCATCCGGTGTCAGCACAAAACCTTCGCGCAGAAGACCCACGACCGGCAGAATCGCATACCCGGTGCCGGTTTCATACGGATCAAGAAAGCCCGCGACCGTGACGAAAGATGCCGCAATACCGGTCTCCTCCCGGGTTTCGCGCAAGGCCGTTTCCACAAGCGACGCGTCGCCCTCGTGCGCGCGGCCGCCGGGAAAGCTGACTTGCCCGGCGTGGCGCGACAGATGCGGCGTTCTCCGGGTGAACAGGATGGAGGGTTCTTCGCGCGTGATGATCGGCAGGAGCACGGCGGCCTGCGCCAGGTCGCGGGCCGGATTTGGCCGCATTTCGGGATTGAGGTCGTAGTCACCCCGTGTGGGCGAAAGCGGCAGCGATGGCGGCTGCGCATGCAGGCGCCGTTTCAGGAGCGGCAGCGCTATGCGCTCGCGAATATCGCTTCCCGGGCTCATGCCGGATTCCCCAGCGGAAAACAGATGTGATCGCTCCACACCCCGAGCGTGCCGTTTTCGCCAGGCTCTGCCAGATCCACGAGCTGGTAGAACACACTGCGCGCGATCTTCGCCTCCAGCCCTTTGCGCACATGAATATAGGGCGCAGGTTCCCCGCTGTCCGGATCCGTCTGCACCCGGATGCGGTTGTCTGCGCCGGCGACGACGTCGTCACCAACATTTGTCGTGAAGATGAGCCGCTGGGCGCTGCCGCCGCCTTCGCGCGCGAGCAGAACCGCGACAAAGGGAGCGTCTTCAACTGTGATGCGCATCTTTTCGGCCGGGGTAACAAGGTAAAAGCCGTCGGCCTCTTTGCGCAATATGGTGGAAAACAGCCGAACCAGCTCGTGGCGGGCGACGGGCGTGCCTTGGTGATACCAGGTGCCGTCTCGGGCGATGCGGATGTCAATTTCGCCGCAATGAGGCGGATTCCATTTTTCCACGGGCGGCAATTTGCGCCCGGCCGCCCGCTCGCGCTGGAGGGCGGCGAGACCCATGGAAAAGCCTGAAATATCAGTCATGTTCCGCCTCACAGCGATGTGCGGAATTGGCCGGGCAAGCTTGTTGCGCGCCTGCCCGCCGGATGCAACATAGGTGAGCCTTGCGCCCGATACCAACCTCAGGCCCTTTGACGGATTTTTTCGCATGACCGATACACTCACCGTTTCCGGCGAACAGCTCAAAGGCGAAGCGGTTGCGCGCGCCGAACGGGCCGCCGCCACCTTCGCGCGCGCGCGCGATGCCATCGGGAAGGTCATTTTCGGGCAGCGCGACGTCATCGATCAGTCTCTGATCACGCTGCTGGCCGGCGGTCATGGCCTTCTGATCGGCGTGCCGGGTCTTGCCAAGACGCGCCTTGTGGAGACGCTCGGCATCGTGCTGGGACTCGACTGGAAGCGCATCCAGTTCACGCCCGATCTGATGCCCGCCGATATCGTGGGATCGGAAGTCCTTGAAGAAGGCGACACGCATCGCCGTGCCTTCCGCTTCATCAAGGGGCCGGTGTTCACGCAACTGCTCATGGCCGATGAGATCAACCGCGCCTCGCCGCGCACGCAGAGCGCACTCCTGCAATCGATGCAGGAACGTTATGTCACGGTCGCGGGCCAGCGTTACGATCTGCCCAGGCCCTTTCACGTGCTGGCTACGCAAAACCCGCTGGAGCAGGAAGGCACTTATCCGCTGCCTGAAGCACAGCTTGACCGTTTCCTGCTGCAGATTGACGTCGGCTATCCCGACAAGGATGCCGAGAAGCGCATGATGATCGCGACCACGTTCGGCGAGGATGCCGCGCCGGAGAAGATCTGCGATTCTGTTGCGCTGATGGAAGCGCAGGCGATCGTCCGGAATCTCCCGGTGGGCGAAAAGGTGGTGGAAGCCATTCTCAAGCTGGTGCGCGCCGCGCGGCCTGATGAATCCGGCGCCGCAGACCTGCGCGGTTTCATCTCGTGGGGGCCTGGTCCGCGCGCAAGCCAGGCGCTCATGCTGGCCGTGCGCGCCAAGGCGCTGCTCGAGGGCCGCCTTGCGCCATCCACCGACGATGTCGTGGCGCTTGCACATCCGATCCTGCGTCACCGCATGGCGCTCAATTTCTCCGCGCGCGCCGAAGGCACAACACTCAACCAGGTCATCGACCGGCTTTGCACGAGCATTCTTTGACCGACCAGAAACCAGCAACCGATCTTCGCCAGCGCGGCAGATGGAGCCCGTTGCGCGAGGAGGCCGAAATGCTGGGAGCGGCGCTACCGCCGCTTCTTGTGGCGGCCGAACGCCTTGCCTCGGTCGTAAGCCTTGGCGTGCACGGACGCCGCAAGGCCGGCATGGGCGAAACCTTCTGGCAGTTCCGCCGCTATCAGGCCGAAGACCCCGCGACAGCCATAGACTGGCGGCAATCGGCAAAATCGCAGCATCTTTATGTGCGCCAGCGCGAATGGGAAGCGGCCGAAGCGGTGTGGCTGTGGCGCGACGGCTCGCCCGGCATGCGGTTCAAGTCGGATTTCTCGCGCACGACGAAGATCGATCGAGCCAGCGTTCTCTGCCTCGCGCTGGCCTCGCTTCTGGTGCGCGGCGGCGAGCGCATTGCGCTCTATGGCGACGGGCATGGGCCGGCAACGGGCCGCGCGCCTTTGCGCCGCATCGCCCACGAGCTGATTGAGCAGGATCCGCAGGCAGGCGGCCTCCCGCCCGATGCGCCCGCAAGCAGCAACGCCCAGTTCGTGTGGTTCAGCGATTTCCTTTCGCCATTCGCGGAGATCGAAAAAAGCATGCGGCGGCTGGCGCATGAGGGTTTGACCGGGCATCTGGTGCACATCATCGATCCGGCGGAAGAGGATTTCCCGTTTTCCGGGCGCATCCGCTTCGAAGATGTTCCCGGAAGCATGCGCGAAACGCTGGGCCGGGCGGAAACGGTTCACGATGCCTACCGCGAACGGTTCCGCGCGCATGCGGAAGCCTTGTCGGCCTTCGCCCGCAGGCTGGGCTGGAGCTATCTCGCGCACCGAACCGACAAACAGCCGGAGCTCGCGTTGGTGGCGCTTTACACAGATCTCGGCGGGACTCGCGCGCAAATCCGGCGCGCATGACACATGAGCGCGATGACAAGCCTGTTCGCCTCCCTGAGCTTCACGACACCCTGGATTCTGGCGGCGCTCGCTGTTCTGCCCGTGGTCTGGTGGCTGCTGCGCGTGACGCCGCCGTCGCCCCGGCGCATAGTCTTTCCACCGCTGCGCCTTCTGCTTGGGCTGGGCGGCCGCGAGGAAACACCGGCGCGCACGCCCCTCTGGCTCTTGTTGCTCCGGCTTGTCGTGGCGGCTCTGGTGATCGTCGCGCTGGCGGAGCCGATGCTGGGACAGCCGCCGAAGCTTGGGGGTTCGGGACCGCTTGTCCTGTTCGTAGATAACGGCTGGACAGCGGCGCACGCCTGGGATGCGCGGCAGGCGGCGATGTCGGATGCTTTGACGTCGGCCAATCGTGCCGGACGGCCCGTCGCTATCGTCCCAACGGCGACCGCCTTGACGCCGAATGTCAGCCTGCTCGATGCCGGCAGCGCTTTGCGGGCAACGCGCGAACTTGAGCCGCAGCCCTGGCTTCCAGACCGCGCGCGCGCCGCAGCCGCACTGGCGAAAATCCATTTTGCAACGCGTCCCGAAATTCTCTGGTTGAGCGACGGCATCGACCAGAATGACGCGCGCAAAACGGCAGCCGCCTTGTCAGCGATCGGCGACCTCCAGATCTATGGGGATGCGCCGGGCAAGGGGCCGCTCGCGCTGCGTCCGGCGCAAAACGAAGCGAACGGGTTTTCGACAATCGTCTTTCGCGCCGACGCACACGGAAGCCGCGGCGGCGAGATCGCCGCCATCGGCAGCCATGGCGAGAACCTCATGTCGGCGCAATTCCGTTTCGCCGATGGCGCGAGCGTGGCAACCGCAAGGATTTCATTGCCGCTGGAAGTGCGCAACGAAACGGCCCGGCTGGAAATCGTGAATGAAAATTCCGCCGGCGGCGTGCAGCTGCTCGATCTCAATGCAAGGCGGCGCGCCGTCGGTCTTGTTTCGGCAAGCAGCAATGACGAGCAGCCGCTTCTGTCCGACGTGTATTATCTGCAGCGCGCCCTTTCGCCTTACGCCGACCTGCACAAAGGCACGATCGGCGAAGCCCTGTCGCGCGGGATTTCGGTGCTGGTGCTCGCCGACGTCGGAAGGATCGCCGGCGCCGACTACGCGCGCGTGGCCAGGTTCGTCGCTGACGGGGGCGTGCTCGTGCGCTTCGCCGGCCCGCGCATGACGGAAAACGTGGACGATCTGGTGCCGGTGAAGCTGCGCACAGGCGGGCGCTATCTCGGCGGCGCGATGGGATGGGCTTCTCCCCAACATCTGGCGCCATTTCCGGATTCGAGCCCCTTCCGCGGCCTGGCCGTTCCTCCTGACGTCACGATTTCAAGGCAAATTCTTGCCGAACCGTCGGTGGAGCTTTCCGACCGCACATGGGCGCGCCTCGCGGACGGCACGCCGCTCGTAACGGCACAGCAGCGCGGCAAGGGCTGGATCGTGCTTTTCCATGTGACGGCCGGACCATCCTGGTCATCGCTGCCCTTGTCGGGCCTCTATGTGGACATGCTGCGCCGGGTGCTGGCACTGGCGAGCGGTGCAAGCCCCGGTGACATGGGTTCCGGCGCGAGCGCAGTCTATCCGGCCTTTGAGACGCTCGACGGATTCGGGCGGCCGCACAAAGCGCCTGCCGACGTTCTGCCAATTCGCGGCATGGAGATTGGCAAGATCAAGCCGGGACCGACCCATCCGCCGGGCCTCTACGGCGTGGAGGGGGCGCAAATCGCGCTCAATGCCGTCGGCGCGAAAACCTTTCTTCTGCCGATCCGCGGATTGGATTTGAGGACGTATAGCGGCAGCGCTTCGATCGCGCTGGAGTTTCCATTCCTGGCCATCGCGATTGCGTTGCTGTTTCTCGATGCGCTGATTTCCCTGTTCCAGCGCGGCTATCTCTCGTTGCCGCGGCGCCTCGTTGCCGGAGCGGGCACCGTCCTTTTTCTCGCCGCCATTGTTCATCCCGTGCCCTCACGCGCCGACGATGCGTTCGACATGCAGGCCGCGCTCAACACCCGGCTGGCTTATGTAATCACCGGTATTCCGGACATAGACCAGATCAGCAAAGAGGGCCTGACCGGCCTTGGGCAGGCGTTGCGCGCGCGCACATCCTACGAGCCGATGGAGCCGATGGGCGTCAATCTAGAAATCGATGACCTCAGCTTCTTTCCCCTGCTTTATTGGCCGATGGATCCGCGTGAAAAGGATCTTTCGCCAAAGGCGCTCGCCAAGGTCGCCGATTACATGCGCAACGGGGGCGTTATCCTGTTCGATACACGCGATCTGTCGCTTGGTGCGATGGAAGGCCCGAACTCGCCCGGCGAACAGACGTTGCGGCGGCTTGTTTCGAAACTCGATCTGCCGCCGCTTGAGCCGATACCGTCCGATCACGTGCTGACCAAGACATTCTATTTGCTGCAGGAATTTCCGGGCCGCTGGGTTGGCGGGAAAGTGTGGGTCGAGGCGCTCCCCCCAGCCGATCCAAATGCAGGCCCAAGACCGGCACGCGGCGGCGACGGCGTGTCGCCTGTGATCATCGGACCCAATGACTGGGCCGCCGCCTGGGCGGTGGATGATTCCGGCCGTCACCTGTTCGAGCCGGTTCCTGGCGGCGAAGACCAGCGTGAGCTCGC
This sequence comes from Alphaproteobacteria bacterium, assembly GCA_021324545.1. Classification (GTDB taxonomy): domain Bacteria; phylum Pseudomonadota; class Alphaproteobacteria; order Micropepsales; family Micropepsaceae; genus Rhizomicrobium. The sequence goes on from JAJPIX010000047.1 coordinate 50,388, forward strand.
CGGCCGGTTCGGCATCAACGTGGTGATGTATGCGCTGACCGGCAACTACAAGACCGATCAGGTGCATGCGCCGGCCCTGCTGGAGCGGCTGGGGCACGGTCCATGAGCACGTCGCTCGCCTTTGCGCCGCATGTCCCGGACTGGCTTCTGTGGGTGTTCATAGCCGGCGCGGCGGTCATTGCAATTTACGGAGGTTTGCGCGGCGCGCGCGGCTGGTGGGCGCGCGGACTTGCGTTGGGTGCCGTCATCGCCGCGCTCGCCAATCCGATGATCGTGCATGAAACGCGCGAAGGGTTGCCTGATGTCGTCGCCATCGTCGTGGATCATTCACAGAGCATGAGCGTGGGGAACAGGCGCGCGCAAGCCGACGACGCGGCGGCGAGACTGAAAGCGGAGCTGGCGAAAGACAAGTCCCTCGAAATTCGCGAAGTCCAGATCACCACCCGAACGACGGGGGACGATAACGGCACCCAGGCTTTTGTCGCGATCGACGCCGCACTGGCAGACGTTCCGCCCGAGCGCGTGGCGGGTGCCATCCTGATTACCGACGGCGAAGTGCACGATGCCCCAAAGAACGGCAAGACAACCCTGCACGGGCCGCTGCAGGTGGTTCTTGTTGGGCGGCCGGACGAGCGCGACCGCAAGCTTTCAGTTGTGAGCGCCGCACGCTACGCCATCGTGGGCCAGCAGGTGTATATCGTTCTGCGCGTTGACGACTTCGGCACCAGCGCGAACAGCTTTGCTGACGTGGATGTGCGCGTGGACGGGCAGGATCGTGGCACGCAGCCAGTACCCGTGGGCAAGAATTCCATCATCCGCGTGCCCATCGCCCATGGCGGCGAAAACGTGATCGAGCTTGCGGCGAAGCCCGGCCCCTCCGAACTGACCTTGCAGAACAACCGCGCGGTTGTGACGGTCAGTGGTGTGCGCGACCGCCTGCGTGTGCTGCTGGTGTCCGGCGAGCCGCATGCGGGCGAACGGGTATGGCGAAGCCTGCTCAAATCCGATCCGTCCGTGGATCTCGTGCACTTCACCATCCTGCGTCCGCCGGACAAGCAGGATACCACGCCCATCGATCAGCTTTCGCTTATCGCATTTCCCACGCGCGAGCTGTTCGTGGAAAAGCTCAATTCATTCGATCTTATCATCTTCGACCGTTACAGGGAGCGCGGCATCCTTCCGCTCACCTATTTCGACAATATTGCGCGCTATGTGGAGAACGGCGGCGCGCTGCTGGTGTCCGCCGGTCCCGAATATGCCGAGCCAATGAGCATCTACCGCACGCCGCTGGCCGCCGTGCTGCCCGCGCAGCCGACCGGACAGGTGATCACGCAGGGGTTCAAGCCCATGGTGACACCCGAAGGCATGGCGCATCCGGTGACTCAAGATCTTCCCGGCGCCAACACCAATGGCAAGCCGCCGGGCTGGGGCCGCTGGTTCCGGCTGATTGGCGCCACAAAGCTTGCCGGCCAGACGCTGCTGTCCGGCCCCGGCGATCAGCCGCTCCTCATTCTGGACAAGGTCGGCAAAGGGCGCGTCGCGGAGTTGCTTTCCGATCACATCTGGCTGTGGGCGCGCGGGTTCGAAGGCGGCGGCCCGGATGCAGAACTGCTGCGCCGCCTTGCACATTGGGCCATGAAAGAGCCCGAGCTGGAGGCCGAACGTCTTTCGGCCTCTATCGCAAACGGAATGATTTCGGTGGAGCGGCGCACGATGGCCGACACCGCAAAGCCAGTGACCCTGACCTATCCTTCCGGCAAGCAGACGACTTTGAACCTGGAGAAGACCGGACCGGGCGTGTGGCGGGCCGCGGCCAAGGCCGGCGAGCTTGGGCTTTATCGCCTAACCGATGGCACGCTGAACGCAGTGGCGGCGGCGGGACCACTCAATCCCAAGGAAGTGGCCGACATGCGCGCGACGGATGCGATCCTGCGGCCGGTGACCGATGCCAGTGGCGGTTCGATCCATTGGCTGAAAGATGGATTGCCTTCCATCCGGCGCGTGGGCGCGGATCGTGTCGCGGCCGGCGATGACTGGATAGGCTTGCGTCAGAACGGCGCCTATCGCGTGACCAGCGTAGAGCAGGAAGCATTGCTGCCCGTATGGGCGACTCTTGTCATTCTCCTCGGAACCATCTTGCTGGCCTGGCGCCTGGAAGGACGCTAGCGCGGGCCGACAGGTGCGCCGACGGCGCAGACCGGATCGTCAATCCGCGCGCGCATTACGTCGCCTTCGAGCGACTCGAATACACCATCCACCAAGCCCAACCCAAGAATGCGCGCGGGGTTCACGGGCCCGGGGAATTTCACTTTACCCGGCGGAACGGGCCTGAAGCCGACGCGGGAATAATAGGGCTCATCGCCGACCAGAACGATGGCGCGGTGGCCGAGTGTCTTCGCCTCTTCGATGCCACGCTGCATGAGCGCGATACCGATGCCGCGGCCACGCTGATCGGACTGCACTGCGAGCGGCCCCAGCAGCAGCGCGCGCGTGGCGCCAACGAAGACAGGCCAGAAACGCACCGAACCGCGCAAGGCGCCGCTTTCGACGGCGACAAAACTCAGACCGCTTTCCGGATGCACGCCCTCGCGCAACCGGTAGGCGGTTTTGGCAAAACGGCCAGGGCCGAAACTTTCGGCGACCAGAGCCTCGACAGCGGCCATATCGTCCGGGGTTTCGGCGCGGATTTTCCAGCCCGCCTCTTTGCCGCCCTTCGCCACCCGCCTAATCTCCCGCCAGACAACAAACGGAGGTAATCCCATGGGTGTGCTCGATGGCAAGGTGGTTCTGGTCACGGGCGGGGCCAACGGCATCGGCAAGGAATGTGCGCTTCTGGCCGCGAAGGAAGGTGCGAAGGTCGTGGTGAACGATCTGGGCGGAGGTGTGGCGGGCGGAGACGAAGGGTCCGCCGGCCCCGCCGAGCAGGTGGCGCGCGCGATCAAGGCGGCCGGCGGCCAGGCGGTCGCCAATTCCGATTCCGTTTCCAGCCGACAAGGCGTGGCCCGCATGATCGAGCAGGCGATGGATACGTTCAAAGGGCTTCATGCCATCATCAATCCGGCCGGCATCCTGCGCGATGGCATGTTCCACAAGATGACTGACCAGGATTGGGACCAGGTGATCGAGGTACATCTGCAGGGCAGCTACAATGTATGCAAGGCGGCGATCAACCACTTCCGCGAACAGCAGGAAGGGTCGTTCGTGCTGTTTACTTCTACATCGGGGCTGATCGGCAATATCGGGCAGGCCAATTACGCCGCGGCCAAGATGGGGATTGTGGGCCTTTCCCGCATCATCGCCATGGAAGGCGCGCAGAAGAACGTTCGCGCCAATACGATTGCGCCGTTCGCCTGGACGCGCATGATCGCAACCATTCCGGTGAAGGATGAAGCGAGCGCCAAGCGTGTCGAGCGCATGAAGAACATGATGCGCGCCGATCAGGTGGCGCAGCTGGCAGTGTCGCTGGCTTCCCCGGCCTGCAAGGACGTTTCGGGCCAGATATTCGTGGCGCGCGGCAACGAAATTTTCCTGATGAGCCAGCCGCGCCCGATCCGCGGCATCGGCAAGGTGGAGGGCTGGACGCCGGAGACGATCGCCAACCATTGCATGCCCGCGCTGAAACCCAGCTTCTTCGACCTTGCACCGACGACCGGAACATTCGGGTGGGATCCGATCTGACGATTACCAGCGATGTGACGGCGAAGCACCGCCGGAAAGCTCGGCAAGCCGGCGCCGCACGGCCGGCAGCGTGCCTTCGGGCGGATTTGCAGGATCGGCCAGAACGATTTCACGAATTTCGAGGTTGGGCTTGAAGTCGATCATGGCCTCTCGCACGCGATAAAGCGCAATCACATTGGTCGCGATGCCGAGCCGCCGCGTATAGAGCCCGAATACTTGCGGCGGAGCGCTGCGCAACAGCCCCACTTCTTCCCTCAGTTCGCGCAGCAACGCCTGATCCGGTTGCTCACCGCGGCTCACGCCGCCGCCGGGAAAGGACAGACCTTTCAAATAACTGTGGCGCACAAGGATTACGCGGCCCTGCCCATCCTCGACAATTGCGTGTGCGCCGAAGGTGACCGGCGAGGACAACGAACGGACGCTGGCGGCAGCGGCCAACAGAAGCCGCTGGTGAAAGGGCAGACGTTCATCCTTCAATGGCGGAAATCTCCTGACGTCACGATGGTTTAATCAAATCCTAACCCGGGGCCAATATCCTGTCCTCAGGGCCTGACAACTGGGTGTCCGATCTTGGCGCCGCGCGACCGCCACAAACAAGCGACACGCGCGCATGCTTTGCGCGGTTGACCGCTCATGCCCGCAAGCTTCGACTATCTTAAGGCACTCGTCATTGAGGACAATGCGCACATGCGGGCGTTGTTGCGCTCGCTGCTGCATACGCTCGGGATCAAGACCGTGCTGGAAGCCGCCGATGGCGGCGCGGGTTATGTCGAGCTGCGCGAGAAACGGCCCGATTTCGTGCTGAGCGATCTTTCCATGAAGCCGGTTGACGGCATCGAGTTCACCAGGATGGTGCGAACGGCACAGGACAGCCCCAATCCCTATGTTCCGATCGTGATGGTCACCGGGCACACCGAGCGCCACCGCGTGGAAGCGGCCCGCGACGCCGGTGTTACGGAATTCCTGGCCAAGCCAATCACGGCACAAAACCTGTTCCTCCGCGTCGCGGAGCTGGTGGAACGGCCGCGCGCCTTTGTGCGCAGCGACAGCTATTTTGGACCCGACCGCCGGCGCCACAAGTCGGCCGATTATCCCGGGCCATTCCGCCGCAAGGACGACTTCAAGGACGATATCGAAATCCAGTGAGCGAGGGCGACATGGCGCATGGAACAAGACCGGGATCCGGAGCGGAAATGATTGCACCAAAGCCGCTGCTGCGAAGCGCGGACGTGGCGGAGTTTCTGCGCAATGTCAACAACGCCGAGACCGCGAAACGGGCCGAGCGCATCATCGCTTCCAGGAGTCAGGAGCTGTGCACCGTCGTCGACGGCTACGTGACCAAGCTCGAAGGAGCATTGAAAGCCGGCGACATGGATGCGCTGTACAGCGAAGCCCATGAAATCCGGGGCCTTGCCGAAACCGTGGGTCTTGTCGCGGCGGGGCGGATCGCAAACGGCCTTTGCAGCTACCTGGATGAGGTAAAGCACCGGGCGGTCGCCGCGGATCGGCCACTGCTCCGGCTTTACGTGGAAGCCGCCGTGCGCGCCACGCGTGCCACCGACGACGCCACGCGCCTGGGGGACAAGGTCGCCGTCGAACTTGCGGCACTTGCCGCACGCCGGCTCGGCGAAGCGAAAGAGAATATTAGGAAATAGGGGGCGCGAGCGCGCGGCAAAACCGGCGCTTTCATCGCTCTTTAAGTCCTTTCCATAATACTAACACCGTCCGGCCGCGGGTTTTGCCTTGCGGCTTTCGCATTGTCACGGGTCCGGTTCATGCTCCAGATTGGCGGCATTGTATTCCTCTTTCTCATGGTGTTCGGCGGCTTCCTGATGTCGGGCGGCTCGCTGGGCTCGGTTCTTGAGGCGTTGCCGCACGAGATCATGACCATCGGAGGCGCAGCGATCGCTGCGCTCCTTATCGGCGGCTCCATGTACTCGTTGAAGAAGATCGGCAAGGAGATGTCGAAAGTGATCTCCGGCCCGAAATGGAAGCCCGCGGATTATCGCGATCTCCTGTGTCTTCTTTTCCTGTTGACCAAGACCATGAAGACCAAAGGCATGATCGCGCTGGAGCAGCATGTTGAGAAACCCGACCAGTCGGGGATCTTCAAGCGCTATCCCCGCATCACGAAGGACCATTTCGCTCTTTCCTTCATCTGCGACACGCTGCGGATGATGACCATGAGCCTGGAGGATCCGCACCAGGTCGAGGCGGCAATGGAAAAACAGCTCGAAAAGCACCATCACGAAGCGATGGGGCCGGCCAATGCGTTGCAAACGATGGCCGACGGATTGCCCGCGCTCGGCATTGTGGCCGCGGTCCTGGGCGTGATCAAAACGATGGGCGCAATATCCGAACCGCCGGAGGTTCTGGGCCGCATGATCGGATCAGCGCTCGTGGGCACGTTCATGGGCGTGTTTCTGGCCTATGGCATCGTGGGGCCGATCGCCACGCGGCTGAAGGCGATCGTCGAAAACGAGGCGCAGTTCTATCACGTCATTCGGGATATTCTTGTTGCGCATTTGCATGGCAACGCCGCGCAGGTGTCCGTGGAAATTGGGCGCGGCAGCGTACCCACCGAAGCGCAACCGACCTTCCAGGAAATGGAGGAGGCGCTCAACAACATTCCGCCGGAACCCGCCTAGGGCCGGCGTCTGCCGCTTCCGCAGGCGCCAGCCTGCGGATTCAGCTATTTGCCGTTGTTTGCAATGGTGCGCTGTTCCGACAGCGCAACAAAGAACGTCGCCAGTGTGCCCGCGAATATGCCAAGCGGCACCGCATAGAGCACATCCATGTCGCAGCCAAGCACGACGATCGTGGTTACGATGATGCCAGTCCACTGGCCCACGTTTCTGGGCATCCCCTGAACTCACCCCAAGCAACGCGCAACTGTTGCCTGCGGCTCAGCGGACATGAAGCATACACTTAAAAAAGGGTTAACGGCTCGCGGGATCAGATCCGCGGATCCTCGCGCGAATGGGCGCGTGCAATCGCTTCAAGCAGAATGGGCGACAGCTTGCTGCGGTCGAGCACGACTTTTTCGGAGTCCACCTCTTTCACTGCAGATACCGGCACGCGGAAGTCCCCCGCGTTTTCGATATAGACAACGATCTCGTTCTTGCGGGCCTCGCGAACGGCGCCGAAGGCATGGCCGCCGTCATGCAGAAAGACATCGAAACCTTCCCGGATGTTCTGGTGTTGCATCGCCGTCTCCATGAGATGGCGGATATTATCGCGCCATTGAACCGGAGTCTCCCTTGCATGTTGTGAAGACAAACGGGCGCACCCCGCGCCGGTTCCGGACCGGACGGATGGCCCGCCGCTGCATACCCGCATCGTGCCCTTATGCTGTGAACTCGATGCCCTGTGCGAGGGGAAGCGCGTCGGAATAGTTGATGGTGGCCGTCTGCCGGCGCATATAGGCCTTCCACGCATCGGAACCGCTTTCACGCCCGCCGCCGGTTTCCTTTTCACCGCCGAAGGCTCCGCCGATCTCCGCGCCGGACGGCCCGATATTCACGTTGGCGATGCCGCAATCGGAGCCGGCAGCGGCCAGGAACCTTTCGGCCTCCTGCATGTCTTGCGTGAAGATACAGGATGAAAGACCCTGCGGAACGGCATTGTGTCTGGCGAGCGCGTCTTCGAATCTGGAATAGCGCATCAGATAAAGAATTGGCGCGAATGTTTCGCGGCAAACAACAGGCGTCTGGTCCGGCATTTCCACGATCGCCGGGCGCACGTACCAGGCGTTCTGGAATTTTTCGGCGAGGACGCGGCCCCCGCCCGTAACCCTGCCGCCTTCGTCGCGCGCGGCCACTAGCGCGCGCTCCATGTTGTCGAACGCGGCCTTGTCGATCAGCGGCCCGACCAACGTCCCCTTCTCCAGCGGATTGCCAATCGGGAGATTTGAATAGGTCTTCTTCAGGGCCGGCACGAGCCGGTCATAAATCGATTCATGCACGAAAAGGCGCCGGAGCGTCGTGCAGCGCTGGCCAGCCGTGCCGACGGCGGCGAACAGGATGGCCCGCTGCGCAAGATCCAGTTTCGCCGAAGGACAGACGATCATGCCATTGTTGCCGCCGAGTTCCAGAATGGACTTGCCGAAACGCGCGGCGACCACGGGCGCGAGCTCCCGCCCCATGCGCGTGGACCCAGTGGCGCTGACCACTGGAATGCGATGGTCTTTCGCGAGGGCCTCGCCTGCCTGCCGCAATCCAAGGACCACCTGTGAAAGACCGGCGGGCGCCGAAGCAAATTTTCTTGCCGCGCGCTCGAAGAGCGCCTGCGTGGCAAGCGCCGAAAGCGGAGTTTTCTCGCTCGGCTTCCAGATCACGCTGTCGCCGCAAACGAGCGCAAGCGCTGCGTTCCAGGCCCACACTGCCACAGGAAAGTTGAAGGCGGATATGATCGCCACTGGGCCCGCCGGATGCCATTGCTCCATCATGCGGTGGCCGGGGCGTTCGGAAGCGATCGTTAGGCCATAAAGTTGGCGCGAAAGGCCGACGGCGAAGTCGCAGATGTCGATCATCTCCTGGACCTCGCCCAGGCCTTCCTGAAGGATTTTTCCGCTCTCCAGCGTCACCAGCCGGCCCAGATGATCCTTGTTGGTGCGCAATTCCTCGCCGAACAGGCGCACGAGCTCGCCGCGCTTCGGGGCGGGGATTTCGCGCCAGGCGTTGAACGCCGCCACACTGTTTGCAATCTTCGTTTCAACGGTTTTGGCATCGTCGTGGGCGACGCGACCGATCTCGGCCCCGTCGATGGGCGAATGCACGGCGTGATCGCCGAAGGACGAGAGGCCAAAATGGCTCAGGAGATTCGTGACCATGCTCAAGCGTAATACTTGCCGAAGCGGTTGGCGAGGAAATCGGACAGCTTGCATTCCTCCTGCCGCACAAAGCCTTTTTGCGGCAGTTTCCCTTCCATCAGGAGGTCGGTCATGGCGCAGATGCCGGCGGCCGTCGTGACCTGAATGCCAGTCATGAACATGCTGCCAACCTGCTGTGCATAAACCTTCTTCGCATAGCTTTCCTGGGTAAGCTTGCCGCCGATCCAGCCCGTAACCGTCACGAAAATCAGAATGACGTCCTGCTTGGTGCCGGGAATCGCGTGCTCCAGCATGTCCTTGAAGATATCGCGCCGCACGCCAAGGCCGAGGTCACGCACCAGAAGCTTGACTATATCGCGATGGCCGGGATAGCGCGCGGTCTTGTAGTTGAGGTTCTCGACCTTGCCTTCGAGCGTCTCACTGAGCGTGCCAAGGCCCCCAGAGGTGTTGAACGCCTCGTACTCCACCCCGTCCAGCGTGAAGTGTTCAAGCTCTTCCAGCGAGGGCACTTCGGTTTTCTTGCCGTCGCGGACCGCTTCGCAAGGATTGCAGTATTCGTTGATCAGGCCATCGGTGGACCATGTGAGATTGTATTTCAGGGCGTTCGTCGGATAGACGGGCAGCGCGCCAACGCGCAGGTTCACATCGCGCAGTTTTTCGAACTTCTTGCAAACGTCGTAGGCGACGATGGAGATGAACCCGGGCGCCAGTCCGCATTGCGGTATGAAGGCCGTGTCCGACCCTTTGGCTAGCTTCTTGATCGTGCGGGTGGATTCCACATCTTCCGTAAGATCGAGGTAATGCGCGTTGGCCTTTTTCGCCGCCTCGGCCACCGTGGACGTCAGGTGATAGGGGGTGGCGCAAAGAACGACATCTTGTCCCTCCATTTCCCGGGCAAGACCTGGCGCTGCGATGTCCACTTTGCGGACTTCAACGTTCTTGCGCGGCATACGCTCGAGGCTTGCAGCATCGCGGTCGATCACCGTGACCTTGTAGTCGCCGCTTGTGGAAAGGAAGTGGGTGATGGCTATTCCGATCTTGCCACCCCCGACCAGCATCACGTTCTTCATGGCGCGCTCCCGTCTAACTACCGGGAAAAGCTAGGGCTTTGCGCCCTCAAAAAGGAGGCGGCGATTCGCCGGTTTGTAGGCTAGTATCCGGCGAAACGCCGGAAAATCCGGCGATTTGCAGGAACTTTGCATGCGCGAAAAGGATGCCGAGCTGATTGCTCTTCTGAAGGCCAATGCGCGCGAACCGGCCGCCTCGCTCGCCCGCAAACTGGGCCTGGCGCGTTCGACCGTGCAGGAGCGGATCGCCCGCCTGGAGCGGGAGGGCATCATCCAGGGTTACACCGTGCAACTTTCGGACAAGGCGACCGCCGGGCGCCTGAGCGCGATTGTCATGATTCTGGCCGACCCGAAGCGGGCTGACCGCGTTTCGGGAGAATTGAAGAAAATGCCCGAAGTGCGCTCGCTTTCCGCCGTTTCCGGGGCCTTCGACATGGTGGCGATGGTCGAAGCCGACACTCCCGCCCGTATGGATGCCGCGCTTGACCGCATCGGCAGCGCCCATGGCGTGTCGCGAACGGTGTCATCCATCATCCTTTCTGAAAAGTTTGCACGCTGAGTTCCGGTTTTTCCGCCACGCCGCGTCGTGATAGCCTTCTGCCTGCAATCGCCAGTTCGGGGTCCGAGCGGGGATGGGCGTCAGCGACTCGCCGACAGCGCCCAAGCGCGGCTTTATCGAGCGCGCGCGCAGGCCCAACCGTGAGCACATGAACGCGCTGCGTGCGCGCATGCCGTTCTGGTGGGTCGTTGTAGTTCTTGTGGCGCTTGCGTGCTGGCAGATCTTGCTCAACCCGTTCGGATTCTCAAGCCTCGTCCAGCGCTACACACAGGACATTTCCAACCTTCTGATCAGCGGACCCTATCTTTACGGTACGTCCGGCCATGACCAGATCGCCGTAGCGCTGATCGACGACAACACGCTTTCGGACACCGAATCGTCGTGGCCATGGTCCTACGGCATGCATGCGCGCGTGCTCGACGCGCTCAGGCTCTACAAGCCGAAAGCTGTGATCGTGGATTTCCTGTTCGTGGACAGCCGCAAAAGCGGGCTGCGCAAGGACGAGACCCTGAAGGAATTGATTGACGAAATCCGCCGTTATCAGGCCGACGGAATTCCGATCTATTTCGAAGCCGGCGAAGACGAACCCCTGATCAAGCCGATCGTCAGGACGGGCGTGCGGATTCTCGATCCCACGATCATGCTCAACCAGGGAATTGCGCGACAGTATCCGGTGACGGGCCGCTGCCTGAACGGCGAGAAGGGAAATATGCCGTGCCATTCGCTGGCGCTTTCCGTTTACAGCGACTTCTACCGCGCGCATCGCAATGATCCTGAAATCGCCGCTCTCGGCCTGAAACCTCTCGACGCCAACCCGGATGGCGTGATGGAGCTCGTGTGGGGCACGCGCACCGATCCCATAAACCGCAAATGGATGCGGCCCACCGACGAGAGCGGAAAAAGCTATTCCTGCGATCAGGACATAGGCTTTTTCAGCCGCATCTATCTTGCGTTCTTCGATCCGGAACAGGTGCGGGCGCGATGCCCCTATGAAAGCGTCATCCCCGTCGAAAGCCTCTTGAGCGGGCGGCCCGATGCCGATGTGTCCGACATGGCCCGGCGCATCGTTTTCTATGGCGGCGGCATCGAAGGCGCGCAGGACAAATCCTACACGCCGGTGAACGGGCCCTTGCAGCCCGATGTGTTCGTGCATGCCATGGCGCTGGACAACCTCATCACCTTCAAGGGCAAGCCCGAGCAGAACGTGGTGAGGATTTTCGGCGAGACATTTTCCAACGATCCCATCCAGATCGTGACCATCGTGCCGGTGATCTTCATCCTGTCGTGGCTGCACATGCAGCGGCTCAAGCGCAAGCGCCGGCGCGGGCATCACGCCAGGGAGCGCAGCGTGACAGCGGAATATGTGCTTGAAAAATCCGCCGAGATCGCCTGGCATTGGCTGGCGTTTTTCCTGGCGCTCGGCGCAGGGTTGGCGCTGACGCTGGCGGCGGGGCTTTCGGTCGCCAATTGGGTGGAAGTTGTTTTCGTATCGGTGGAACTGGCCGCACTTCTGCTAGTCGGTTTCCCCGATGCGCTCTGGGGCTATGTGCATCATGTGGCGGGCGGAATTCCCGACCTGCAAACATCATGAAAGGGAGCTTGAAATGAGACCGATCATCGGAACCGTGACGTTCGCCGCCGCGCTCACGTTATTTGTGCCTGCTTTCGCCGACACCACCTGCCCGGGCACCGGCGACATGGTACTGTCAGCCAAGACACCGCAGGTGGACCTCTATGATGCGGCCAACGGCAAACGCGTCCAGACAATGGACGCCGACAAGTTTCCGACCTGCCTTCCGATTGCTGCAAAGGCGCCCAACATGATGCTGGAAGTGAATGTGAACGGCACCAACTACTGGGTGCCGCCGCACATGGTGAACACGCGCATGACGACCGCCGGCCAGCCGATCTGCCGCAAGCTTGCCATGGGCGGCGATCAGGACAAGAAAGCCGGTTCGACACGCGCGCTCGGCGAAGGCTGCCCCAAACCCACGAATGGCGGACAGTGATATGATTACCTTCCGCCGCGCTTTTTCCCTTACGACCCTGTCCTGTGCCGCGCTGCTTCTTGCAGTCAGCGCCGATGCGAGCCTCTTCGGCGGCGGTGGAGAGGGCGATGGCTACCCCGACAAAGGCAAGGCCATCGAACTTCTGAAACCCGCCGCGGACTACAGCGGCATGCTGACAGACCGGCCGCGCACATTAGGCATCATGCGCGCACGCGCGCAGGGATTTGTGCCTTCCCCGGCACTCCATGACTACGTCAAGGGCGTGATGCTGAAGCTGCTGGCGGGCATCAATCTGCCGCCATCGTTCCAGCCGGAGGTGCGCATTCTTGCCGCGCCGGAATTTGCGGGCGAATGCACGCCGGATGGAACGCTCATCATCACGGTGGGACTGCTGGAAAAGCTCGACAATGAAGACGAATTGGCCTTCGTGCTCGGCCATGAACTCGCGCATGCGATCTACCGGCACCGGATTGCGGACTGGTACAAGAAATCGCAGCTCTACGCGGTGGTGAACGGAGCGGCCGTGGATCAGGTTGGCATCTCCACTGCGGTGGCCGTGTCCGGGGCCAATGCCGGGCAGGTCGCGCGTGGACTGGATTTTGCGCAGCACTTGCTGAAACTGAGCGCCAATGTGCTCACACCGCAGTTCGAGAAGGGGCAGGAAGACGCCGCCGACGCGCTGGGCTTCGATATGATGGTCAAGGCCGGTTATTCGACCGATGCCGCCAATTCCGTTCTCGACAAGCTTGCGGAGCAGGAACGAGAAGCCAAAGCTGCGGCGGACGCAGCCAGGGCAGCCGCGCAGCGCGACAACGGATCGGGGGGCGGTCCGGTGGCCAATGTGTTCAACGCGATCGGCGGCGTGAGCGGCTTGCTCAGCCTGAGCCAGGGCCATGTCAGCACACAACAGATCGAAGATGTGGGACTGACCGTATTCGACGCAGCGGTCGACTCCATGGCGGAGGATGCAACGACGCATCATCCCGCAAAGGAACGCGAGAAGCTGCTCGCAGCTTATGAATTCCGCGAATATCGCGACACGCTTCCTGCTACGCCCAAGCCATTGCCGTGGAAGGGGGCGCATCCCGCAAATCCGGCGCTTGCGCAACTGATCGCGCACTATGGCGATGCGGAGAACGCCGCCGCCTATGTTGCCGATGCCAATGCAGGATCGGCGTCGAGCGCCAAGGCCGATGCCCAGCGCGCGATCACGGCTCCGACTTCAAATCATGCCTACACGGAATATGTCGTGGCGGAACTTTACGACCAGGAGAAGAATTCCGCACAGTCCGAGGCAGCACTGCTCCGCGCGGTGAACGGACCCGAGCCTTCATGGGCTGTGTATTCGCGACTGGCGAACATCTACATCGCGCGCGGAGAATGGGCCAAGGCGCAGGCGCTGATGGATCAGGCAAATGCGCGCTTCGACAATTCGCCCGTGCTCCTGCCCATGCGCATCAAGGTGCTGGCTGGCGCAGGCCGCTCAAGCGAAGCACAGGCGCTTGTCGCGCAATGCAAGAGCTACGACATCGACGAACTGGATGCCGAGTGCAAGAAGGCTGCCGGACAGGGTTGAATCATGAAGCAGATGCTGCTCGCCGCCGTGGCGGCATTGTTGGTCCCGCTTGCGGCGCAGGCGGCAAACGTGAACGTCGTGTGGAGCAACGGGAAGACTGACGGGGCGATCTCGCTGACCGGGCAGCCGGACGAAGAGGAGTCCGATCAGGTCCTGTTTGCGCGTTGCCGCGCCGACGGCCGTATCGATCTTGCCGTGGGCGCATATGAAGGCGTCGGGGAGGGCAAGGGCGAACCAGTTTCGGTGACGCTTTCAAGCGGTGGCAAGAGCGCAACGCTGCACGGCAAATCCCAGAACAGCCGGAATTTCGAGATGACGGCGGGCACCGAACTTGCAACGACGGTCGCGAGCGATGACAGCATATTTGCCTTACTCATGAGCGAGCAGCCCGTCGCGATCGGTGTTGGCGCTTCATCGGCCCGGGACAGCTGGAGCGCACGCGGATTGCGCAAGAGCGCTCAGGCATTCCTCGCCGCCTGCGCAGCAAAACATCAGTAAAACGGGGAGCTGTAAAAGCTGCTCAACGGTGGCAGCGGGCCGGTTGCCTGCGTGCGCAGGACAAAGCCGGCATCTTCCAGTTTCTTGCGGATTTCTGCCGCGTGTTCGGCGTCGCGCGCTTCGATGGTCATGCCGAGATCGGCAGACTTCGCGCTCATGTTCGTGATCATGCGGTTGTGTGAGACTTCCAGTACGTTCCCGCCCGCCTCTGCCACAATGGCCGTGACCTTTGCGAGCAGACCCGGCCGGTCTTCGATTTCGATCACCAGCGAAAGGATGCGTCCCTCGCGCGACAGCTCACGCAAGATCACGTTGGACAGAAGCCGCATGTCGATGTTGCCGCCGGACAACACAATGCCCACCTTGCGGCCACGGAACACGTCAGGGTTGCTCATGACAGCGGCAAAGCCGGCGGCCCCTGCACCTTCTACAACTGTCTTCTCAATCTCCAGTAGCGCAATGATCGCGCGCTCGATTTCGTCCTCGCGTACGAGGAAAATGTCCTTCACCAGCGCATCCACGATCTGGCGCGTCAGGCCGCCTGGCTCCTTGACGGCGATACCCTCGGCGATCGTTTGACCCACGCAGGGCAGCGTCTTGCCTTTCACGGCGTCGTACATGGAGGGATAGGCCCTTGCTTCGACGCCGAAAATCTCGATTGCGGGCCTGATCGCCTTTGCCGCGGTGGCGATACCCGAGATCAGCCCGCCCCCGCCGATGGGAACCACGAGTGCGTCCACATCGGGCGCGGACTCGAGCAACTCCAATGCGACGGTTCCCTGGCCCGCAATGACCTTGGGATCGTCATACGGATGCACGAATGTCAGGTTTTCGGCCGCCGCGATAGCGCGCGCGCGCTCATAGGATTGCGAGAGCGTGGCGCCTTCGATAACCACCCTGGCGCCGAAATTCTTGGTGTGCTTGATCTTGTTGAAGGGCGTCCCTTCCGGCATGACGATCGTGGCGGGAATGCCAAGCCGGCCGGCGTGGTAGGCGACGCCCTGCGCATGATTGCCGGCACTCATCGCCACTACGCCCCGCTTTCTTTCATCAGGCGAAAGCGACATCAACTTGTTCAGCGCGCCGCGTTCCTTGAATGAGGCGGTGAACTGGAGGTTTTCGAACTTGAGCCAGACATCGCAACCGACGATCTTTGAAAGCGTCCTGGAATGATGCGTGGGCGTGCGCTCAACGATGCCGGCGATCACCTTTGCCGCTGCGCGGACGTCGGCAATGGTTACGGCGTCAGACGTTGAAACGCTGGCGGGTTTTGTGGAAGGAGCTGCCGTCATTCAAAGCACTCCCGGAAATCTGGGGCTGGTAGCAGCGGAGGGATTTGAACCCCCGACCAAGGGATTATGATTCCCCTGCTCTACCACTGAGCTACGCTGCCCGACCGGCCAAGGGGGCGGGATGTAAGGGTGGGGGGTGGCGCTGTCAAGCGAGCCTCAGGGCTCTCGGCCCGGCACGCAACCCGCCCGGGCTTATGCCAGAATGCGATGCCATCTTGAGAGGGCTTGGGTATGATCACCGGCGCGCATGTGATGATCCAAAGCAGGAACCACAAGGCCGATCAGGATTTCCTGACCGACGTTCTTGGGCTGTCCGCCGTCGATGCAGGCAATGGATTTCTGATCTTTGCCGGCCCACCGGCCGATATCGCGATTCACGAGTCCGACAAGAACAGCGTGCACGAATACTTCCTGATGTGCGACGACATCGAAGCCTTCGTCGCAGAAATGAAAAAGCGCAACGTCAGCGTGGCGCATCCGGCCAATCGCGGCTGGGGAACCATCACCCATGTGGTGCTGCCCGGCGGCGGCAAGCTTCAGGTCTATCAGCCGCATCACAAGCGGCCGAAACCGTTCGCGGCAAGAGCCGCGAGAGCCCATGCAACAACAAGACCGAAACACTCCGCCAAGGCAAAAAAAGCGGCGCGACCAAAAAAGCGCCGCTAATATTATGCTGCCGCACGGGCAGGCTCTGTGTGTGCGATCCATCCGCCGCCGAGGACGCGCGTGCCGCGATAGAATACGCATGCCTGCCCCGGCGCCACGGCTTCTTCCGGCGCATGCAACTCGATAAATGCTTCCCGGTCCCCACGCGGCATGACACGCGCGAAAACCGGCGAGCGCGTGGATCGCACCTTCACTGCACACTCGAACGGACCATCCGCCGGGATAAGCCAGTTCACATCGCGCAGGCCAATACCGCGCACGGCCAGCGCCGCGCGCGGGCCCACCACGACGCGCGCATTCGTAGCATCGATCTTCAGCACAAACAGCGGCTCACCATTGCCGGAGAGACCAAGGCCCTTGCGCTGGCCAACCGTGAAATGGATGACGCCATCATGCCTTCCGAGCACGCGGCCGTTCTCATCAACGATCTCGCCGGCCTTCGCAGATTCGGGCCTCAACTTTTCGATCAATCCGGCGTAACGGCCTTCCGGCACGAAGCAGATATCCTGACTGTCGGGCTTGTCCGCCACCGGAAGCCCGAGATCAGCCGCGATGGCACGTACCTGGCTTTTTTCCAGGCCCCCCAGCGGAAAGCGGAGAAAGGAAAGCTGCTCCGGTGTCGTCGCGAACAGGAAATAGCTCTGATCGCGACTCTCATCGGCCGCGCGATGCAATTCCGGTCCGTCGGGACCGTCCACGCGCCTTATATAGTGTCCGGTCGCCAACGCCTCGGCGTCCAGATCTCTGGCTGTTTCCAGAAGATCGGCGAATTTTACCCGCTCATTGCAACGTACACAGGGGATGGGTGTTTCACCGCGGGCATAGGTTTCAGCAAAATCCGCAATCACGCGCTCGCGGAACCGCTGCTCGTAATTCAAGACGTAATGAGGAATGGCAAGGCGCTCGGCGACGCGGCGGGCGTCATAGATGTCCTGGCCGGCGCAGCAGGCGCCTTTCTTCTTGGCAGCGGCGCCATGATCGTAGAGTTGAAGCGTGACGCCGACGACATCGTAACCTTCGCGCCTGAGCAGCGTCGCCGTAACAGACGAATCGACGCCGCCCGACATCGCAACCACGATGCGGGTCCTGTGTGGCGGCTTGCGTATGCCGCGGTCGCCTCCGGCGGTATTCATGGGTCACGGCGTATAGGCCGAGTGCCCGCCGCCTTCAAGCGCCTCAGCTGGCGGGCAAATAATTCAGCAGCGAAAGCTGGTTGAGCTTCGAAGTCACCTGAAGGGCCGCCTGCAGGGCAATCTGGTTCTGGTTCAGCTTTTCCACTGCCTGGCCCATGTCCACGTCCTCGATATCCGACACAAAGCCCGTGTAGAGCGTGTTCAGCGATTGCTGCTGGTCGGAGGCATCCTGAAGCTGCTTATTGACATATCCGTTGCTGGCCGCGGCGTTGTTGATATCGGTTGCGGCATTGGCGGCCGTGCCGATTTCGGTTGTGAGAAAGCCCGACTGCGCTGCCGAAATTGTGGAACCGAACGGGCCGCTCGCGCCGTTGTTGAAATCGGCAATGTCCTTGAGCGTGGACAGAATGCTGGTGCCGATATCGGATGCGAGCATGCCCACCTGAACGCTTTGTCCGTCGCCGACGCGCACTGTCGCGGCCACCGTTCCGTTGGCAAAGGCGTTGGCGGCCGACGGCAGCGCGGCAAGGTCGGCAAGCGTCGCCGGCGTCACCGGCGGTACATCGTTCCTGTCGCCACCGTAAAGATAGTTGCCATTTGCATCCTTGCTATTCAGGATCTGGGTGACCTGCTGATAGATGCTGCCGGCCTGTGTCATCAGCGTGGAGGCGTCGCCATCGGCCAGCGCCTTGGTCAGCGCCTGCCTGAGATCGTTGGCGAGGTTGGACAGCGAAGTCAGCTGCGTGTCCTGCAAGTTGGACTGGTCGAGCGCGAGCTGGATATTCGCCTGATAGGCACTGGAGCGGTTTGCCGCGGAGCGCGCGGCTTCCAGCACAGCCGTCCGGTTACCGATCCCGCCATAGGTTGCGGACACCTTGCCGCTTGAAACCTGCGCCTCGCTCTGGTCGAGCGCGTTGCCCGCCTTCATGACCTGCGCAAGATAAAGCTGGGTCTGCGCGTTGGTGCCGACACGATCAATCATGTCATCGCCTCATCAGATGGGAAGCTGCAGCAGCGTGTCGTAAAGCTGCTGCACGGTGGAAAGCATGCGGGCGCCCGCGTTGTAAGCCTGCTGGTACATCATCATGTTGGAGAGTTCTTCGTCGAGATTGACGCCGGACGTCTGCGCCTGGCGCGATTGGGCTTCCGTCAACCTGTCGCTCTGCGTGGTCTGATTTGTCTGCGCTGCCTGGGTGCGGGTCGCCACGTCCTGATAGAAGCCGCTGATGTAGTCGTTGAGCGTTCCGGTCTGCGCCGGAAAGCCGCCCGCCGCGGAGAATGAGACACGTGTGTTCGTCACGTCCTGTAGCGCGAGAAGCCCGCGCGCATCGCCCGATGTCACCACTGAATCGCCAGCCGCGGTCGTGGCGTCGATCTGGGACTGCGCGAAAGGAAGGTTCTGCGGCGACCCGGCCATCGCCGATGTCAGGCTGAAACTGGCCGCCTGCGCGGACGCCTGCGTAGTGCCCAAGCCGAAGAGCACCGAAAAACTCATGCCGGTGGTGCCACGTTCGGTCGTGTCTTTCGTCACGTTAAGCTGGTAGTCCGAATAGGATCCGGCCGGCGTCATGCTGAGCGAGCCGTCAGAATTGAGCGTGAAGCTTGCTGCGCCGTTCATGGCAGTGTTAAGCGCGCTCACCACGTCGCCGACAGTCATGCCGGCCGTTATCGATACACTGCCCTGTTTGGCAATTTCGCCGTCTGGGCCCTTCAAAACCAAATCTATCTCGCCGCCCGCCGCGAGCCCGCTGTCGTCCGCCGCCGAGAGCCCGGTGGAGAGAATGGATGGCGCCTGTGCCTGGAAAATATCGTTGAGTCCGAAGAACTGCGAGAAGCCGTAGCCACCGCGGGCGGATGGCGTAGTGGCATCGTCCTGCACGACGATGCCGTTGGTGCCGTTCGCCGAAAGCGAAAGCTTGCCGTCGGTAAAGCTCGCGGAGCCATTTGCGCCGAGCGCCGTGTTGAGCGCGTCCACAAAGTCGCCGACCGTGCCGGCAAACGAAACCGCGGCCCCGCCATCCACCGATAGCGTGCCGGCATCAAAATCCACATCAATGCGGCTCACGAGATTGCCGGCCGAATCGGTGATCGCGACTGTCGTTTTTCCCGTGAAGTTCAATGCGTCGGTCCCCACGAGGCCGGTGTCGCGGCCAGACAACGAAGTGGGTGGCGGGTAAGCCGAACCCGCATTGGCGGCCCTGTTGAATGCCAACGCGGTCTGCTGCGCGAACTGGCCGAGCTCACGGCCCAGTTGCCCCAGCTGATTGTCGCGCATGTCGATCAAACCCTTCAGCGAGCCGGAATCGAGATGCGGATCGAGCGCCTGGGAAGTTCCAATTGGGGCGCCGTCGGGGCTGGTATCCTGGACCGTGATTTCGCCATAGGTGCCGTTCGTACTGCCCCCCGCGTAAGACAGCGTGCCATAAGTGTCGCCGACAAGATTGATGCCGTCGTTTGTCATGACGACGAGCTGTCCGTTTGGCTGCTCCGACGTGCGCACGCCGATATATTGCGAAAGCGACTGCACCGCCCGGTCGCGGCTGTCGAGCAGCCCGGTGGCGGTGTCGCCGCCAGCTTGGGCCGTCTGGATTTTCTGATTGAGCTGATAGATCTGCTGAATCAGGCCGTTGATCGTGCCAACCGACGCGCTGATCTGCCGATCGGCCTGGGTTTGCAGCTGCCCGATCTGGCTCGAAAGGCTCGAAATCGAGGACGCCAGATTCCGGAATGCATTGAGCACGCCTTGACGACTGACGTTTGAAGATGGGCTGAGTGAAGCGGAGCCAAGCGCCGAAAATACGCTGTCCAGCTGGCTGCTGAGCGACGTGCCGTCGCCCGGTTGACCGAGAAAGCCGTTGACCTGATCGAAGAAAGTGCTTTCCACGTCATACTGCGAGGAGCCGGCCGTCGCCGAAAGCACTTCACTGTCATAAAATCTGTCCACCACGCGCTGAATGCTTGCGATGTCCACGCCCTGGAGTTGGCCACCGACAACGGAGGCCTCAAGCGAAACCGTGCGTCGCGCGTAGCCCGGCGTGTTGATATTCGCAACATTGTTGGAAACCGTGCGCAGCGCCTGGCTGTTGGTAAGAAGCGCCGAAAGCGCGCTCGACATGATTCCGTTGATGCTCACGGGCGCAATAATCCCGGAAATGCTTTTCTGCCGCTGAACGGTTCGCAAGCGCTGTGCCAGAACTTTGCGGGGAAATCCGCGCTTTTGCCGGTTTCGGCGGTCGCGAAACGGCGGCAGCTTTTGCCCGGCGAGCAATTCATGCCGCGCCGCAAGCCGCGCCGGCTGGCGCAAGGCTTGCTATCAAACCCGCAGAAAATCATGCGGTTTGTTGTGGTCCGGCCCTTGCTTCGGCATCTGCGGATATTTGCAGGTTCGATTCTCGTGGCAGCCCTTCCGGCCAGTCCGGCACCGGCAGTTTCAACCAAGGCGGCGCTCCTTGCGGGCACAGCCCCCGCGGCTGCGCGAGGGGTACCGACACTGGATGCGATCTTCGCACACCTGCTTTCACAGTCCGCGCAGGGGGCAAGCGCGGTATCGGCTGACGGTTTGCAGATCCCCGTCGCCCCGGCGGTACGACCGAAATCCGGCGACAAGAAGAGCGATACGCCGAATGCGGGACTCATGGCGCTGATCCAGGCGGCCCAGCCGTCATCCGTCGCCGCTGCCGCTTCCGCCGATCCGGATGGCGTCACACAAACCGCCCAAACGGCTGCTGCAGGCACACGCAATGTACCCGCTGCGCTCCAAATGCCGCGAACAATTCCAGCCGCATCGCCTAAAACCGCGGACAAACCGGCGGAGCCCGCGGGTGCCAGGCCCGCACCAGTCAGCAGCGGCCATACCGCATCTGAAAGCCGTTCGGGCCGCCCGGACTTGCTTGCATCGCTGAAAATCGTGACGACACCCCAAGGCACAAATCAGCCTCAGGCCTCAACCACAGGCTCGGCAGCCATTCGGCCGGCAATGCCTGCAACTGATACCGCGCAGACTTTGCAAGGCGCAGCCAGCGAGCCATCGCAGCAATCGCCCGAACTTCAGGCGCTGATGATGGCCCACAAGAGCCGAAAGGCGCCCGACGAGCAGTCCACGCAAGCCAAAGCCTTGCCGGTTCGCTTCGACACTGCATCGGCAAAACCGGACCTGAAACAGGACGTGCAGACCGGTGGCACGCCGGGTCAGCCCAAGGACGAGCGCACGGCGGGGACGCCGGCGGATTCGCAGGTGCGTGTTTCGGCCGCGATTCCGCAGCAGCGCGCCGATATACCAGCCCAAGGCGACGATCATCATACCTCAGCGGCGGCGGCACAGACCCCGCCGCAACAGGTTGCCGGAAGAAACGACAATTCCTCCGGCGCCAGCACGGCCGCATCCCCTTCGGCCATGACAATGGCCGCTTCCGGCAGCGCCGCGTCACAGGCGACCCAGGGCGGTGCGCCCACATTACAGGTTGTGCCGCAACAGGCCCCTGCTGCAGCGCCGGTTCCGCCGGATCCGGCCGCACTCGCGATCACCATCGCGGCGAAATCAAAAGATGGTGAGAAGCATTTCGACATCCGTCTTGATCCGCCGGAACTCGGACGGGTGGATGTGCGGCTTTCGGTTGATTCCAGCGGAAAAGCCCAGGCTCATTTGACCGCCGACAATCTGCAGACACTGCACCTCTTGCAGCGCGATCGCCATGATCTCGCGCGTTCGTTGAAGGACGCCGGATTGAATTTGTCGAACAATGGCCTCAATTTCTCGCTTAAAGGACAGGATCGCCAAGGTGACAGCGCGCCGGCCCCGAAGGGCGGCAGCGCCCTTGGACTGAAGGCCGTCGCGAGTGGCGAGGCCCCGACACCGGCAACAAAGATTCACGGGCTCACGGCCAGCCGTTCGCGCCTCGATATCCGCGTGTAAGGAAAGCGACATGACAACCATAGCACCAGCTACGACGACTCCGGCGGCCTCGCCCGCCGGCGCCAGCAATCCGGCCGACGCGCTTTCGCAGCTCTCGGGGAATTTCGACACGTTTCTCAAGCTTCTCACCACGCAGCTTCAAAACCAGGACCCGATGAGCCCGATGGATTCCAATCAGTTCACGCAGGAGCTTGTGGAATTTTCGGGGGTCGAACAGCAGATCAACACAAACGACAATCTCAAGCAGCTGATTGCGCTTGCGCAGGGCCAGAGCACCGCCAACGCCGTAAGTTATCTGGGCAAGACCGTGACGATCACCAACGGCGATGCGCCGCTGCAGGACGGACAGGCAAACTGGACCTATGCGCTCGGCAGCGCCTCAAACAGCACCACGCTTACAATCACCGATTCCACGGGCAAGGTCGTCTTTACGGCAAATGGCGAAACCGCGGCCGGTCAGCACGCGTTCAGCTGGAATGGCGAGGACAACAACGGCAACGCCTTGCCGGACGGAACATACAAGCTTGCCGTAACAGCGACTGCGTCGGACGGCAGTGCAATCGACAGTGCCGTGGCCAGCACGGGAGTCGTGAGCGAAATCGACCTTTCCAACAGCGAACCGGAGCTTCTGATCGGAAACATGGAAGTGCCGGTTTCGGCGGTGACCGCCGTTTTGAGTTCGTGACGGATTTCAACCCGCGTCCGAGAAGCGGGCGCCAAACCAGACTGGCAGCGTTCGGCAAAAGCCGAGCAACGCCACAAGGGAAAAGACCATGAGCCTCTATGGCGCAATGATGACCGGCGTCGCAGGGCTGACCGCCAACAGCGCGGCACTCAGCGTTGCCTCTTCCAATATCGCCAATGTCAACACTGTCGGCTACAAGACGGGGCAGAGCCAGTTTTCCACCTTGCTCGCCTCTTCGCTTGGCGCCGGTGACGTGTCGTCGGCTGGCGTGCTTGAAACCACGCAGCAGAACATCACGCAGCAGGGACTGCTTCAATCGACAGCCACGCCGACAAACCTTGCTATCTCAGGCAACGGCTTTTTCGTCGTGAGCGCGACGGCCGCCGCTCCGGGATCGGCCAGTTCGCTGTATTTCACGCGTGCCGGCGACTTCACGCCGGATTCGGAAGGCAATCTGCGCAATGTTGCCGGCTATTATCTCATGGGATGGCCGCTCGACCAAAATGGCAATGTGCCGACCGACCGCAACGATCTGACGGCCGTCAATATCAATCAGCTTTCCGGCAAAGCCGAACCTACCACCACGATGTCCGCGCAGATCAATCTGGACGCGAGCGCGACAGCCGTGAGCTATACGGCGGGCGACATGGCCGCCGGGAATGTCACGCCGCAGTTTCAGCGCACGATCAATGTGTATGACAGCCAGGGCGGCACACGGCAGCTGCAGCTCGATTTCGTGAAGACCAGCGCCAACACCTGGGCCTACGAAGTCAACTACCAGGGCGACATGGCTGATCTGGCGTCCGGAACGACCAATCCGATTGCCGAAGGCGAAATGAGCTTCAATTCGGATGGCACGCTTGCCAATGCCGATGACTCGCAGGCCACGCCGGTCGGTTCGATCGACATCACGATTCCATGGGATCCGACGGCTTCGGGCCTGCAGCCGCAGGACATCACCTTCAATATGGGAACGGTTGACGGCTCTGACGGCATCACGCAGTTCAACAGCGAGTCCACGCTGGTGTCGTCCAGCGTCAACGGCGCGCTGTTCGGAAGCCTGTCGGGCGTATCGGTGGACCAGAATGGTTACGTGACTGCGCAGTTCTCCAACGGACTGACCCAGAAAATCTACAAGGTTCCGCTGGCGACCTTCGCCAATCCCGACGGTCTTGGCGCGATGAGCGGCAATGCGTGGCAGGTGACGGAGGATTCCGGCACGCCGACCATCGGTGAAGCGAACACCGGCAGCGCGGGCGCCATAAGTTCTGATGCGCTTGAGAGCTCCACTGTGGATCTGGCGACAGAATTCACCAACCTGATCACCACGCAGCGGGCCTATTCGGCATCGGCGCGCATCGTGACGACTGCGACAGACATGCTCGATCAACTGATGCAGATGGCACATTAACGAAACGGGCCGGCGCTTTTACGAAGATGAAGCGCCGGCCCAATTCAGCACAACAAGCCGGTTTGCTTATGAATCTGTTTACCTTGCGCATTGGCCCTTTCTTAAAAGCCGCAAGCGTAGTTTCCGCGTGGGTGATGGAGTGAAAACAACAATGAGCATGGGCGACGAACGCAGGGGGCGAGTCAGCTACGTCATAGGTCCGGACGGCAGCCCGCTGACGCTTGCCGATCTGCCGCCGCCGAATACCAAGCGTTGGGTGATCCGCAGGAAGGCGGAAGTCGTGGCCGCAGTGCGCGGCGGACTCCTGAGCCTGGATGAAGCCTGCCGTCGTTACACGCTGACGGTGGAAGAGTTTCTCGCCTGGCAGCGAGCGATAGACCGGTTTGGCCTTGCGGGCCTGCGCGCGACGCGCGTCCAGCAGTACCGGAACTGAAAACCGGGAATCCAAATTCGGAAATACTTTTTTAATTCCGATTTCCGGCCTCTCACTTCCGATTTTTGCTGCCGTTAAGACCACCTTTACCGAACCACCGGCAATGTTTGCCTAGCAGCGGGGGCCGCGAAAATTTGCGCCCTCGTCCGGAGGGCGAACCTTGTCGGATATCTTTAAAGCGATCGGGGCGGCGCGATTTGGCGTCATGGCGGGCATTGCCGCCGCGCTCACGGCCTTTTTCCTCTATGTCGCGGGCGTCATCTCCGAGCCTGCAAAATCAGTGTTGTTTGCGGGCCTTGACCCGCGGGATGCCGCCGCCGTTACGGCCAAGCTCGACTCCATGCAGGTGCCTTACGAAGCCAAGGGTGACGGTGGCACGATTCTGGTGCCATCCGATCAGGTGACAAAGCTCCGCATGGAACTGGCCTCCCAGAACCTGCCAGCGGCCGGCGTGGGCTACGAGATTTTCGACAAGTCCGACGCCTTTGGAACCACCGCTTTTGTCCAGAACATCAACTCCCTCCGCGCGCTCGAAGGCGAACTTGCCCGCTCGATCCAGACGATCCAGGGCATCGAGGCGGCACGGGTGCATTTGGTCATCCCCGAACGGCAGATTTTCAGCCATGACCAACAAACGCCCAGCGCTTCGGTGGTGCTACGCACGGCCGGCTCCCTCAGTCACGAGCAGGTGCAGGCCATTCAACATCTGGTCGCCGCCGCTGCGGCGGGGATGTCGCCGGATCGCGTCGCAATCGTCGACGACAAGGGCGAACTTCTGGCTGGAGGCCAGGAAAAAACCGGCGCGGACGCGACGGCTGCGGATGAAGAAGAGCATACCACCGCGTTCGAAGACCGGTTGCGCCAACGCATCGAATCGATCGTTGCCAGCGTGGTGGGCGCCGGTCATGTCCGGGTGCAGGTTGCCGCCAACATCGACTATCAGCATATCAGCGAGACCGCCGAGACATTCGATCCGGACAGCAAGGTGATCCGTTCCACCCAGACCGTGGAGCAGAACGCCAACGAGAGCAACCAGAACGGAACCGACGGCAATGCGGTCTCGGTCTCGAGCGCAGTTCCCGGCGCCCAGGCAGCACCATCCGGAACGGGCAGCGGCCGCAAGTCCGACTCCACTCGTACCGAAGAGACGACGAATTACGAGATCTCCAAGACCACGCGCACCAGCACGGTTGACGGCGGCCAGCTCAAACGCCTTTCCGTCGCGGTTGTGGTCGACGGCACCAGCGTGACCGACGCCAATGGCAAGACCACCTACACCCCACGTTCAAGGCAGGACATGGCAGAGATCGAAAGTCTGGTGAAGTCCGCCATTGGCTTTGATCAGAAGCGCGGCGATGTGGTTCAGGTCGTGAATATGCCGTTTGCGCGCATCGACGACGGTCCCGTGGCGCCGGCGCCGGAGCCATTCCTTGGCTTTGATAGCGCCGACTGGTTCAAGATCATCGAAGTGGCCATCCTTTCGCTGACCGCGCTTCTGCTCGGCTTCTTTGTCGGCCGCCCGCTGATCAAGCGGATGTTCGCGCCACTCCCCATGCCCGGACAGGTCGCAGCCGCCATGGCGGCGGCCCAGCTCCCGGCGCCAGCGCCGGCGGCCGCACAAGACAGCGCCGCACCCCAGGTGGCCGGGCCGTCCACTGCCGCCGTCTCCCTTCCACCGCCCAAGGAAAGCATGATCGACATCCAGCGCATCGAGGGGCAGGTGCGCGAATCTTCCGTCCGCAAGGTCGGCGAAGTCGTGCAGGCGCATCCTGAAGAGGCGCTGGCCATTCTTCGCACCTGGTTGCACCAGCCGGTATAGCCAATGTCACGCGCAGCAAAAGTCCAGGCAAAAGAAGATATTCGTCATCTCTCGGGGCCGGAGCGCGCCGCCGTGCTCATGCTCGCGCTCGGCGAGGAGAACAGCCTGCCCGTCTGGCAGATGATGGACGAAGACGAGATCAGGGAAATCTCGCAGATCATGTCCACGCTCGGCACTGTCAGCTCGAGCCTCGTCGAAAAACTGCTTGTCGAATTCGTGTCGCAGATGTCGTCCACCGGCTCGCTGATGGGCTCCTACGAATCGACTGAACGCCTGCTGACCCGCTTCATGCCGGGCGACAAGGTCGGCCAGATTATGGAGGAAATCCGCGGGCCTGCGGGCCGCACGATGTGGGACAAGCTTGCCAATGTGAACGAGCAGGTCCTCGCCAATTACCTGAAGAACGAATATCCGCAGACGGTTGCTGTCGTGCTGTCCAGGATCAAGCCCGAACACGCCGCACGCGTTCTGGCGGCGCTTCCGGAAGAGTTCGCTCTGGAAGTCGTTCAGCGCATGTTGCGCATGGAAAGCGTGCAGAAGGACATTCTCGACAAGGTCGAGAAGACCTTGCGCGTCGAATTCATGTCCAATCTTGCGCGCACATCCAAACGCGATGCCCACGAAATGATGGCGGAAATCTTCAACAATTTCGATCGCCAGACCGAGAGCCGCTTCATGACGGCGTTGGAGGAACGTTCGCGCGACGCCGCCGAGCGCATAAAGGCGCTGATGTTCACTTTTGAGGACCTCGGAAAGCTCGATCCCGGTTCAATCCAGACGCTCTTGCGCCACGTGGAAAAGGACAAGCTGGCGCTGGCCCTCAAAGGCGCCACCGATTCCCTGCGCGACGTGTTCTTCTCGAACATGAGCGAGCGCGCCGGGAAAATCCTGCGCGAGGACATGGAGGCGATGGGCCCTGTGCGCCTCAAGGATGTCGACGAAGCGCAGATGCGAATGGTCAATGTCGCCAAGGATCTGGCCAACAAGGGCGAGATCATGATCGCCAACAAACAGGGCGAAGACGAGCTGATCTACTGATGGGCGCTTCCCGCAAATACACTTTCGACGTGGAGTTCCGCCCGGAAGGCGACCTGATCTCCAACCAGGCGCGCGCGCGCATGCGCAAGGGTTACAGCCAGGACGAGATCGACGCGCTTTGCGCCCGCGCGCGCGAAGCCGGAATCAAGGCGGGCCAGGTGCGCGCCACCGAAGCCGTGGCACAGGGTCTGAACGAAGCGGTTTCGGCCATCCGCGAAGCGCTGGCCAGCACACATGACATTGTCGAGGCAGTGCGCGCCGAGGCGGCTGAGCTGGCGCTGACGGCCACTCGGAAGCTCGCCGGCGCGGTGCTGGCAGCCTGCCCTGTCCCGGAGGTGGAGTCGGTTCTGCGCGAAGCGATGCATCAGGCGATCGGCGAACCTCGCCTTGTTCTGCACGTCGCGCCGAAAGTCGCCGAAGAACTCTCTCCACGCCTTTCGGACATCGCGCACGAAGCCGGGTTCGACGGTCGCGTGGTCATTCATGCCCAACCCGGGCTGAAACAATCGGATTGCCGCATCGAATGGCGGGGCGGCGGCGCGGAACGCATCGAAGAAGCGCTTGCGCAATCGCTGGGCGCGCTGATCGCACGCCACTTCTCCAATTCTCCACAACGCGCACTAACGGAGGCATGACCCATGGCGGGAAAAGACGAAGTCGATCTGCCCGATCTCGCCTTTGAGAACAAGCAAGGCGATGGCGCCGCGTTGCTCGAAACGAGCGCGGCACCCGAAGCTGATGCCAAACGAACCGCGTCCGATCTGGAAGCGGTGTTCGACGTTCCCGTTACCGTGTCGGCCGTGCTGGGCAAGACGGGAATGGAAGTGAGCGAGCTTCTGAAACTTGGCAAAGGAACAATTGTGGAGCTCGACCGCAAGGTTGGCGAAGCTATTGATATCTACGTGAACAACCGGCTGGTGGCCCGGGGCGAAGTTGTGCTGGTCGAAGAACGCCTTGGTGTCACCATGACCGAGATCATCAAGGCCGGTCAGTCATAGACAGTTTGTCCTCATGGCCTGCAACGCTCGCCATGAGGACTAAGTCAAATGCCCCATCCCGGCTTTTTGAGGGGATGCGGATGGCACAGGAGAACGTATCATGCGCTTGCTCATCATCGGGTCACTGCAGGGCCAGCTTGGCGCAGCAACAAAGATCGCGATGGATCGCGGTGCAAAAGTCACCCATGCCGACACCATAGAACAAGGCATGGCCGAGCTGCGCGCAGGGCGCGGCGCCGATCTGGTGTTTGCCGATGTCGCACTGGATATCGGAAAGCTCGTTCGCGCGCTCTCCGCCGAGCGTATCTGCACACCCGTTGTGGCATGTGGAATCGGCACCGATTCCCGCAGGGCCGTGGATGCGATCCGCGCCGGCGCAAAGGAATACCTGCCCCTGCCCCCCGACCCCGAGCTTATTGCGGCAGTTTTGGCGGCGGTCGCGGATGAAAGCCACCAGATGGTCTATGAAGACGAAGCGATGGCCGCCGTGATCGCTTTGGCCGACCAGGTGGCGGGCAGCGAAGCCTCCATCCTCATTACCGGCGAGAGCGGCACAGGCAAGGAAGTTTTGGCGCGCTATGTCCATCGCAAGTCTGCGCGCGCCGAAAAGCCTTTCATATCGGTGAACTGCGCCGCCATTCCGGAGAATCTGCTCGAGAGCGAACTCTTCGGTCATGAGAAGGGCGCTTTTACCGGCGCAATTGCACGTCGCATCGGCAAATTCGAAGAAGCCAACGGCGGCACGCTGCTGCTTGATGAGATCAGTGAAATGGATGCGCGCCTTCAGGCAAAATTGCTGCGTGCGATTCAGGAACGCGAAATCGATCGCGTGGGCGGCACAAAGCCGGTCAAAGTGGACATCCGCATCGTTGCCACGTCCAACCGCGATCTTGCCGAAGCCGTGAAGCGGGGCCTTTTCCGCGAAGACCTGCTCTATCGCCTGAACGTGGTGAATCTGCGCTTGCCCGCGCTGCGTGAGCGGCCCAAGGACATTCTGGCCCTTGCACGCCATTTCGCCCAGAAATATGCGCAGGCCAACGGCGTACCCTTCCGCGCGATCGCCCCGGCGACCGAGCGCCTGCTGATTTCCCACCCCTGGCGCGGCAACGTGCGCGAACTGGAAAATACCATTCACCGTTCGGTGCTGCTCGCCACAGGCAACGAGATCGGCCCGGAGGCCATTCGCCTGCCCGATGGCACGCAGGTCGGCGCACAAGCTGCACCGGCACTTTCCGGCAACGTGCGTACGGCCGTGGACACGGCAAGCGTCGTGACGCGAGGGCTTGTCGGTCGCACGGTTGCTGATGTCGAACGGGACCTCATTCTGGATACGCTCGATCATTGCCTCGGCAACCGCACTCATGCGGCCAACATTCTGGGCATTTCCATCCGCACGCTTCGGAACAAGCTGCGCGAATACAGTCAGGCCGGGCTCGCTATACCGCAACCTGGCGAGAACCGCCTGGCGGGATGACACGGGCTAGATGACCCAAGCCGCTGACTCCACGCCGCCGCCATCAGGCTTTGCGTTCAACCTCGCCTCGGTCGCACATTACCTGCGCCGCAGCGATCTGGCGCTCGCCATCGGCATCATGGCGATACTCGTTGTGCTGCTGCTGCCGCTGCCCCCGTGGCTGCTGGATATCTGCCTCGCCTTTTCGCTTTCCTTCGCAATCCTGATCCTGATGACGGCAGTGTTCATTCAGAAACCGCTGGAATTTTCGTCTTTCCCCGCCGTGTTGCTCATCACCACGATGCTGCGGCTCGCGCTGAATCTTGCGTCAACGCGGCTCATCCTCAGCCATGGCAATGACGGCACGTCCGCAGCCGGCTATGTGATCCAGGCGTTCGGCAAGCTGATCATGCAAGGGAACTTCGTGATCGGGCTGATCGTGTTTTCGATCCTTGTGATCGTGAACTTCGTGGTGATCACAAAAGGCTCCGGCCGCATCGCCGAGGTGGCTGCGCGTTTCACGCTGGATGCCATGCCCGGCAAGCAAATGGCGATTGATGCCGATCTTTCGGCGGGACTGATCGACGAAAAAGAAGCGCGCGCAAGGCGAAAATCGCTGGAAGAGGAGTCAAATTTCTTCGGCGCCATGGATGGCGCCTCCAAATTCGTACGCGGCGACGCAATCGCCGGCCTTCTGATTGTCGCGATCAACATCGTGGGCGGCATTATCGTGGCGGTCGCGCAAAAAGGCATGAGCTTCTCCGACGCCACGCAAACCTTCACCCTGCTTACTGTCGGTGACGGCCTGGTCACGCAGATGCCCGCGCTGATTGTATCGACCGCTGCGGGCCTCATGGTTTCGAAAGCGGGCGTCGAGGGTGCGACCGACAAGGCATTGATTGGCCAGCTCTCGTTCTATCCCCAGGCGCTTGGCATGGCTGCGATGGCGATGGGCATCGCCGCCGTACTGCCCGGCATGCCGACTATGGTTTTTGCCCTGCTGTCAGCCGTGTGCGGCGGTCTTGCCTGGTTTGCCTACAAGCGCAAGGCCGATGCACAAGCCACGAAAGTGGCACAGGAAGAAAAGGCGCGCGCCGACGCCGCACCAAAAGAAGAGCCGATCTCCACCGCACTTGCTCTGGATCTACTGCGCGTGGAACTGGGCTACGGGCTTCTGCCGCTCATAAACGACGTGAAGGGCCACCGCATCACCGACCAGATACGGGCGCTCAGACGCCAACTCGCACAGGAAATGGGCTTTGTGATGCCGCAGGTGCGCATCCTCGACAACATGCAGCTTGGCGCCAACGAATATGTCATCCGCGTCAAGGAAGTCGCCTCGGGCAAAGGGGAACTGTTTCCCGGCCAGATGCTGGCGATGGACCCGAAGGGCGCTCCGATTGCGCTGCCCGGCATGCACACCACCGAACCGGCCTTTGGCCTGCCCGCAACATGGATCAGCCAGGATCTGCGGGAGGAGGCAACATTCCGCGGCCTCACGGTCGTGGACCCCGGCACCGTGCTCACCACGCACCTCACCGAGGTTCTGAAGTCGCACATGTCCGAGCTTCTGTCATACGCGGAAACGAAAAAACTTCTCGATGACCTTCCGCCGGAAAACAAGAAGCTGGTGGACGAGCTTATTCCCTCCCAGATTTCTGTTACCGGCGTGCAGCGTGTGCTGCAGACGTTGCTTGCGGAGCGCGTTTCCATTCGCGACCTTCCGGCAATTCTGGAAGGCATCGCAGAAGCGGTGGGCCATACAAAGAACGCACTCTATATTACGGAGCACGTACGCGCCCGGCTGGCGCGACAGCTTTGCAACCAGCATCTCGCGCCGGCGGGGTATTTGCCGCTGATCGCACTCTCGCCTGCCTGGGAGCAGGCGTTTGCGGAATCGATCATCGGGCAGGGCGAAGACCGCCAGCTTGCGATGGCGCCTTCGCAGCTTCAGCAGTTCATTCAGTCTGTGCGTGACCGCTTTGATGAAGCGGGCCAGAAGGGCGACGTTCCTGTGCTTCTGACCAGTCCGCAGGTCCGGCCGTTTGTCCGCTCGATCGTGGAGCGCTTTCGGCCGCAGACCGTTGTGATGTCCCAGAACGAAATCCATGCGTCGGTTCGCCTGCGGACGCTTGGGCAGGTTTGACGCAGCCCGACAGTGTTAACTATAAAAATTGTGGGCGATCCGGCCTTTGGCCTTGGGTCCGCGGGCTGCAATCGACTCTTCGCGAAGAGCGCTCTCTTGGTGTATGATTTCCTAACAAGAGCAGTGTCTTGCGGATGGGGTTGGGTATCCGCGTTGTGGCGTCCGCGCCAGGGCGTTGAAGGGGGTATTTATGGCTTGGCTTACTGATCTCTGGAATCAGATCACTCAAATTTTCACAACAGCCGACATGATCACGCTGGCGATCATCGCCATCGTCGTGCTGGCTGTCGGCTGGATGACCGAAAGTCTTGCGTCCATCGTGACGATGACGTTCATCGGGCTCGTTGCGTTCGGCATACTGGAGTATGTGCGGGCGCTGACCGGCGTGGGCATGCCGGCCGGGAATCACCCGGACGCGATGGCCCTGGCGCAGGCCGACTGGCATAATTTTCTATCCATGCAGGTGCAGGGACTGGTCGCCTATGCCATCGCCTTTGCAGTCCTGATTGGCGTTGTCAGCACGGTCAAGTCGCTGGTTTTCCGCTAAACGCGCAGAATGGCAGGAATAGCCGGGCGCCGCTTCGGTGCCCGGCGCTGCCCATAGACGCCCGGTTGCGGAACGGTTAGCTTCGCTCTGGTTAACAGGCTGGAGCGGACATGACGGCTGTCTGGATTGTCGTCGCGATCATCGCGGTGATCGCGCTTTGGGCGGTTTTCACATTCAACGGGCTGGTGCGCCGCAGGAACGTGACGCAGGAAGCCTGGAGCGGCATCGAGGCCCAGCTGAAGCGTCGCGCGGACCTGATCCCCAACCTGGTGGAATCCGTGAAAGGCTATGCCAGCCACGAGCAGAGCACGTTCGAAGAGATCACAAAACTTCGAAGCCAAAGTCAGAGCCAGGCTGACCCTGCCCAACGCGCCCAAACCGAACAGGCCATCACGGCCGCCATCGGCAAGATCATGGCCGTGGCCGAAAACTACCCGCAACTGCGCGCGACGGAAAACTTCCAGATGCTCCAGAAAGATCTGGCGGATATCGAAGACCAGATTCAGCTTGCGCGGCGCTATTACAACGGCGCCGTCCGCGACTTCAACGTGATGATCCAGCAGTTCCCGTCCAACCTCATCGCGAATATGGGCGGATTCAAGCCTGCGCAATTCTTTGAAATCGAGAACGCCGCCGACCGGGCCGTTCCCAAGGTTTCGTTCTCTTGAGGCGCCGGGCCGCGCTCGTTGCGGCGTTTCTCGCAACCGTTGTCCTGGCGCCGGCCGCCGGTGCACAGAACGACATCGAACGCATTCTCGATTTTTCGAGCGATATAACCGTCCAGAGGAACGGCAATCTGAACGTCGCCGAAACCATCGCGGTGAACGCGCAGGGCGATAACATCCGCCACGGCATCTATCGCGACTTTCCGACGATCTACACCGACAAGTTCGGCCGGCGCGTGCGTGTGCGGTTCGACGTTCAGAGCGTCACGATGGACGGGCACGACGAGCAATACGAGGTGGATTCAATCGACAACGGCAAACGGGTGAAGATTGGCGATCCCGACGTCTTGCTCGACTACGGGCGGCACACCTTCGTCATCCGCTACGTGACCGACCGGCAGATCGGTTTTTTCAGGGACTACGACGAACTCTATTGGAATGTGACGGGCAACGGCTGGGACTTCCAGATCGATCAGGCGGAAGCAACCATCCATCTGCCGCAAGGGGCCCATATTCTCCAGGAAGCATTCTACACCGGACCCGAAGGCGCGGCCGGCAAGCAGGCCCAAGCCCGGAGTCTCTCAGAAAACGAAATCGCGTTTGCCACCACTGCGCCGCTTTACCCGCGTGAGGGGCTGACGATCGCGGTTGGCTTCAACAAGGGTGCGGTGTCGCCGCCCACGTCCGCCGACAGGTTCTGGGATTTCCTGCGCGACAACGCCGCCACGATCATTGCGCTTATCGGCCTCATCGGCCTTTTCTTCTACTATCTGGTCACCTGGGTGCTCTATGGGCGGGACCCGGCGCATGGCACGATCATCCCGCTGTTCGCTCCACCCAGCGATTTTTCTCCCGCGGCCGCGCGCTACGTGCATCGCATGGCCTATGACCGCAAATGCTATGCGGCTTCGCTGATCGACATGGCGGTCAAAGGGTATCTTACCATCAGCGAAACGGGCAGTACCTACACGCTCAAGCGCACGGGCAAAAGCGAAAGCGAGTGCGGCCTGTTTTCGGGCGAAAAGAGCATCGGAAGCCAGCTGTTCGACAGCGCGACCGACAGCATCGAGCTGAAGCAGGTCAACCATACGGATATCGCCGCTTCCATATCGGCGCTGCAAAGCTCCCTGAAGAATGAATATGAGAAGAAATATTTTGTCACGAATTTCGGCTGGTTCCTGGGCGGCGTCCTCATTCTTGCGGTCACGGCAATCGTCGCATCATTGAGTTCAGACGCCGGTGCGGGCTCCCTCCCCGGCCTGATCTGGGTTGCTGCCTGGTCTGGCGGAACCGCTTTTCTCGTCTGGCGTGCCGTAACGGCCTGGAATGACGCCATTCATGCTCCACGCGGGCGCGCGGGAAAGCTGGCCGGCGCGATCTTCCTCACCGTGTTTGCCGTGCCGTTTGTGGCCGGCGACCTGATCGGATTTGTCGTGTTCGCTTCCACCGAGCTTCTGCCTGCGATGATCATCGTGCTGATCGGCGGAGTTCTGGTGGCTGTCTTCCATCACCTGCTGAAGGCACCCACCGCACTGGGCGGTCACATCCGCGATGAGCTCGACGGTTTCAAGATCTTTCTCGAAACGGCGGAAAAGGACCGGCTGGAAAAACTCAACCCGCCTCAGATCACGCCGAAAGTATTCGAAAAATTCCTGCCCTATGCCATCGCCCTCGATTGCGAAAACCAGTGGAGCAAGAAGTTTGAGGCTGAGGCCGCGGCGGCCGCAGCGGCAGACAGAAGCACCTATTCGGGCTACACGCCGCTCTGGTATTCCGGCAATTCGTTCAACAATCTTGGCGCGGCGGGCTTTGCGTCGGCCATTGGCGCATCGCTGGCCTCGTCGGCCGCTTCGGCTTCAACGGCCCCCGGATCGAGTTCCGGTTCGGGCGGCGGCGGGTTTTCCGGCGGGGGCGGCGGCGGCGGGGGTGGCGGCGGCTGGTAGTCAGCCCTTTCCGCCGCGGTTGTCGAGCGCGATCGGTCCGGGTCCCATGCCGACCAAAAGCAGCAGCCCACCGGCAATTGCGATGTTGCGCGCGAAGATTTCGTAATCGGCCAGACTGCCCGTTTTCCAGTACGGATAGAACAGTGCCGTTACAATGATCGTGAACGCGAACAGGATCATGGCACCGTGGCGGGTGTGGAAACCGATGACGAGCGCAATTCCGCCCAAGCTCATTACCAGCAATGCCAGCGCCAGCAGAAGCGGCGCAAGCGGGATACCGTTGTGGTCCATCATGGAAATCGTGGATTCCCATTTGCGCGCAAGCTCATAGGCCGCGCTCAGAAAAAACCATGCGATCGCCCAGCGTCCAATCAGCGGCGAAATCCGCTCGGCCAATGACATGTCCCCGCTCCCCGGCGAAGCACCGAAAAACAATCATATCACAAATATGAGGCTGTTTCGGGCGTACCGGTCTCGGAATGTGGCAACTGGCCGGTCATGGCCGTGAGCAGCCCAATCGCCCAATCCGTTCTGCAAAGAAGTCTTGCGGTCAGGCCTGCCGGAGCGCGTGCTTGCGCAGGTGCCGAACGATGGCCATTTCGTCCAGACGCGATTGCGCACGGCGATTTTCCAGATCGGCCACCCGTTTGGCCTCGTGTTCGGTGGCGAGCTCCAGGCTCTTCAGGTCCTGGTAGGCGCTGGTCAGCTCGGCCTGAACGGTCGTCCGCTCGCGCTCAATGTCCTTCAACGTGGCGCGAAGATTTTCCCTCCGGGCATCGATGGAACGCAGAAAGGATGGGAAAGCAACCCGCCCGATGTCCGAATCATGCGCGCGCTGGCGTTCGCGGGCCACGCTTTCCTCCAGATCGGCAAGCTTGCGCTCGCAATCGGCCTTCATGGCGTCGAGCGTTCCCATGCGCCGCTTCAGGTCGTCAACCCGGAAGCGTTTGAGCCGCATCAGCGTGTCACGGCGTTTCATGACGCTTTACCTTTCCCCTGTTCGCCGGCGCAGATTTTCTGCAATTCGGCATAACCATCTCCCAAACCCGCCCGTTCATCCTTCTTTTGTGCAAGGAATGCTTCGAGCTGCGGATGCAATCGGATCGCCGCATCCACTTCGGCGTTTGTGCCCTGCTTGTAGGCGCCAAGACGGATCAATTCGGCCATGTCTTCGTAAGCCGCCATCGAAGCGCGTGCCTTCGCAACGATCGCCTGCTCGTCATCGGAATTGCATCCGGGCATTGCCCGGGAAACCGATTTGAGGATGTTGATCGCCGGAAACCGGCCACGTTCGGCTATCGCGCGGTCGAGCACGATGTGCCCGTCCAGGATGCCGCGGACCGCGTCTGCAACGGGCTCGTTCATATCGTCGCCTTCGACCAGCACGGTGAAGAGTCCCGTGATCGAACCGTTGGTTCCGGCTTCTCCCGGCCCGGCGCGTTCGAGCAGCCGCGGAAGCTCGGCAAACACCGTCGGTGTGTAGCCCTTGCTGGCGGGCGGCTCGCCCGCGGAAAGGCCGATCTCGCGTTGTGCCATTGCGAAACGGGTCACGCTGTCCATCAGCAGCAGGACATGCAAGCCTTGGTCCCGAAACTGTTCCGCAACGGACATCGCGACATAGGCGGCCTGGCGGCGGACCAGCGCCGGCTCGTCCGACGTGGCGGCCACTACGACACTGCGTTTCAGGCCATCCTCGCCCAGATCGTCTTCGACGAATTCCTTTACTTCGCGGCCGCGCTCGCCCACCAGCCCGATCACGATGGCGTCGGCCGCGGTGTTGCGGGCCAGCATGGCCAGCAACGTGGATTTGCCCACGCCGGAGCCGGCGAAGATGCCCATGCGCTGCCCCTTGCAGCAGGTCACGAACTGGTTGAGGGCGC
Source organism: Alphaproteobacteria bacterium (assembly GCA_021324545.1). Taxonomy (GTDB): domain Bacteria; phylum Pseudomonadota; class Alphaproteobacteria; order Micropepsales; family Micropepsaceae; genus Rhizomicrobium. Next base: position 87,627 of record JAJPIX010000047.1, read on the forward strand.
GAACGCCCAAGTCGAGCTTGCCGCCAATGCGTGCGCGGCCATGGGCGAGCGGCGCTGGCGCCTTGATCGGATAGGCCCTGCGACCAAGCGGAAGCGCTCCCTTTCCGTCCATCGGCCGGCCAAAGGCATTGATGACGCGCCCCATCCAGGCCGGGGACGGAAAGATTGTCGCGGCTCGGTCATCGAAATCGGCGCGGGCCCCCAGGCTGACCCCATCGAGCGCGCCAAGGGGCATTGCGAGGGCCCTGCCGTCACGAAAACCCACGACCTCACATGGAATCTGCTTGCCGTTTCCGCTGGTTAGGGTAATTTGGCCCCCAAGGCTGATCGCCCCGGCAGCACCGGTCACCTCGACCAGCAGGCCTTCGATGCGCGCAACGCGGCCGAAGCGCCTGAGTACGGGAACGGCCTCGATGTCCTTGAGCAGCGCTTGCATGCGGTCCTTCGCGGTTCAGGCCCAGTTCAGCCTCCGGGGATCATCTTGCAGAGAAGGATTTAAGTGGCAGTAAACTTAACAAAGCGAATCAAGGGGATGCCGGTAGGAAAAGTCGGATTCCATTAAGCCCCGTTCGCTTGGCGTGAAGCCGTCTCAGGCATGACAAGATGATGTTAACCATTTGCGCTTACCGTCTTGCCGCTTGATTAACCACGTCCGGTAACCGGGCGCCCAAAGGGGTCTGAAGATATGCGCGTTCTGCTGATCGAAGACGACAGCGCGATGGCGCGCAGCATCGAGTTGATGCTGCGGTCGGAGGGCTTCAACGTCTATACGACCGATCTCGGAGAAGAAGGGATCGATCTGGGCAAGCTCTACGATTACGACATCATCGTGCTCGACCTGCAGTTGCCGGACATGAGCGGCTTCGAGGTTTTGAAGTCGCTGCGTCTTGCAAAGGTACAAACACCGGTCCTGATCCTTTCCGGCAACGCCATCGTCGAAGCGAAGGTCAAGGCGCTCGGCTTCGGCGCCGATGATTACATGACCAAGCCATTCCACAAGGACGAGCTCGTTGCCCGCATCCAGGCTGTCGTGCGCCGCTCCAAGGGTCATTCGCAGTCGGTCATCACGACCGGCAAGCTGACGGTCAATCTCGACGCCAAGACCGTGGAAGTCGATGGCCAGCGCGTGCATCTGACCGGCAAGGAGTACCAGATGCTGGAGCTCCTCTCCCTCAGGAAGGGCACAACGCTCACGAAAGAGATGTTTCTGAACCACCTTTATGGTGGCATGGACGAACCGGAACTGAAGATTATCGACGTGTTCATCTGCAAGCTCCGCAAGAAACTTGCGGCTGCAACGAACGGCGACAATTACATCGAAACGGTCTGGGGCCGCGGCTATGTGCTGCGCGATCCGACTTCCGCGGGCGACGAAGCGGCGGCGTAAAGTTTCCGTAAAAGAGGGGCGTATCGAAGGGCGCCGTTGCCGGCGCCCTTCCGCTTTTTATCCCGCCAGCGCCATGCCCTGTGAAAACTGAAGATCGGCTAGCCGGGCATAGAGTCCACCCCGCGCGACAAGTTCGGCATGGCTGCCCTCGCCCACCACATGGCCACGATCCATGACGACAATGCGCTTGAGCCGCTGGATGGTCGCGAGCCGGTGCGCAATGACGATTGTTGTACGGCCGGCCATCAGGTTCGCCAAACCCTGCTGGACCAGCCGCTCATTTTCAGCATCCAGAGCGCTTGTCGCTTCATCGAGCAGAAGGAGCGGCGCATCGCGCAGGATGGCGCGCGCTATCGCGATGCGCTGGCGTTGTCCACCGGAAAGTGTCGCGCCGCGTTCCCCGACAAGCGTCCCATAGCCCAACGGCAATTGTTCGATGAATTCCGCAGCAGCGGCCGCCTCGGCCGCACGATGTACATCCTCTTCGGACGCGCCGGCGCGTCCATAGCGGATATTGTCGGCGATCGTGCCTGAAAAAATAACCGGGTCCTGCGCGACCAAAGCGATGTGCCGGCGCAACGCTTCGGCGTCGAGGTTCGCCACATCGACGCCATCGAAGACGATACGACCGGACTGCGGGGCATAGAACCGCAGAAGCAACTGGAACACCGTGGATTTGCCGGCGCCTGAGGGTCCAACCAGCGCCACGGCCTCGCCTGGCCCAACCGCGAGCGAGAAGTTGTCCAGCGCCGCCGAATCGGGGCGGGCCGGATAGTGGAAGGTCACATGGTCAAACGAGACTGCCCCTTGCGGATGAGCAGGCAGAAACTCCGGGTTGGCCGGGGCCTTCACGTCGGGTTCAACCGTGAGAAGCTCGCTCAACCGCTCGGAGGCGCCTGCCGCGCGCTGCAGGTCGCCATAGGTTTCACTCATCGCGCCAACACCGCCCGCCACGATTCCGGCGTAGAAAATGAACTGCACAAGCTGTCCCGCCGTCATGGCGCGCGAGACCACATCCTGGGCCCCGACCCAGCCCACGCCCGTGATGCAGCCGAAGGCCGCAAAAATCACGACCGCGGTCATCACGGCGCGGGCACGCGTGCGCTTCACGGCGATGTCGAACGAAAGCTCGACAGCGCGGCCGAATTCGCGGCGCTCCATGTCTTCATGGGTAAAGGCCTGCACGGTCTGCACGGCATTAAGCATTTCCGACGCACGCGCGCTCGTGTCGGCAATCCGGTCCTGGCTCTTGCGCGACAGCACGCGCACCCACCGGCCGAAGGCTATGAGTGGAACCATCACCAGCAGAACTGCGCCTGTGACAAGACCCGTCAGTTTCAGACTTGTCACGAACATGAGAGCAAGCCCGCCGACAAACATCACGAAGTTGCGCAACGCCACCGATGCCGAAGACCCGACCACTGTCTGAATCAGCGTGGTATCGGCGGTCAGCCGCGAAAGGACCTCGCCCGTGCGTGTCACCTCAAAAAAAGTCGGCGAAAGTCCTATTACATTGGCGAACACTGCCTTGCGCAAATCCGCGATCACGCGCTCGCCCAGCCATGTCACGAAGTAGAAGCGGATGGCGGTGGCGACGCCCAAAACCGCGGCCGCCAGAAGAAACAGCAGAAAATAATGTGAAATGGCCGAGATTTGGGCGGCGCTGAATCCGCGATCGATGAGGGCGCGCAATGCAGCGGGAAGCACGAGGGTTGCAGCTGAAGAAACGAACAGGGCGACGCCGGCGCCGGCGATGTGCCAGCGGAAGGGCCTCAGAAACGGCAGAAGCGCCCGCAACGGTTTCAGAGAGCGGGATTTTGCGCGGCCTTGCGCCTGCCAGGCCACCTTGCTCGCAAATTCCTCGCCGGATTGGGACATGGTCCAAGATATATGGGGCGGTGCCCGCTATAGGCCAGAACTGCCCCTTCAGGAACCCGGCTCAATGCCGCGTGCCTTGCCAGCCGGTGCCCGATCCCCTATAAGCCGCGGCCTCAAGCGGCGCGCAAAAGGCCAAGCCCATGAAAAAAGGCATTCATCCCGGCTATCACTTCGTGGAGGTCGTGCTGAACGACGGCACCTCCTATCGTACGCGCACAACTTGGGGCGAAGAGGGCCAAAGGCTCACCCTCGATATTGACCCGACAACCCACCCCGCCTGGACGGGCGGGCAGCAGCAGCTGGTGGACCGTGGCGGCCGGCTCACCCGCTTCAACAAGAAGTTCAAGGACTTCGTGAAGTAGGCGCCCATTCGGTGATCGCGCCGAGGCCATGCGCCCTGCGCATTTCTCCTTTCGATCCAGGCTCACATAGATGCAAACCCTGCCTCGCTGTGGAGGGTCTTGCGATGTTTCGGCGTGTTTTCCTTGCCTCTGCGCTCTTGTTGACGGCATCCACCGGTGCGGCGGAAACCGGCGAACCGATCTCCGTCATGGTGGTCGGCACGTTCCACTGGTCGAATCCGAACCGCGACCGTCACGATACGACCGTGGACGATGTGCTTGCGCCCAAACGGCAGGCCGAAATCGCTGTCCTGGCGGAAGGGCTATCGCGTTTTCATCCCACCAAAATCGCAGTGGAATGGGACAGCCAAAATGTGCCTCCGCGCTACGACCAATATCTCGACGGCACGCTCAAGCCATCGCGCAACGAAGTTGTGCAACTTGGATTCCGTCTGGCAAAAGCGGATAACGCGACCGTGCACGGCATCGATGTCGACGGCGATTTTCCCTACGAAGCGGTCGAGACCTATGCCAAGGCTCATGGGCAGGAGAATATCCTGGCCGAAGCCGACGCTGCCGTCGTGCAAGAGGTGGCACAGGAGCAGCATCAGATCGATACGGGAACAATGTCATCGGCGCTGCGGTGGATCAACGACCCTGCGCGCGAGGACAATGAGAACGCGTTCAATCGCATCGCGATGAAGGTGGGCTCGGGGAAGGATCAGCCCGGCGCCGAACTCTTCGCTGCATGGGCCCGGCGAAATGCACTCATCTGCGCCAATCTGCTACAACTCGCCAGGCCCGGCGACCGCATCATCGTGATTTTCGGCGCCGGTCACGAAACCTTTCTTCGCCAATGCGTGCGGGAAACTCCGGGATTCCGGCTCGTTGAGGCCAACGACTATCTGCCGCAATAGACCCGTCTAGCTGCCACCAAAGACCCGTCTAGCTGCCACCAAAGGCCTGCTGCAGGCGGTCGAATTGCGATTTTACGCCACTTGGGCCGTTGGCGAGTCTGTAAAGCCCCTCGTCCAGCCGCGCAATGCGACGGTAAAGAGCGTCGCTGCGCTTGAGCAGGTCCTGAAGGGTGCGCGGCAGCATGGACGTTTCGGCATGTTCCCCGCCAAAGCAGATTTCGCGGGAACCCAGACGGTAACGGTCGGCGGCGGCATCTTCCGCGCTCATATCGCCTTCATGGACGGCGCGTTGCACCAGAAGCCAGCTCGCCGCCTGCATCAGCCGCGTCGTAACTCGCAAGCTCTCGCCGGCATATAGAATGGCCGCCTTGCGGGGCAATTCACGCGATTCCTCAAGGCCGCGCCCTTCCAGATAGCGGGATGTTTCTTCAACCAGCGACATGCCTTCGTTGAACGTGCGCTCGAACAGCGCCGAGCCCGCGAAGCTCTGCAGAGTGAGGTCGCGGAAATTTTCTTCATCCGCAGCCGGAAGACTCATTTCCGATTTCCCCCTTACGCGATCCCCGAAGCCGAAGCTAGCAAGTCTTCCGGTGTTCGCAAGAGCGACGCAAAGCCGATCCCAAATTAGGCCAGTCAGAGGTGCAGGCCTGCAACGCTCCTGCCGGTCGTAATACACATTAATGATTGACAGATGTACCCAAGTGGATGTGCATAAGACATAGCGCTGCAATCAGCGCTTGAAGAATGCGTCGGCCGCGCTCCTGGTAGCTTGCCGCGCCTTAATCGCTTCGCGGCAGCGAGCAATTTCCTCTTCGAGAGCTGCAATGCGCGCGGACAGCTCATGCTCGGATTTGGCCGAAAGGTCCTCGCCCAAAACGATTTCTGGTGTCTTCTTCCGCGGCAGCAGTTCTTCAGGGTCGATCGGCATGATTTCCCTGTCCTTTCGAGTGCTGTTATTTTCGGCAAGCTGTTTTCCTTAAGCAAGCCGAACACCGATGCGCGCCATAACGGTTGATAATCCCGGCTCCGGCTATCGCCTCGCCGTCCGCGAGTTGGCTCGGCCAACGCCAGGCCCGGGTGAACTGCTGGTCAAGGTTGCCGCGGCCGGCCTCAACCATGCCGATCTGCATCAGGCAAGGGGCGGCTATCCGCCGCCGCCTGGCGCGCCAGACACGCTGGGCATGGAAGTCTCAGGCTGGATTTCCGAAGTCGGCGCTGGCGTCACGAATTGGAAGCCAGGAGATGAGGTCTGCGCGCTCGTCCCCGGCGGCGGCTATGCGGAATATTGCATTGCGTCAGAGCTTTGCACCTTGCCGGTTCCCAACGGCGTGTCCCTCATCGAAGCGGCCGCCCTGCCCGAGGTACATTTCACGGTCTGGACCAATCTGATGGATTCTGCCCGCCTTCGCACCGGCGAAACCGTGCTCATCCACGGGGGCGCAAGCGGCATCGGAACGGCCGCCATCCAGCTTCTGGCGGCGCGGGGCCACAAGGTGTTCGCAACCGCCGGCACGGTCGAGAAATGCGAGGCCTGCCGCAAGCTTGGCGCAAGCCGCGCAATCAATTACCGGGCGGAAGATTTCGTGGACGCGGTCAAAAACGAGACCGGCGGCAGGGGAGTGGACGTCATCCTCGACATGGTGGGTGGCGACTATATCCAGCGCAACATGAGCGCGGCTGCGGTGTGGGGCCGCATAGTGAATATTGCCTATCAGAATGGCGCGGCCGCCACGGTGAACTTCGCACCGATGCTGATGAAACGGCTGGCGCTGATGGCAACCACCCTGCGCAGCCGCACGAACGAGGAAAAGGGCGCCATTCGCGATGCGCTTCTGCGCGAAGTGTGGCCGCTCATCGATGCGGGCCGGATCAAGCCCGTTGTAGACAGCACTTTTCCTTTGTCCGAAGCCCAAGGCGCCCACGCCCGCATGGTCAAATCGGCCCATATCGGCAAGATTCTGCTCACGATCTAGGCCGCGCCGCGCAAATTCCGCCCCGTACGGCCGGCCAGCACAAGGTAACTCGCGGTGGCCGCGTAATACACAAAGCGCAGCGGCACTTCGCCATGGGCGATGCTGAGAAGGCCCGCAAGGGCATACACGGCCAGAAGTAGGACAACGCCGACAATCTCGGCCTTCTCAAACAGAAAACAGCCGATGCCGGCGATTTCGACGCCCGAAATGGCAAGCACAATGTGTGTATCATGCCCGTGGCCGCGCCCGGCCCAGGCGCCGAAAAACGTCTGGACGCTCGCCGACGCAATGTATGCGGCATAGGACCACCTGAGCCCGCGCAGAGCCCACGATTCGGGCACGAGCATCACGGGAGGACGAACGTCGTGCGCGCGATCTCCGAACGGATGCGCTCGGGCGCATAGTGATGTTCAAGCGCAGCCTTTTCCATCAGGTCGGGGTTGGCGGCGGCAAAGGCGGCAAAATCGTCATAAGCGCATTCGGCAAGGCGCTCGCCGACAAGCGCAAGAAATGCGACCGTGATCGTTTCATGGTAGGCGGCCGGCCTGCCCGCACGTGCCGCGATCTTTTTAAGCGACGAACAGTATGCGTGCACTGCAGTCGGGAAGTCGTGGCGGCGCAGGATTTCGAACGCCATGCGTACATGATCGGCATGATGAAAGGACCCGCTATCTGTCTGGCCGTCGAGAAATACCTGGAGGTCCTCAGGCAGGGATTTAGCGGCGCACATGCTCATCCTCTTCGTGCAGCTGGTGCGAATCTTCCGCCCGCAGTTCAAGCCCATAGATCGACTTCAGTTGCATGATTTTTTTCAGCGTCTTTTCGCTGAACGGCTGCTTGCCCTCAAACGTGTGCAACACCATCCCCTCCACTAGGTCGCCAAGCGAAAGATCCAGATATTCCGCCAGAGCCTTCAGCACCTTCAGGATGTGTCGCTCGAGCCTGATCCCGGTCTGGACTCGCTCAATTTCCTTCATGGTATTTTGGTACACTTGTATAATTATAACGTCAAGCCCGGGCCATGATTTTCCTTTGCCTTGCCGCCTATCCCCGCTAGAACACCCGCCTTCCTCGAAATCCTGTTTTCGAGCGAAGGGACGGGGTGGACAGCCCCGCCCTGGAACAGAAGGACTTTGCTCATGGCCGAACCGCAGCGCCCGCTCATGCCCAAGGCCACCGCCGTGTGGCTGGTGGAGAACACCTCGCTTACCTTCGAGCAGATCGCCGATTTCTGCGGGCTGCACCCGCTGGAAGTCAAAGGCATCGCCGACGAAGACGTGGCCAAAGGCATCAAAGGGCTTGACCCTGTGTCATCGGGCCAGCTCACGCGCGAGCAGATCGAGGCCGCCGAACAGAATCCGAAAATGCGCCTGAAGATGGCCGCGCCCAAACACAAGATCCCGCAGGTCAAGCTGAAAAAGGCGCCGCGCTACACGCCCGTCTCCAAGCGGCAGGACAAGCCCGATGCCGTCTATTGGATCCTGCGAAACCATCCTGAATTTACTGACGCCGAGATCGTGCGACTGGTCGGAACGACCAAGGCGACAATTCAGAAGATCCGCGAGCGTTCGCACTGGAATGCACAGAACATCAAGGCCGTCGACCCGGTGACATTGGGTCTTTGCTCGCAACTTGAGCTTGATCTTGCCGTGACGCGCGCTCACCAGAAGCGCGAACGCGCCATGAAGCGCGCGGCCAAGCGGGGCGAAACGCTGAAGCCTCTTTCTGAGACGGTCGCGGCTGTCGAGCCCGCCTCGCCTGAGAAGACGCAAGAGCCTGCCGAAGCGCCGGCAAAGAAGGAAGTCGAGCCCACGGCTGAGAGCGTGTTCGGCAACCGGCCGGCCGCTGAGGACGAAGACATGGGCGCCGCATCCGGAGACGTCAACACCGACGAGAATGTCTGAATTACCCTTGCGCGGCTCCGCGGGGGTCAAGTTCGGCGGCGACCGGTGACGACTGCTGCGGCACTGGCGCAAAATGTTCCCGGCGCTCTTCGGCCGGAGCATCGCGCGTCGCAAGACGCGTCACCGTGAATGCCGCCATGCCCAGATGCACAAAAGCCGTGTAAAGGAAAAGCGACGCCGAACCCTCGCGCGCCATGACGGCGGCTCCTAGAACCGGGCCTGCCACCGACGCAACAGCGTTGATCAGAAGCAGCGTGGCCGACGCCTCCACAAACATCTCGCGTGGCAGCCGGTCGTTGGCATGGGCGACCGAAAGGCCGTAGAGCGGCAACATCGCGACGCCGTACACGGCAACCAGAACGAGCGCCACCGTGCGGCTTCGATCGCCAAAAAAATAGAGCGCGACGCCGGCGGCAGCGGCTGCCAGACACACCCCTGCGATGATCACACGCCGGTCCATACGGTCGGACAGGCGGCCCAGCGGAACCTGGATGATCGCGCCGCCCAGTGTAAATGCGCTCATGAAGGCCGCAAGAAGGCCGCGCGTCAGGTGATGATCGTGCGCGTAGATGGGCGCCAGGGCCCAAATTGCGGCGTTCGCAAGGCCCACAGCAATGCAACCCGCCACGCCTACGGGGGACGAATAGTACATCCGCATGGGCCGCAGAATCGGAATGGCCGCCGTCTGCGGCGGGGGAAGGCGCGTCATGCTGACGGGGATCAGGCACAGCGCATAGGCGATGGCCGACAGGCTGAAGAGCGAGTAACTTGAGGCCCTGCCCGTGGCGTAAAGCCACTGGCCGGCGATCAACCCGATGAAATTCACCGTCATGTAGGCAGAAAAAATCCGCCCGCGCGTCTCGTTGCTGGCGCGATCGTTAAGCCAGCTTTCGATCGCCATGTAGAGATTGGCTGCAGCGAACCCGAACAGGCCGCGCACGACGATCCACACCCATTCTGCGGCGAATAGCGATTGCAGCAGCGGGGTGACTGCGGCGATTCCGGCCGCAATCGCGAAAGTCCGGCTGTGGCCTACGCGTGCGAGCAGCCTGGGGCCGGTGAAACAGCCAAGCACGAAACCGACATAGTAGGCCGAGCCGATGAGGCCGATCACCAGATCCGAAAAGCCGTTCAGATGCGCCCGAACGGGCGTCAACGTCCCGAGCAGTCCGTTGCCCACGAGGAAAATGAGGACGGAAAGGAGAATGGAGGCGACGGCGTAAAGCTGTTTGCGCATCGTTCTTCAGGCACCAAAGGCGTATCGTGCTATGAAGAAACCGCCTATCACCAGAACCGCGAAGCCGAGAAGCACAAGACCAAGGCGCCGTTCGATAAATTCGCGCACCGGCTCGCCGATCCAGTAGAGCAGCGCTGAGATGAAGAGGAAGCGTCCCCCGCGGCTGATGATCGAGAAAATGATGAACAGCCAGATGTTGTAGTGCGCAAAACCCGACGCAATCGTCACCAGCTTGTAGGGAATGGGCGTCAGCCCTTTGATGAGAATGATCCAGCCGCCCCAGTGGTTATAGGCGGCGCGGAATGTTTCCAGATCGGAGCCATAGCCATATGCATTGATCAACCACTGGCCCACCGTGTTGTAGAGAAAGTCGCCGATGGCATAACCCAGAAGCCCGCCCACCACGGAAGTCAGAGTGCACCAGGCCGCGAGCCGGAAGGCATTCTTGCGGTCTGCCAGCACCATGGGCACCAGAAGCAGGTCCGGCGGCATGGGGAAAAACGAGCTTTCGGCAAACGATACGAAGCCCAGCACCCAAAAGGCGTTCGGTCCCTGGGCGTGGCGCATCACCCAGTCGTAGAGCCGGTAGTGCACCTGGCGCCGCCCCGCGGGCATGCCGGTCTCCGTCATGGCGCTCCCTTCGATCGAATGGCCGTTCCTAGCAATGGCGCGCCGGCAAGTCGATGGCGCCGCGCTTGCTGCATGTAATCCGTTTCATTAGCTTTTGCAGCGCGGCTGGAACGAAATTTCCTCATGGCAAAGCGTAAACCCCCTCGGCACGGCAAGACGCCGCACAGGTCGAAAAGGAAGGCAGCACGAAAAAAGCCGCGGAAAGCGCAAAACAGAACCGCTCCCCGGCCGGCCCCCAGAAAAGCCTGGTCACCGCCACCGAACCTGCGCCCCCGCAAGGCGCGCCTGCGGCGCACGCTCGCCGGTTCGCCGCGGCCCGCAGTCGCGCGCAAGGCATCGTCCGCCGACAGCCCCTATAGCCGCGATCTCGACAAGAATGCGGCAAACTATCAGCCTCTGACCCCTCTCACCTTCCTGGAGCGCGCCGCGGGCATCTTCCCGGATCAGTTGGCAATCATTCACGGGGATCTCAGGCGTTCCTACGCTGACTTCTATGCGCGCGCGCGGAAGCTTGCTTCGGCGCTTGCCCAACGCGGGGTCAGGAAGAACGACACCGTTGCCGTGATGTTACCCAATGTGCCGGCCATGCTCGAGGCTCACTACGGCGTTCCCATGGCGGGGGCCGTGTTGAACACGCTCAATACGCGGCTTGACCCTGCCGCGCTGGCCTTCATTCTGGATCACGGCGAAGCAAAGGTGCTAATCACCGATCGCGAGTTCGCTCCCGTCATCAGGGAGGCGCTGCGGTTGGCTAAGACACGGCCGCTTGTCATCGATCACGACGACAGAGTGGTTCCGCAAACAGGCGAGTTTCTGGGCGAACTCGAATACGAAGATTTCCTGAGAGACGGCGATCCCGATTTCGCCTGGGAAATGCCGGCGGACGAATGGGACGCAATCTCGCTCAACTACACGTCCGGAACCACGGGAAACCCGAAGGGCGTGGTATTCCACCATCGCGGTGCGGCGCTCATGGGCTATGGCAACGTGATCGCAGCGGGGATGGGCAAGCATCCGGTCTATCTTTGGACGCTGCCGATGTTTCATTGCAACGGCTGGTGCTTTCCCTGGTCACTGTCTGTGGTTGCCGGTACGCATATCTGCCTGCGCGCCGTGCGGCCCAAGGCGATGTATGACGCGATCGCGGATTACCGGGTGACGCATTTGTGCGGCGCGCCCATCGTGATGTCCACGCTCATCAACGCGCGGCCGGAAGAACGCCGCGAAATAGGGCACAGGGTTGAGTTCATGACGGCGGCCGCCCCGCCGCCCGAAGCGGTGCTGGCGGCAATGGCCGATGCCGGATTCAACGTCACGCATCTCTACGGTCTGACCGAAACCTACGGTCCCGCGGTCGTGAATGAATGGAAGGCGGAGTGGGACAAACTCGATTCCGCGCAACGCGCCGCCAGGAAGGCACGGCAGGGCGTGCGCTACCACGCGCTTGAGGCACTGACCGTGATGAATCCTGAAACGATGGAAACCGTTCCCGCCGACGGCGAGACGATCGGAGAAGTGATGTTCCGCGGGAATATCGTGATGAAGGGGTATCTCAAGAATCCTGCGGCGACGCAGGAGGCCTTTGCCGGCGGCTGGTTCCATTCCGGTGATTTGGGCGTGCTGCACCCGGATGGCTACATCCAGCTCAAGGACCGCTCAAAGGACATCATTATTTCGGGGGGCGAGAATATTTCCTCGATTGAAGTGGAGGACGTGCTGAACAAGCATCCGGCCGTGATGTTCGTGGGCGTCGTGGCCAGGCCGGACGAAAAGTGGGGCGAAACGCCTTGCGCATTCGTGGAGAGGAAGCCTGGGCACGAGCAAGTGACAGAAGCGGAACTGATCGCGTGGTGCCGCGAGCGCCTCGCGCATTACAAATGCCCGCGCCACATCGTGTTCACGGAAATTCCCAAGACCTCCACGGGCAAGATCCAGAAGTACAAGCTGCGCGACATGGCGAAAGCTGTCTGACGTTTTCTCGTCTCAAGGAACCGCTTGCCGCACGTAACCCATTTGTGCATCATCCCTTTCGGGGTGCGGCGGGGGCTGAGCCTTGAATCGGAAACGCCGTTCATGTTCACCCTCGCTCGCACGGTCAACGGCAAGCCGGCTTTCGCGCGCGGTGCTGACCAGGACGTGTCCCACCTCGGGCCGGGGTTGACGGCAACCGGTCTTTTTGAAACAGACGGCGAACTTTATGTCTACGGCGCGATATCGGGCCGTGTCGATGCCGCACGCCTGATTATCGCGCCCGGTGGCGTTGTGGATGGCGACGTGGTCGCGCAAGACGTGCGCATCGCCGGCCGCTTCTCGGGCCGCATTTTCGCCCCCCACGTCACAATCGACGAGACCGGCAACGTCAAGGGCCGCGTCTTTCATACAACCGTCACGGTGGCGCATGGCGCGCGCATCGATGGCCGCATGCCATGGCGGCCGCAGAGCTATTTCGAGACCCTCAAGGAACTTCCGGAGACCTATGCATGACCATCTTCAACCGCCTCAACCCCGGCAACACGGCCAACGCAGCCCCCAACCCTCAAGGGAGACAGACGATGCCAGACAATACCGCAAACCAGGCGACCGCTCCGGAATCAAAACGGCCGCAAGCAGTAGCCCAACCCCTTTACGCAGCCGCAGGCACAGGAGGCCCCATGACGTCCGTCATCAGCAAAGCGCTCAAGATCACCGGTCAGCTTGAATCCACCGAGAACATCCAGGTGGATGGGCAGATTGAAGGCGACGTGCGCGGCCTTTCAGTGAAGGTGGGCAACGGCGCCCGGGTGAAGGGCACGGTCTATGGCGATGAAGTGGAGCTTGCCGGCACCGTTGACGGCAAGATCGAAGCCAAGAAAGTTGTTCTGACCGGCACTGCGCGCATGCAGGGTGATGTCATCCACCAGGACATCCGCATAGAGTCGGGCGCCTATATCGATGGTCATTGCAAGCCTGATTTCGGCAAGGGCGGCAAGGCAAGCCAGCCCTCGCTGAAAGCCGTGGCCGGCGAAAAAACAAGCGCGGCCTAGGCCCGCAACCTCAAACAACGCAATCCGCTGCGGCTCTGAATGGGCCGCAGCGGCTGTTTTTTGCGATGTGGCTGTCCTAGGGTCGTTCCGGAGGGGAACCCATGACCGGCAACGGCGCAAGCCGCTACGCGCTCGTTTTCATCTTTATCACCATGTTCGCAGACACGGTGGGCCTGGGCATCGTCATTCCTGTGGCGCCGAAGATCATCGCGCAGCTGACGGGTCTTGGCATGAGCGGCGCGGCCTGGTGGGGCGGATGGCTGCAGACAGCCTTCTCCGGCATGCTTTTCCTGTTCTCGCCCCTGATCGGCAACCTGTCCGACCGCTTCGGCCGCAAGCCCGTGATCATAACTTCGCTTCTGATGCTGGGCGTGGATTACCTGATCACAGGCCTCGCCCCCACAATCTGGTGGCTGTTTGTGGGCCGCATCCTTTCGGGTATTGCGGGCGCCGCCTATACCACCGCGAACGCTTACATCGCCGATGTCTCGCCGCCGGAAAAGCGTGCGCAGAATTTCGGCCTTGTCGGGGCAGCCTTCGGCATTGGCTTTGTGGTGGGGCCTGCGCTCGGCGGGTTGATCGGGCAATTTGGCGTGCGCCTTCCTTTCTTTGCCGCTGCGGCCCTTGCCGTCGCCAACGCGATTTTCGGTCTGCTCGTCATGAGCGAATCGCTGCCGCTCGAGCGGCGCCGCAAGTTCGAGCCCTGGCGCGCCAATCCGGTCGGTTCGCTGATCGCGCTGAGACGTTATCCGATGGTAATCGGCTTCGTCGTCGTCCTTGTTCTGATGCGCCTTGCACACGACGCCAATCCGGTGATCTGGGCCTATTACGTCTATCTGAAGTTTCACTGGACAACGGCCCAGCTCGGCCTGGCGCTTGCCTTTCTCGGCCTTGTAATGGCGTTCGTGTTCGGCTTTCTCACGCGGATCGCCATCCCGAGACTGGGAGAGCACCGTACGGCAATCATCGGCCTGATGTCGGGCGCCCTGGGCTTTGCCGGCTACGCATTCGCGACGCAGGGCTGGCAAATGTATCCATGGATGCTCGTCTGGGCGCTGGTAGGCCTGGCCCTGCCGTCCATCAACGGGATTATCTCCAAGCACGTTCCCGCCAACGAGCAGGGCGAACTGCAGGGCGCGCTGTCAAGCATCGGTGGCGTAACATCGATCGCCGCGCCCGTGTTGCTGACCAACGTATTTTCCTATTTCACCGGGCCGCACGCGCCGATCTATTTTCCCGGCGCAGCCTTCTTTGCAGGCGCGCTAATGCTCGCGCTGGCCGCCTTGCTGCTCGGCCGCGCCGAACGCGGGGCCGGGCCGGAATTGGTGCAGGAAGGAAGTTAGTGAACGCCGCTTCGCAATCGTTCCAGTTCGTCCTTGATCCGAAGCTTTTCTTTCTTGAGGGCGGAGACCCTGATCTCATCCCAGTCGGGGTGGGCCAGCTCGGCCTCGATCAGTTCCTCCAGTTTCTTGTGCTTTTCCGATAGCTCCTGGATGTGCCCTTGCAGTGCCATGCTTGCACCTCTTTCTGAAGGGAACCGTATTAGACCACCATCGCCCCGTCCTGTCACGGCCTTCCGCTCCGGGCGGTTGGCAAGAGGTTAAGCCAAACCCTTACGGTCCCGGCCTTTTTTGAAAGCGATTCCGCCCGTGTGCGGGTATTGTTAAATGCCCGGCGGACAGCCCCCCGAATCAACGGCACGGCACCAATGACATGACCGAAGCCGAGGAACAGACGCTCAGAGCCAAGCTCGCGGAACTTGTTCAGGAACACCGCGATCTGGACGCGGCAATCGCTGCCATGACCGCGTCGGGTACGGCTGACCAGCTTCAACTCACGCGCCTGAAGAAGCGCAAGTTGCAAATCAAGGATCTGATTGCGGCGATCGAAGACGCGCTGTTGCCGGATATTATCGCCTGAAGCAGTTACCGCGCCCGCTTCTGCGCATACATCGCCTCGTCGGCGCGAGCCATGGCCACATCGGCGTTTTCACCCGGCTTCAACTCAAACGCACCGTAGGAAAACGACACGGGAATCTTCTGCCCGTGCCATTCCGCAGGCGATGCGCGCAACAGATCCGCCAGGCTTGCAACTTTCCGGCTTGCCTGTTCCTGGTTGGCATGGGTCAGGATTACACCGAATTCGTCGCCGCCAAGCCTGCCGATCACGTCGCTATCACGCACGTTTTCCTTCAGTACGGATACAAAGTGCGCAAGCACGGCATCGCCGCCGGCGTGGTGGTGCGTATCGTTGACCGCCTTGAAGCCGTCAAGATCGAAATAGACGAGGCTGGCCGGCGTGCCATATCGCGCGGCAAAGGCGATATAGCGTGTGAGCTCGCGCACAAAGGCCCGCCGGTTTAGTACCGGCAGCAGGTCATCCTGGTCGGCGGTTTTCTCGACCTCATCGAGGCGCAAGCGCGTCTGCTGAAGCTCGCGGCGAAGATTATCCACCTCGCTCATCAGCATCATGATCGCGTCGCGGACGCGCGGAGTGAATTCGGCCTCAGGAATTCCCAACACCTCCGCCGCGGCAACGGGTTGAACCGATTCCAGTACCGGCGCGGCCGCAACCGGCTCGGCCCGCCTGGTATAGCCAACGGCACTGACTGTCCTCGGGCCAGAGGACGGCCGGCTGCGCTCTATCTTCATGCCCGCTCCGTTCACACCCCGGCTGGTTCATGGTTTCCAGACCCCCTTAAGAATTGCTTAAAGAGTGCTGACAAAAGGTTAACGGGCGCGCGAAATGCTCTTCTCAGCGCACGGCCGGCCCATATAATGCGCCGCTTCTTTTGCTTCGGTCCCTCGGGGCCACAGAAAGCAGGAAGCATGGCCTCCCCCTCCCCGCTTGTGGGCCTCATCATGGGCAGTCAGTCCGACTGGGCGACCTTGCGCGCGGCTTCGGACGTGTTGGACGCGCTCGCCATTCCGCACGAGACCAAGATCGTCTCGGCCCATCGCACGCCGGACCGTCTCTACGAATATGCCCGGAGCGCCATCGGCCGGGGGCTCAAGGTCATTATCGCCGGCGCGGGCGGGGCGGCGCACCTTCCGGGCATGACAGCTTCGATGACCACCCTGCCCGTGCTGGGCGTGCCGATCGAGTCGAAGGCGCTCAAGGGCATGGACAGCCTGCTCTCCATTGTGCAGATGCCGGGCGGCGTCCCGGTGGCGACATTTGCCATCGGCGAATCGGGTGCAAAAAACGCGGCCCTTCATGCAGCCGCCATATTGGCGCTGTCCGATTCTGCCATTGCCTCGCGGCTGGAACGGTGGCGCCGCGAACAGACCCAGTCCGTCGCTGAAACGCCGATCACGCAATGACAGACATCACGACGCTTTCCGGACCCGTCCCCCCAGGCGGAACAATCGGCATTTTGGGCGGCGGCCAACTTGGCCGCATGCTGGCGCTGGCCGCCGCACGGCTGGGCTTCAAGACGCACATCTATTCGGATCAGGCAAATCCGTGTGCCTTTCAGGTTGCAGATGCGCACACCTCTGCCCGCTATGACGATCAGTCCGCGCTCGAAAAATTTGCACGCGCCTGCGATGCCATCACAATGGAATTCGAAAACATCCCGGTTGCGACCGTCAATTTCCTGTCCGCATTGAGACCGGTGAACCCGAATGGGCGGGCTCTGGCCATCACGCAGGACCGGCTGGAGGAAAAGAATTTCGTGCGGGCACAGGGCCTGCGCACGCCGCATTTCGCCGCCGTGTCGTCGCCGGCAGACATTGTCCACGCGCTGGAGGTCACCGGCAGCCCCGCCGTTCTGAAAACACGGCGGATGGGTTACGACGGCAAAGGCCAGGCGAAAGTTGCAACCGCGGCGGAAGCAGCCGATGCCTTTGCCCGCTTCCACGGCGCACCCTGCATTCTGGAAAGCTTTGTGCCTTTCGCCTTCGAAGCATCCATCGTGGCGGCGCGCGCCTGGAACGGCGACTTCGCAGCCTATGATCCCTCAGAGAATCTTCACGAGCATCATATCCTGCGCCGAACGGCCGTGCCTTCGCGGCTCAACGACGCGCAGGCCGATGCGGCAAAGGCCTATGCCGATATCATCGCCCGCGGCCTCGAGTACGTGGGCGTGCTGGCGGTGGAACTGTTCGTCACCGAAGACTGGGTGATGCTGGTGAACGAGATCGCCCCGCGCGTGCACAATTCCGGGCACTGGACGCTCGATGCCTGCATGGTCAGCCAATTCGAGCAGCACATTCGCGCAGTCGCGGGTTGGCCGCTTGGCGATCCGCGCCGCCATTCCGATGCGGTCATGGAAAACATCATCGGAGAGGAAGCCAATGACTGGCGCAGGCTTTCGGCGCATGGCGGTGCCTTGCATCTCTACGGAAAATCGCCTGCGTTGTCTGGCCGCAAGATGGGGCACATCACGCGGCTTTCGCCTATGAGCGGGCGCTGAACCGGCCGAGAATATCGGACAGCGAAGGCAGATCTTTCGCGCGCTCCCGCAGTTGCGCCTTCAGCTTCTCGAACTGCATCACATTTTCGATCCGCGCGTCCAGAAATTCCTTGGTCGCGCTTTCGCTTTTGCCATTGTCATTGAACCAGCGCACGAGGGTTGCCGACCAGACGCCCGCCAGAATTCCGCGCTTGGTGTAGAAATTGAAATCGGTGGACGTGTCGCCCGCCAGCCGCCACATGCGGTCCACCGTGCGATAGAGAAGCTTTGCCGCTGTTGGCGCATTCGGCGGAAGCGCAAGAAAGGCGGCAGCCCGCCGCGCGGAATCCTTGTGCGGTCGCAGGACATCCAGCCGCGCCATCACCGCGGCCTTGATGCGCGCACGGATTTTCATGTCCGCAAGCTTCTGCTTCTTCAGCGCTGCTTCCATCTCGTCATCGGCCCAGGTGGAAAATTCCTCGACAAGGCTTAAGCCCCCATGCGGAAACAGCCGCGGCAGTTCCGCTTTCGTAACGCCGGCATCCTCGCGCGCGCGCTCCAACGTCCGGTCCGAAAAACCGTCGAAGGGAATGTGCGCAAGCGCGGCCTGGAACACGAGCCGCCGGAGAGCGGCATCGTCGCGCGGTTTCCGTGCGGATGGTTTCTTCGCTGTCATTCGCCGTCGGCCTTCAGCCAGTGCTGCACTTCCGATTCGAAAATGAACTGGCGCATGTCCTTCATGCGCTGCGGATAGAGAATGCCGCTCAGGTGATCCATCTCGTGCTGCACCACGCGCGCATGAAATCCGCGCGCGGTCCGCTCCACGGGCCGGCCATCCGGACCCACGCCGCGATAGCGGATATGGGCGGGCCGCTCCACATATCCGCGCAGTCCCGGCACCGACAGGCAGCCTTCCCACCCGCCTTCGGGCGCAGGGTCAACCACCTCGATCTCCGGATTGATAAGCACGGTGAGCGGCGCGGTATGGTCGTAGCGCTCGGCCTGGCTGAACCCGGGATCGGTGCGCCCTTCGGGCGCCTGAAACACGATCACCCGAAGCGGCACATGAACCTGTGGCGCGGCAAGGCCGGCGCCATTGGCATCGATCATAGTCTCCACCATGTCGGCGACCAGGCGGCGGATTTCGGGCCCCGTGGGGTCTTTGACGGGCTCGGCCACCCGCGCCAGAACCGGGTGGCCCATGCGGGCGATCTTCAGAATGGCCATGGCCAACCTTTTATAACGAATTTGCGCCGAAATCCGCCGATCCTGGGCCACGGGGCGGGATGGACAGAAAATGGCCGCTCTGATATAGGCCCGCCTCCAATTCCGGAAACTCCAGGGAGCCAGGCCTTTGCAGATCATCGTTCGCGACAACAATATCGACCAGGCGCTGAAGGCGCTGAAGAAGAAGATGCAGCGGGAAGGCATCTTCCGCGAGATGAAGCTGAGGGGCCACTACGAAAAGCCGAGCGAGAAGCGGGCCCGCGAACGGGCCGAAGCGATCCGGCGTTACCGCAAGCTTCAGCGCAAACGCATGCAGCGCGAGGGCTTGCTGCCAAAGTAGGCTTTGCCGGATTTTGTACGTGCTGAAGGCCGCCTCCGCGCGGCCTTTTGCGTTTAGGATGTCTGGGAGAGGAGACCATGGCAGACATCGCAGATCGCGTGCGCATCGAAGACGAGACGCTGCTCTCCGATTGGCACTATGTGCTGAAGAAGGTGCGTTATTCCTGGCGGCGGAGCGACGGCAACTGGCAGCCATCAACGCGCGAGGTCTACGACCGCGGCAATGGCGCGGCCATCCTGCTTTTCAACCGGAACACGCGGACCGTCGTGCTGACGCGCCAGCTCCGCATTCCAACCTACCTCAACGGCTATCGCGGCCTGATGATCGAGGCGGCGGCCGGCGTTCTGGACGGCGATTCGCCGGAGAAACGCATCCGCGAGGAGGCCGAAGAGGAAACCGGCTACCGGCCAAAAAATATTCGCAAGGTGTTCGAATTGTTCATGAGTCCCGGCGCGGTGACCGAGCGGCTGCATCTGTTTGTGGCGGAATATGATTCGCGTGATCGCCCGGGCCCGGGCGGCGGGCTTAAGGACGAAGGCGAAGACATCGAGGTGCTGGAACTTCCCTTCGCCGAAGCCATGGCCATGGCGGCCGATGGCCGGATCTGCGATGCAAAAACCGTCGTTCTGTTGCAATATGCCGCGCTCAATCTGTTCGGAGGAGATGACGCATGAGACTGCTGCGCATCGTTGCGCTGGCGGCTGCCACGTTGGTGTTGGGCGGCGGCGCGCAAGGCGCCGACCGGCTGCCCACAAAACCGGGCCAATGCGAAATGACCAGGGTGAAGGACGTGACCACGCGGCTGGAGGGAGTGCCCGATTCCGGCAGCGCCATCGAATACACGGACACCGGCTACCAGGTTTCCTACGAGCAAATTCCGGGCATAGACCATTCCAGGCCCGGCGATGCCATAAAGCTTTGCCTGGTCTCGGTTCCGCAAGACTGCCCGCCGGGCGACGATCGGGGCCGCCAATACAAGGCGACCAACATGCGCACGCATGAAAGCTGGCAGGCCGCCGATGCCGAACATATGTGCGGCGGCGCCTGAACCGATCCCGAAACCCGGCGTTGTCCGCTATAGTGGCCCGCCCGGAACGGGCCAGGTTTGGGAGGATATCAGGATGCACAAGACAATACTGTTTGCGATGGCGGCGGGCGCAGGCGCCATGTTCGCGCTGCCGGCGCTGGCAGCCGATGCCAGGGGCGAAATCATGACGGCAGCGACGCATGCCGATCTGGCGGCGCAAGCTTCCGATCTGGACGGCGTCCACACCCATCTCCACCATACCGTCAACTGCCTTGTCGGGCCAGGCGGCGCCGGATTCGACAAGACGCAGCTCAACCCTTGCGTCAATTCGGGCAACGGGGCGATCCCCGACACCACGGACGCTGCAAAAAAGAAGTCGCTTGAGGCTGCGCTGGCCAAGGCCAATGCCGGCATTGCGACAACCGACGTGAAGGCGGCGCAGGCCGATGCCACCGCCACGGCGGCCGCCCTGCGCGCGATAAAATAGTGCGGCGAAATCCGTATTGCGTCTAGCGCGCCAGAAGCGCGCGAAATTTCGCTTCGCCCGATTTCGAAAAAAGAAGGACGCGGCTGCCTTTGGCACGCACCGCCCATTTCTGCGCAGTGATGCGATCAAGCAGCGCCGCGCCCAATGCGCCCGCCAGATGAAGGCGCCGCTGGCTCCAGTCAAGGCAGCCCTTGCACAGCGGCCGGCGGCCGCCGGATAGCGCATTCGGATCAATGCCAAAACTACGCACGAAATCGTCACCCTTGCGCGTGAGGCGCACCTCATCCCCGCGGACGGCGATGCGGCCCTTGCGCGACAGCGCATCGAACATCTCAACCCCCATCTCGCCCGCCAGGTGGTCGTAGCAAACGCGCGCGCGCCGCATGGCCGGATCGGACGGGCCGGGGCGCGCCCGCATGTGGCCCGTGCGCGCGGCGACATTGGCCATCGTCTCCAGCATCTCGGCCACGTCGTTGCCGGCCAGCCGGAAATAGCGGTGACGGCCCTGCCTGATCCCCGCGATCAGCCCGCCGTCTTCGAGCTTCGCGAGATGGGCGCTGGCTGTCTGCGCGGTGATGCCGGCTTCGTTTGCCAGCTCGCTTGCGGTCAGCGCCGCACCCGAGAGAAGCGCGGCCAACATATTGGCGCGCGCCGGATCGCCGGCCAGCGCCGCAATCGGCGCAATGGAGGGGCCCTCTTTCATACTTCGACCGTAAACGAAGCATGGTCGCAGAGCAACGGCTAAGGTGCGGCGATGCCGGACCGCCGTTCGATCCTGGGCCTTCCCCTGCTCATGCTCGCCGCGCGCGCTTCCGCACCCCGGCCAGTTGTTGCAAAGGAGAAGCCCGTGACCATCGTCTGCCATATCTGCTATGAGCTCGATCCGTTCAAGCTTGCGCAGTTCGAGCAATATGCGCGTACATGGCTCACGATCATTCCGGCCTGCGGCGGCGCGCTGATCGGCTATTACATGCCGCACGAAGGCACAAACTACGAGGCCCATGCGCTGATCGGCTTCGAAAGCCTTGCCGCTTATGAACGCTATCGCGCCGCCTTGCGGACCGATCCGCAAAGTCGCGCCAATTTCGAATTCGCGCAGACGGAAAAATTCATCCTGCGCGAAGAACGGCAGTTCCTGCGCCAGGTGGAAACCCGCAGCTGAGCTATTTCAGATAGCGGTCGAACCAGCCGAGAATGCGGCCGCGCAGATCTTCGAGATCGGTCAGCTTGTGGAAGTGATGGCCTTCGCCGGCATAGATGAAGAGCTCTGTCGGCACGCCCATCGCCTTCAGCCCGTGCCAGTATTCCAGCGATTGCGGCGCCGGACATTCCACGTCGCGTTCGCCCACATAGATGAGCGTCGGCGTTCTGGCGTTCTTGATGAATTCGATGGGGCTTGCCGCGCGGTAGATCGCCGGATCGTCATACACGGACGCGCCGAAGAACGGGATCATCCACTGATCGATGCCGTTCTGGCCGTAATAGCTTTGCCAGTTGGCGATGCCCGCGCCGGCCACAATGGCCTTGAAGCGGTGCGATTGCGTGTTGAGCCACATCGCCATCCAGCCGCCGTACGAGTGGCCGTACATGCCAAGCCGCCCGTCGTCTATCGGCGCAATCTTTTCCACCGCGTCCACGCCTGCCAGATCGTCGCGCAGATCGCCGCCGCCGAAATCGCGGATGTTGGCGCGCGTGAAGGCTTCGCCCTGGCCGTAGGAGCCGCGCGGATTGGGATAGAAAATGTAGTAACCGCGCGCAATCAGCGCAT
Organism: Alphaproteobacteria bacterium; assembly: GCA_021324545.1. Classification (GTDB taxonomy): domain Bacteria; phylum Pseudomonadota; class Alphaproteobacteria; order Micropepsales; family Micropepsaceae; genus Rhizomicrobium. The sequence continues at coordinate 110,162 of JAJPIX010000047.1, forward strand.
GGGTGATGTCGAAGCCCGTGCCGTGCTGGCCGCCGGCGGCGATATAGCGTGGAAGCGAAGCGGCACTCGGTCCGCCATGCACGATCATGATCATGGGATATTTCGTGCCCGGAACCGTCTGCTTCGGTCCAATCAGCCAGCCCTGCACATCGTATCGGTCGCTTTTCCAGTGAACGCTCTGCGCGGAGACGTTGGCCGGAAGCGCGGCATTTGCGCGGGTGACGGGCACAAGCGCCGGCAGCCGGCCCAGCGCGATTTCCGGCGCATGAGTGAAATCCTGCATCACAGTGGCCGCGGCTGCGCCGTCGGCGCTGAAGGCAATCGGGCCATCAAAGGTCTGCGCGCGCACGGAAACGGGCGCCGACCATAAAACCTGTTGCGTGGGCGTGCGCGGATCGGCGGAGATGACGGATTCGCGATCGTCGATCAGGGCTGTTGCCATGATCTTCTCTCCGCGCCAGGCGATGCCCTGGACCGTGCCCCTGAAATCCGGCGTGACATCCGACGGCTTGCCGCCCGAAAGCGGCACCGTGTAGATGTCGCCGCCGATGGAGCCCCAATCGCTCATCAATCCGCCGATAAATGCCACCGTCTGCCCATCGGGCGAAACGCGCGGCAAGTTGATCTGGGTCTTTGGCGTCGCGATCACGCGCAGCGCGCCGGCCTGCGCATCCACATAGTCGAGCGTTGCAATCCACCAGTTGTTGTCGCCATTGCCCTTGGCGCCGGCCGCAACAAACCCTTTGCCATCGGGTGTCCAGGAAAACTCGTAGATATAGGTGTCGTCCGGCGAAACAGGTTTCAGCGCGCCGCCCGGCGGCAGGACGGCGATGCGTTGCTCATCGCTGTTCTCGCCGATTGCGCCCACCATCGGCGCGGCCGCCTGGGTGGCGCCGGTTTTCTTGTGTGCGCCAAGCGTGACCAGAAGCGCAATCCGCGAACCGTCCGGCGAGAACCGGATCGTGTTGGCCACGCCTGAAATCGCGGCGACGGCGCGAAGCTTGCCGTTGCCGGACAAATAGAGCGTTGTCTTCCCGGATTTTTCGTCGCTGGAGAGAAAGGCAAGCGACCGCCCCGAGGGCGACCAGGCCGTGTCGCTGTATTTGCATGTCTTGCACGGGTCATAGACGGCAACGACGTTTCCGCTGGCGGCGCGCACCACGACCCTTCCGTGCGGCTCCGCCGGAAGATTGCCGGGGTCGTCGGATTCCACATCCGCAAGCCTGTCGCCCGAAGGCGCAAGCGACATTGCCTCGAAATTGTGGATGACGACCTTCTGCTCCGGTCCGGCAAAGGCGGCGGTGGCGGCCAGGGTCAAAAGGCCGGCCGTTGGCAGGAATTTCATCGAGTCCCCATTTCTCCCCGAACAGTACGACAAAAAACCACGCGGACATGCCGCTGGCAAATGCGGCCAACGCACCCCGGATGTGCAGGCGTCAAAGGCCGCGGCGCTCGCCGGTCACCGTCCAGGTGTTCGCCCCGTCGAATTTCAGAATGCGGATGTCCGCGGTCAGCTCCGGCGGCATCAGGCGAATGTTCACACCCATGCGATCCCGCGATCTGTCCACGGGCGACCAATGGGTGAAATTGCCACAGACCTTGCAGCGGTGGAATTCAATCATGCGGTCGCCCCACATGTACGTGTCTGTCGCGCCGCTCACGCGAACCTCGCGCGGCGAGTAATACGCCAACACGGCGCCGGTGCGCCGGCAGATCGAGCAGTTGCATTCTTTGACCTCGACCGCACCCGGCGGCTTTGGCACCTCCACCGTTACGGCACCGCAATGGCAGGTCGCCGCGATCATCGTCGCCTCCTCATTCCATCCAGGCGGCGGCCACGGTTTTTTCGTCCGAACCGCGACGCGCCGTTTGTGTGCGCATTTGCAGCTCCATTTCTTTCCGCCATTGGTGGCGCAGCCTTGCGCGCGGCGTGGGATAGCGAACGTCCAGGAAATCCGCCCTGATCACGCGATCCGTGCGGAAATGGCGGAACGCCTTTCGCAGCTCGCACCAGGCCACGATCAGCCGCACAACATCGAGATAGGCAATCGCAATGGGCCAGATAATGCGTTCGCTCGCAGCATTTTTCTCGTCGCGATAAACGATGAACACCTTGTCCTGCCTGCGGATGGCCGCACGCAGGCGGGGCATGTCGATGGCATCCGGTGGCGCAGGTTTGTGCGGCGCGGCCAGACCCGGCTCCATCAGAAGCGGGCGAAGATGTTCGGGAATGACAGCGCCGATCTTCGCCACCAGATCGGCGGCCGCGCGCGATAGCACCGGATCGGCGCGCCCCATCACCCATTGCGCGCCAAGAATGGCGGCTTCCACCTCGTCGGCGGTCAGCATGAGCGGCGGCATGTCGAACCCGCCTTCCAGCACGTAACCAACGCCTGCCTCGCCGCGGATGGGCACGCGGTCAGCCATGAGCTGCGCGATGTCGCGATAGATGGTGCGCAGCGAAGTTTCCATCTCCTCGGCGATTTCGCCGGCCGTCACGGGCCGGCGTTTTCGCCGGAGAATCTGGACGATGCGGAATAGACGGTCGGCCCTGCGCATGCTGCCAGGCTACTGAAAGACTGCTGACACCATGCTGTCAGCAGCCTTGGGCTATGAAAAGGGCAAAGAGGACAGGAGGCGCATATGATCACGCTTTTCGGATTCGGCCCCGCATTCGGGCTTCCCGACCCCAGCCCCTTCGTGATGGAGACGGAGGTGCAGCTCAAGATGGCCGGTGTGCCTTACAAATTCGTCCACGCGACCCCGCCCGAGGGACCAAAGGGCAAGATTCCATTCATCGAGGATGACGGCCTCAAGATCGGCGATTCCACCTTCATCCGCCGCCATATCGAGAGCAAATACCACTTCGACCTCGACAATGGTCTTTCCACCGCCGAACGCGCCGAAGCCTGGATTGTCGAGCGCATGCTGGAAGATCAGGTCTATTTCGCGCTGCTTCAGATGCGCTGGATGGATGATGACAATTTCGCGCGCGGCCCCGCGCGCTTCTTCGACCGCGCGCCGGAGGGTGCGCGCGAATCCGCGCGCGAGCTCGTGAGGAACACGCTGCACGGCCACGGCATCGGGCGGCACAGCCACCAGGAGATCGCCGACCTTGGCGGCCGTTCGATCCGTGCGCTGTCTGTCGTGCTGGGCGACAAGCCCTATCTGATGGGCGAAAGCCCATGCGGCGCCGATGCCACCATGTTTGGCATGATCGCTGGAATCCTAACGCCCCATTTCGACGGCCCGCTGCGCGAATGGACGGAGGCGCATGGAAACCTTGTCGCCCATCGCGACCGGATGATGGAGCAATTCTATCCGGACTTCGCAAAGCAGGCGGCGTGACCGAGGTGAGCGGCTTCAGCCGAAATAGCGCAGCGCGAGATCGGCCACGAAGTTGAGGCCCCACGAACGAAGCGGCGGCGCGCGATCTTCCCATTCCAAACGCTGAAGCGTGCGCGATTGCGTCCGCGCGTAGCTGTAATGCTCGGGGCGGAATTCGGCGCAAAGGCCCACGATCGGTTGCCTGCTGTTGCGCAGCAAGGCGGGACCCGATCCGTGGGAGCGCAGGCCAGCTTCCTGGGCCGGCGTCGAGGCTTGGGCGCGCGACGGACGGGTGCGTTTTGTCTGCGGCGTGGGGCGGTTTGTCCTGTTCCGGCGCATGGTATAGGTCTTCCGTGCGTTGCACGGGACGCCGCGCAAAACCCGTGCAAGGCACGCTTTGGCCCACGCTTTTTCGCCCGCGCACTGCGAAGCGGCCTGCTTGCGTGCCAATCTGGAACAGAGCCCGTCCGGGCGGGAGCGCCGCCTTCAATCGTCCGGATTCTGTTGCGCAGCGCGCCGACCGGGATGCGGGTGCGTTTCGATGCGGATTTGTATCCGCTTGCCTGCTTCATCCAGCTGCTGCTGGATCTTGAGATCGATGTTGGCCTTGGCAAGATCGGCCTGCGCCTGCGCCAGCGCCTCCTGCATTGCCGGCCCGGCCGACTTCATGGCTTCTTCGGCGGCGGCCATCGCCCGGCGATGGGCCTCCATTTCGGCGGCGAGCGTTGCCCGGTTGGCTTCCACCTGTGCCATGGCGCGCCTGATTTCGGGCGCGACGCGCGCGACCGCGGCGTTCACATCGACTGGCTTGCCGTTCACGATGATGCTGGTGTGTGTGACGTCGCGGCCATGAACGCGGCGGGTTGTCGAGCGCAGCTGAATGGTCATCGGCGTGCCGTCAGGCGCGGTGTAGGCATAAGCGGCGCCATCGGATGAAACGACAGCTTCTGCAGGAGCAGGAGCCGGCGCGGGCGCGGGCGCGGGAGCAACTGCGGGCGTTGCAGGGACAGGCGGCACGCCATCGGCGGGCGGCGCGGGCGGCGTGGGCGCTGTGGCGTCGGCCGCCGGCAATGTTTCTTCCGCCGTGGCCGGCGCGGGCGGCGGCGGGGGAACCTCGGCGGCGGCCTGAGGCGCGGGCGGAGGAAGCGGCGCGGTGGCGACAGTCGCGCTGCCGGAATCCTGGGCGAGCGACGGCCGCGCGATCACCAGAGCCGTGGTGGCCAGCAGCGCCACACCCATCGTCTTGAGCACATCCATGGCTGTCACTCCCGTTCGTTTGGTGGTTGAGGCGAGGACCGATTTCAGGCGCGCTTCCAGCGCGGAGGGCGACGCCATGTGCATCGGCGCGAAGGCCGAAAGCGGCCGCGCTCGCAATTCGGCCGCGATCTGCAAAAGCTCACCCGCGTAGTCAGAGGCGCGAATGCCCGCGCACAAAACCGCATCGTCGGTCGCCATTTCCGCATCGCGCCGCATGCGCGCTGCTGCGAGCCAGACAAGCGGATTGGGCCAATAGATCGCGCACGCGGCAAGCGACAGCAGCTGCGCGAGGCTGTCGCGGCGGCGCACATGCGCAAGCTCATGCAGCAACACCGCTTGGAGCCGCTCGCCGGACCAGTAGAGCGCCCGCTGCGGCAACAGGATGACGGGGCGGAAAATGCCCCAGGCGATCGGCCCCTGCTCGCCGTTGGAAACGCGCAGCTCCACCCGGCTGGTGCGGACGGGCGGCGGAAGCTCGCTGGCCTCGAACGGGTTTTCGATGCTGTCGCGCTTCAGCCTGCCAAGGATCAGCGCGGAGAAGAGGCTGCGCAGCGCAATGAGCAGCAAGCCCGCGATCCATACGAGCGCAAGCGCCTGTGCGACGGCCGGGACATCAAGGCGAATGGAAGGCGCGGCCTGGGCAGGCGCAGCAGCCGATGCGGCGAGAACCTGCGGCGTGATTGCGGTGGGACCCTGCGGCGCGGGGAGCGAATATACGATGCTTCCCGGCAACAGCGTCGCCATGACCGGCACGAGCAGCAAGGCCCCGAACGCGCCGAGCCAGATCAGGTGGCGGCGGCCTGCGCTTTTTCCGCGCGCGCAGAGCCAGGCCGCGCAAAGGATCAGCGATGAAATTACGCCCAATTCGCCCGCGGCGAGAAGGATCTGCAGCGCATGAAAATCGCTCATCGGCCCTCCCGTTTGGCCTTCTCGATCAGCCGCGAAAGCCGGCCGAGCTCTTCCTGGGAAATGTCGGCATCCTTGCGGGTGAGCATCGCGGAAACCGCGCGCTCCACCGAATTGTCGAAGAAGGTTTTGAGCAGTGAATCCACCGCGCGCCGGCCCATTTCGCCGCGCGCCACCGCAGGCTCGTAGATGTAGCGGGTGCCGTCGCTTGCGTGCCGCACATGGCCCTTCTTTTCCAGAATGGTGAGCAGCGTGCGAATGGCCGTGTAGCTGGGCGGATCGGCGATCGCGTCCTGGATTTGCGCGGCCGTGGCTTTGCCCAGGCGATAGAGCGCATCCATGATCTCCCGCTCGCGGCGGGAAAAGCCGCGATCTTTCCTGCCGTCTTTGCGCCTCTTCATGCCAAAAAATTGGCACAGAGGGACGGTATTGTCAACATGGCGCTCCGAAATGTGAGGACTCTATCCGCGATGTCATGGACGGGTCAGCCTTTTGCATTCCCCGGCCACAGATAAAGGGGCGCATAGGTTTCGGCCTGAAAGGCTTGCTGCCCGTTCAGCTCCC